>CAZOLW010000006.1:26408-135202 GCA_964580775.1 uncultured Chitinophagaceae bacterium | reverse complement strand
ACCGCAACCCGTTAAGCAATACCACCCGATTCAGCCTGGTGTTTGATTTAGGCGGCGATGCAGGTGAAACAACAACTGAAAATTAAGAAAGGACTTAGCGATAAAAGATTTTGAAAAAGGCGGAGGTAGTTTACCTTCGCTTTTTTTATCATACTATGGCATTCAGAATTGGAACAGGGGTTGATTATCATCAACTGGCAGAAGGAAGAAAATTATTTATTGGTGGTGTGGAAATTCCGCATCATAAAGGAGCTGTTGGTCATAGTGATGCTGATGTGTTACTGCATGCCATCTGTGATGCAATGCTGGGAGCTTTGGCGTTAGGTGATATTGGCACTCATTTTCCTGATACATCTGCTGAATTTAAAAACATCGATAGTAAGATTTTACTGCAGCGTTCGTTTGACCAGATAAAGGAGAAAGGTTATCATGTGGTGAATGTTGACAGCACACTTTGTTTGCAGGCCCCGAAAATAAAACCTTTCATCAGCCAGATGCAGGAAACCATTGCTGCCGTTCTTGAACTGGATACAGATGCTGTTTCAGTAAAAGCAACTACAACAGAACAGATGGGCTTTGTGGGAAGAGAAGAAGGATTGGTAGCGTATGCCACCGTATTACTCGAAAAATAATTTGTTATATGAAGGTTCGTGTTATTAATCATTCAAATAATCCATTGCCAGCATACGCAACAGAAGGTTCAAGCGGAATGGATATCAGGGCATATATAAAAGAAGCTGTTGAATTAAAACCTTTGCAGCGTGCATTGATCCCAACAGGGTTATCAATAGAATTGCCACAGGGTTTTGAAGCACAGATACGTCCAAGAAGCGGGCTGGCAATTAAACAGGGCATAACCTGTTTAAATACACCCGGAACAATTGATGCTGATTACCGAGGAGAAATTAAGATTATCCTGATCAACCTGAGTAATGAAACCCATACCGTACAAAGCGGCGAACGTATTGCACAGATGGTGATACAGAAAGTTGAAAAAATTAACTGGGAACTTTCGGTTGAAATAGAAGATACAAACAGAAGTGCAGGCGGTTTTGGCAGCACAGGAAAAAATTAACAGTATGATCAAACGTATTTATTTCTTAGTTGTTTCAATTGTTTTACTGATGGTATTTTCTGCCTGCCGCTCAACTAAAAAAATTCAGCAGGCAATTGTTAAGAAAGATACCGTTGCAACAGTTGTAACAGTAGTGCAGCCAACACATGAAGATACCATGCGTATGGTAAATGATTTATTGCAGAAAGTTCAGAAGAACAGAATTGAGTTCAACACTTTCTCTGCTAAAATAAGAGTTGATTATACAAACAGTAAAGGAAAGCAACCCGATTTTATTGCGAATGTCCGGATGCTGAAAGACAGCCTCATCTGGATTTCACTCAGTAACGATATTGGTATTGAAGGAATACGTGTACTGATTACCAAAGACAGTATTAAGGTACTGGATAAACTGGCGAACACGTACCAGGTGCGGCCGTTGGACCATATACAGGAAGTGAGCCAGATACCATTTGCTTTTTCTGATTTACAGAATTTACTTGTGGGCAATCCTTTGTTTTTTAATAAAGACAGTATTATATCCTACAGCCAGGCAGCAAATGGTTATGCATTGCTCAGTATTGATCCGCAGTTTAAAAACCGTCTTTCCATAGGGAATGGATTTTTGGTTGAAAAAAGCAAGCTCGATGATAATGACCCTGTGATGAACCGTACCTGCGATTTGATTTATACCGATTACGAAAATAAATCAGGAGTTATGTTCTCTGCGTTCAGGGAAATATCCATTATACAGCAGAATAAGCTGGAAGTGCAGCTTAAATTCAAGGATTATAAGTTTAATGAACAGTTAAGCTTCCCCTTTACAATTCCTAAAAAATTCAAAAGAATTTAAAACGGCATACGTTTTCAAATAAGGCTGCGTTTAACTCATTCAACCTGAACCCTTATTTTTGTAATCATTCAAACCATGCCTATGCTGAAAATCTGTTTGCTTACTGTGTTTACTCTCCTGCAGGTACTTGTATTTGCACAGGACAAAACTGATCTCGAAAAAAAGAGAAAACAGACACTCCAGGAAATTGAAGTGCTTAATAACCAGTATAACGAGATTAAGAAAAACAAGAAGCAAAGTATTGGACAGCTTACACTGATTCAGAATAAAATCCGTTTGCGTAACGAGGTTATTTACACTATTAATAAACAGGTACGTTCCATTGAAGGTGATATTAATACATCTTACCGTGAAATGAAACGTTTGCAGAAAGATCTGGATACACTGAAGATGAACTATGCACACAATGTGGTGTATGCGTATAAGAACAGGAGCAGTTATGATTTCCTGAACTTCCTGTTTTCTGCAACCAACTTTAATGATGCAATCCGCCGTATTGCTTATATGAAAGCATACCGCAGTTTCCGTGCACAGCAGCTCGATGCAATCAATCATACAGAAATACTGTATAAAGAAAAGATTGTTCAGCTCACCAATAACAAAAAAGAAAAAACACTCACCATACAGAGTCAGGCAAAAGAAATGGGGGAACTGGTAAAGGATAAACAGGAACAGGATGCAGTGGTAAAGAATCTAAAGAACAGGGAAAAAGAAATTAACAGCACTATTGCTGCTAAGCGTAAACAGGCGCAATCATTACAGGCGTCTATTTCATCCATTATCAGCAGGGAAATTGCAGCAGCAAGAAAAGAGGCTGAAGCAAAAGTAAAAGCTGATCGTTTGGAAAAGGAAAGAAAAGATAAAGAAGCTGCCGCAGCAATTGTAAAAGAAAATACAAAACCAAGCACAGGTACAGTTACCACACCAACCGCTCCTGTTAAAACAAACCCTGTTGTAAAAGAACCTGTCAAAAAACCGGAAAGCTATCTTGAATACAATAAAGAAGATCTTGCGCTGGGTAACAGTTTTGAAACTAACAAAGGCAAACTTCCTTTTCCCGTTGACAATGGTTATGTGGCAATAGCTTATGGAGCTTATACAATACCCGGTACTAATATAAAAGGCAATCAGGACTTCATTACCATAGCCTCACCTCCGGGTACAACTGTAAAAGTATGTTTTGATGGGCAGGTTGTGAGTGTATTTGATGTGGGCGGAATGAGTGCCGTAACCGTAATGCACGGTAAGTATTTTACCACTTACAGTAATCTTTCATCTGTAAGTGTCAATAAAGGACAAGACATTAAAACGGGGCAAAGCATCGGCAAAGTAGGGACTAATCTCGATGGTGAAGGTCAGCTTGATTTTATTATGACAAAAGAAAAACTATTCATGAATCCTGCCTTATGGTTGCGCCGCCGTTAGACAACAACAGGAACAAAGCGCTCATATAATTTTTCATACAAAGGAACAATGTGGTGAATATCAAATTCAGCTGCATGTTCCTTTGCTTTTTGTTTGAATATTTTCAGTTGTTCTTCATTCTTCAGCAAGTCAGTTCCCAAACGGCTCATTTCTTTTACATCACCTACATTGGCCATAAAGCCGGTTTGTCCGTGAATATTTATTTCAGGTAATCCACCTGCGTTGGTTGATAAAACAGGGACGCCTGCTGCCATTGCTTCCAGTGCAGAAAGACCAAAGCTTTCATATTCTGATGCAAGAATAAACAGATCAGAAATAGCAAGGATCTCTTCCATTTCCTGTTGCTTGCCAAGGAAACGTACATCATCATGAATATGTAATTCCCGACAGAGTTCTTCCGCATCAGGCCTGTCAGGGCCATCGCCCACCATTAGTAATTTTGATGGGATTTCTTTATGAATATTGGCAAATGTGTGAATGATATCATTCACCCTTTTTACCTTGCGGAAATTGGATGCATGGGTAATAATTTTTTCTCCATTCGGCGCCAGCACTTTCTTGAATGCATCCAGTGGTTTTTTATCAAAACGTTTTACATCAACAAAGTTGTAAATGACTTCAATTTCTTTTTCAATATGAAAGGAGTGATAAGTTTCATCTCGCAGATTTTTTGATACGGCTGTAATGGCATCGCTTTCATTAATAGAAAACGTAACAACCGGTTCAAAAGTTTTGTCTTTTCCAACCAGCGTAATATCTGTTCCGTGCAGTGTGAGAATAACCGGAATATCTTTTCCTTTCTTTTTCAAAATTTGTTTGGCCATGTACGCAGCTGAAGCATGCGGAATAGCATAATGTACATGCAGCAGATCCAGATCATTATTCAACACAACATCCACCATTGTGCTGGCCAGTGTTGTTTCGTAAGGTGGATAATCAAACAACGGATAATGCGGAACTCTTACTTCATGGTAAAAGATATTGGTAAAGAATCCGCTCAATCTTACCGGTTGCTGGTACGTAATAAAATGAACCATGTGACCTTTCTCTGCCAATGCTTTTCCCAACTCTGTTGCCAACACACCGCTACCGCCAAATGTGGGATAGCAAACGATACCTATTTTCATCAGTAATTTTTAATTTTTAGGGCTTGATGTTTTTCGCCTGGCAGGTGCCGGGCTTATTTCATACAGCTTAATTAAGACTGCGAAGTTAGCACTTTCACCGAACTGAGCTTTTTCATCTGTTGCCGCCTGTATATTTTTCCGGTTGTGGACAGATATGATTTTGCCAGACAGGATAGTTGTTTTATTTTCAATTTTCTCAGTTTCATCCGAAAATAATCACCATGCGTTTAGTTTCCCTTCTCTTTCTGCTTTGTTTTTCAGCAACTTCCATAACAGTTGCTCAGAAAAATGATTCCATCATGTTTAAAAAAATTGCTGATGATATTTTTACCAACAGCAAGGCGTATGATAATCTGCGGTTCCTATGCAAACAGGTTGGCCCCCGCCTTAGCGGTTCGCCACAGGCAGAGAAATCGGTAACAGAAACCTTCCGTATGATGAAGGAACTGGGTGCCGATACGGTTTACCTGCAGGAATGTATGGTGCCGCATTGGGTACGTGGAGCAAAAGAAAGTGCTTTCCTGGTCGATGAAAAAGGAAACACTTTTTCACTAAATGTATGTGCATTGGGTAATAGTGTTGGTACAGGAAAGAAAGGGATTAAAGCTGATGTAATTGAAGTGAAGTCGTTTAAAGAAGTGGAAGATCTTGGTGAAAAAGGCATCAAAGGAAAAATTGTGTTTTATAATTTCCCCATGAACCCAACCAATGTTGAAACCTTCCGTTCTTATGGTGAAGCAGGACAATTTCGTGGCCGTGGCCCTTCCATGGCGGCAAAGTATGGAGCCATTGGTGTAATGATTCGTTCACTGGCAAGCAATATTGATGATTTTCCGCACACAGGCACAACCGCCTATAATGATTCATTTCCAAAAATTCCTGCTATCGCTGTATCAACAAGACATGCAGAATATGTGAGCCGTGAACTGAAAACAACTAAGGGGTTGCAGTTATTCTTCCGTACAGAATGTGAAATGTTACCCGATGTAAAAAGCTATAACGTAATTGGAGAAATCAGAGGAACGGAATTTCCCAACGAGATCATTACCGTTGGCGGTCATCTTGATTCCTGGGATTTAGCTGAAGGAGCACATGATGATGGAGCAGGTTGTGTGCAGAGCATGGAAATCATCCGTGTGTATAAGCAACTCGGCATTAAACCAAAACGAACCATTCGTGTGGTGATGTTTATGAATGAAGAAAATGGTTTGCGTGGCGGACTTAAATATGGAGAAGTGGCTGCTGCCGAAAAAACGAAGAAACACATTTTTGCTTTGGAAAGTGATGCAGGTGGATTTACACCAAGAGCATTTGGCTTTACCACCGGCGGTCCGGCGTTGGAACGTTTGCGCAACTGGATGCCTTTATTCAAACCATATGGTGTGTATGAATTCAGTGAAGGTGGCGGCGGTGCTGATATTGGTCCGCTTCGTCCATTAGGAACGTTGCTTTGCGGTCTTCGTCCTGATTCACAACGCTACTTCGATCATCATCATGCCGGTAATGATACATTTGAAATGGTAAGCAAACGTGAACTGGAGCTGGGCGCCATTAACATGGTGCTTCTGCTGTATATCGTTGATCAGTATGGTTTGTAAAGAGTAATTGGTCTTTTACTTTACAACTTACCGACGACTTTCTGCCATTAACCGATAACTGGCTGCTGCAAACCTCTCAGTACTTGTCTGGCTTTATTCCGCACGATAGATTTGTGTAATAAATCATTTTTATGGCACAAGATCGTAACGAAAGAAGACAGGGAAGACTTAACGAAAGACCACTGATCGGACTTCTCATTATTGCAGCAGGTGTGCTGATCCTTCTCCGCAATTTAGATTTTCCTTTTCCTGATTTTTTATTTACCTGGCCCATGATTCTCATCCTGGTGGGATTTGTGATGGCTGTAAGGGAAGGCTTTAAACCTGGCGGATGGTTAACAGTACTTGCAGTGGGTGGGTTTTTTCTTGCAATGAAAATGTTTCCTGAATTTCATTTGAGTACTTTCTTCTGGCCTGCTATTTTAATTGCAGTTGGATTAAGTTTTGTACTTGGGTTAGGGAAAATTTCCCGCAGGAACAGGATTTCAACTGACACTAATTTTATCAAAGATGATACTTCCTTCGTAACAGGCGCATCAGTTGATGACTCAAATGGAGAAGATGTGATTGATGCAGCAGCAGTGTTTGGTGCCGTGAAAAAAAATATCTACGCCAAGAATTTTAAAGGTGGTGAAGTGGTAACGGTTTTTGGCGGTTCAGAAATTAACCTGATGCAGGCTGATTTTACAGGTACAATAAAAATTGAAGTGGTATGTATTTTTGGTGGAGCAACATTAATCATTCCACCGCATTGGCAAATACGTTCAGAGGCTGTTGCAATATTTGGCGGCATTGAAGATAAGCGTCCGCATCCTGCAGGTATCAGCACTGATAAAATAGTTGTGCTGGAAGGGTTTGTAATGGCTGGTGGAATTGATATCAAATCAAAATAACAGAGATGCGCTACCCTGTATGAAATGAATAATTTTATTCGGCTTAAATTTTAACCAATTGCATTATGAGCTGGTATCTTGTAAAAATCATTTTCCGTATCATTTGCGGAGATGGTAAACACACTGCACAGTTTGAAGAACAGCTGCGGCTTGTTTCTGCGGCTTCGCCAGAGGAGGCGCTTACAAAAGCCGATGCATTCGCAAAGAGTGAAGAAGAATCTTTCTTAAACCAGGCACAGCAACCGGTGCAATGGAAATTAATTGCGGTAACAGATATCTATCCGTTTGAAACAGGAGTTGATGGAGCAGTCGTATTTTCAAAAATTTGCGAAGAAGATCATCCGGTATTATTTATACGTTCAGCAAGAATCCGTTCACAGGATCTGCTGAACCAATGTGTTGAAATCATTCACCAATAAACAACTGTAAGTGGCTGTATCACCTTTCCGTTCACGGCAATTCATGATTCCTTTCTGCATCAGCTGGTTTGTTTGGATCTGTGTGCATCAGCTGGCCTTGTATCAAATGGGGCTTGATTGGTTTTCTGCTTTAACGGACAGCATCATCAGTAATACACTGCTGATTTATGTATCCATGCTGCTGATTACCATCTTCCGTTTTCATTTACCAAGAAAGCAGGGTTTCTTTAATCTCTTTATCTGGATTGTGCTGTTAACCATTGGCTGGTTTTTTATCAACGAATGGGTAACGGGATTTTTCTTAAAGGATAACCTGGCTTATCAGTCATTGATGAAGAATACATGGCCATTGAGGATTGCAACAGCTTTTCTTATCAACGGCTGTGTGAGTTTAATCGGTTATGCATATTACAATTGGAAAGAACATAATGAAGCAGAGAAACAAAGAACAGAGGCTGAAAAATTAACAAGGGATGCAGAACTGTACAAACTGCGTCAGCAATTACAGCCGCATTTTTTATTCAACTCACTCAACTCCATTAATGCATTGATCGGGTCAAGACCTGCTGAAGCAAGAAATATGGTGCAGCAGTTATCAGAATTTCTCCGCACAACATTAAAGAAAGAAGAACAGCAATGGGTGAAACTGGAAGAAGAAATTCATTCATTGCAATTATATCTTGATATTGAAAAAGTACGTTTTGGCAACCGTCTTGAAACCCATATTGAAATCAATGCCGATGCCATGAAATTGCAGTTGCCTGCTTTATTGCTGCAGCCACTGGTGGAGAATGCCATTAAGTTTGGCCTGTATGATACAACCGGTGAAACACTCATCAAACTGAAAGCAGATGCTGAGAATGGTCAGCTGATCATTACAGTTGAAAATCCATTTGATGCAGAAACATCTTCTGCACAGAAAGGAACGGGTTTTGGATTAAATTCTGTGCAGCGTAGATTATTTTTATTGTGCGGCCGCAATGATCTGCTGCAAACTAAAGCAAAAGAAAATATCTTTATCACAAACGTGCTGATCCCCCAGCCAATGAAATTGCAGCAACCAGATACAACAGAACATCCGTTATAAACAATGAACTATAAAGTATTGATCATAGATGATGAGCCTCTTGCACGCAGCATTGTAAAAGAATGCATGGAGCAGCATCCGCAAATGCAGTTGATGGAAGAATGCGGCAATGGGTTTGAAGGAGTGAAAGCCATTCAGCAGCACCAACCCGATTTAATTTTTCTGGATATCCAGATGCCCAAGATCACAGGCTTTGAAATGCTGGAGCTGATTGAAGAACCGCCGCATGTAATTTTTACAACAGCTTTTGATGAATATGCCATGCAGGCTTTTGAAGCAAATGCAGTTGATTATTTACTCAAACCTTTTTCGCAGCAGCGTTTTGATAAATCCATCAGCAAATGGATGGAGCTGAACAAAGCCGAAGCAAAAATTTCGACTGAACATTTATTAAAAGAAGCAGCCAAACATCCCATGCAGAATGAACGGGTGGTGGTGAAAACAGGAACCAAGATCAAAATCATTCCTGTTCATGAAATACATTACCTGGAAGCAGCAGATGATTATGTAAAAATTTATACAGCTGAAGGAAGCTTTCTTAAAAAACAAACCATGGGTTATTTTGAAGAAGTACTCAGCACTTCTTTATTTGTACGTACTCACCGTTCTTATATGGTAAACATGCAGCAGATCACAAGAATTGATCCTTATGAAAAAGAAAATCATGTGGCTGTTTTAAAATCAGGTGTAAAAATTCCTGTAAGCCGTGCAGGTTATCTGAAGTTAAAAGCAGTGTTGGGTTTGTAAAATTTACCATTCCTGTCCCAGCCATACGGCACCACCAATACTGTCTCTTGCAGCACCGGTATCAGCCATCAGCATATTATTTTCTTCACGCCAGCGAAGCAGTGCAAAAAAAGCAACGGACAGTGTTTCTTTAAAATCTGTTTGCTCTGCAGTGGTCAATAATTTTTCAGCCATAGTAAATAAGGAAGAACCATTTCCACCTAAGGCAATATCCATTGATTGCAGATTGCTCACCACATTTACACCTGTAATGGCAGCAACAGCGGCAGCATCACCCAAACGATGAATCATTTTAGTAGCAGGCGAATAAAAAGCAGGATGACCATGTACACCAATGAGCTGAACCTGGTAGTCCAGTTTATTTTCATCCATAAACTGTTTTACCTGCTGCCCTAGGAACTGACCAAAATCAGCATGAAGCTGGAGGTAATCAACTGCTGAAAGAGCAGCAGCTTTATTTAACCGGTCAATCCATTCGGTACTGTAAGGGAAACGGGCAGTACATTTCAGTTCGTAAGTCCATTTTTGTCCAATCACATCAAATTCTGCAAAAACAAGTTCAAGTTCATTAAGTGAGTCGCTGCTCATCAGTCCAATTGCCCGGTAAACCATTCTTTTTATAATTTTAAAAGTAAGCTGTCAGATTTTGTTCCCAATGATAAATGGGTTCAACTTTATCATTTAGATTTGTAAAATTAAGGCAGCGATTTTTAGCAGACATATAATTCAAAAAATTGTTGCTTTTTGGATGGGAAATGAAGCCGGATTACTGCTATAAAACCGGTATACCTCAACAAACGAATAAGAACTGCATTATGGTTATTAATTTAAGTGAGCAGCATTCATTGGTAAGTAACTGGGTTGCTGAATTAAGAGACACGGACATTCAAATGGACCGTCAGCGTTTTCGGCGCAACCTCGAACGTATTGGTGAAGTGGCCGCCTATGAAATCAGTAAGTTGATGGCCTGGGAAGAAAAAGAAATTACGACTCCTCTCGGAACTTCCCCCGTAAAAATGCTGAAAGAACAACCTGTGCTGGCAACAATTTTAAGGGCAGGATTGCCGTTACATCAGGGATTATTAAATTATTTCGACAGGGCCGATAATGCCTTTATTTCAGCGTACCGAAAGCATCACCGGGATGGGACATTTGAAATCAGCCTGGATTATGTGAGCAGCCCCAACCTTGAAAACAGGGTGGTGATTGTGGCTGATCCGATGCTGGCTACCGGCAGTTCATTGGTGAAAACGGTTCAATATTTGCGTGAAGAAGGGCAACCTTCAGAGATTCATATCGTTTGTGCCATTGCCTGTACTGTGGGGATTGAATTTGTAACCCGCAATGAGCCTAAAGTGAAAATCTGGTGCGGCGCCATTGATGATGAATTGACTGCGAAAGGGTATATTGTTCCCGGTTTGGGCGATGCAGGTGACCTGGCTTACGGCACCAAACAGCAAATGTAATGGTAACAATATATGCAAAGCAGCAATCAGCTTTTGAAAAACGTCTTTACTCATAACCAATCACTGATGAGAAAACTCATTTTAATTCCGTTGTTATTACTGACCCTGCATTCTTTTGCACAGGATCCTAATTTCTCACAATTTTTCGCATCACCACTTACATTGAACCCTGCCTTAACAGGTAAGTTTAACGGGCAGATGCGGGTGGCCGTTAACTACCGCAATCAATGGCCTACGATTAATAATGCATTCCGTACAGGAACAGCATCAGCCGATTTTGGAATACTGGGTAATAAGATTCCTGAGTACGATCAGTTTGGTGTTGGTGTAATGGGCATGTATGATGTGAATGGAAGCGGTGTAATGAAGAACAGTTACATCTCCGGCTCTGCAGCTTATCATAAAGGACTCGATGAAAATGGATATCACCAGATCGGGGTTGGTTTCAGCGGCACTTATGCGCAACGGCGTCTGGATATCAGCAAACTTGATTTTGCAGATGAATTGACTACGCTCGGATTTACCGGTAACACGGCAGAAATATTTGCCAGCAATGGATTTTTAAATATTAAATATGCCGACATCAATGCCGGTGTTATTTATAATGGTGCCACCAATGATTATAATAATTTTTATATTGGTGCTTCCATGTATCATATCAACCGCCCCAAAGTATCATTCCAGGGTGCGAATTTTCTTCTGAATCCACGTTACACCATTCATGGTGGTGGTTATTTTCCCATTGCTAATGCCACAACATTATTTGTAAGTGCCAACCAGCAGTTTCAGGCTGGCGCATCAGAAACCATACTTGGTGCAGCTGTTGGATTAACAGTGAATGATGATTTTGAGAATGCAACAGATGTTTACGCCGGTGCTTTTTACCGTGTAGGCGATGCCATTATTCCTTATGCCGGACTGGAGTTTGGCAGTTACCGTTTTGGAGTTTCTTATGATGTAAACATATCCCGTCTTGCCGCTGCTTCCAGACGCAGGGGTGGTATAGAACTCTCTCTTATCTGGATCAAGAAACATACAGATCCAAATAAGAAGAAACTGAATTGCCCGAGATTTTAATGAATTAGCCTTATTTCTTTTGTTCAGCAATTCTGAAGAGGTTCTGTTATTGTACAGTACAGTTTGCTTTTTTTTTGCTGCTGCTTTTTTCATAAAACAACTTTGTTGGCGGATGACATGTTTTGAAAATGTTTACTTCAGAAATTCATTACAGCGGTTGTTGTGAAAAATAACGTTTGTTTTAAATGAGCCTGACTGTACTGAAATAAAAAAATTGCATAAAACTTTAAACGTTGATAATTATAATGATCTCTCCTGCATGCTGCTGCTGATCTCATTCAATTAACAAATGGAGTAGTTCTGTTTGATCTGGGTATTACAAAATGCATAGAATAAAAAAAGCGGGAACCATTTGGTTCCCGCTTTTTTTATTTGCGTTAGAAGGTTAATGAGTAATAATAATTTTTTCTGTCCGGATGTTTGTTTTCTTCGCATCTGTTATTTTCAGAATGTATAAACCTGCAGGCAGGTTGCTTACATCCATTCTTGATGCAGATTGCAGCAATCGCTGCTGTTGCACCAGCGTTCCATTCATATTATATAACGATGCAGTTCTTGTGTTCTCCATTGAATAGTTATACACTACAATGAACTGGCTTGCAGGGTTTGGATACACATCTACAGTTTTGTTGGCAGTATTGCTTTGCGGCAAACGTTGCTCCTGTGCTGCAGTAACATATCTTCTTGCTGCAGGTCCTGCTGCATAAGTAAATTCTAAAATACTTCCCGGGTTGGCAGGTGTTGTTGTAACGCCGCCGGTTGGCCCTGATGTAGAACCACTTGAATCACATGCCACATAAATTTTTAAACCATCAGGCGATACAATTACATCTCTGAAGCGGCCTAATCCACGGAAATAATTAATGGTATCAGAAATGATCGCCAATCCATCTGCACTTAATTGATAGCGGATGATAGCTCCTGCCTTGAGCGTGGCAACCAGTAAGGAGTTCTGCCAGCCTGGTATTGCCGTGCTTCCATAAAACTCTGTTCCTGACGGCCCCATCGAAGGCCATAACATATTATCACCACCTGTTGGCGGATTTTCAGATGGGAAAATTGAACGCATTGGTTCCTTCGCATTGAGAGTTACACAATTTGCCTGTTCATTTACAACTGCAAAACCACCAATCGTTCTGCCATTATAATTTCCATCGCAGAAACCTGCCACCTGCGGCCATCCATAGTTGCGGCTTCTTTCAATAACGTTGATTTCATCATCACTGAACGGCCCGTGTTCACTGCTGTATAAAATAGATGTACCGTTTGCATTTCCCCAAACCAATCCCTGCGGGTTACGGTGACCATAAGTGTACACAGCTGTTGGTTGACCTGCATTGGTAAAAGGATTGTCTGAAGGAATCCATGAATCGCCGGGAACTGTATCCGTATTCAACCGTAAAATTTTCCCTTCATATATATTCAGATTCTGCACATTATTGATGCGTGTAAGATTATCAAATTGTCCGGCACCCATATCACCAACTGAGTAATACAATTTCAGATCGGGGCCAATGGCTAATCTTGCAGAGTTATGATCATTGCTGCCAGGAATATTTTCCAGAACAGTAACCGGAGCAATCAACAGTTGATTAATTGAATCATACGTATAGCGTTCAATCCTGGTTTTCCTTACGGTAGAGCTGAGTGATTGATAAGTGTAGGAGATATATACATACGGGCTTCCTTCATTGAACTGGGGGTGAATTGCCAATCCCATGAGTCCATCCTGTCCACCCACTCTAACCAGTTTTGAACCTAAGGAAAGAACGATTCTTTTCACTCCGGTAGCGGGGTTCACAAAACTAACGGTGCCCCCAAACCGTTCGGTGTACCATATATTGTTATCAGGTCCGTAAACAAGATCATGCGGCATGCGCTGGTTGCCAATAACTGTGCGTACAGAAAATGTTTCAGAGGCTGCTGTTGTTGCAATCGTTGTTACATTCAATGTGCTGCTGGCTACAGATTGATTACCTGCTGCATCTTTTGCTTTTACCGTCATGGCATAGGCCGTGTTGGGTACACAACCTGTAACACTGTAAGAGGTGCCGGTCATATTGGCCGTGTTGATCTTTATTCCATTGCGGTAAATATCATACCCTGTTACACCCACATTATCAGTAGAAGCAGCCCATGATAACGTAAAAGAAGTGGTTGTGATATTTGCTGCAGCAGGATTGGCAGGAGCTGTTGGTGCCTGTGCATCAGCAGCTGTATTGTTCACCGATAAAACAGAACCCGGGATTACCTGGCTGGGAGCTGAAGTGCTCTGACCCGGTTTAGCCCAGCCAACAGCGAGGTTATCATTGCCGGTGCTTTCTTTCATTAATGCTTCTACATAATATTTGGTGCCTGCAATTAATGCAATTGATACTGATTTTTGTGTAGCATATTTTGTCCATTGCCTTGAGTTGGTAGATGAAGTATTATACGCTATCCTTACTTTATTGACAGGGTTAACCGTAGTACTTAACCATAGTTCAGAACTGTTATCACTTGCAATCCAGAAAATATAATTGCCTGTTGTGGGCGGACAGATCCATCCATACATTTTAATGCCAAGATTGCTGCCAAGGTTGGTTTGCATTTCAAATGAGGTTCTTGTACCCGTGCTGGTTGGATTGTTTGGATAATTGACATTGGAAGTAAGATTGCTGACAGCACTTCCGGAAATATTATTCCACCGCTGGAAGTTAATACTGCCAAGTGAGGGACAGGTTTGTGAGTGACTTGCTGTAATAAAAAAAACAGAAAACATGAGCAGAGCTGCCCGTTTGGGGTAAAAATGATTCATGTGGATGGTTGGTTAATGGTTATAAAAACTGTTTCTGGGTAAAACAATTCTAACCAATGTTAAAACTTTCTTTTTGAAAAGAAAGAAATGAAGCAGGAATTTTTTCAGAAATCAATAAGGAGTTGAAGCAGGTTCTGTTACATCTTAGTATTTTATTATATCCCTTTAAATACAAGCCGTTTCAGATTTGGGTTTGATTCGTTGCAGTTGCCGGCAGTGTTGGGCACTGCTTATTTGTCTAATAACCTGCGGTGATAATTGATCTGCCCCAAATGATAACCTAAGTGTACAGCAAGATGAACAAGAAAATATTCGGTTGATGTTTTTTGAGGAAGTACCAGCAATGGATATTCTTTCTGCAGGTCTTCTTCCGTTAAAAGATCAAGTGCGTTGTTTACAACCGTGATGGTTGCTTCCACCATACTGATGAGTTCTGCACGGGGAAGATCTTTCAATGAAAATTCCAGATCCCTGTTGCGGATATAACCTGTACCGCCAATTTCTGCACCAAGATATGCATTGAGGTTACCAACCAAATGCAGGCAAAGATTTCCGGCAGTATTGGCAATGTTTTTTTCAGCAAGCCATATATTTTTTTCGTTGCGGTATAATTCCAGTTCGGCTTTTAATTTATTCAGGTCTCTTGAAAAAAGAGATTTTAAAGTAGAGGTAAGCATGGTTTATCTGTTCAGTTTCTTTCAATAACCTTACTTCAGTTTTATGTAAATATGCCTTGTATTATTTTTCCCTGTGAGCCGCTCATCAATTTCAAAACGGTGAATACTTTTAATGAGTGGAAGCATTTTGGTAAAGCCATAATTTCTCGGATCGAAATCGGGTTTTTTCTTTAAGATGAAATTCCCAAGATCGCCAAGGAAAGCCCAACCGCTGTCATCTGCCAGATCGGCCACACTTTCTGTTAAGAGTTTAATGAGTTCCTGGTTGGTATTGGGTGATGCTTTCTGTTTCGGTTTGTTTTCTTTTTTTGCCGGGTTGCTTCCCTGCGGTTCAGGTTTCTTTTCTTCCACCTTTAAAATTTCGATATAGATAAATTTATCGCAGGCGGTAATGAAGGGAGTGAGTGTTTTCTTTTCGCCCATGCCGATCACTTTCATACCGGCTTCCCGTAAGCGGATAGCAAGACGGGTGAAATCACTGTCGCTAGAAACGATGCAGAAACCATCCACTTTGCCGGAGTATAAAATATCCATGGCATCAATGATCATGGCACTGTCGCTGGAATTTTTACCGGTTGAATAACTGTACTGCTGAATGGGTGTGATGGCATTTTCCAGCAGCACATTTTTCCAGCCTGCAACAGTTGGCTTGGTCCAGTCGGCATAAATGCGTTTGAAGGTAGGGGTGCCGAGTTTAGCAATTTCTTCCAGCATCTCTTTAATGTTGGCATAGGGCACATTGTCTGCATCAATTAATACAGCAAGACGGAGATCCTGTGTAAAGTTGTCCATGGTGGTTCCTGTTTTGAATGGAGTTTAAAATTACAGGAAATAAATAGGGGTTAGAAAAAAGAAAGTCACAAAAGACTGGTAGGAAATTTTCCTTCTTCTTTTGCGGCATCAATAAGCTTGTTAAGTTGTTCAAGCATTGTCAATGTTTCTCGATATTCTCTTGCCTCTGCGAGTTTAGTGAATTCAATCTCAGCATTTGCATGTTCTTTCACAAACGCTTCTATTTCATCAAGAGATGCTTTGAAAAATTCCTTTTTATTATTTATTCTGTTTAGTCGCCTGTCGCTAAATTTTTGATGGAGTTCATATTCAAGTTGCGGTGCATTTTCAGAGTAAATTATTGCATGTACATCAAAGTGGAAAGGAACGGAAGCATCACTCAATTCTTTTACCCGATCAAGTGGATCAAGCCGTCTTGTCATTCCGATTTTATAAACATTTTCTCCAAATGAACCAAGGTTTGAGATGACATATATATGGCCGACTTTTGTAAGCTGAGCTAGTGAAATTGCTCTTTCTTTTCTTTCATGTGCCTCTTGCAATTTTTGTTCAAGGGTTTTTATCTGCTCATTAAGATTGTTTAAATCTGTTTGTGAGGCAGAACCTAATTCCTTTCTTGCTTTATCCAAAGCTTTCTGAAAAATCCTTTCCTCTTCTTCTGCATCTTTCTGTTCCCTTTCTAGTTCTCTTTGTGCTTTTTCTTCATCACGCATTTGTTCTCTAATTCGCTTTTGTTCCTCTTTTTCTTCATACTTCTTTTGTTCGTATTCATAAGTTAGTGCGAATTCTTCAAGTTTAAGGTTTAGGAATTCCGTTGTTATATGAATGGTTTGACTTTCCCCGAGTTTATTAATTGAGTCAAATGTTTTTTGAATTCGTTCTTTCGTTTTTGTAGCATTATTCCATTTTACTTTAGCTATTAAACCTTCACATTCTCCATTAAAAGCATAAAGCATCAATTTCTTGTATTGATTTGTCATCTTTCTGCCTTCTGTCTTGCTGCCGCCAACTGTCCATTCAGTGGTACAAATCACCGCCTCACCACTTTTAATAAGTTCTTTCTGTTTAAGATAATTATTATCAATTTCAACTTTGAATTTATCTGATGTTTCAAAACTAAACTGAGGTTCATACAATCCAAAAGTTCCGATCTCTAAAGAATCATTATATAAGGTAATTTCATACTCAAGGCCTTCATGAATTTTTAAAGAGGCTTGGTACTTGTCATTAAGTTCATTTAATCTTTCTTCAGCAATTTTTATTTCATTCTGTTTCTCGATAAGCACTTTATCCTTGTCAATAAGCGAAGAATATTTAGCTATTAGGTTTTTGTTTTCTTCTGTAAGCTTTTCTATTTCTATATTGGCTTCCTTTAGTAGTTTGGCGTTTTTGAAGAAAATCATAAAGGTAATTTAATGATTAGGTTAAATTTTCAAGAAGACGTTAATTCACTTCTCTAGACTTCTCAGCTTTATCCTGAAAAAAGTTTTTAAGTCTTTTTATTCTTCTGATGACATTTTTTTCAAGGCTGTCTTTCTTTGCAAATTGAACAGTATGGGTGATATCTTTGCCCTGACCATTTAGCAAAGCAAAGGATTCAGGTTTTTTGCGCCGGATATTTGGCGAAAAAGTCTTCTCATCTTCGTAAAGCTTTATGATGGCCTGGAAGTTAAAGAATGCTTTCATATATGCAGCAGAATCTGAAATTTCTTCTATTTCCATTTTATCCTTGCCATCCACACTGAAGTAATATGTTTTCTTTTGCTTGCAGGCAGAAATACAAATGACTAAGAGGAGTAAAGTGAATATTGCTTGTAGAAATGTTTTTCTCATAGTCGCAGTCTTGTGTCGTTCAAATGAGCAAAATGTATCAGTTTAGTTTTGCGATAATACATCTTATCTTTCAGAAATTTAAGAACCTTAATCAGCATTTCAAAATACTGTTTCATCATTGGATAGCAGTTCCCTCGTTCCTCGGGATGACAGCAATGCGGAGCAGTAATACAGCAGATCAGCAACAATAACAACTGCTCAAAAGTCTTGTCCTTCCGACTAAGGAGGAATCAGCCGGTAAAAAGCTTCATAGTAAACAAACCGATGAACGGAATGCGACGCAACGAAGTTCAATCAGGGAACTAAGCTGGTATCATCATTTCCTACTTCATCACCACCCCCATCACCAGCGGCAATACAAACCAGCAGAACAGTGTAATTAAAATAATACTGATGATATTCATTGCAAAACCTGCTTTGATCATGTCTTTTAATTTGATATGCCCACTGCTGAATACAATGGCATTTGGTGGTGTGCCCATCGGCATCATGGCTGCTGCACTTGCTGCCAGTGTCATCGGGATGCCCAGTAACAAAGGATCAAGATGTAAAGCATCAGCGAGTGCAGCCAGTACAGGTGCAAACACAATTACCTGCGCCACATTGCTCATTACTTCACTTAAGAAAATAGAGACCACCACAACCATAAACACCAGCGCCAGTCCGTTTATATGACTGAAACCTGCCAGCCAGTTTCCCACCTGACTCATCACACCAACTTTCTCTAACGAGTTCGCCAATGCAATACCACCGCCAAATAATAATAAAATGCCCCAAGCCATTTTAGAAGTATCCTGCCACTCTAATACCATATGCGTTTTATCATCTTTCTTTTCTCCGCTTGGTGTGGCAAATAAAGCCAACGCACCAATGATGGCAATCATATTATCATCGAGTTTGAACCAGTTGAGTTTGTTGAGTAAATCTTTGGTGATCCATAACAATGCAGTAATGATAAAAATCACCAGCACTCTTTTCTCAGCAACGGATAATTTACCCAGCGCTTTTATTTCGGATGAGATATAATCATTGGCATCTGCACTACTTTTGATCTTGCTCGGGAACAACCATTTCGCCAACACCCAGTACAGTGCAGCTAATAATAAAATGGCGAGTGGGGTACAGACCATCATCCAGTCGAAAAACTGAACTGTGTAACCATATTTCTTCTCAATGAATCCAACAAAAGCAACATTGGGTGGAGTGCCGATGATGGTTGCCATGCCGCCGATATTACTGGCATAAGCAATGACGAGCATCAGCACCATGGAAAAGTTTTTCATACTGCTGCCGGGCTGTTCATGTTCTTTCATTACAGCAATAACACTGAGTGCAATGGGAAACATCATCATCGTTGTAGCCGTATTACTAAGCCACATGCTGAGAAAACCTGTTGCCAGTATAAAACCAAGAATGATGCGATCGCCACTGGTGCCGGTGCGTTTTACAATAGTTAAGGCAATGCGTTTATGTAAGTTCCATTTTTCAATGGCCAGGCCAATCATAAATCCACCCATGAATAAAAAGATCACGGGATTGCTGTAAGCTTTGGAAGTTTCTTCAATGGTTCCGATTTTGAAGAGAGGATGCAGTACCAAAGGAATTAATGCAACAGCAGGCATGGGTAATGCTTCACTGATCCACCAGGTGATCATGAGTACGGCAACTGCAACAGCTTTGTTGGCATTGGCATCTAAGTCAAAGGGATTGAAGTAATAAGAGGCGAGCGATAACACAACGCCTGAAAGAAAGGCAAGCCAGTATTGGTTTTTTTTAATCCACTCCATGCGATAAAAATAATGAATAGCCCCCGACTTTAGCAAGGAGGAAAAAGTTAGATGAATTTGATTTGCCGGGAAGACGGGAAGGAGGGAAGTTGTTGTTGGTATTGTATTTCTTTTCCGTCTTACCGCCTTCCCGGCACCCGTATTTAAAGCAGCATTATCCCTTCCTTATTAAACACATGCTTACTCACATGCGGGTTACCATGAATAAAAAAGCGATACAACCACTGTGCATGTTCAGCTGCATAATCAACACCAATACGTTTGGAAACGGCAATGTCGAATCCTGCTGTTCCATCATCAGCAATGAATAGTTCTTTGCTTTGAAGACTCAATCCGGTATGCTGTGTATAAATGCCTAGCGCCTTGCTGGCGTTACCGGGACCACGGCCAATAGATGAATCGAATTTCTGTTTGCTGAAACGTTTCAGCATGGCATCCATTCCTTCTACAGGTTCAATACCACGGATGAGCACTGCATCAGGGATATCTTTTGTATTGCACACCACATTAAATAGATGATGAATACCATAACAGAGATACACATACGAAGTGCCGCCTTTGCCAAACATAATTTCGGTTCGGTTTGTTCTTCTGTTATTGTATGCATGCGATGCTTTATCAATGATGCCGGCATAAGCTTCTGTCTCCACAATCCTTCCGGCAGTGTACAGCCCATCAAATTTTGTGACAATAATTTTGCCTAACAGATCTTTTGCAATCTGCACCACATTGTTACGCAAATAAAAATCATTGCTGAGCTTTTGCATTTTGTTGTATTTTGCCGCCTCTGCCTGTAATTAACGCCAATATCGGTCATTCAATAAAAACTTACAACGCTTGCTGAAAGAACTCGTCATAGCAATACAGGCCTACTTCAAAGCACATAATTTTATTGTGAAGCACAAGTTATGGAAATGGATTTTTATTCCCGGCGTCATCTATATGCTCATGTTCATGGGTGGTATGTGGCTGTTCTGGAATTCAAGTACTGATTTTCTTGACTGGCTCTTTAATGTAGTTGGTATTAAGAGCTGGCTCGATGCAATGAACAACAGCTTCCTCAATTTCCTGTTCATTACCGGTACAATCATTTTCCGGTTGATTTTATTGTTCTTTTATTTTTCACTGTTCAAATTTTTATTTCTCATTGTTGGTTCGCCGTTGTTTGCTTACCTGAGTGAGAAAACAGAAAATATCCTGGAAGGAAAAGATTATCCATTCAGCATGCAGCAGTTGCTGCATGATATCTGGCGTGGTATCCGTTTGGCATTACGGAATACATTATGGCAAACAGTGTATACCATCACTCTTTTGTTATTTTCTTTGGTTCCTGTGGTGGGATGGATCAGTCCGCTGATTGCATTTATGGTTGAATGTTATTACTATGGTTTTTCCATGCTCGATTACAGTACCGAACGTCATAAACTTTCTCCATCGCAAAGCATTGACTTTATCAGCAACAGAAAAGGATTGGCGATTGGAAACGGCATGGTGTTTTTTCTTATGCATGTAATTCCGGTTATTGGCTGGATTTTAGCACCTGCATATGCAGTTGTTGCAGCCACCTTAAGTTTATATCACCAAAATGAAAACCCTTAATGGCAACAGTTTATCTTATTCCTGCTCCGTTAGATGAAGAAAGTTTACAATCCATTCCGGCTTATGTGCTGGATGCTGTAAAACAATGCACAGTTTTTTTTGTAGAGAACGAACGGACAGCCCGGCGTTTTTTAAAGAAATTAGACAAGGCCATTGTGATTGATGATCATGAATGGTTTACGATTCATAAAGCAGAAACACAGGTAAAAGGACAGTTTATTCAAAAGCTGCAGCAGAATAAAACCGTTGGCATTATCAGTGAAGCCGGTTGTCCCGGTATTGCTGATCCCGGACAGGTATTGATTGAAGCAGCGCATAAACATGGCGCAACGGTGAGACCATTGGTTGGACCGAGTTCTATTTTATTAGCCTTGATGGGAAGCGGTATGAATGGACAGCAGTTTGCATTTGTAGGTTACCTGCCCATTGAAGAACCGCAACGCAGAAGGAAGTTGAATCAACTCGAAGATCTTTCTGCCAAATTTGAAAGTACACAGATATTTATTGAAACACCTTACCGAAATAATCAGCTGCTCGAAACCATTCTGAAAACCTGCAATCCAAAAACAAGAATCTGTATTTCAGCCAATCTTACAGCCCCCAATGAATTCATAGAAACAAAAACGGTGGCAGAGTGGAAAATAAAAAAACCGGATCTGCATAAGCAGCCGGTTATATTCTGTTTGATGGGAGGAGTATAATTTATTTTACTTCCTTCATATTAACGATCTTGTCAACAATGTACACGGAATGTCCACGCCATGGAATAGTGCCCATGTATTCTTTATAGTGCAGTTCAAATTCTTTACCGCTGTTCAGCATCAGCACATTGGCAATACTGTCATTTGTTACACTGAATTCAAATTCATAACTGGCAACAGTGCCCGGTGTTTTTGAACGCAGTCCTGATTGAATGAGTTTACCTTCGTATGTTTTAAACACGTATCCTTTCTTTACCATGTAATTTAATTCGCCGGCTTTAACACCTTCACCAAACACATAGTAATATCGCCAGAAAATAATACCTGCCAGAACAAGAAGGATGATTACTACGGAAATGCTGAGGAATTTTCTCATGGTTTTTAATTTCAGTGGGCTAAAGGTAATACCTGTTGTGCTATTAAAGAGTGAACGTACTTATTTTTGTTGCAGATAATCCAATTATACCAACTGAAAACTATCACCGTCAAACAAACCCATATCACTCAGTTTCAGATGAGGGATAACCAGTAAGGCCATAAAAGACAATGTCATAAAAGGAGCTGCTAATGTAGAGCCGAGTTCTTTCGCTGTTTTGTCAATCCTGCTGTATGCTTCAGCTACTTTGTATCCATCATCTGTACTCATTAAACCGGCAACGGGCAGGGCCAGCACCAGTTCTTTGTTTTCATCAACCACACTTACACCACCGGTTGATTGAATGACGAGGTTCACTGCTTTGCAGATGCTTGCCGCATCCACACCAACGGCAATAATATTATGACTGTCGTGTGCCACAGAGGAAGCAATCGCTCCTTTTTTAAATCCAAAGTTTTTCACAAAGCATTTGGCTATAGGCGCACTGCGGTAACGGTTTACCACAACCATGTACAGAAAATCTTTATCTGTATTGGCTGAAATGAGATGATCATGTATTTCAAATGAAGAAATAGGCTCAATGAGTTTATTTGTGATCAGTTGTCCGTCCATTGCTTCAATAACATACACCTGTTCTATATTCTCTGCATCTGCATGACCAAATTTGTTGAGAGGAAAAAAGAAATCTTCTTCTTTTTTTTCAGAACAAGAAAAGTTGTTGATCACTGACGACTGACGACTCACCACTAACGACTTCCCATTCTCTGCAACGAGTTCTCCATTGATAAATGTTTTCTGCACATTGAACTGATTCAGATCATCCGCCACAATAAAATCTGCTGCATCACCCACCCGCAGCAAACCCACATCTAATTTGTAATGCAGTACAGGGTTGATACAGGCTGCCTGCAAAATGTTGAAGATATTTTTTCCTTTGGCAACAGCCCTTGCGCAAAGTTGATTGATATGCCCATCCACCAAACTGTCGGGATGTTTATCATCACTGCAGAGCATCATCATATCTGGGTACTCATCAATCAAATCAACCAATGCTTCAAAGTTTTTAGCAGCACTTCCCTCACGGATGAGAATTTTCATGCCGTATTGTAATTTATCAAGAGCTTCTTCTTTGGTGAAACATTCGTGGTCAGTAGAAATTACAGCCCCCCCACCCCCCAAAGGGGGGATAAAGGCAGCAGCTTCATTATCTTTTAACCCGTTTAATTTTTCAAGAATGCTGTTAATCGTTTTTTCTGTTTCAAATAACACTTCGTTGTTAGTGAACCTGATTACATGAAACCCAAACGCATTCAGTTGTTCTGTTCTTTCAGCATCATTCATTTTGTTTTCAGGTAAGTAATGTATCAATCCATCTACTTCAATAATCAGTTTTTTTGAAAGACAGACAAAATCAGCAATATAACTTCCGATAATATGTTGTCTTCTGAATTTATAACCACTTAAACTTTTACCACGCAGTTGTTCCCATAGAGCAATCTCTGCATCAGTTGGATTACTTCTGTTTTCTTTTACATAGTCTTTCAGTAGCCCATACAATAAAGGATCAGCTGTTTGATACCCGTAAACGTTATTTAAATTATAGGAGTCTGAAGTCCCCCCTTCGGGGGGATTTAGGGGGGCTTGTATATATCTTCTTGCATCATCACCTCTCAATCCCGGCGCATGTCCATCAACAGGTTTGCCCAATTCATGAGCAGCTTTTATTTTCAGCATTACTTCTTCATCAGCATGTAACACACCGGGGAAGTTCATCATCTCACTCAGGTATTTGATTTCATCTCTCTGCAGCAATGCTTTTACATCGGCTGCATTCAGCACAGCACCTGCTGTTTCAAAACTGGTGGCCGGTACACAACTGGGTGCACCAAAGTTGAATTTAAAAGGAACTGTCTTTCCGTTTTCAATCATATAATCAACCCCTGTCATGCCGCATACATTGGCAATTTCATGAGGATCGCTGACAGTTCCCACCGTACCATGCACAACAGCCAGTTTTGCAAATTCAGAAGGTACCAGCATGGAGCTTTCAATATGCACATGGGAATCAATAAAGCCGGGAAGAATAAAAGGTAGGTTGGCCGATGGCTGTTGGCTGATAGGGTGAATGGCTTTGATCTTTCCGTCTTCAACCTCTACTTCGCCGTAAAAGATCTCTTTAGCGAAAATATTCACCACATTGCCTGCAACTTTAAATGAACCCTTTACATCCATGATTTGTTATTTGGGATTAGTGGCTCAAGATACTGGATAGAAGGAACACTTTATTCCACAAGTCCGTCATAAATTTGGATACTTAAAACAAAGTACACATGAAAAAGCTTGCAATGCTGATGCTGGCACTCACCGGAATAATTGCAGTGAATGCGCAAACAGCCGACGAAATCATCAATAAGTATATCGACGCAATGGGCGGAAAGGATAAACTGGCTTCCATTAAAAGTATTTATATGGAGGGAACCAGTGTAATGCAGAATGGAGCAGAGATTACGCAGAAAATATGGAAGGTTGATGGAAAACTGATGAGACGTGAAGTGAGTTCCTCTATGTTCAATATGATTTCAGTAATTACTGATAAAGAAGGCTGGAACCAGAGCCAGCGAACCAATGGTAATTTTGAACCCATGACCGCTGAAATGGTTACCAATATGCAGAGCGAAACAGATTGTGCAGGTCCGTTGGTAGATTACGCAACCAAAGGACACAAAGCTGAACTGATTGGCAAAGAAGATGTGGAAGGAACAGAATGCTGGAAGATTAAACTCACATTAAAAACAGGAAGAGACATTACCTACTTTATTAACCCTACAACATTTTATATTGACCGTATGGCAACAATGGGTGGCGGTTTTGGTGGAAGAGGTGGTAGCGGAGGCCAGGGCGGTGCACCAAGAGAAACAAAGATTGACTACAGTGATTATAAAAAAACTGACGATGGTTATGTTTTTTCTTTTAAAACAACAATAGTTGGAATGGGTGGTGGCCTGTTTTTCGAAAAAATTGAAGTAAACAAGCCTGTTGACCCCAAAGCCTTCAAACCGGAAGTAATGCAATAAATAAAAAACTGCCGTTTAAACGTAACAAATTTCTTTTCTTTACAACTTATATAAAACAAAAAAAACATCACAATGAAATCAGTGAAATTATTCAGTCTGTTTGTAGCAACCGCATTCAGCTTTGTAACCGTAAAAGCACAAACAGCTGACGAGATAGTAAGCAAACATATTGAAGCCGTAGGTGGAGTGGACAACTGGAAGAAAATAACCAGTCTTGTACAAACAGGAACAATGGCTGTGAATGGCATGAGCATTGATGTGGTAAATACAGTGCTTCATCAAAAAGGATCCAGGCAGGATATTACTATTATGGGAATGGCTAATTATGTTATCATCACCCCTACTGCGGGCTGGATGTATATGCCTATTCAGCAAAAAACAGAAGTTGAACCTATGACAGAAGAACAGGTAAAGGGTGGACAGGATGCGCTGGATCTCCAGGGAAGTCTGATTGATCATAAAGCAAAGGGTCATACTGTCGAGTTGCTTGGAAAAGAAGATGTAGATGGTACAGAGTGCTTTAAACTGAAAGTTACCAAAAAAGATGGCGGCGTTGAGACGGATTTCATTGATCCTAAAACCTACTATATTGTAAAGAGTACCCAGGTGAGAAAAGCTGATGGACAGGAAGCAGAAGTGTCTTATACCTTTTCTAATTTCACAAAACTTCCGGAAGGAATTGTTGTACCAATGGGGATGACTGTTCCACTTGCACCGGGCATGAATGCAGATTTTACAATTGCAAAAGTGGAAGTGAATAAAGCTGTTGATGAATCAATTTTTAAACCAACGAAGTAATCTTTATCTTTCTGATATAAACCCCGACCCATGTGTCGGGGTTTTTTTCTAAAACAAATTTAATGGTATGAGAAAAACCTATTCCACCTTCTTCCTTCTTCTCAGCTGCAGCACATTGATACAGGCACAGATTAACTCTTCCACTTTTGGTATGATGGAAGCAAGGCATCTCGGTCCCGGCACAATGAGCGGACGTATCACAGAAATCGTTGGCGTTAACAGCGATGGTAAAACAATTTATATTGGCACTGCAGGTGGCGGCATCTGGAAAACCACCAATGCAGGAGCATCTTTCAAACCCATCTTTGATAAATATATTCAGAGTATCGGTGCAATGGCGATTGATCAGAAAAGTCCAAAGATCATTTATGTGGGAACGGGTGAAAGCAATATGCGTAACTCTGTTTCCATCGGTGATGGCATGTATAAAACAACTGATGCCGGCGACAACTGGACAAAGATCGGTCTCGACAGTACAGAGCATATTGCAAAAGTAATTGTTGACCCCAACAACTCATCTGTGATTTACGTAGCAGCACCGGGTCCTTTGTGGAGCGATAGCAAACATCGTGGATTATATAAATCAACTGATGCAGGTAAAACCTGGGAAACAAGTTTATACATCAGCGAAAAAGCAGGAGTGGCCGATGTGGAAATTGATCCAATTAATTCAAACGTACTATATGCAACCTCCTGGGAGTTTCGCCGATTGCCGTATGCATTTAACAGCGGAGGAACAGGGAGTGGAATTTATAAATCAACTGATGCAGGTAAAACATGGAAAGAGTTAACGAATGGTTTGCCGAAAAAACCATTCGGCCGTGTAGCCATTGCACTGGCACCATCATCACCACAAAATTTATGGGCCATTGTTGAAAGTGAAAACACCGGCTTGTATATTTCTGCTGATGGAGGTGAAACATGGAAGCAGCAAAGTGCAACCAGCAACATTGTATCTAGACCATTTTATTTTTCAACACTTGAAATAGATCCAAAAGATCCGAAGAGAGTTTACCGTCCTGCCTTTTCATTTTCTTATTCAAGTGACGGGGGATATTCTTTTGCTGATGCAAGCAATGAAGGCGGATGGTTGCACAGCGATCATCATGCACTATGGATCAATCCCAACAATACAAATATTTTATATGTAGGTACTGATGGTGGAGTTTATTTTAGTCTTGATCGTGGTGCAACATGGAAGTTTTGTAACAACTTACCGGTAGGGCAGTTTTATCATGTAAGTACAGATAACCAGCAGCCTTACCGTATTTATGGCGGATTGCAGGATAATGGAAGCTGGGTTGCGCCAAGTGCAGTGCCCGGTGGTGTGTTGAATGGTGACTGGAAAGCAATTTATGGTGGTGATGGTTTCTGGACACAACCTGATCCTTTTGATCCTGATATTGCCTATGCAGAATACCAGGGAGGAAATATGTTCCGCATAAATATGAAACAGGGAACAAGTGTGGGCATTCAGCCGCAGGGAGCAGCAGGTGATGAAAAACTCCGATACAACTGGAACACGCCAATTGTAATTGGAGCGAAGAATAAAAAAAATATGTATGCAGGCGCACAGTATTTATATAAGAGTACAGACCGTGGTGCCAACTGGACAAAAATTTCTCCCGACTTAACGACGAATGATAAACGTAAACAGGAACAGGAAAAAAGCGGCGGGTTAAGCATGGATGTAACCAGTGCAGAAAATCATTGCACCATTTTTACCATTGCAGAATCACCATTGAATGAAAATATAATCTGGGTGGGAACGGATGATGGTAATCTGCAATACACAACTGATGGAGGAAAAACATGGACCAATGTTGCCACCAATTATGCAGCAGCAGGTATTCCGAAACAAACATGGGTAAGCAGTATTGAACCATCGCAGTATGATAAAAACGTAGTGTATGCTACGTTTGATAATCACAGCTATGGCGATCACAAAACTTATATTGCTGTTAGTGCCGACATGGGTAAAACATGGAGGAAGTTTGAAAGCAAAGAATTTACCGGCTTTGCACATAAGATTAAAGAAGATATCGTTAATAAAAATTTATTATTTGCAGGAACAGAAATGGGATTGTTTGCCAGTGTAGATGGCGGTAATGAATGGTTCCGTATGAAAAATAATATTCCCTGGTATGCATTGGTAAGAGATATTAAAATTCAGGAACAGACAAATGATTTAATACTGGCAACACATGGACGTGGAATTATTATTGTGGAGGATATATCGATCATGCGGAATATCACTCCGGCAGTTGCAGCGCAGGATGTTGCTTTACTGAACAACAAGCCTATTACATTAACCATGGGAAAATATGCCGGCGGTTTTCAAAATGCAAGTGGCGACTGGAATGGCGGACTACCTTCAACTATTACACCCATTCAGTATTATTTAAAAGAAAGAGCAAACAGCATTCAGATGGAAGTGTATGATAAGGATGGTAAGCTGGTACAAAAACTGGCACCAACCAACAGAAAGGGATATAATAAAGTAATCTGGAACCAACGTAGTGCTCCGCCAAAAACCGCAAAGGGTGGTAGCCAGATGGAACGGGCTGGTTTCCTTGCTCCACAGGTTTTCCCCGGCGATTATACAGTTAAGGTAAAAGTAAATGGCAAAGAGTATACGCAGGTGATAAAGATGCAGCACGATGAAACTAACAAAGATTTTACGTTACAGGACAGGGAACTGCAATACAAAACCGGGCAGGAATTATTTGCCATGAATGAACGTTTGGCAAAATTGGTTGACAGCATTAACACAACACAGGCAATGCTGAAGAAGAACATTGATTCAACTAAGAATAAAAAAACAAAAACACTCTTGCAGGATTACTGGAACAAACTGGAAGAGCTCCGTTTAACATTAGTTCCACCGGTGATGAAGGGAACGGGTGATCTGAAACGCTTACGTTCTGATGTCAGCGAAGTGTACAGTGCAGTAGTTGGGCAGGAAGCAAGGCCAGGTAACCTGCAGTTGCAAAGGGCAGAAGTATTGAAAGCTGAAATTGTTAAAGCCGAACAGAAGAATGAACTGCTGAAGCTGCAGTTTGAAAAGAAAGTGATGGATGCAATTCAGAAAGAAATGCCGAAGCTGCCGGAGATGAATAAGCCGGTGAAGAATTAATAACAATTATCTGATAAAAGAAGAGCGGCGCCAACGGCGCCGCTCTTCTTTTATTTCTTCTTCCCCCATTTCTTGATATCTAAATAATCGAGGAAGTAAATTACTTTCAGTGAAATGTTATTGTTCTGGTCAGCATCTAAAGTATTGCCGAGGTTTTTAAAATAGTCCCGCTCAATGATATCTCCGTCTTTAAAAATATAACTTTTCCATACCACATTTATGAAACTGCCCGGGGCAAACTGCCAGGTATACACCATGTCAATATTGAAAATGTTTACATTCTTATTTAAATTGTCAGTAAAGCCCGGCCTTGCAACAAGTAATCCGTTTGTCTGCAGTGTATAAAACTCTTTGTTATCAACCGTGCTGAGATAATGACGCATACGGAAGGTAATGCCCATCTTATTGGTGAAGCTGTATTTCGCAGATAAGATATTTTCAACTGTATTCCGTTTACGACGGGCAAAGACAACATCATTCGTTGCTGTGTCAATAATTGTAAACCCGATATTGTTGAAACGGGGCATGATGTTTAATTTCTGAGATACAGAGAACCGTTTGTTAAACCGCATGGTATGTCCAATACTCAGGTCAACTGCCTGTGAAGAATAGAAATGAACAATACGGCGTGTGTATCCTTCCACATAAAATGAATATTTTTTTGATTCGTTGCTGTTTACCCATCCGCCAAATGCAACGCTGGCATTTTTGCGGAAAAAATATCCTTCTTTGCGTGGCTCATAAAAATCATTGGTTAAAGTGCTGAAACCAATATATGATCCATACCACCAGAGTTTTTTGCTTTGGGCGTTCACGTTAAAATTGAACTCACCAAACTGGTAGGTTTCTTTAATGTTGCCTTTGGGAGTATATAATTTGCTTACTGCCGAATTGAAGTTGATACGGATCTGGTTATACCAGCTTTTTGGCACAATCCAGTTATAACCCATATACATGCCATGTGTTAAAAAGTTATTGTTGGTAAAATAACCCATATCACTATGGCGGTATTTTGTATCCATCAATTCCTGGTACACATTAAAGTTGAAACGGCCACTTGTTTTCCCGAAATAAAAATTATGATTATAGCCTGTAACATTTTTTCCTTCAGCAGTAATGCCAAGCAGCTGACTTACGGATAATTTACCTCCCAGGTTCCAGGTATTCTTTTTATCATTGAAATCAAAGAGAGCTGCTGTAACATTCGCATCGTAATCTTTACCACTTCTCATTATATTGGTATTGATGAGCGAAATACTGGAATTGTGTTTTAATGACTGATCAAGTACAAACACATTGTAATTGGTAAGAGGATCATTCAAAAAATTTCGTTTTTCTTTCGATCCTTTATTTTCAATTGCTGCAAATTGTGTTTGAGTAATGGCATTTAAAAACCCGATCCCGAGTTTACTTTGGGTACGCCCTGAAATTTTTGTTGCGTTGATGAGCTTTGACTGGGATGGATTGCTGATCATTCTTTCTCTCGTCGTATCAACTGAATTCATTGCATCGTAATAATGAAAAGGAGTACCACCGATCCGTCTTGAATAAAACAACCCGCCTTTGCTGAACAATTCCGTTCCTTCTGTAAAGAAAGGACGGTTTTCATTAAACTGTACTTCAAAGGGAGAAAGATTCAACACCTGGTTATCACTTTGCACCTGGCCAAAATCAGGAATTAATGTTGCATCCAGTGTAAACGCCTGGTTGATACCGTACTTCAGATCAATACCACCATTGATCAGTGTTGTCGTATTTTTTACACCGGGTTGATTGATGGGATAATTGTTTGCATACACAGAAAAATAAGGTGACAGTTGTAAACGAACCGGTGGCTTAATATTGCTGATACCTGTCCAGTAACCCTCCTGAGTTAAAAAGCCGTTGACGTTCGGATCAATCGGGTTCCAGGTATTTTGCTGACCGGTTTTTTGACGACGGCGGGTAATATTAATTCCCCAGTCCTGCACTTCATCTTTACCGAAACGGATAGCACTGTAAGGAATAAACATTTCAAAGCTCCATCCATTATCATGAATGACAGCACCGCTTTTCCAAACGGCATTCCAGCTGAAATCTTCACTGTTGCCATTACTGTTGGGCGACATTTTTGCATCCCATTGCTCATTAAGCGGTGTAACAAAATATTCAAAACCATTTAAGTGGTCTTTATAAGTATCAATGATGACACCAATATAATCGTTGGTGCCGAAACCATCTCTTCCTTTTAATTCGGTAGCAATACTGTCTTTGCTGCGCTCATAGCAATAACCGGCAAAATAAATTCCATCGTTGCTGTATAATAAATAAGCAATGGTTTTTGTTTCCTCAGTTTCCCTTGCGCCAACTTTTGGCCTGAATTCAATAAAATCAGTAGCAACCGTTGCCTGTGACCAGGCACTGTCGTTCAACAGTCCGTCAATTTTAATTGGGAGGCTGGTACGTTTGGCAATTAACTGACGGGGAGCAGCTTTTGTTTTTGCAGAAAAATTCGGGTCAGCACTTGCCGTTTGTGCAAACGAAGAGAAAATCGCAAACAGGGCGACGAATAGCAATGTTAGTAGTTTCATTCTGAATTCTGATAAGGTTTACAGGTAATACGAAGCGAAAGGTAGAAAGGTTACTGAGCGATGGATAAAAATTTGTATTACCAAAAATCCCCTTGTCGGATTTATACAGTGCATTATAAATGAAACAGGCAAAGCAAGGATGAAAGGTTATTAAAGCGGATAAAAGAAAGTTGAATGGGAAATATGCCTTGTCAAAATATATGCCGTTTCCGTGAAACGGATTGATAATTATTTTTAAAAATGTATAAAAGGAGATGACCTGTTGAAAGATGAATACTTCCTTTCATCAAAATGAGTAAGCAATTGAAGTATGGAAGGTTAATCCTTCGTACATTCAAAATCCAAAACAATCAGTATGAGAAAAATAAGTATGCTTGCGGGCACATTTCTGTGCATTGTTCTTAGTTATGCACAAAAGAAAAATCAACCCGTTCCTCCGGTAACTTCTTCGGCAGAGGAAGCACTTTATTCAAAATTAAAGTATCGTTCCATCGGCCCTTACCGTGGCGGAAGAAGTGCTGCTGTTGCCGGCAGTTACAAAAACAAAACAACCTTTTACATGGGTTCCACCGGTGGTGGTGTTTGGAAAACCAGTGATGGCGGCAGTAACTGGAAAAATATCAGTGATAAGTATTTTGGTTCGTCCATAGGTGCAGTAGCTGTTGCACCCAGCGATGAAAGCATTGTGTATGCAGGCGAAGGCGAAAACACCATGCGTGGTAATGTGAGCGAAGGATTGGGTGGAATGTGGCGCAGTGAAGATGGTGGAAGAAGCTGGAAGAATATTGGATTGAAAGATGGACGTCACATCATCCGCATTATCATCCATCCAAAAAACGCAGATATTGTTTGGGTAGCAGTTGTTGGTCATTTGTTTGGACCAAACGAAGAACGTGGTGTATACAAAACAACGGATGGCGGCAAAACATGGAAACGTACTTTGTTTGTAAACAATCAAACCGGCGCATCTGATTTAGTAATGGAACCTGAAAATCCTTCTGTATTGTATGCAGGTATGTGGCGTGTAATCCGCACACCGCATAGTTTAGAAAGTGGTGGCGAAGGAAGCGGGTTGTATAAATCAACTGATGCTGGAGAAACATGGACCAATGTTTCAAACAAAAAAGGTTTGCCAAAAAGTACATGGGGAATTGTAGGTGTGGCATTCGCTCCATCAAATCCTGAACGCATTTATACTATTCTTGAAAATGCAAATGGCGGTTTGTTCCGCAGTGATGATGCTGGTGAAACATGGCAGCTGATGAGTGGTGATAATAATATCCGTCAGCGTGCATGGTATTACAGCAAAGTATTTGTTGATCCAAAAAATCCCGACCTGGTATATTGCCCCAATGTAAATTTTATGTTCAGTCGTGATGGTGGCAGAACATTTCAATCGTTACGAACACCACATGGTGATCATCATGACTTGTGGATCGATCCTGAAAATGGCAGCCGCATGATTGTTGCAGATGATGGTGGAGCACAGGTGAGTTTTGATGGTGGTGCCAACTGGAGTACTTACATGAATCAGCCAACGGGACAATTTTATCGTGTAACAACTGATAACAGTTTTCCATATCGTATTCTTGGTGCGCAACAGGATAATTCAACCATCAGAATAAAAAGCCGCACAGGCGGTGCAGGGATTACCGAACAGGATTGGCAGGAAACCGCAGGCAGTGAAAGTGGTTATGTAGTTGCTGATCCAAACAACCCTGATATTGTTTATGGGGGTAACTATGGCGGCTATTTATCAAGACTCGATCATAAAACCGGAGAGAACCGTGCTATCAGCGTTTGGCCCGATAATCCGATGGGCGCAGGTGCTGATGTGTTGAAGTATCGCTTTCAATGGAACTTCCCTATCTTCTTCTCACCACATAATCCAAAGAAATTATACTCTGCCGGTAATGTATTGTTTGCAACCGAAGATGAAGGACAAACATGGAAGGCATTGTCGCCTGATTTAACAACAAATGATAAATCAAAACAAAAGTCAAGTGGCGGACCGATAACACAGGATAATACAAGTGTTGAATATTACTGTACCATTTTTACCGGCACAGAAAGTTTCCTCGAAAAAGAATTATTATGGACAGGAAGTGATGATGGATTGATCCATATAAGCAAAGATGGCGGTAAGAACTGGGAGAATGTAACACCGAAAGATGCACCGAAGTTTATGATGTGGAATTGTGTGGATGTGGATCCGTTAAAAAAAGGTGCTGCTTATTTTGTTGGTACAAGATATAAGCTGGATGATTATACTCCGTACATCTACAAAACAGAAGACTATGGTAAAACATGGAAACTGATCACGAACGGCATCAACAAATTGCATTTTACAAGAGCGATGCGTGCCGATCAAAAACGTGCAGGTCTGTTATATGCAGGCACCGAGTTTGGCATGTACGTTTCATTTGATGATGGTGCAAACTGGAAATCATTTCAACTGAATATGCCTGTTGTGCCAATTACAGATATGACTATTAAAGAGAATGATTTGATTGTTGCTACACAGGGAAGGGGTTTTTATGTGATTGATGATTTGACAGTGATACAGCAATCAAAAGCAGAAATAGCAGCCAAAAATTTGCATGTGTTTGATGTTAATCCGGGATGGCGCATGCAGATGAACCGTTTTTCCCGTCGCTTTGGAACGCCACGTAACGTAGGTGAAAATCCTGCCGGACCTGTTGTAATTACATTCAATGCAAAAGATGTAACCGATTCAACCAAGGCTTCTGTTACATTGCTGGATAAAAATAAAAAACTGATAAAAATATTCAGCACAGATGCCCGCCCGGATGACAAAGTCGGACAGGGTAAAGACAAAATGGAGATCCAAAAAGGATTGAACCAGTTTGCATGGGATCTGCAGTATCCTCCGGCTGAACCAAGTGAAGGAATGATTTTATGGAATGGTGCACCCGGTACCATTACTGCTCCTCCCGGCAGTTACTTTGTTAAAGTAAAAGTTGGAACTGATTCTGTCGAAGTGCCATTTGTAATAAAAGCCGATCCGAATTATAAACTCACACAGGCAGAATATGATGAACAGTTCAACTTCCTGTTAAGTGTGCAGCAAAAATTCAACGATGTACAAAAAGGAATTAAAGACATTCGTGCACTGCGTACACAGATCAATGAATTTGTTACACGGCAGGGTAAGGATTGTCCGAAAGATATCAAAGACATGGCTGCTTCAATCACAAAAGAGCTGACTTCAATTGAAGAAACACTGTATCAAACCAAATCAAAGAGCGGGCAGGATCCTTTGAACTATCCTATCAGAATAAATGATAAACTGAGCGGTGTGTTTGATGTTGCCAACAGTGGTTTCAATGCACCAAGTAAACAATCAAAAGATGTGTTTGCTAATTTAAGTAAGCAGGCCGATGAGCAATTAAATAAACTGCAGAAAATTGTTGCGGAAGATGTGCCGAAGTTTAATCAGCTGATCAGGGAGAAAAGTTTACCGGTGATTGGAGTGAAATAAAAACCGATTGAGTAATATCCATGCGGCGGCTTTTGGCCGCCGCATTTTTTACTTCAAACATTCTTTTCCCTATTTTGCAACTATGATCAAGCGATTCTTCTTCCCGGGTGAAGAAAAAGGAATGAAATCAGCGGCTTTGTTGTTTTTCATTACCTTATTGATTGTTCGTTTTTTATCATCCACCACTTCCGATGAAGGCGATAGTGTGATGCATTATTTATTTGCCAAATATGCTTTCAACTATCCGGCACATTTTTTTCATCAATGGGCAAAGCCTGTTTATGTGCTGGTAATGGCACCGTTTGCACAGTTTGGTTTTACCGCTGTTCAACTGGTGAACATTGTTTTCACTTCGCTTAACTTTTATCTGGTTTACAAACTGGCAAAAGCTATGGCTATCCCTAAACCATGGATGGCTTCATTTATCTATGCAAGTATACGCCTGAGTGTAGTAGTTTCATTTTCGGGCTTAACAGAGCCTATGTTTGCTTTTGCAATGCTGTGCTCTCTTTACCTGCTTACACAAAAACGGCTCTATACAGGGTTGATCCTGTTATCTTTTCTTCCTTTTATACGTTCAGAAGGATTGGTTGTATGCGGGGTGATCTTTATTTATTTACTGGTGATTGAGAAATATGAACTGGTTCCTTTGCTTCTTGTTGGTCATTTGTTTTACAGCATTACCGGTTACTTTATACATAATGATTTTTTGTGGGTTTTTAATAAACTTTCGTATGCCACACTCAGCAGTGCGTATGGAAGTGGTAAGTGGACACATTTTTTTAAAGTAATGCCGGAGATTACAGGACTTGTGGTTATGTACCTGTTATGGATAGGGCTTTTTTACGGATTTATTTTACTGATTCGGTATTTGAGAAAGAAAACTGCTGAAACAGAAAAACAGGAATTGTGGTTTGTGTATGGAGTTTTTCTTGCAGTTTTTGTTGGGCATATTTTTTTCTGGGCACTTGGTATTTTTAATTCAATGGGTTTAATACGGCCGATTGCCGGCATTGCTCCACTTATTGCCATCATTGCATTGCGGGGAATTCAATATTTTTCTGCTCCTTTGCAACAATGGAAAGCAGGGGTATGGCTGCAATATGTTTTATTGTTTTCTGTGGTTGTTTTCCCGTTTACTACAAGCACATATGCGTATCAGTGGAAAAGAGATTTTAATCTGCAACCGGATCAGCAGGCACAACTGGAACTGGTGAAATATATCAAAAAACAATATCCAGATTACAAGAACAGGATGATATATCATGTGTTACCCTGGGTAAGTGTTCAATTACAACAGGATTGGTTCGATTCAACAAAACATATTCATATTAGTGAAGCGTTTCAACGAAATAATTTCAGGCAGGGCGAATTACTTGTATGGGACGATTGGTTTGCAGTTGTAGAAGGGAATGCAACTTTGGAAGCAGTAGAGAAAGATGCACGCTTTGAAAAAATAGCAACGTTTCAGAAAAAAGATTTTTGGGGAACTGAACGCACAACAGTTTTGTTCAGATATAAATAACTGAATACTTATTCTTCATCCATCAAATCGGGTCTTCTTGTTTTGGTGCGCTCAACCGATTGATCATAACGCCACTCTTCAATTTTTTTCAGATCACCGCTTAATAAAATATCGGGCACTTTCCATCCGTTGTAATCAACAGGTCTTGTATAAACAGGAGGAGCTAATAAATTATCCTGGAATGAATCTGTGAGTGCAGAAGTTTCATCGTTCAGTACACCGGGAATCAAACGGCCAACTGCATCCACCAAAACAGCAGCAGCCAGTTCTCCACCACTTAATACATAATCGCCAATAGAAATTTCCATGGTTACATAATGATCACGGATACGCTGATCAATTCCCTTGTAATGTCCGCAGATGAGTAAGATATTTTCTTTCAGTGAAAGTTGATTGGCTGTTGATTGATTAAACTGTTTGCCATCGGGTGTGAGGTAAATAATTTCATCAAACTTTTTTTCCTGCTGTAATTCGTTGATGGCTTTTTCCAGTGGTTCGCACATCATCACCATCCCTGCACCACCGCCGTACTGGTAATCATCCACCTGCCCGTATTCATTCACCGCCCACTTACGCAGATGATGAACTGCAATGCTGAGCAGGCCTTTATCCTTTGCCCGTTTCATCATACTGTGATTAAGTGGACTATCGAGCAGTTCAGGTACAACAGAAATAATCTCAATGTGCATGCAGCAAAGATACTTGTTGACAAGCCGACCAGCAAGAGTAAAGAAGATAGGTATTCAATACTTTTTTAAAGGGATCTAAAATTCATCAAACTGAAGATAGGTATGGCATAACTTAATGGGGTTAAACTTCATTTTCAAACAGCTCCGGAGAAAAATTCAAACAGATGAATTGAATTAACAATTTCTTGCTGTTTGCATGGATTAATTTTATCAAAAATTCGCCTGTGAGACAAATCTTTACTCTTCTGATCCCGTTACTGTTTTTTTCTTCCTGTACACCTTATTACAGCGGAAAATATTTAGGAGCCTCTGAAAATTCACTTTCAACTATTCCGCTCAGGCCACATTCAAATGAAGTAGATGTTTTCCTGGATAATGAGAAGCCATCAAAGCCCTATTACAAAGTGAAACTGGTTGAAACGCAGGTCGCAGCTTCTTTGAGTGCGGATGAAATGCTAATCAGGTTAAAACAAAAAGCAAAAGAAGAAGGACTTGATGCGATTATTGTAAATGATATCGGCAGACAGACAAATACAAACATTCCTTCCGCTGATGGATTAATTGCTTATCAGAAACTGGTAGCGCTTGGACTGAAGTATAAAGAACGGATTGATTACATAGAAACAATTTTAAAAGAGCAGGTGGTGAGTTTATGGCCCGATGATAATCCAGCTCCAAAAATATTTTCCATGAACTATGATTTCAATGTGCGAAATATTTCATTGAAAGATACCTTCATCCGCAATTTTTTTTACAATGAGATTTATGTATACGAAAATGAAAAATCTCTCTATGCACCAGTTGAAGATTGGGAATTCAGAATGGATACTTTTCAGCTGCAATTTTCCAAACGAAGACTGCTGAGCGGAGCTAATTACCAGAAAGCTGATTACAGTTTAAATTATGCAGATGTGCAGAAAGCAACAATTACAGCAATGGAGCCTGACAATATAACGATGAGAAAGTATGAGCTAAGCCTGCTGTATAATGCCAACGGGGTGCTCAGTGAGAAACGATTAAAGAAGAAGAAAGGCACAGCAGATTTGTGGGTGGAGAAAATTGAATTCCGTTTCAACGGACTGCCTGATAAAATCAGCCGTTATAAATTAGTCAATGGTAAAGAAGTGCTTTATTTCGAAATTCAGAATAAGTATTACTCGGCAAATGATCTGCCGCCTGTCGATCAATAAGATATAAGTTGCAGATAGCTGATCAAACAACAATTAATTATCCAGATTATACAAATTGAAATCTTTCAGGAAAACTACATCATTTCTGGTAATAGAAAAACTGAATCCAAGTGTTCTGAACGAATTCAGATATCTTCCTCCGTTCATTCCAGGTTGCCAATGCGGGCTTTTTCGCAGTAAATTCAGTATTGAATTTTGAACTTCCGGGTGGATACTTTTTAAGAATTTGCAATGACTGATATGGCCTTCCTTGTCAACTACAAATTTAATCAGGACTGTGTCGGTTTCTTGCTTTCGAAAATTCAGATAATAAACGAAGGAATCTTTTTTCAGGTTCGTTTTTACAAAGTCAAACCACTTTGAAGACCCTCCCGGAAAAGAAGCCAGGACTTCAAGGCGTGAGAAAATTTTCAAGTTATCGATAGGATCAAGATCGGTAATTCTGCTAATATACTTTTCGTTTTCCTGTGCTCAAACAAAATTCATCAACAAACAAAAATAAATGATATGAAAGATGTGTCTGTACATTCCTTATTCCATAAAATCTTCTAAATCCCTCCGGTCTCTCTTTGTTGGTCGTCCCACATTGCTCAAGCGTTTGCCGGTATGAAAAGCAGAAGGGAGAGATTTGATCTGGTCCAGTTCTTCGGGAGGAGTAATATCAGTATAAAATTTTACTGCTTCGCTGTATTGAACACGTTTGTGCAGCAGCCCGGTAACTTTAATGCGCCAGCGCTTGGCTTCGGTTTTTACCTCATATTCATCCTCGATGTTAACGGTACGGGCAGGTTTGCAGTTATCGCCATTCAATTTCACCTTGCCTTTATCACAGGCATCACCTGCCTGGCTGCGGGTTTTAAAGAGCCGGATAGCCCAGAGATATTTATCAATTCTTAGTTTTTCTGTTTCAGGCATGGGGTTAGAAGTTGAAATCATTCACAGTTTTGATAAAAAACTGTTTCATCTTATTCCAGTCAGGATAGGTGATCAGTAATTCAGGTTGTTCATTTTGATCTGCATCCTCAAAGTATTGCAGGTTTTTTATTGCCATCCAGGAATTATCTGAATTGAATTTTGTGTCAAAAAAAGTTAATAGCTCTTTTAGTGTAAACTTTTGAAGCAGGAGGTAAATGTCGTAAAAGTCTTTTTTAGAGCCTCTGCCACAGATTGCATTCAATTTCATTGCAGCTATATCTTCAATAGAATACATTCTGATTCCGTCAATAGTGATACATGGTTTCAGTAAGTTAGATTTATTGTGTTTAACAAAGTCAGACTTAATACCATTGATATTACAAAAAATAAACACTGGTGTAGTCCTCCTGATTTCTATTTCATCATATTCGTTTTCCAGAAACAGGCTGATCTCAGGCATATTCACATCGTCAAAGGAAAACAAATCTATGTCAATACTTTTTCGATGCCCCAGTTGTAATGCAAGAGAAGTACCGCCGGCGAGGGCAAAATTCTGTAAGTATTCCTTTGAACAAAGTGACTGCAGTAATTGATGAGTTACCTCATTGATAGAATTCAGATGGAGCATGCATCTCTTCTTTTGGGATATGAAAATAATTGCTGCAAAAGTTATGCGTTAGTTTATCCAGTTCCCTGTTTTTTTTTACAGACTCAATGATTTCTTCTCTGCTGTATAATTTCATTAATTTCTTAACATCCTGCATGCCACCCCTTACTAAAACACGCTGGATAATGTATGATTTGCTTCGATATAAGTCGAATCTGGAAGTGTCTGCGTCCCAAAAAAGGTTTTTGCTGAATGGAAAATTGTCCATAACCTAAAATTACAAAATTCGTTGCATCAGTCTTTTAATTATTTTCGGTTACTTAAACCAACATTATGAAGCATTTCTTACTTGGAATTTGTTTTTTGCTTTCTGGACTTTTTGCTCTTGCACAGTTTAAAGCTGAAAAGATCAAATGGACAAAAGACGGCAGCAGTATGTATGAACAGGATAAAGGAGCTGTTGTAAAAACAAATTTGAAAACAGGTGAACAGAAAATAATTCTTCCGGCATCTGCTTTAAAATCTGCTGATGGCAAGCAGCTCAGCATTGCAGATTTCACCGTGAGTGAGAATGAAAGTAAAGTGCTCATTTTTGCCAATACAGCCCGTGTATGGCGGTATAACACCAAAGGCGATTACTGGTTATATAATGCTGTAACCAATACCATAAGGCAAATAGGAAAAGACAAACCTTCGCAATCTTTATTGTATGCCAAGCTTTCGCCGGATGGAAAGAAAGCAGCATATGTACAGGCCAATAATATTTATGTGGAAGATCTTGCAACAGGGAAGTCAACTGTATTAACATCCACCAACAACACAAAGAAACTTATCAACGGAACATTTGATTGGGTGTATGAAGAAGAGTTTGGCTGCAGAGATGGTTTTAGATGGAGTGCCGACAGCAAGAACATTGCTTACTGGCAGGTTGATGCCAACCAGATCCGTGATTACTATATGCTCAATACAACCGACAGTATTTATTCAAAAGTAATTCCGGTGGAATATCCGAAAGTAGGAGAAGCTCCCTCACCTGTAAAGATCGGAGTGGTAAATGTTGAGAATGGAAAAACAGTGTGGATGAAAATTCCCGGCGATCCTGCCAACAATTATCTGCCAAGGATGGAATGGGCTGCTAACAATACAGAACTGGTAGTACAGCAACTCAACCGCAAACAAAATGAGAGCAAACTGTATTTCTGCAATGCAGCAACAGGAGTTGCCAAAGAATTTTATACAGAAAACGATAAAGCATTCATTGATATCAAAAGCCGCTGGAATGATGATGATCCGAGAGAATGGGATTTCATCAATAACGGCGCTGCTTTTCTATGGGTAAGCGAAAAAGACGGGTGGCGTCATATTTATAAAATTGGAAGAGATGGAAAGGAGAGCCTGCTGACTGTTGGTAACTACGATATTGCAACAATTTCTGCAGTAGATGAAGCAAGTAACGAATTGTATTTTATTGCATCTCCTGATAATCCCATTCAGCGTTATCTCTACAAAGTAAAAATGGATGGAAAGAGTAAAGCTGTTCGTGTAACACCGGAAGGTTACAATGGAACCAACACTTATGAACTGTCGCCCAATGGAAAATTCGGCGTACAGAGTTTTACCAGCAGAATTTTTGCGCCTGCATCGCAACTGATCAGTTTGCCGGCACATGAACCAATTGCAGGTGATGACCTGTTGAAAACAATGAAACCTTCCAACAGATCGAATCTTGAATTCTTTACCATTACTACTGAAGATGGTGTTACCATGGATGGCTGGATGAGCAAACCAAAGAATTACGACAGTACAAAAAAATATCCTGTTCTATTGTACGTGTACAGTGAACCGGCCACAACAACAGTGGAAGATGATTTTTATGCCGGTAACAATTTCATGTTCGCCGGTGATATGAATGCACAGGGATATTTTTATGTATCACTCAACAACCGTGGTACACCTACATTGAAAGGCGCTGAATGGCGCAAAAGTATTTACAGGCAGATCGGCCGCATCAATATCCGTGACCAGGCAATGGGGATGAAAAAATTATTACAGGATCGTAAATATCTTGACCCAACAAGAGTGGCAGCATGGGGCTGGAGTGGGGGAGGTTCAACCACATTGCATTTACTGTTTCAATATCCCGATCTCTTTCAGACAGGTATTGCCATTGCAGCAGTCAGTAACCAGTTGTTCTACGATAATATTTACCAGGAACGTTATATGGGGTTACCGCAGGAAAACAAAGATGATTTTATTAAAGGATCGCCCATTACTTATGCAAAGAACCTGAAAGGAAATTTATTATATGTACATGGTACGGGTGATGACAATGTACATTACAGCAATGCAGAAGTACTGATCAATGAATTAATTAAGAACGGGAAGCTGTTTCAGCTGATGTCTTATCCCAACCGTACACACAATATCAATGAAGGAGCGGGAACATTTCAGCATTTGATGAAATTATATACAGCCTTCCTGAAAGAAAAATGTCCTCCGGGAGCAAAATAAATTGATTGAATTTTTTGGTGCTGCTGATTTGTTTTATTCCCCTGTGTAAAAATGGGAAGGCATCATTCATTGATGTATTTTTGCCAAAACCATGAACGCTGCTGATGATAAAATTCAGTTTTATCAGTATAGTTTCGCTGCTGCTGTTTTTTAATAAAGTAAATGCGCAGGCGCCGGATGCTGATTCACTTCAAAAAGTCCTGAATGGCACGCTGCATTACCTGGTAAGTACACAATTTAAGGCCGACACTAAACGTGGCTTTAAAGGGGAGTGGTACTCAGGAATGAAGTTAAGCTTAGGCTTTCCGCTGTTGGGTAAACCTGCGGAATATGCAGATGCAAATTGTTTTACAACGGCGAGCCTGCACAATGAGTTAAGCCGTATTTTTTTATCTGACACAACCCGCTATTCTTTTTTAAAGCAAACCATTAATGATTCCTACCTGGCTCTGCAGTTTTATAAAAATGAAAACGGCTATAATTTCTGGAGGGCATACCCGGTGAGGTATCCCGTAAAGAAATCAGATACGTTACTGATGATGCGGCAGCCAATGAGCTACCGGCTAAAATCAAGATTCATGAAAAAAGCTGCAAACGTAATGAACGATGCTGATGATACATCGCTGGGTTACTATGCAGAATTGCTGCAACAGAAAATGAATGATTCCATTGTTTCAAAATCATTGCTGCCACTGGTAATTTCTTACCGTGATGAGCAAAGAAAAAACAGGCATTGGTATAATATATGGAACAAAGATCCAAAGAACAGCGGTGCATTTATGACCTGGCTTGGTACTGAAGTTGAAACCCGGGATCACAGTGCAATTCATACTGCTCTGCATAATCTTGTATTTTATCTTCCGGTGAGTAAGTGTTATCCAAAATTAAACAGACCATATATTCCGTACGGCACAAATGATATTGATGCCGTTGTTAATGCAAATGTGCTGCATGCACTGGCTGAAAACGGTGAAACTGACAGCAGCAGAATTATCCGTAATGCAGCACAATTCATTACAGCAAAAATCAAAAGGGGAAATTTTAAACGTACAACTATTTACTATCCCAACAGGTATCATCTGCATACAACAGTTGCCAGGGCTTACAGTTCAGGCATTACAGATTTAGGTGAAGCCATTCACCTGCTTACAGCTGATATCATCAAACAGCAACAGGCCGATGGATCTTTTAAGAGCCGGGGAAAACTCAATTCTTTTGACCGTATACAATCTACCGCCAATGTATTATATTCCCTGCTGCATATCGGAGAATTTGAAAAGCATAAAACCCGGCCTGTGATAGAGAAAGCCCTGCATTATTTACTTACTGCAATGCGAACCGATGCATCTCAGGGTTATTACTGGAAAGGCGGAGTCTTTTTTTCAGGAGGAACAGTGGTGAAAAACATTCTGCAGTTTAAGAGTGATGCAAATACAACAGTAACAATCAGCTGGTGTTTAATGAAGATGATTGAACTGAAGAAGAAGAACCTGCTTTGAGGGGGGATGTGTTAGAAAAGCAATTGAATATCCCTTTGCGATTGGTAACTCTCAATAATAGATTCTGCAAAGAGGCTTATAACCGGTAAAAGTCCCTGAAGAAGTAATCACCTCTTCCTGCAATTCAATCCATTTTAATACAGATTGAAATTTTGATGTTGGAATATCAAAATACCAATCCTGGTAAATTCTGATTTGTGTAATACCATTTGCTGAACGCAATGGCTGTACAACTTTGGACTGACTATTTCCTGCTTCATCATATATCATAACAATCTCTGTAGGCACCTGCCAGGTATAGATTTCTTTTGCAGGGATCGGTTTGTTCGATTCCGGGTCAATTGCCTTTACTTTCCCCTTTTGTATTGCCTGAAGAATAAGTTCCGGAACAGATTTTCCAATTTCTGAAGTGAAAACAGGATTATTTTTTGTAAGGGATTTAATGATCCACTCACATTCTGTTGCTTTTAATAAAGTTGTATCGTGACGGACAAGAATAGAATTTGAAGTATTGCTTTGAGCAAAGGATCCAACAGTGAGGATGAACAATGTGAGGGTACTGATGATTATTTTCATACCCAGAAAACGATATTTCGGGAAATTATTGCCTGATGGTGTGTTAATCTTTCTTGAATCAGTCAGGCAAGACCCAATTTTTTTCTCAACTCATTACTTCTGCTTCAGGTATTTTTTCATTCTGCATCTTCACCAACGCTGCACCTCTTTCCATGGCCTGCCGGTTAACAGGAAGCAGATGATGATATTTTTCCGGCAATACTTTTTCCAATGCTTTCATAATGTCATCAACCTTTACAATTGGTCTCAGCTGCAGGTAAGCACCCAACATCAGCATATTCATGATGCGTGGATTTTTCATCTGGATGGCTTCTGTTGTTGCATCAATGCCGATGATAGTAATATCAGTGCGTTCAATGGCATGAATGATGGTAGAAGAATCATACAGTAAGATGCCTCCCCGTTTTACTTTGGCTGCAAATTTTTCCATCGAAGGCTGATTGAGAATAATCGCTGTATCAAAGGCTGCAATAATGGGTGAGCTTATTTTTTCATCACTCAATATCGTAATACAGTTAGCAGTGCCTCCTCGCATTTCAGGACCGTAGGAAGGCATCCAGGAAATTTCTTTGTCTTCCACCATTCCGGCATACGCAAGTGTCATTCCCATTGACAGAACACCCTGTCCGCCAAAACCTGCTATGATGATTTCTTCCAGCATAATTTGTTTCTCCTTATAAAATTTTTCCTTCGGTCTTTGGTGTTTTAATATCACCGATTGGAAATACATGACTCATTTCATCCTGTATAAAAGCAGATGTTTCAACAGGTGTCATTTTCCAGTTCGATGGACAGTTCGCTAATATTTCAACAAAGCATGTTCCTTTATGCTGCTGCTGGTATTGAAATGCATGCAGCAATGCTTTTTTTGTATGACGTACTGCGCTGGCACTGTTTACTGCCTGTCTTGTTACAAAATAAGCGCCGGGCAGTTGTGCCATCAGTTCAGAAATTTTCATTGGGGCTCCATACATTTCTGTTGTGCGTCCTTCCGGGCTTGTAGTTGTTTTCATTCCGGTTAATGTAGTAGGAGCCATTTGTCCGCTCGTCATTCCATACACGGCGTTGTTCATGAAAACAATCAATATATTTTCACCACGATTCACTGCATGAATTGTTTCTGCAATACCAATTGCTGCCAAATCACCATCACCCTGGTAAGTGAATACATAGTTGTTTGGCATTAGCCGTTTAATAGCTGTTGCAACAGCACAGGCACGGCCATGCGCTGCTTCCTGCATATCAATATCCATATAGTCATAAGCAAATACTGAACAGCCAACAGGAGCAACACCAACTGTTTTTTCCTGTATATCCATTTCTTCCACCACTTCCATAATCAGTTTATGAACTAAACTGTGTGCACAGCCGGGACAATAATGCATGGTTGTATCAACCATTGTTGTTGGACGGTGATACACCAGTTCATATTCCTCTTCGGGATTGCATGCAAGAGCCGGAAGAGTATTTACTTTTATATTGGATAGTTCTTCAGTTTGCATAAGCTGATTGAATTAGTTGTTCAAGATGCTGTACAATTTCTTCAGGGGTAGGAATCATGCCGCCCATTCTTCCGTAAAACTCAACAGGAACTTTTCCATTCACGGCAAGTTTTACATCTTCAATCATTTGTCCGCTGCTGAGTTCAACACTCATCATCATTTTTGTATTATCTGCCAGTTTGTTTAATGCATTATACGGAAAAGGAAACAATGTAACAGGGCGGAACAAACCAACCTTCAAACCTTTCTGCCGGCATAAGTCCATTGCTTTATGACAGATCCTTGCACTCAATCCATACGCAACCAAAACATAATCTGCATCAGCGGTATTGGTTTCTTCAAAACGTACTTCATTGTTACGGATGGTATCAAATTTTTTCTGCAGTTTAATATTGTGCTGCTCCATTTCTTCAGGTTGAATATGCAGCGATGTGATATAATTTCTTTTTCTTGTTTTGGGTTTACCAACAGTTGCCCATGGCTTTTCTGTTTTGTTGATGACATGATGACCAAACGTTACCTTCTCCATCATCTGCCCGATTGCACCGTCTGATAAAATCAAAACAGGATTGCGGTATTTATCTGCTAAATCAAAACCAAGAAAAACAAAGTCGGCCATTTCCTGAACGGATGATGGTGCTAATACAATCAACCGGTAATCACCATGACCACCACCTTTTGTTGATTGAAAATAATCACCCTGTCCCGGTTGTATGGTTCCAAGTCCCGGGCCTGCACGGTTTACATTCACTAATAAGCAGGGCAACTCTGCACCTGCCATATATGAAATTCCTTCCTGCATTAAACTGAAACCCGGCGATGATGAACTCGTCATAGCTCTGAAACCTGCACCGGCAGCACCGTAAACCATGTTAATGGAAGCCACTTCACTTTCGGCCTGCATTACAATACGGTTGTACTTCGGCATTTCACGGGCCAGGTATTCCAGCACTTCCGATTGCGGTGTAATGGGATATCCGAAATAAGCATCGCAGCCGGCCTGTATGGCCGCTTCGGCGAGAGCTTCATTTCCTTTCATCAGTTTTGTTTCCATGTATTGATGTGTGGATGATTAATGGCAGCCCTATACGCTGCTTTTTACCGGAGTAACAGATGAAAGAATTAATTGTCTTGCCTCTTCTCTGCTCATGTCAATTTTTTGTTTTTTTGCTTTTGTGCGGTACACGGTAATCACTGCATCCGGACAAACCAGTGCACAATTCACGCAACCCGTACACAGCTCATTATTGGCAACAATGTAACGGTAACCTTTTGTGTTGATGGTGGCTGAAAGCGAAAGGGCATGTTCTTTACAGGCCGTGGTACACAGTTCGCAGCCCTTGCATTGTTCAATATCAATTACCACTTTCCCCTTTACGATTCGTTGCTTTGGCTGGGCAGATGCAGAAGAGTTTTTTTCTTCCATACTGAAATAGTTTATTGCGGAACTCCGGTCAAAACTAACACCTTTTAGTTTTCATTTTCATTGAGTTAATCATGCCGGGAACTGATAGAAATCAATGTTTTTTTAAGGGGGGGGAAACGAGTTGTGGGTGGGCGTTAGTGCATGTGGTATCGGTTGTTGTGTCACTCTCTTGTACGTTCAGTTTTCATAGCGGCAGAACTGCCGACTTTCGTTCGCCCCGGTTCGTGTCTTCACGAACCGGAATAGGGCGAGAAATTAAATTGGTTTGCGAGGACACGAACCAAGGCGTAGGATTCGAACTTGCGGATCGTTTTACCGACCTCTCGATTGGCAACCGAGTGCTTTAAACCGGGCTCAGCCACACCGAAAATAATGTCAATCATTTTCGGAATGTCTGACTTCAAATATACGATTTTTATAGTTTTGGTCTAACATGTATATAGTTACCTGAAGACACGAACCAAGGCGCAGGGGAATGGGTAGAAGAAGGCTACGCCTTCATGTTTTATTTTATGAGATAGCTTTTCCAGAGATACCATCGCTTCAATGAATCACAAACATAAGTTGTATCAGACAGAGGTCTGTTTACTGTTAAGACAATCTGGTAAAGGTTGCTGTTTTTTATTTTTAAATCTACGTTATGTCCTCGCATTTTCAACACATCCATCTTTTGCTGAGCTGTTGTTTTTGACTTGAATTCCTGAATTACTAATTGAAATGAAGCAACAGTTGAATAAGTTAAAGAAGGTACAATCTCAGAATTTGCAAGAACATATTTTTTATTTTTACGGGCTTCCATCTCATGTAATTCTCTAAGTTTTACTTGCACAATATTTAAATGTGAATTAAGTGGGGTGATAATTTGATTGTACTGGTTTATATCGGAGTAATCGACACGAGTTGTACTGATTATATTTACATCTGATTTCAGAATATTGGATTGTTTTACATATTCTGTAGTATCATATTTAAGAATTTCTTTTAAATAATAACTTATTTGATTAATAGTTTCTTGGACATTTTTTGTTCGTTGGTCAAATAACGCTTGTTTTGTTAAGTTTACCTTTGCAAGTAAATCTAAATCGGTTTCCATTATTGGGTCGGGAGCTTTGTAAACTTGGCGATTCACTCCAGTTGTTTCATCGCCAATTCCTTGATATAAAAACCCGCTCAAATTCACTGGCGAAAATTTTGCAGAAAAGTAGGGTTGATATGGAGCAAATTCACGGTATGATTTATAAGGTTTATATTCTTTGTATCCTTTGTAGGATTCATATTTTTCGTAAATGTTAGTTACAGCCCCTTTTTTAAAACCAACTGCATTCCCATCGTGGGCTCTTATTATTCCATTAATATACCACCCTAAATGTTTGCCATTGAATCCATAAATGTGAAGTGTCTGCCCGTCATTGACAATATAAGCGACAGGTTTCCCATCCCATAAATAAATTGTCCAATCATCATTTGTCGCAATATATGCAGAAGCGTTGCCATCTTTATCATACAGACTTATTTCTGATTGAGCAAAAGATGTCTTTGCTAAAGAAATTATTGCAAAAGATAGAAGAATTAAAGTTCTCATATTTCATTTGCTTATTTGAACAGGAGCACCACTCAGGTTCGAACTGTTTATTGTGACTGCCTCGTCAGTTAGTCTATAACAATTTGTCAGCTTATCGAATGATAGTTTATAGCAGGTAATCTCTATGCCGTTTTCATTGTAAGGCATTTGTTGCTCTCTATGTTGAGAAACTTTTTGCCAGTTTTCTAAAAGCGTTGCATAATATTCTAATGTCTTTCGCTGGCTTACCGCACAGTACTTGTCGAGGTCAATGCATATGTTGTAGGGTTTCATATTTTCATAGTCAAGGTTTAAAAAAATGAGCCTTTTATCTGCCCGAAGATTAATGTTTGTTCGAACTATCTATTGCTACTAAGATCCAAGGCATTTGTGCTGTTGGAAACTTCAATCTATTCGTCGCCCCCGGCGACAGTTGCTGAAAGCTGTTACTAAAGATAAATTTTTATTCTGTTGCTCAATAGCAAATGTAACACTTTGCTCATCCCTCTTAATCCTTGAGTCTCAGGCGAGTCTCGGCACTGGCTTTGTGTGCTGGCTGCCTGACTCGCCGTGTTGCGAAGCAAACTAACTATTCTACATAAAAAATTACAATCCAAACAAAAAAGCACAAAGAAATTTTCTTTGTGCCTTCGTGTCTATGTGGCAAATCCCTTACATTTCCGCAAAATGCTTATGGAAATAAGGAATTGTTTCAATGCCTTTATAAAAATTCACCAAATCATATTTTTCGTTCGGGCTGTGCAGGTTATCACTGTCTAATCCAAATCCCATGAACACAATTTTAATTCCCAGTTCCTGTTCAAACAACGCACAAATAGGAATACTTCCGCCACCACGCACGGGAATAGGATCTTTCCCAAATGTATCTTTCATGGCAGCAGCGGCTGCTTTGTATGCTTTGCTGTCAACCGGTGTCATGTAAGGTTCACCTCCATGATGCTCACTTGCTTTCACCGTTACACCTGGCGGTGCAATGCTTTGAAAATAACTGATGAGTTTTTCAGTAATTACTGTTGATGATTGATTGGGCACCAGCCTCGCAGAAATTTTTGCAAAGGCTTTTGATGGCAATACTGTTTTTGCACCTTCGCCTGTATAACCTCCCCAAATGCCATTCACTTCCAATGTTGGACGGATGCCGGTACGTTCATTACTGGTGAATCCTTTTTCGCCCCAGAGTTCTGTTACACCCAAATCTGCTTTGAATTCTTTTTCATCATAAGGAGCATTGGCCATTAACTTCCTTTCTTCAGGAGTTGCTTCCACGACATCATCATAAAAACCGGGAATAGTGATATGATTGTTTTCATCATGACAGCTTGCGATCATCTTTGCCAAAATGGTGATGGGGTTGGCAACAGCACCACCATACACACCACTGTGCAGGTCACGGTTGGGTCCTGTTACTTCCACTTCAATATAACTCAGTCCACGTACCCCAATATCAATGGAAGGGTTTTCCATGCTGATCATGGATGTATCGCTGATTAAGATTACATCTGCTTTCAGTAATTCTTTATTGGCTGTTACAAACGTTGAAAGATTTGGACTGCCCACTTCTTCTTCACCTTCAATAATAAATTTAATATTGGTACAGAGCGAATTGGTTTGCACCATCGTTTCCAATGCTTTTACATGCATGTAAAACTGTCCTTTGTCATCGGCCGAACCACGGGCAAATATTTTACCGTCTTTGATCTGCGGTTCAAAAGGAGGGCTGTTCCATAAGTTTAACGGATCAACCGGCTGTACATCATAGTGACCATACACCAACACGGTTGGTTTAGATGCATCAATGAGTTTTTCGCCATATACAACGGGGTGTCCTGCTGTTTCATAAATCACCACTTTATCTGCACCTGCTTCCAGCAATCTTGCCTTTACAGCTTCAGCACAGGTAACCATATCTGCTTTGTTTTCCACTTTGGCGCTGATAGAAGGGATACGTAACAGATCAAGCAATTCATTAAGGAAACGGTCTTTGTTCTTTTCCTGGTAGTCTTTCCAAGCCTGCATAGTAAATAAGAATTGTTAATTGAAAAATAGGTAGCGAATGTATGATATTCAGGGAAACAATACGAAAAGCATGCCCGTTTACTTAAAACCGGGCTTTTTTAACTGGAAAAGAAAGGGTTTAAAAAATGCACACTGATTGAAAGTAATGAGTTTGCTCATCTGCAAACATGACAGTTGTTTTTAAATTTACAATTACACGTTAAAAAATTGTAACGGAGAAAAAAAGTTGACCAATAATGCAACAGGGAATCCTTTTTCCCGTTTACATTTGCACACATTAACAGCCTCTGCAGATTCTACTTCCCGCTTGCTCAGTTTTGTGAAGATGTTTTCTGCAGGGGCTGTGCCTATTTTGGCAGTTCATGTAACCGGTCGAGCAGAGGCTGGAGGTTCATTTCTTTCCGCAGCATTCCATTGCACACTTGCTCAAGCCTTGTTAAAGCGGCACTTGATAATACCCAGTTCATGGGAACCTTATGTTTATCCAAGGGAAGGTGCAATGGAATAAGTACTCCGTTATATTCCTTGCAAACCCTGAACAGTTCTTCATAGCTGTAATTGGTATGGCCGCTTCTTACATTGGTAATAGCTCCAAGTATTTCACGGGGATCATTTAAAAACTGGATACCGCCGTATTCACCTTCACTTTCTTCACTGAAGTGAAACTGCAACACAAAAAACTCCGCTTTGTTTTTAAACTTTGAATATTTTTTTATGGCTTCCAGTGCTTCTGCAATTCCCAATGCACCTTTATTTTCGTAATAACCTCCATCAACATAATGCAGGCGTTTGTCTTTTTTCCATTCAATTGCCCCGGCAGGTGATACCAACGGGAACCTTGCACTTAAGCTGATGGCTGTACTGTAGGGAAGTTGCACCAGTGATTTTTTTTGCAGGTCAATTACTTTTTTAAAATTTACCGGGTCAATCTGTACATTGCTCCAGATGGTTCTTGATCCTGATTCCACTTCGGTAATATTAATCAGCACTACTGCATTTGTTTTCTGCTGCGGATTGCCGGCATGGGTTGAGAAATTTGTGGCAAATAAATTGGCATCATCTTTTAACCCCGTTGATTCTTCAAAACTGTTTTCCCATGTTCGCTCAAGCGCCTGTGCACGGTCAAACATTGGCACAAGCCTTGGAATAAAGCAGTTCAGTATTTCTGCAAAAATGAGCTTGCCGGTTGTGGCTGATAGAAAGTCTTTGTTATAAAAATTCCTGGTTACTGTTTGATAATTGGCAGGAAGAGAGGGTGCCTGCGTTAAGGCATTAAAAAAGTTTACACCGAGTGAGCCGCCGCTAACACCACTGTAACAGAATACATAGTTTTTAAAGTTGGGCAGTGAGTCCTGTAACCTTGCCAGCATCATAGAAGTAAAACAACCTGTGCGTAAGGCACCGCCTTCTGCACCAATAAAAATAACCGGGAAGTTTTTGGTGGTATCAAGTTGTCTTGCTTCCACCCATTCATCAAAGTATTCATGAATCAGTTTCCGGTTATCGGTTTTATCTGTTTTCACTGCTGCAACTCTTGCCGGGTGATCGTTGTTGAACCAGGAAACAAGCAGCACAATTACAATCAGGGAAAGACGGTAGGGCATTTTAAAACTCAATGGCTGAACCTTATCCAGTATATTAAGTGAACAGTACACAATGATCCAGCAGGAAAAGGACATGCAGATTAAGCCGGAAGCACCCACAAGATCATATCCTTTAACGGGTAAAAAACTGAAGAACAGAATAAAGAAGGCAGCCGGTATTAAAAAGACAATGTAAAAACGTTTCATTAACGGTTTTATAAAATCGATGCCGCCAACTTTTACCAGTACCTGTTTTTTCTCTCCATCAATTTCCTGCACCCTTGTAATCCATCTTTCTTTCGTGATACTGTACAATTTAGTAAACACATATTTCTGCAGGCGGCTGAAGGATAACTGGTACAGCGTTTTTTTCAGCTTGCCAAAGTAGATGAGGTACAACATGTATACCAGCACTGCAAGAAAAAATAGAATGATAATAAATGACAGCAAAGGGTCTTTATAGTCAAACGCATCAATCGAATCACCTTTGGCCAATCTCCGGTAGGCAATGATAAATCCCCAGGTAACAAAAAAAACGGGGGCAAACAGGAATACTTTGGAAAGATGTTTCTGAAACAGTTTTCTGAAACGTACCCTTCTTACTTCCAGTTCATAAGTTGTGAGATCAGAAAAATAGATGATCAGGCGGCTGCCAAATTCTGATGCTGCACTTAAGCAAAGCAGAGCAACCCAGAACCATCCAAGACTTTTCCATTCCTGTTGAAAGTCGATAATGTAAGTGAGCAGCATGTCCTGTCCCTGTGGTGCTCCAACAAACGCAAACGCCACCAATACCTGGAACAACAGAATAACCCATAGAGGTCTTACTACTGTTCCGAAATCTTTAAACCGTTCAGTAATATAACCGAAGTTATGTTTGAACCATTTTTTAAAACGTTTCATGATGATAAGGTTTTATATGGATGACTCAGATACTGATTGTAATGGCAACAGGGCAATGATCAGATGCTCCCTGATTGTCTGTTACACCTGTAAAACGTGGCCCGGTATATTTGGTTGCTTTGGTTACAATGCCTTTTCTTATAATCACAGGTTTAGCTGCAGGATTTGCATCAGCTAAACTTTTCGACAGAAAAAGATAATCGATCTGTTTATAACGTTCATCAATCGGAACAGTAGCTGTATCCCAGAAATGTGTCCACTGTTCAGCAGGATTAATTATTCTTGTCTGCACCACATTTTCCATCCATGCACTTTCGAGCAGAGGTGTTAAACTGGTTGTACCGTCGGGATAATCATTGAGGTCACCCGCAACAATCCAATTGCTTTTTTGCGGACTGTATTTATATTTTTCTTTGATGATATTTAAGACTGCATTGCATTGCGCTGTTCGTTTCGGTGCTGTGATTGCTCTTTTCTGTGCAGGTGTTTTATTGCTTCTGTCGAACATGGATTTGAAATGATTCACAAAAAGAGTCAACGGTTTTCCGCTGATGTCAAATTCCACTTCCAGGCAATCTCTTGAAAATACTTTTCCTGTTTCACTGAACTGGTGTGTTTTTACATTGCCGAATGGTATTTTGCTGATGAGTGCCACATCAATAAAGCGTGGGTCTTTAGCATCAATCAGCATCCTGTATTTATAACCTGCTGATGACATATGCGTACTCAGGAAATTCTTCAGTGTATCCATATTTTCCACTTCCTGCAGGCATACAATATCTGCCTTGGTTGCCCTGATAGCATCAGCGGTTAATTTTCGTTCTGTTTGTGTAATGGTTTGTAAAATGGCTTTATCCATAATAAAACCATCTTTAATTGAGTTGTCAATTTTTGTTTGCGAAAGTGTTTCGTTGAATTTAAAACGGCGGAACAGGTTTTCGCAGTTGAAGGTTGCAATAGTAATGGTGCTCATATTGATGAAGGTTTAGGTTTACGAAGGAGAAGAAGAACAGGATTAATGAGGATGCTTAATAAGGCAATAGCAACGAAAGTAAATTTAACGGCTGCCAGCCACCAGGTAATATATGCTTCGCCGTTGCTGATGTTGAGGTGAAGCATTTTCAGCAGGAAAAAATTTTCAATAATATCCAATAGCCCGGCAGTTAGTCCGCATAAAGCAATGAACTGAGTAATTTTTTTACTAACTGAATATTGTTTGATGGAGAATAACCAGTTGGCACTGAAAAGAAACAGGCTGTAAAAAAGGATAAAAATAAAATCGATGTAAGTGTTGTTGATTGCATGCTGCTGTAAACCTGCATTGCTCCAGGTGTTTGTAATTTCATCAGCCCGTTGTTTGGTTTTTGCAAATTCAAGCGCAACAATACCTGCTTTAGTACTTGCTGTTTTTGTTAATGAATTTGCATGCCAGCGCATAACGCCGATCATGATGATTGTACCGGCGAATAAAATGAAAACTAAATAGATACTCTTCATGGCAGTTGGTTCTGCTATGAAGATAAAGTTTCAGGCTGCCAATTGCAATACCTGAAAGCGGGAAAAACTACGATGTGTAAAAAAGTTAAATTGCTTCGTAACGTTGCTGAACAAACTCCCAGTTTACCACATTCCACCATGCATTGATGTAATCAGCTCTTTTGTTTTGATATTTGAGATAGTAAGCGTGTTCCCAAACATCGAGGCCAAGCAGGGGTGTTCCTTTAATATCGCTGATATCCATTAGCGGATTATCCTGGTTAGGTGTTGAACCAATGCGGAGTTGTTTGTCTTTATCTGCATACAGCCATGCCCATCCGCTACCGAAACGGTTTTTTCCGGCATCAGCAAATTGTGTTTTAAAGGCATCAAAACTGTTGAATGATTGATTGATGAGCCCGGTCAGTTTTCCGGAGGGTTGTCCACCGCCATCTTTTTTCATACATCTCCAGAACAGTTCGTGATTATAATGTCCGCCACCATTGTTACGCAGCTTGGCTGAATATTTTGAAATTTTTCCAAACACATCTTCCAATGGTTTTGTCATGTCTATGTTCTCCGCCTTTGCAGCATCTTTTACATTGGTTGCATACGCAGCCGCATGTTTACTGTAGTGAATTTCCATTGTTAATGCATCAATCACCGGTTCCAGTGCAGTATAAGCAAAAGGCAGAGGCGTTTGATCAAAACCTGTTTTACTTCCAAACCCCCCAAGCGTTTTTGCAGGTGAACAACCGGCAAGCAGATCATTGCTGATGATGCCTGCAATAGATAATGCTGCTGTTGTTTTAACGGATTGATTAAGAAAGCTGCGGCGTGAAATATGTTTTGACATAACGGTAAATTTAATGTGATAAGTTACGACCAATTACTGAGAACCTATTTTACTTTTTCTTTTAAAAAGCGGCTTAGTTTCAGTTTTCGTAAGGCCCTGTAATAAAATTCTGAGTTAAAAAGATTTGAATCCTGCATGGCTTTCCAGGTAAGGAAAATTCCAAAGGGAATCAGTATCATCGTTGAAAGCCACATGCCGGAGAATGGCATCAGCACATCTTCCTTTACCAGCTTTTCGCCGCTTGTATTGGTTACATGAAACGCAATAAAAAAGAAAACAGAAATCACTAATGGCAAACCAAGCCCTCCTTTGCGGATAATAGAGCCAAGAGGAGCACCAATTAAAAACAAAACAATACAGGCAAAAGATAAAGTGAACTTTCTATGGCGTTCCACTTCATGCAAACGCAATTGTTTTTTCTGTTCGGAATAGTCATAGTATAAGTAATCAACCTGGTTTTTGATTCCTGCTACTTTCATCTCTAAAGAATTGTACACATTTTTTTTCAGGCTGTCGGGAATCAGTACATCCGTTTTTTTTATCTTTTTTGCCAATGGCTTTGCTTTTTTCCAGATGCTGTCGGGTATGGCCTGCAATGGAAAAAGAGGTTCAATGTCACGCTTTGCTTTCATCCCGGAATTGACTGTTAATTTTTTCAGCGAGTCAACAACAGTCGACAGCTGATTCAGACTAAGCATTTTGTAATAACTCTTGAATGTTGAGTCGGCTGTCTTGGTCAGTTTAAACGAACTTAAATCAAATACTTTTTTATATTCTTTAAAACCAAGCCGGTAATAATCTGTTTCAATGGTGCCGCTATTTCCTTTTTCCTGGTAGCGCCATCCATTCTTCAGGTTGAAATATAGAAACCGCTGATCGGGCGAAATGGTCATGGTTCCTTTATCAGCCAGGATGATATTATCCTGGAGTGTATAACTGCTTTCGTAAATCACCACATTGTGTATGATGGAGTCCTGTTCTTTACGGCCAATCTTAATGGTATAGCCATCGAGCTTTTTATAGAAGATGCCTTCTTTGATATCGAATGCAGGTTTGGCAACACGTATATCATACAGCAGTGTACGCATTTTTAATTCGGCAACAGGTATAACATAGTTGGCAAATGCAAAAGCTACAATCCCCAGTAAGCCTGATAAAATAAATACCGGCCGCATAAATCTTATCAGTGGAATTCCTGCACTTTTAATCGCCACCAGCTCAAAAGTTTCACCAAGATTTCCAAAAGTCATAATAGAAGAAAGCAGGATGGCGAGGGGCAGGGAAAGCGGAACAAGGGTTGTACTTACATAGGCAATAAACTGCGCTAAAGTAAACATGTCAATTCCTTTTCCCACAAAATCATCAATATATAACCAGAAGAATTGAATCACAAGAATAAACAGTGCAATAAAGAAGGTAGCCAGAAACGGTCCGATAAATGCTTTTATAATAAGTTTGTCTAACTTTTTAATCACTGTTTCTTTTTTATGACGGGTTCAGCAAATGTAAGTCTTTCAGCTTTTGAGATGCAACTGGTAACAGATGCCAGTTGGATTTTAACAAAGAACAGTATTATACAGAAGGTATTTGTACTGTTTGGTGAGTTAAGTAAAGCATGGCAAATGGATGCGGTTCTGCAGCAAATGCCATCAGCCATAAATGAAGTACCACCTAAAATTTCAAAGGGAGAAAATTATGAGGGTCTTCCTTATGTTATGCTCGATTACCCCCGTTGTTTCAGTAAAGAGGATGTTTTTGCCGTGCGGACTTTTTTCTGGTGGGGAAATTTTTTCAGCATTACGTTGCATCTCAAAGGGAAATACAAAGTACAGTTTGAACAGGTAATTGCTGATGCAATCAGTAACGGTGAATTAAACAATGCATGGATTAATTATGCAGAAGAAGAATGGGTACATCATTTTGAAAACACAAACATGAACCCTGTTCAATTAACAGACGCTGTTTCACTCAGGAACAAAAAAGTACTGAAGCTTGCTTACAAACTTGATTTGAATAACTGGGATAGTGCGGAAGAATTTTTGAAGAAAGTATTTGATCAGTATATGCAGATACTGGCAGATTAATTACTGCCAATACGATGAAACAGATCTTTGATCTGGTATTCCCAAAGGCGGCTTTGATCTTTAATTTCTTTTTTATCGGCAAAATCTTTGATCAACAGAATTGTTTGATTGGAGATTTCTGTTTTTTCAATCCGGAATTCAAAATATTCATCCTTTGGAGAGTGAACCCAACGGTAACGGATAAATTTATTTTCCTCACTTTCCATTAACTCTGCTTTGTCTTCTGACCCTTCCCAGTTAAAGGAATAAATTCCATCTCTTTCATCAACTTTATCTGCAAACCATTCCTGTAATCCTGAGGGGCTTGATAAAAATTCAAATAAAATTCCTGGCGAGCATTTAACGGGAAACTCTAACGTGTATAATACTTTTTTACTCATTTGTTTTGCTGGTTCACCTTCTGATTAGATGCAATAATATAAAAATAATGGAGGAATCAAAATTTTTAATATTTTATTCTTGTTTAAGGTTGACTTTATTTTTGTTAAACAGACAATACTCTTTTAGTAGTAAATTCAAGCCAGATGGAGCTTTTTTTTGGCGGATCTGACAAGAAATGTTAAATTAGATTGTTTATAAATAAAGCTTAACACGTAGGTAATGTAATGTTTTTTATTTAAGATTGATTACTGCTGCTGTGTTTTGCTTTATGAACCATGAAACCACTTTAATAACCTAAACCAAAGCTTATGAGCATGCGCCAACTTAAAATCACAAAGTCGATCACCAACCGTGAATCGCAAAGTCTTGAAAAGTACCTTCAGGAGATCGGGAAGGTAGAATTAATAACTCCCGAAGAAGAAGTACAACTTGCAATACGGATTAAACAGGGAGACCAACGGGCTCTCGACCGTTTAACCAAGGCAAATCTTCGTTTTGTTGTATCAGTTGCAAAGCAATACCAGAATCAAGGCCTGTCGTTACCCGATTTAATTAATGAAGGAAATCTGGGATTGATCAAAGCTGCCCAGCGTTTTGATGAAACCAGGGGCTTTAAATTTATTTCTTATGCCGTTTGGTGGATTCGCCAGAGCATTCTGCAGGCATTGGCTGAACAATCAAGAATTGTTCGTTTGCCGCTTAATAAAGTCGGTCTTACGAACCGTATAAACAAAGCTTTTTCTCAGTTAGAGCAGGAATATGAAAGGGAGCCATCTGCTGAAGAGCTGGCCAATTTGCTTGAAATTGAAATTGAAGAAGTTTCCTCTACTCTGGGTGTATCGGCCAGGCATGTGAGTATGGATTCGCCATTGTCGGATGGAGAAGAGAATACATTAATGGATGTACTGGAAAATCCCAATGCTGAATCAACCGACGGGGAGTTAGATCACAATCAATCCCTGCAAACAGAAATATCCCGTTCACTTAAAACATTAACTGAACGCCAGCAGGAAGTAATCCGTTTCTTTTTTGGAATCGGGGTTGACCATCCGCTGAGCCTGGAAGATATTGGCGATCGTTTCAATCTTACGAGAGAGCGTGTACGGCAAATCAAGGATAAGGCCATCAGTAAGTTAAAAACGAGCAGTCGTTGCAAACTTTTGAAAGGCTATTTGGGCTGATATTCAAAGTTGTGCATTAACCGGAAGTAAATATCTTACTTCCGGTTTTTTGTTTTCATGAAGAATCAGGTTATACTTTTGCGTTTCTTTTACCTTCGTTACCAACATGAACAGGCTCGTATCTTATTTAGTTATTCTTGCAGCAGCTTTCATTTTATTTTTCCATTCATTGGGGAAAGTGCACCTCTTTGATTGGGATGAAATCAATTTTGCCGAGAGCGCAAGAGAAATGATTGCTACTGACAATTACATGCAGGTGCAGATTAATTACGAACCTTTCTGGGAAAAGCCACCTTTATTTTTCTGGATGCAGGTGGCAAGTATGAAAGTGTTTGGAGTGAATGAATTTGCAGCCCGACTGCCGAATGCTGTTTGCGGCATTCTTACCTTACTCGTTTTGTTTGCGCTTGGCAGAAGATTGCATAACGAACAGTTTGCATTCTGGTGGGTACTCATTTATGCAGGAACTTTTCTGCCGCACATGTATTTCAAAAGCGGCATTATTGATCCTTGGTTTAACCTGTTTATTTTCCTCGGTATTTATTTCCTGGGAAGTTTTTTAGCTGCAAAAGAAGACCGAAAGAAATTATTGAAACCTTTGCTGCTATCTGCTTTGTTTACCGGCTTGGGTATTTTAACCAAAGGTCCGGTTGCAATGCTGGTTGTATTACTCACTTATGGGTTGTTTCTTTTCTTTAACCGTGGTAAAGGGTTAGCGGCATTAAAACATTATTTGTGGTGGGGCCTGGGTGTAATTGCTGTAACAATGCTCTGGTTTGGATTGGAAATTGCACAGCACGGATGGTGGTTTGTAAATGAATTTATTACCTACCAGGTTCGTTTGGCACAGACAAAAGATGCCGGGCATGGCGGGTTTTTCCTGTATCATTTTGTGGTGGTGTTGATTGGATGTTTCCCTGCATCACTACTCATTTTTCGGTACAGGAACCAAATTCATGAAAATACATATCAACAGATTTTCCGGAAACTGATGATTGCGTCTTTGATTGTGATCATGGTTGTTTTTACAATTGTAAAAACAAAAATTGTTCACTACTCTTCCTTTACATATTTGCCGATAGGGTATTTAGCTGCAGCAACCGTTTATGGTATTGTAAACAGAACAGCTCAGATAAAGAAATGGCAAAAATTTGGATTGCTGTTTCTCGGTTTGATCTGGAGTGTATTGTTCATTGCATTACCATTGGTTGGGAAAAATATTCAATGGCTGAACCCGTTGCTGCAGAAAGATCCTTTTGCACTGGCCAATATTCAGGCTGATGTGGATTGGAATTATGCACTGATGATTCCGGGTATATTATTTCTGCTTGCAATGGTTGCTGTTTTTATCTGGTTGCAGCAAAAGAAATTTCAGCGGGCATTTTTTACTTTATTAATTGCCTGTATTGCTGCCATGCAGGTATTGCTTACTTTGTTTGCTCCACGTATCGAACAATATTCTCAAAATGCGGCGATAGAGTTTTACCAAAGCTTAGAAGGGAAGGATGTGTATGTGCGTACACTTGGTTATAAAAGCTATGCACAATACTTCTATGCAAAAGTAAAACCAGGTAACCGGAAAGAAGCGAAAGACGAAAACTGGTTATTGAATGGTACGGTTGATAAGCCCACTTATTTTATCAGCAAAAACACATTTAAGGAACAGGTGATGAAAGATCACGGAGATCAGTTACAGATACTGTACGAGAAAAACGGATTCGTGTTTTACAAACGAAAATAAATTTTAATAGAGCTTACTCTTCATCAATCCCCATTTGCAGAGGCGATAAACAAGTGAAACCTGTAAACAGCCCAATCCGTATTTCATGCTGCGGCTGAAGTTGATACTGCTGGCTTCTTCAAAATATTTGGTAGGGCAGGTTACCTCGCCAATTTCAAATCCTTTATAAAAAATCTGTGCGGCCATTTCATTGTCAAACACAAAATCGTCATTACAGGCTTCAAAATTGATGCTTTGTAAAACTTCTCTGCTGAATGCACGGTAACCTGTATGGTATTCTGATAGTTTTTGATTGAGTAATAAATTCTGAGATAGAGTTAAAAAACGATTGGCAATATATTTATAAATCGGCATACCACCTTTCAATGCGCCATTGCCCAAAATACGGCTGCCGAATACAACCGGATAGACATTGTTGCCAATAATACTCACCATTGCATGGATCAACTGCGGAGTGTACTGATAATCGGGGTGAAGCATGATCACAATATCACCACCAAGATCCAGGGCTTTTTTGTAACAGCTTTTCTGGTTGCCGCCATAGCCTTTATTCTTTTCATGACTTACAATATGTTTGATGCCGAGTTCTTTTGCTTTTTGAACGGTTTCGTCTTTACTGGCATCATCAACCAATACCACTTCATCCACAATGTCAAAAGGGATTTCATTATAGGTGATCTCTAAGGTTTTTGCTGCGTTGTATGCCGGCAAAACCACGACTACTTTCTTATTGTTGAACATGCGATGAAGCTTTTTTGAGGGAGCAAAGATAGGCCCCCACTAAATCTCCCCCAAAAGGGGAGACTTGCAATGCACAAAGCCAGCTTATTCAGGTATCAAAAATGAATGGAATTGAATAAATGTTGAAATGTTTAATTACAATAGCTGATTTTAATAAAATAGTTTGGCCTCCCTCTCTATTGGAGAGGGGATGAGGGTGAGGCCTATGCTACTATGAAACAGAAAGCACAAGTGTGCGACGCAACGGAAGCTGACATCTGCACAAATGCACGTACCATAAAGTTTTTCATTGTATTTGCCCCCTTTAGGGGATAGGGGTGTACATTTGCAACCCGAAATAAAGTGGATTATGTTTCAAAAGTTATCAGAACGTTTAGAAAGTGCGTATAAAAATATTAAGGGCGAAGGCCGCATTACCGAACTCAACATTGCAGCAACGGTTAAAGATATCCGTCGTGCATTGGTTGATGCGGATGTGAACTACAAAATTGCCAAGGAGTTTACCGATACGGTAAAAGACAAGGCAATGGGCGCTAAAGTTTTGCTGGCAGTGAATCCTGGCCAGCAGATGGTGAAAATTGTGCAGGATGAACTGACGGAGTTGATGGGTGGTTCAGAAAGTGAACTCGACATCAAAGGCGCACCGGCAGTGATCCTGATCGCTGGTTTACAGGGTAGTGGTAAAACGACTTTCAGTGCTAAACTGGCCAATTATCTTAAAACACAGAAAGGAAAATCGCCTTTGCTGGTAGCGGCTGATATCTATCGCCCTGCTGCGATTGATCAGTTAACCGTTTTGGCCGGACAGATTGGTGTAGATATCTACAGCGAACGTGAAAACAAAGATGCCGTTGCCATTGTGCAGAATGCCATCAAAGAAGCTAAAGCAAAAAATAAAAATGTAGTTATCATCGATACTGCAGGTCGTTTGGCGATTGACGAAGTGTTGATGAAGGAAGTAGCTGATATTAAAGCAGCAGTTGACCCGAACGAGATTTTGTTTGTGGTGGATAGTATGACAGGTCAGGATGCAGTGAATACAGCTAAATCGTTCAATGATCGCCTGAATTTCACCGGTGTTGTGTTAACGAAATTAGATGGTGATACAAGAGGTGGTGCGGCACTTTCCATCAAATACACAGTAAACAAGCCCATCAAGTTTGTAAGCAGTGGCGAAAAAATGGAAACCCTGGATGTGTTCTACCCAGAACGTATGGCCCAGCGTATTCTCGGTATGGGTGATATTACCTCATTAGTGGAGAAAGCACAGGCGCAGTATGACGAAGAGGAAGCAAAGAAATTAGAAAAGAAAATCCGCAAGAACCAGTTTGATTTTGAAGATTTCAGGAAGCAACTGGAGCAGATTAAGAAAATGGGTAACCTGAAAGATCTGATGGGCATGATACCCGGAATGGGCAAGGCTATGAAAGATGTGGACATCAGCGAGGATTCATTCAAAGGCGTAGAGGCAATCATTGGCTCCATGACTCCGCAGGAAAGAGGTAATCCTGATTTGATTGATCAGAGCCGCCGCAAACGCATTGCGAAGGGCTGTGGTAAGGATATTGCAGAAGTGAATGCTTTCATGAAACAGTTTGAGCAAATGAAGCAAATGATGAGTACGATGAACAAAATGCCCATGGGGGGCCGAATGATGCCCGGTTTAGGCCGTAAATAAAATTTAATATTTTTTGCGTTGGAAGTTTGGTGCTGAGCCATTATTTTTGCAGTCCTTATTTAAGATAACCTAATTATTCACGCATTTAAATTTTAATTTACGATGCCAGTTAAAATCCGACTGCAAAGACACGGGTCTAAGAAGAGACCTTTCTATTTCATCGTAGTGGCCGACGCAAGAGCCCCAAGAGATGGAAAATTCATTCAGAAAATTGGTACTTACAATCCTGTTACAGAGCCTGCTGTGATCCAGATCGATCGTCAGAAAGCACTGGAATGGTTAACCAAAGGAGCACAGCCAACTGATACAGTTCGCAAAATCCTTTCTACCAAGGGTGTATTGTACCTGAAACATTTGTTACGTGGTGTAACTCTCGGTTTGTTCGATCAGGCTGCTGCTATGGAGAAATTCCAGGCATGGCATGTAGAGCACGAAGCTGCTGAAGCTAAGAAAAGAGATGAAGCACGCCGTAGCCGTTTTCAGAGTCGCAGTGGTGGTAACTACCAACGCCGGCCTTACACGCCAACACCAAGGAAACCCGAAGGTGAAGCGCCAGCTCAAGGAGAATAATTAAATATTACTCTTGATAAAAGATCCCTCGATTATTCGGGGGATTTTTTTTGGACGGCCGACCTCATCCTCCATCTCCTTCTCCAAAAGAGAAGGAGCGGTGCAGCAGAATATAGTCAGGTATTTTTTTTCTTCCACTTCAGCAATAAAATATAACCGATCATAACTTAAACTCTTAAACAAGCATGGGCTGTGCTTTGATGGCTTCCTCCTTTGGGGGAAGTCGGAAGGGGCTTAGGGCTGTGTGTGGAAAGCTCCCCTTCGGGGGATTTGGAGGGGGCCGCCTGCCCTATATTTGCACAATGGAACAATACTTCAGCATCGGACAAATTGTTGGCACATTCGGATTGAACGGAGAAGTGGTACTTAAACATAATCTTGGGAAAAAGACTTCACTGAAAGGATTGGAAGTGCTGTTCATTGAAGAAGGGAAAGACAAGTTTCTTCCCTATTTCATCAAAGCAACCAAGATCAAAAATGATGAAGAAGTGTATTTAACAATTGACGGTATTACAACAAAGGAAGCTGCCAAAATTATTTCCCCAAAGAAAGTATGGCTGCGTGAAGAAGATTTTCACAAACATGCAGGCAAAGCCGCACCCATTTCATTGATAGGATATTTGATGATTGACGGAAAGAAAGAATTGGGTAGTGTGCTGGAGGTAATTGAACAGCCGCTGCAGATTTTATGCAGACTTGAAATTGAAGGCAAGGAAGTATTGATACCACTGCATGAAGAAACGATCCGAACCATTAATCATAAAAAGAAACAGGTGGTAGTGGAACTGCCGGATGGATTACTGGATGTTTATTTGGGCTAAGTGTCTGACGTCTCGATGAGCGCCTGACACATTTTCTTTTTATCAATCTTAAGACTTGCATTTATGCAGCAACGGAGTTTTCTTTTTTATTTCCTCTTCTTATTTTTCTCAACTGCAATAGTTGCACAAACAAAGCCAGCTACAAAACCTCCTGCCGACAAAATTTTCCCGCTGGGTGTTATCAGACAACTATATTCAAATGAACTGAAGGAAACAAGAACACTGAATATTTATCTGCCCGAAGGTTTTCATGCTGATTCTGCTTATCCTGTAATTTATTTACTTGACGGTTCGGCAGATGAAGATTTTATTCATGTTGCAGGGCTGGTTCAGTTTGCTACATTTTCCTGGGTGAATATTTTGCCTAAGTCCATTGTTGTTGGTATTGCCAATATTGACAGAAGAAGAGATTTTACATTCCCTACAACCATCAGCAAAGACAAAGAAGATTTTCCAACAACAGGGTCCTCTGCAAAATTTATCAGCTTCATTGAAAAAGAACTGCAGCCATTTATTGAAAAGAAGTACAAAACAACTGCTTCAAAAATGCTGATCGGGCAATCATTAGGTGGATTGCTGGCAACAGAAATTCTTTTCAAACAACCAGCGTTGTTTAACAGCTATGTAATTGTGAGTCCGAGTTTATGGTGGGATAATGAGTCTTTACTAAAGATGAAGCCTGTATTGTTGAATGAGAACTATGCCCAACAAGCAAGGATTTATATTGGAGTTGGTGAAGAAGGTAAAGTAATGGAAGAGGATGCAAAACATCTATTTGAGCTGATCAATAATGCAGGAAGAGAAAATATCACAGCCAGTTTTGACTTTATTAAAGGGAAGAAGCATGCCAATATTTTTCACCAGGCAGTGTCGAATTCATTTGAGATTTTTGCTGAAAAGAAATGATTTGATTAATCAGTTAAACTTGATTTTGTTAGCAGGTTTCTTTTTCAGAACCAGGTAAATTATCCCTGCAAATAGCCCAATGATTCCTCCAATATAGCTGAAGTTATGAATAGAGCCGACAGTAATAAAACTTTCTTTATCAATTAAATCTTCAGGTAACCACCAATTGACTCCTGTTCTCGTTAAATGAAACCTTCCATAAAAATAACCGGTTATACCTGTTAATACTGCAATAGAAAGAACAACTCCAAATCCTTTTACGAGTGCTGCTTTCATTTGTTTATTATCATCATAAATTAGTGCAGTCAGTCCAAGACCAATTCCAATAAAAATGCCTGTCCACCATGTAGCAAGAAATCCAATGATTGCAACTGTTGGTCTGTGGCCACCGAATAAAGATGGATCAAGCTCAAATTGTCTGTACTTGAATTTTGTAAAATATTCTGGTGAAATGGAATAGGTGATCTGATCGTGTATAATGCCGTAAACTCCGGCAATTAAAGCAGAGATCAGAATGAAAGATGTAAAGACTCCGAATTTTCTCATTAAAATTGTTGCCTGTTATTTTGTCTTCTTCAACAGCGCCTTCGCATATTTATAATACTTACTCTCTTTCTTCACCGCTGCTGCATATTCTTTTGCTTTATCGTTCTGCTGTAAGTTGTAAGCAGATAGTGCAGCAAAGAAATTCGCATCTTCCTTGTACACTGATTCATCTTTTGCAAGAGCTTCAAATAAAGTCAATGCTTCTGTAAAATTCTTTGTCTTCACAAGACTGATCCCTAAATGATAATTGATGGTGGCATCATCTGGGCTTGCTGTTTTCAATTGCTGAAATGCAGTAACAGCTTCGGCATATTTTTCATCATTGAAGAGTTGTGCAGCTTTTGCCAATCCGGTAGTCTTCGGATCAGTTTTATTACCACGGATAATGGCGCCACTCATATCATCAACAGGATAACCATCAACAGAAACTCCTGGCAGAAATAAAAAGAAGATTAAAATAACAGAGGCTGCCAATGCAATGGCTGCAAATACCCGGTTCATTGAAATTACCCTGCCGCCTTTCTGCTGTTCTGCTTTATGAAAATGTGTTTGTGTAAGCGTGGTTAAGATTTTTTTCAGTTCCGGCAGTGTTTGTTCTGCCTGCAAATGTTTATCAATGGTTGTTTGTAAAAAGCGTAATTCATCCACCTGCTTTTGCAATTGTAAGTCTGTTGTAAGCTGTTGTTCAAACTCCTGCTTTTGAACAGCCTCCATCTCCCCGTTGAGATAAGCTTCAATATCTTCCAATGTATAGTTCATGGTACAAGAGATTTAAATTGTGGATTGTTACGTACCAGTTCTGCCAATTCACTCATACAGTTTGATTTCCGCTTTCGGAAATAAGCATAAGTCATACCCATTTCTTCAGCTGTTTCTTCCTGTGGCTTCTTCAGTAAACTTTTCAGGATAACTTCTTTGCAATTACCCATCTGGTCAAGCATGTTCATCACCAGTTCTTCACGGCCCAGCTGGTTGGCATGTTCCTCTGCTGAAGCATTGGCGTCGTCCGGTATATGAGTATATGCATCTTCCTCTCCATTTGTTACCACCTGCAACGAAGTTTTTTTCGTTTTGTTAAAAAACTTCCGTTTACATACCAATAAAAGAAAAGCTTCAAACGGGCAGGTGAGTACAAACTGTTTATCAGTTGACAGTTTATAAATGTCAATCAATGCTTCCTGGAATACATCTCCTGCATCATCCTCACTGCATCCACGGGATAAGAGATAGGCTTTCATGCCCGGCGCAAAACGCTGATAAATTTCACTGATGAGCCGTTGGTCATGTGCAATCAATGCGTCAATATATTTCTGATCGGCGTGCAAATGGTTTAGTTTGGTTTAAAAATAAGGAAATTTAATTGTCGTACAGGGTGCAGATGGATAAGAGCGTGCACAATGCTAAAAAAAATCTATTTTTAAAGGGTAACAATTGATTGCTTACGCTGATCTTCCTTATGTACGCATGAAAAAAATATTTATTTATATCATTCTTTTGTCCTGGTTTAATCAAACATTTGCACAGCAGGATACTTCTGTGAACGTAACACAAAAGGAAAACAAGGTCTCGTTTAAAGCCAATCTTCCTGTGCTTACACAGATTCCGGGGGCTCCAAAACCATTCTACACTTATCTCTGGGATTTTGGTGATGGCCATTTCAGCACAACCGAAAACCCCGAGCATATTTATGACAAGGTTGGTGATTACGAAGCCATTCTCTATGCAGTAAATAATTATGATGATGGGAAAAAGCCCGGCCGCAAACCAACCAAAGTAGGGGTGAAGCAGGTGAATAAAGCCTACCTGGCTTCTGTTTCTCCTGCCGAACAGAATTTTTTTAAGGCCAACGGAAGCTTTGAACTGAAGTATAACTGCATGGCAAAACCCGGTGATACAATGGTTTTAATGGCAGGCTGGAAAAATGATGTGGCGGTAAACGGGAAAATATATCTCTTCATTAATGAAAAACAATTTGGCGAAAATTCATTTGATACGGCAGGCTTTCGTTTGTATAATGAGGCAGCTCTTTCAAACGATAAAAATGCAATTGCTTCTATTCGCCCGTTTGAAAACATGCTGCTTACCAGCAGTGGCAGCCCCGCTTCACATATCAAGGAAGAAAAAAAGGTTAATGCGGTAGAAAGCAAAGCATTTCTTACCAATACTATGAAGAGCTACAAAAATGTATTTGCGGTTGATGTAAAGAATTTGTCTGAGCAATCGCAATTCATGTTTGCCAATTTATATGTTACACCGGGCATGATCAAGGATACAAATGCAACGATTGTTATTACAGGTTTGTTTGTGCCCGACAGCGGCAAGGTATATATGCATCAGCTCAACATTCCCATTGTTACTTCGCATGATCCTAACAAAATGAATTTGAAACAGGGGCGATTGAGTTACCGCACATTGAAGAAAAGCAAATCACTCACCTATAAAATACGATTTCAGAATAACGGAAAAGGTCCGGCAAGAAAAATTCTGTTAGATATTACACTGCCTTCAGCAATGGATCCCAAAACAATCAGCATAAAAGACATGTCGCCTTATTGTTTACCCTGCGACAGTGTTGCTGGAAGAACAGGTTGCTGGGAACTGATCACAATGAACGACAGCTCTGCTTTTGTGTTCAATGGAATTTATCTGCCCGGCACGAATCAACAGGGTGTGGAAGATAAAGACAGCACTAAGGGCTTTGTTGAGTTTGATGTAAAAACAAAAAAGAAATTAGATAACCTTCCCTTTAAAGGACGCACTGCTATTTACTTTGATAAAAACGAACCGGTGATTACCAATTTTGCAACTGGTAAATTTAAACGGCAATTTTCTCCGGTAGTAATGGCAGGTTACGAAATGAACCTGGGAAAGAATAAATTAAATGATGGCCTTACAATTGGTGGCGGTATTGCAAGGCTCGCACCGCATAGACCTTATTTCCAGTTTGAATTATTTTTTAAATCAGTGAGTAACTCTTCCAGTTCTTCAACAATAACTCCCGGACTTGTACGGATTGCAGGAAAGGATTACGATTACAGGTCTTACTCACAGGTCACAAACAATACAATTGTAAGAGCAGGTATTGTACCAATCCACTTGCGTCATAACCTCAACGATCTTTTTTCAGTTGGTGTCGGTTTACGGATTGATGCTGATCTTGCAGGCAACACGGAAATAAAACGGGATTATATTCTCTCCAATTATAACGGACAGCAGGGTTATCCTTATACAGGCGTTAAGAAAACAAAAACCACTTCTTTCTCCAATACAGAATTTCTTCCTTTTGCAGATGTGCAGTTTGGTAAGGTTCGTCTTGGTCCGCAGATTGGTGCAAGGTTTTACTATGGTGGAAATGACAGGACTTATCTCTATTTTTATGCATCCTGGCGCTTATAAATAAATCATATCGTTTTTTCCGTTTGTGCATGCTCCTGCTGAGCAGTGCGGTTTTATTTGCATTATTTTTTTCGGGCGATGACCTGCCGCCACAAAAAGAAACCTGGCGGAATAAATACCTGCAGAAAGATTCACTCGGTCTTTACCTGGAGAAATTATATGAGCTGACAGATGATCATGCATTTTACTTTTCAAATAAAGCCGACTCTTTACTGAAAACATTATGGCGGCAACCAATTAATGAACGGGAGCAAACTGCCTACCTCGATTTTATTCTCAACATTGCTTATCATTTATTACAGCAGGGACAGATCCCTGCTTCCATCCGTTGGTATGAGGCAGGGTTGAATTATCAGCAGCAGAACAAACTCAGTTCATATGAAACGGAAGAGTTTATTTTAAAACCGCTCGGCAACAATTACGTCCGCCTCGGTGATTATGATAAAGCAGTTGCCATTCAGCAGATGGCTATAGAGCATGCTGAAAAGCAGAACAAACTGGAGCTTTTTTCTTCGTTGTACAGTAACCTTGCCATTACTTTTTTATGGCTGAAAAAATATGATGAAGTGCAACTCAACTGTAATAAGGGATTGCAATACATTTCTTTCAATGCAATCAGTACTGGTTTAATATACAATGTAAAGGCTGATGCATTTTATGAAGCAGGAAGAAAAGACAGTGCATCGGTTTATAATCAGAAAGCCTTACAGTTTTTCCGTTTACCTGAAGCTGTTGAAGCCGATGCCGGCTGGATTGTTTCAACCCTGGGGCTTTCATCAAAACTGCTTGCAGATAAAAAACAATTCGGGCCGGCGGTTATTAAACTGCAGAATGCAGAGAAGATTTTACAGCAATACTATCCTGAAACAAGGCAACGGGATAAAGCCAAATTATTTGTTGAAAAAGGAAATTTGTTTTTACAGTTAAATCTTGGAGACAGCAGCCTTGCAAATTTTAAAAAGGGGTTGCAGTATTTTCAATTCGGCGGCAGCGCATTTTATCCTGATAATACTGTTACGGCCTTATACTTTGGTTTGGCAAAATCATTGAAGCTGCAAAATGCAGACAGTAGCCTGTATTATTATCAACTGGCAATGGGAAATGATTATTACACGAACCAATTAGTAAGCACATCAATAAACAGTTTGCAAAACAGTGCAGTGATTGATGAGGGTATGAATCATGAAGCAATTAATGAATTTTATCAGCAATACAAATTAACAGGCAAGGAAGAGTACCTGAAAAAACAGTTATGGCTGATGGAGCTTTCCAAAGGGAGAAAATTGCTGAATGAAGTAAACCGTACAAAACAGTGGGCAACAGATTCATCCATGCAGCAAACAGAGCAACTTTTCAGAGAGCTTCGGTATGATTATCTGTTATTAGCTGAAACAACTGACTCAACCCGTAAAACACAGATTGAACAACGTATCCGTCAGCAGGAGTTATCATTGGGGCTGGAAGAAAACCGCTTCGCCCAATTATTGAAAGAGCCTTCTTTTGTATTGTTTAAACAAAAGCTGAATGAAGTAACTGCTTCAGCATTTTTGCTGAGTTATTATGTTGCTGATGACTCTTTGTATTGTGTGAAGGCAGATAATGAAATTATACAGGTTATAGTTTTGAATGCAAGCGAAGTAAACACAAAACTTACACAGTTAATAAATACTTATTTAAAAGACGGATCAACAGCATTTAATAATAACCCGGAGAACTATTTTCAGTTGTCTTATGAATTATATCAATTGGTACAGCCATTTGCATGGCCGGTAAAGCAATTGGTTGTTTCGCCTGATGGTTTACTCCATCAGCTTCCTTTTGAAGCATTGAGTACAGGTGGTAAGGAAGCATTTCTTGGGGGACAAAAGCAAATCAGCTATCTCTATTCCTTTCTGCAATATGTAAATGAAGAGAAGATAAATAATACGTCATTACCTGTTACGGTATATTCATTCAGTAAACAGCATCTTGGTTTTGCAGCCCTGCCCAATTCAGCAACAGAAGAAAAGTATCTGAACAGTCATTTCTCTTCAGCCACTTCAGATGCAGTACAAACAACAGAAGAAATGTTTGTTCAAAGTATGCAGTCGAAATCTGTATTGCATATTGCCACACATGCTGTTGCAGGTGACAGTGCTAATCAGCCTTTTCTTGTGTTAAAAAATAAATTTTATCTCGGTCAACTCCAATACAGCATCGCTGCTTCACCACTGGTTGTATTAACTGCCTGTGAAACGGCCGCAGGACAATTACAAACCGGTGAAGGTGTTGTTAGTCTTGGCCGTGCTTTTATCAGCAAAGGTGTAAAGGGCGTTGTTGCCAGCCGGTGGAAAGTTGATGATGCAGTTGCACCTGTTTTTGTAAAAGCTTTTTATGATGAGCTGAATGAAACGCATTCACCTGCTGCGGCTTTGCTGGAAGCAAGAAAAAAATATCTGCAAACAGCAACGAATCTTTCACAGAAAAATCCATTACTCTGGGCCGGTTTCAGTTATATGGGTGTGGAGCAGCAGATTGAATTGAAGAAAGCCGGTTCATTCAATTGGTATTGGTTGCTGTTGCTGCTGATCCTGCCTGTTGTGCTTATTTTAAAACGTAAATAATTATTTCGCAGGTAAATTTCTCAAAAAGAAATCTCTTACATTGCCGCCCATGATCATTTCAATTTCAGTTCTGTTGAAACCTTCTTTCAGCAATGCCTTTACAATCAGCGGTAAACCGGTAACATCAAAGTGAGCACCGATAGCACCATCAAAGTCTGAACCCAGTGCTACTTTATCTACACCAATCTTATCAGCCACATAACGGATGCTTTTTGCAGTGGCCGTTGCATCGGTACCGCAAACAGCTGTTTCCCAAAAACCAATTCCCACCAACCCATTTCGTTTACCGATTTCAATGAGATGCGCATCCGTTAAATTTCTTGTGTTTTTACAAACTCCCTGCACACCTGTATGTGAAACTATTACCGGGCTGCTGGTAAATGCCAGTACATCATCAATTGTTTTGGGTGATGCATGTGCAAGATCAATAGTGATATGCATGCTGTCCATTTTGTGCACTAATTGTTTGCCTGCTTCAGTAAGCCCGCCTTTTTTCATGCCATGTGCAGAACCGGCCCATTCATTATCGAAGAAATGTGCAAGACCGATATAGCGAACCCCTGCATCGTATAGTTTATAAAGATTATTGATATCGTTACTTAGGCAATGTGCGCCTTCAATGCCCAGCATACCTGAGCTGATGTTAGGGTTTGTTTTTCTTTCGGTGATGAATTGCTTCAAGTTTGCCTGGCTGCTGATAACACGGAACTGTCCGTTTGATTGATCTGCATAGTCATGCAGTTCTTTGCATTGATTGAGTGCACGGTTGGTTAGGTTGAACCATGTATTTACAGGACGCAGTTGTGCAAAGCTCAGCAAACTGATATTATCTGTTTTATCATCATTGTGTTCAATGTTCATTCCTTTGGGTGTTTTACTTACAATGGTAAACACCTGCATGGCCATATTTGCTTTCAGCATGCGTGGAAGATCCACATGTCCAAAGCTGTGTTCTTTCAGCAGGTTCCTGTCCCACAGTAATTCATCGCAATGCAGATCAGCAATGAATGGAATCGAATCGTACCAGTTTTCTTTTTCAGGGTTGACCACTTTCAGGGTCACCGTATTTTTTGACTTATCAATATAACCCGGCACAAAACCGAAGAAGATAACAGAAGCAATGACAGTAATAACCAGGATGATCTTGAGTAATTTTTTAAACATGGCTGCAATTGAATAGGGAGTGAAAATAAGATAAAAGAGGGAGTAAGATTTGAAGCTTCTATTATATAACTCCAAAGTAAATCATATGCCAGCATTTGGTTTTGATGAAAAAGGTTTCGGACGCTGAAGTGTGCGACGCAACTACTGCCCAATAGTACCCACTGCCTCAGTTACCAAAACAATCTCGCCTCTAACCATCTCATTTTCAGCGCCATTAAAAGAATTTCAAAAATTCTTTCTCAAACCGGGTAACAAATTTTCCCTGCTGCTGATATACCTGTAAACAAACAAAAACTAAACAACTTAAACTTAAATTTTATGAAACAGTTATTTTCAAAATCAGCCATCTTATCGTTAGCCATCATTACTTCACTGGTGGCCTGTAAGAAAAACAACCAGGATATCAACCCAGCATCAAACGATGTTGAAAAAGTAAAATCTTTTTTCTCTGCCAACGCTCCAAAGTATGAAAGCTTTGTAATTGATGCTTCTAATGGTGGTGTGTTAACCACAAGCAAGGGAACAAAAATTAATTTCCCTGCGGGCATCTTCAAAAAAGCAAACGGACAAATTGTAACAGGCAATGTAACCGTTGAAGTGAAAGATGTATTGCAGGTAAGTGATATGCTGCTCAGCAACCGTCCTACACAGGCTAATAGTGAAATGCTGATTTCCTTTGGTGAAATGACCGTGAAAGCTTCGCAGAATGGTGAAGCGCTGCAGGTAAAAAATGATTCTGCAAGAGTACAGGTTCCGTTGGCGCCAAAAGCAAATGCCAATGGTCAGCTGATCCGTGAAATACCCATGTGGGCAGGAGATTCAGCAGTGAGTTTCAGCATCCAGGGTCATGATCATGAAAACACATCTGTTACTTTAACTCAAACCGGTTATGTACCAAGAGGTATCAACTGGAACCAGAATGGAAATATTGCCACAAACAATTTAAACGGTACTTCAAGTTTTGCACTGGATAGTTTGGGTACATGGAGAAACTGTGATGCCTTAATGGGTGATCCACGTCCCAAAACAACTGTACTTGGTTATTTCACCAACCAGTGGAATCCTTCAACAAGTACTTCTTATATGGGTGCTGAGCCTTCCATGTTATTCTTTAAAGTAAAACAGCAGAACTCTTTGGTAAAGCTGTATAATAAAATCATCAGTGCACCGGTTGGTAAAGAAGGTTTGCTGAGTTACCAGAACAGTTTCCCGATTGGTTTGGAAGGTACATTCCTCGCCATCACTACCAAAGACGGAAAATTTTATGCAGAAATGAAAGACGTAACCATTGGTGCTCCTGCAAGCGGTAAAACTTATTTCCCTGTATCATTCAACTTAACTGAAGTAACTGAAGCAGGTTTGCTTTCTCTGATACAGCAACTGAATACAAAATAATGCCCGTTGTTAATCCGTAAAACATCTGTACCTCTGCCTATAGAAGCCCTGACAAAAATGTCGGGGCTTTTTCGTTTGGCCTGATGCGAAACCTCATCCTCTTATCCTTCTCCAAAGGAGAAGGACGGTACCGTAATTCAACGGCAAACTTCATTTTTTACATATCAACTAAAGGATAATGCTGAACCCTGCTGATTAATTTATGATGGCTGATTTGTTAGAAATGGAGATAAAAAATTTTATAGGCTTGGCCTCCCTCTCCTTTGGAGAGGGAACGAGGGTGAGGCCTAACCTTTAATAAAATCTGCCAGCAGTTTCATACGGTAATATAAATTGCTGATCATAAGCGGCACATTGTTCTTCAGCTTTTCAACCGAACCCTTGTTCATTTTTTTCAAGAGCTTCAGCTCCACAATTTTTTCATCAATCTTATCAATGAGTTTTTCAACCGTCCAGCCGGTATATTTTTTATTGCGGTCATCAAACACATGGTAAGGTTCAATGCTGCCTGCTTTTAATTTTTTGAAGGCGAAATTATTTTTCACCCCTTCCTGGATGGCATCATTGCTCAGCAGATCAATCACCGTATCGGGAGATACTTCATTCATGTAAGCATTCTTGAAGATGTTGAGGTTGTTCCGCAGTTCCATCAATACCTGCTTCTTCAGCACATCATTTGTTTTTGATTGCTTGTGCAGAAAGGAGATGAGGTTGTCTAAAGGTGCTATGCCGCTTTTGAGCCAGTCGAGATTCATGTATTAAAATTATGGCTTCGCATGTTAATCTACAAACCTGTAATAGGTATCTGTACAAAAAAAAAAGACCGCTCTGTATGAAGCGGCCCTTAATTTATAAAGAGTTTAAATATTCTATTGTTTTTCCAGCACAATTGTAACTAGAGCTTTTTGATTATCTGTTGTAATAATTCCTCCCTGGTTTGAAGTTTTAGTTGTATTGGTGTTCATAAAAAGAGATAATTTGGTTCCCTCAATTTTGTATTTGCAACCGCCGGGTGTTCCGGACGCACCATTCTGGGTTCCCGGAGCATTCCCTTCAAAATAAATCGAGTCTGTACCAATAAGTTTATATTGACTGGAGATGTTCGAAGGTGGAATAGTTGTATTTACCGGATTTGTATCTTCACTCTGTAAGATATTATCTTCATATTGCTTAACAGTTAAATTACCCTGGTAATCATATCCAACAGCTTCACCACTAAAAGTAGTTTGAGAGATCTTATACACCCCCTTTGGGTTGGAAGACGTATAGTTCAAGATAGTTTCAACTTTAATAGCAGTGCCTGCAAGGGTGAAAGCAGAAGATGCTGTTGTTGTGCCTGCACTTGAAATAAATTTCCAATTTCCGACTAAACCTGAAGATGTTGATTGGTTAGATTCTTTTTTACAAGAGAAAAGAAAAAGAATTGCAAATAGCATTGTTGTCAGGGTACTCGTTATTTTCATAGCTTTTAGTTTAAGGTATAAAAGTAATGAAAAATTCTTTTGCAACCGTCAGTGAGATTCTGAAACTTTGTACTTTGTTCCTTTGTCGCAGCAACGCATCATAGCACATTTTGACCTTGATACATTCTTTGTATCGGTGGAACGTTTGAATGATCCTTCACTCGTTGGTAAACCTGTGATTGTTGGAGGAACAAAAGAGCGGGGTGTTGTAAGTACCTGCAGTTACGAAACAAGAGTGTTTGGGGTACACAGTGGAATGCCCATGAAGCAGGCAATGAAACTTTGTCCTGATGCAATAGTAATGCAGGGAACAAGAGGCGATTACAGCCGCTATTCAAGATGGGTAACAGATATTGTGGCAGCAAAAGCTCCATTATTTGAAAAAGCATCCATTGATGAATTTTATATTGACCTGACAGGTATGGATCGCTTCTTTGATCCATTGCAGTGGACGATTGATCTGCGGAAAGAAATCATTGATCAAACTCAGCTGCCGATTTCTTTTGCCATGGCAAGTAATAAGCTGGTGGCAAAAATTGCAACTGATCTTGCAAAACCGAACAATTATATTTTCGTTCCTTTTGGCGGTGAAAAAGAATTTCTTGCACCCTTACGTGTTAATAAAATTCCCGGGGTGGGAGAGCATGCATTTCATGCATTGCTTGATATTGGGATTGAAACAATTGGTGAACTGCAGAATGCAAACCCTGCAATGCTTGAACAGCAATTGGGTAAGCACGGACGGGATTTGTGGAGAAGAGCTCATGGTATCAGCTTTGGTGAAGTACATTCTTATCATGAGTCCAAATCCATTTCCAGCGAAAATACCTTTCATGAAAACCGGAATGATATTGCTTTTCTTGAAACAGAGATCGTAAGATTAACAGAAAAAATTGCACATGAACTCCGACAGGAAAATAAAATGGCAGGATGTGTTTCTATCAAGATCCGTTATCCAGATTTTGAAACGCAGCAACGGCAGGCATCCATTCCCTATACATTTTATGATGATGAACTCATTTATAATGCCAAGGAACTTTTTCATCAGCTATACCGCAAAGGCAAACCTGTCCGTTTGCTTGGTGTTAAATTAAGTGAGTTAACTGATGAAGCATCACAGACAAATCTCTTTCAGGATGTACGGAAAAAAAATGATTTGTACAAAGCCATTGATGAAGTGAAAGATCGTTTTGGAAAAGCACTACTCACAAAAGGACGAAATGCAAAACGAAAAGAGAAAGGCGATGATGGTATTTCAGAAGTTTCCTAACGTTTGTATTTAAAAAGAAGAAAAATCTTTACACTTAAAAGTCTATCTGTTTAGTAGGAAATATATATATTTGCCCTCCAATTATTGTTCATCTTTTAATTCAACATTATGAGTTTACGTTTAGGAGACACTGCTCCGAATTTTCAGGCAAAAACAACTGCAGGCACTATTGATTTTCATGAATATCTAGGCAATGGTTGGGGCGTTTTATTTTCTCACCCTGCTGATTTTACTCCTGTTTGTACTACTGAACTGGGAAAAACAGCATTATTGAAACTGGAGTTTGAAAAACGCAATGTGAAAGTATTAGCACTTAGTGTTGATGGATTGGACAAACACAACAGCTGGATCAACGACATTAACGAAACACAGCATACAACGGTTGACTTTCCAATAATAGCTGATGAAGACAAGACCGTTGCTAACCTTTATGATATGATTCATCCCAATGCATCTGAAACATTTACGGTTCGTTCACTGTTCATCATTGGGCCTGATAAGAAAGTAAAACTGTTTATTACTTATCCAGCTTCAACCGGAAGAAATTTTTATGAAGTGTTACGTGTGATTGATTCATTGCAGTTAACCGCTAACTACAGTGTTGCTACACCTGCTGACTGGAAAGAAGGTGAAGATGTGATTGTTGTTCCTGCTGTAAGTACAGAAGCAGCAATTGAGAAATTCCCTAAAGGAGTGAAGATTATAAAACCTTATTTGCGTTACACACCGCAACCAAACTTGTAAGCTTTTCCTTCGATTATGATATTGTAAGGTAAGAGCCCCGCATTTGCGGGGCTCTTCTTTATTTAATCCATTTTTCAAATTGCTGAAGTAAAGCACGAAGGTCTTTTGAAAGCGGGGCTTCTAATTCAACCTTCTTCCCATCAACATTTGTGAAGGTAAGTTTCCATGCATGTAATGCAAGACGATTCAGTAATGGACGTTCTTCTTCATCAGCTTTTGACAGCTTAAATTTTTTCCGTTTCATGGATGAAAGAAGAATAGGTGCGCCAGTTCCATACACATCATCGCATACAATGGGATGACCGATATGTTTCATGTGTACCCGGATCTGGTGTGTGCGTCCTGTATGAATCTGGAACTGCATCCATGAAAACTGTCCATGTTCTTCCAGTACTTTATAATCAGTCATCGAAGGTTTTCCCTTCTGATGAATAATATAAGTTGATTTCTTTAATGAATGTTCCATAATAGGCCCATCCACACTTCCTTCTTTGTTCGAAAGTATTCCATGCACAAGGCCGAGATAGAACTTCTCAACTTTTCTTTCTTCAAACTGTTGCGATAAAAGTTTATGTGTTGCTTCATCTTTTGCAAACAGGATTAAGCCGCTGGTAAATTTATCCAGGCGGTGAACGATCCACACTTTGCCATATTTTTCATTCAGCAGATCTTTCAGTGATGGTTCACTTTGCATCCTGTCTGGAATGGATAATAATCCAGAAGCTTTATTGAGAGCAATCCAATGATCGGTTTCAGCAATGATGTCAATTTTATTCTTCATCTCTGTTCTTTCCTTTTTCTTCTTCTTTCTTTTTGACGAAGGATTTATTTAAGAATTTCAGCAAGCGTACTTCCTTTTCGTTGAGGTAACGCCATTTGCTGCGGTCCACATTCTTCTTGGTGAGGTTGGCAAACAGTACACGATCCAAACCTTTCACATCATATCCCAATGCTTCAAACATACGGCGAACGATGCGGTTACGTCCGCTGTGAATTTCAATGCCGATTACTTTTTTATTTTTTGGATCAGGATAGCCAACTGCATCCGGTGCAATAAATCCATCTTCCAGTGTTAAACCATTCAGCAGTTTTTCAAAATCTTTTTTCTCTAAAGGTTTATCAAGTGTTACTTCATACACTTTCTTAACCTGGTAACTTGGATGTGATAATTTTTGTGTGAGTTCACCATCATTGGTTAATAATAACACACCGGTTGTGTTGCGATCCAATCGTCCAACAGGATAAATGCGTTGTGTAGAAACTCCTTTCATCAGATCCATAATGGTTCTTCTTCCCTGCGGATCTTCTGATGTGGTGATATAATCTTTTGGTTTATTGAGCAGGATATAGACCAGCTCTTTCTGTATAGTAATTTTTTTACCGTTGACTTTCACTTCATCTTTATCAGTTACTTTATGTCCCGGTTCTGTAACTACTTTCCCATTTACCAGTACGGTTCCTTTTTTTATCACTTCAGCTGCTTCTCTGCGGCTGCACACATCGCAATGTGCCAGGTATTTATTAAGCGGCATTTCACCTGTTGTATTTTCACGTTTAAAGGTGATGGGAAGCGCTGGTGTTTGGGCTCCTGATTTTGAAGACCCCGTTTTGTTTCTTGTTTCCTGTGGACGGAAACTTTTTTCTTCCGCTTTCTTTTTTGCAAAGTATTCGTTCTTCTCTACTCTTGCTTTTTTCTTCTCCTGGCGGAATTCTTCTTTCTTTTGTGCGTTGGTTTTCTGACTAGCGAAATTGCCGAAGCTGCTTTTTGCCATTTTGTTTGTATTTGCTGTTTTGCAACAGGATTAGGGGCAAAGGTAACTGAAATGCATTAGGAGGAGAAATGTGAGTTCCTGTCAGCTCTAAGCTGTAAATATTGATTAATGTCGCAGGCTTAATTTAATACTGGCCAAACAGCTGATCAACCGTTCATCCATTGATTCAGCGATGTCTCACATTTCAGAAATTATCTTGCAGGAATTCTTTAAAGAAATCGTCAAACTGATCTATGAGAAATGTATTCGCTGCCTTGTTCTTGTTTATCGCCCAGCTGGCAGCCGGTCAATCCGCTCAAACCCTTTATTTCGACCCAACATCCACTATAGGTGCACCTGTATCAAGACTTTTCGAAAGCATAAGTTATATTCCTCTTGAAACAACCCGGCAAAGCCTGTTTGGACAAATAAGCAGGTTGGTGGTAACAGCTCAGTATTTTATCATTTTTGACTACGATACACAGGGTTTGTATTTTTTTGACAGATCAGGAAAGTTTATAAAAAAGTATAAGGACGATAAATATAATGTCGCCGGCATGCAATTCATGGAAAAGGAGAATGCACTCTATCTCATGCAGGTAAATAAAAATTTCAGACCTACTGAGCAGGAGAGAGATGAACTGGTACGCAATCCTTTTTCCAAAAATAGTATGAAATACGGCAGATCGGTTCTTTACGGGCTTGCTGATATTCAGAGTGAACAAATCACAGTAATCAAAGGATTTACTATTTCCATGACCAACCCCCATTATCTTGCTCCTGATCAATGGGCTTACAGTCTTGTGCTGGCTGATAAGGATGCAAAAGATTCAGTTGACTTCGAATTAAAAATATCCAATGGCAGTAAAACACTGAGGGCTTATTTTCCTTATGCAAAACGGAATTCGTCTTATTTATCTGATCCCGGGAATATTGAGTTTTATAATACAGGCCAGCCAGGCACTTTACTCTTCACACGGCCTTACAATTATTTTGTTTACCAGTTAACACCCGACAGTGCAACGATCCTTTATAATTTTGTGCTGCCATTTGAAAATACAGTACCCAAAACTTTTTTTACAAAGGAGTTCAGTTCCAGAAACGAATTGCGGGAGTACAAGCAGATAAACCCGGGATATGTTTGGAGAATTAATGGACTGATACCATTTAACAACTATTTATTTTTCTCACTGGATTATCAAAAGCGTGACCGCCGTTTTATTTTCGACAGAAGCAGCAACCGTTTTTACAACATCAACAGAATATCTCCCGACAGCAGTAATGCTTACCTGCCTGTAATGGGTTGGGGTATTCAGTACTACGACAAAACAGCTTTGTACAGCAGCATCTCATCAGACGCTATGTTCCGATCGAAGGATGCTGAACAGCATAGAAACCCTTTGTACACCCCTTTGTTGAAGGAATATTTTGAAAAGAGCAAAGCCACATCAAACCCTGTTATCATCATCCTGAAACCCTCGACCAAAACCAAATGAAATTAGCAACCATTCTACTGCTGCTGTTACCTGTCATTGTTTTTTCACAAGAAAAAACCGAGGGCCCAACAGGTTCTATTACCGGAGTAGTAAAAGATTCTGCAAACGATTACGCACTTGAATCTGTAACTGTACTCGTATATAAAAAAAGTGATTCCACTCTGCTCAATTACCGGCTGACAAATCCATCGGGTGAATTTAGTTTTGATAAAATGCCTCTGAACGTTCCCTTACTGATAAGCCTTACCTCGTCTGGTTACAAATCATTTTCAAAAACTATCAGGCTCGACAGTTTGAATACATCTTACAATTTTGGTTCAATACAACTTGGCACTAATTTTAAAAACCTTGGTGAAATTGTGATAGAAGCCGTATTGCCCATTCGCATGAATGGCGATACACTGGAAATAAATCCGGCAGCGTTTAAACTCGATTCAAATGCAGTGGTGGAAGATATGTTACGCAAAGTGCCTGGTATTACGCTTTGGGGTGATGGAACGGTAACAGTCAATGGTAAAAAAGTAACCAATGTGTATGTAGATGGCAAACCTTTTTTTGGGAATGATCCTGCTATTGCCACACAGAATCTTCCGAAGAACGCCATTGAAAAAATTCAGGTTTATACAGAAGAAGACCGAACGAAAACGGCAGCCGAACGAACACCATCTGATTCACTGCTGACGATGAATATTAAGTTGAAAGCAGATAAGAAAAAAGGGTACTTTGGAAAAGGTAGTGCAGGTATCGGTACCGATAAACGATTTGAAGCTGACCTTGGCTTACAGGCATTCAATAAAAAAACAAGAATTGGATTTGGTGGTGCTATCAATAACATCAATAAAAATGTTGATGATCTGCAATCTCTGTTGGGCGAAACTACCTTCAGAAGCTTTAATCCACGCAACAGGTATGTGGCTAATTTTGCCGGCCGTGGTGTAAACAAACTCTATTTTCTGGGTGCCAGCGTACAGCACAGTTTTATTGAAACAACCAACAATCAACGCAGCAACGAATTAGGTTTAGATGTAACAGGCAGGGGCAATGTCAATTATGTTAATTCACAATCGAATGCCATTACCAGCACAGGCGGTAATACATTCTTTAAATCGTCTCTGAGAAATACAACACAGGAAAACGATAGTAAAACCCTGGCAGTAAGCTATAATAAAAGAGATGTAGATAAAGATATTAATGTGCGTGCATCCATAACTGACAACCGGGGAACAGGCAGCTCGGCTTCATCAACCATTACAGAAAGAGAAGGGAAAGGGCTTGTGAGTGAAAGCAATGAATCATCAGAAGGGGAAACGAAAAGCCGCAACTTAAATATGAGCGCTAACTTTTTAAACAAGGATAGCGATGAACGGAACCTGAAAAGTTTTTCGTTGAGGATTAACACAAATTATAACGAAAGTGAAAATATACGCAACAGCTTAACTGAATTTGAATCGTTTGAAGACCCCACCCGAAATACATCTTTTAACCGCCTTTATAACACCAGATCTAATAACTGGAACAACTCTGTTAATGTTACATACAATGCTTTAAAGCGCCTGCTCTTTGGCAGTAATAATCTCTGGAATATTAATATAAGGCTTACAAACAATCTTGTCTTCAGTCAATCTGATCTTACCTATAACGTAAGCGATTTTGATTCTGTGGGCAAGATCTATATGCCTAATACAACAATCACCAACCTGCACAGGCACAATAGGGTAAGTGAAGAACCTGCACTTAATTTATCAAAGTCTTTTTCAAAAAGACTTTCTAACCGCTACTACAGGGGCTTTACTATTTCTACCAATCTTGGTGCACAGTTTTTACGGGAGAAAGATCAATCGAATTTCAGCAAGCGGAATTTAAACAGGAATTTTTCATTCTTTACACCAAACACAAACCTTAGCTATTATTATCAGAAAGTAAATGGGTTTAATATCAATGCAGGCATTTCTCATTCAAAGAATTATTCTATCCCGGGACTTGATCAGTTGTTTCCCATTATAGATAGTGCAAATCTTTATTCCTTTAACTATGGGAATAAGTTTTTAATCCCTTCGAGGTTGAATAACTTTGGATTTAACTTCAGTTATAACAGGGGAAACAACAGAAACAAGAAAGCTGATATTAATTTTGGCCTGAATGGTAACATAAGTGCAGTAAAAGATGATGTTTCCGACAGCAGTTTTTACGACACACTTGGAAGGAGAAATATTTATCTCATTAATATTGATGGAAGAAAAAACTGGAGTATCGGCGGTAATTTCAATACCTCCATCCGCCTTAAAAAAAACGTATTGCAATTCTCTTATAACGGATCACTTAACAACAGCCGGTCTCCAAACTATATTGATAGTATCTTTTCTGTTTCCCGTATTCAAAATCTTAATAACACAGTGCGTATTTATTTTGCTCTGGGTGAAATTGTTAACTTCTCCATATCGCAGGGTATTAATATGAGTAACAGCATACAAACTGGCAAAAATCTGCGTTCGTTTAAAAACACAAACTATGTAACTGCTGCAAATATTAACCTTCAGTATCCTAAAGCCCTGACCTTAAGCAATACAATGAATTATGTAAAGAATAATACTACCAAACAAAGCTCCGCACTTTGGAATGCTTTTGTCAGCTACCGCTTTTTTAAAGGCAAACAGTTAGAGGCAAAGTTTTCAGCAATGGATATTCTGAGGCAAAACAAAAATATCAGCATTGGCTCAGGTAATAACACAATCACTACCACAGTAACCAATGGCCTGCAACAGTTTTATATGTTGACCATTGCATATTATCCCCGTAAGTTTGGACAATCACAAGGCGGTGGGCGACGTGGAACACCTGTCCGAAATGGAGGTGGCACAATTAGACCAAGGCAATAGCATGTTTGAAGTGCAGAACTTTATCCTTTGCCAGGATTAATGAAACGGTTATAAATCATAAGCTGTGAGTATTGGACAGGGGGGGATGAAAGTTATACAACTTAGTACCTACGACTTATCACTTAACACTTCTTTATTCGCCAACTGACCGCAGGCAGCATCAATATCTTTTCCACGGCTTCTTCTTAACCTTGCGTTCACTTTGTGTTTTTCCAGGTAGGCCATGAACCTGTTGGTTACTTCTTCATCCGGCTTTTGAAATGATGCCAAATCAATCGGGTTGTATTCAATAATGTTGATTAAGTCAGCAGGAACCTGGCGGTAAAGTTTAATCAACTCGTCTGCATCTTTTAAACTGTCGTTGAAATCTTTGAAGAGGATATATTCAAACGTAATTTCATTCCCTGTCTTCTTATAAAAGTGATTCAATGCATCAATCAGTGATTTGATATTATTGGTATCATTCACGGGCATGATCTCATGCCGTTTTAAATCATTCGCTGCATGAAGCGATAAGGCTAATTTGAATTTTACTTCATCATCACCCAACTGTTTGATCTGCTTGGCAACACCTGCTGTTGATACTGTAATACGTCTTGGGCTCATACCCAAACCATCAGGAGAGGTAATACGTTCGATTGCCTTCATTACATTTTTGTAATTAAGCAGCGGTTCACCCATTCCCATGAACACAATATTCGTCAGTTTTTTTTCATACACTTTTTCACTTTGCTGATTGATGAGAACAACCTCATCATAAATTTCATCGAAGTTGAGATTACGTTTACGGTCGATATAACCTGTGGCACAAAACTTACAGCTCAAAGAGCAGCCAATTTGTGAAGACACGCAGGCTGTTTTACGCTCATCTGTAGGAATCAACACACCTTCAATCAAATGTCCTTCATGCGTACGGAATCTTGATTTCACCGTTCCATCTGAAGAATATTGAGTGGCGTCAACCGTTAATGCAGGAAGTGTAAAAATTTCACCCAGTTTTTGACGAAGCTCTTTGCTGAGGTTGGTCATATCCCCAAAGCTATGGGCATGTTTCTGCCAGAGCCATTCGTGTACCTGTTTTGCCCTGAATTTCTTTTCGCCAATGCTTTCGAAGAAGGTGTTGATTTCTTCAAGACTTAAGTGACGGATATTTCGCTCGTTCGCTACTTTCATGCCGGCAAAGGTACAAACCATCAGCCGATTGGAACGAGTTCTTTACTTTTGAACTTTACTCTTTTATATGAAACCTGTCTATATCATTGATTCTCTGCGAACGCCTATTGGAAAATATGGCGGAGCCTTAGCCTCTGTGCGTCCGGATGATTTGCTGGCACATGTCATAAAAGCATTGATTCACCGCAATGGATCTATTGATGTGAATGCAATTGAAGATGTCATTGCAGGTGCTGCCAATCAAAGTGGTGAGGATAATCGAAATGTAGCCCGTATGGCGGCTTTGCTGGCTGGGTTGCCGGTAACTGTTGCAGGCAATACAGTGAACAGGTTATGTGCAAGCGGTTTGCAGGCAATCATGGATGCTTCAAGAGCTATTGCCTGTGGTGATGGTGATATTTATATAGCCGGTGGCGTGGAGAGTATGAGCAGGGCGCCATTTGTGCTGAGCAAAACATCATCAGCTTACGGTCGTGATGCAGTACTGCAGGATACCACACTTGGATGGCGTTTTATCAATTCAAGACTGTCTGAACTTTATCATCCTTTCAGTATGGGTGAAACAGCAGAGAATGTGGCAAAGCAATGGAACCTTTCCCGAATTGCACAGGACGAATTTGCAGTACAAAGCCAGGAAAGATATTTTGCTGCCTTAAGCGCTGGAAAATGGGCAGATGAAATTATTCCTGTTGATGCAATACAGGGAAAACAGATGATTGTTGTTGATACAGATGAGCATCCACGTCAAACCACGATTGAACAATTAGCCAAACTGAAACCTGCATTTGTAAGAGAAGGAACAGTTACAGCCGGTAACTCAAGTGGAATTAATGATGGAGCAGCTGCTATGTTACTGGCAAGTGAAGAAGCTGTTGTAAAATATAATCTGAAACCGGTTGCCATCATCAAATCAATGGCAGTGGCGGGTGTTGATCCTTCTATTATGGGAATTGGGCCGGTGCCTGCAACAATCAAAGCATTACAGCGGGCAGGTCTTACCGTTAGTGATCTCGATTTAATTGAATTGAATGAGGCGTTTGCATCACAAAGTATTGCCTGCATTCATGAGTTAACTCTTGACCTTGAAAAGGTAAATGTAAATGGCGGGGCGATTGCATTAGGGCATCCATTGGGATGCAGTGGTGTTCGCATCTCCACTACTTTGCTTCATGAAATGAAACGCAGGAAAAGTAAATACGGATTAGCTACCATGTGCGTTGGCGTTGGACAAGGTGCAGCTGTAATTTATGAACTGATATCATAAAAGAACAGCCATCAATCGATGGCTGTTCCTGAAAAATTATTGATTTATTTCAGGTTCCATTTCTTTCCATGTTTTACTGCCAAGGAAATATTGTTTCCTGCCTTCCAAGTACTCAATTAATACAGGATATTTTCTGTAACGGGAAGGAATTGTTACTGCTGAACTTTCGGCAGCAGTGTTCATTGTAACCTGCAGAATACTGTTTTCTGTTGCCTGAACAAGTGTATCCATCACCGCTTTCTTTCCCAGCCTGATTGATTTTTCATATACAACCGGGGAACTGACTTCTGCAACTGTAAACTCCGTTTTTCTTCCATTCATCCAGAGCGAACGAACTGTTATGGTTCTCCCTTTTTTTACTTCGATATAAATACGGTTGTTATAAGTCGCCTTGTTTTTTTCAGCAGAAGAAAAGTTAGCGCCTTTGCTTACTTTTTGACTGTATGCATAAAACTTTGCAACAGGATAGATCACTGCATGATTAAATGCAGTGAGCAGGAAGAAGAAAATAATTGTGAGCAGAAATTTCATAATCGTTTTTTTTCAGGATGCACGATTCAGTTCTGTTACATACTGCTTATTGCGTTTTCACAATTTTTTGTATATGACTGTATTTCCTGTTATCGCTGATAATTTTCAGAATATAACTTCCGGCCGGTAATTGATTGATTGGTACTGAGCCATTCCGGTAACTCTGTGTTTGCTGAGCAACTGCCTGCCCGTTCATGGTATACAGGGCAATGCTGATGGTTTTAATACCTGTTAATCCGCCGGTTCTGAAATTCACTGATTGATTGCTGACAGTTGGGAAAACAGAAGCAATAAAACGTTTATCATTTTGAATAACATTGGGTACTGCAGTAGGTACATTGCCAATGATGGTATAAAACATACCGTTTCCATGCGTGCCCACAAGTAAGGTATTGTCGGCTGTTCGTAAAGCAAGATCATTAACAATAGCTCCTTGCATCATTGCCGGTCCTTCAAGTGCCCAGATGGTAGAATTGCCATTAATGGTTGTGGTGCTGAAAAGCCCGATGGATGTTCCTACGTAATATTCAACTCCTGTTGTGGTTGTAACAATAGCACAGCTTCTAAAAGAAGGCAGGGAAATATTTCCTTCAACGGCCTGCCAGGTTGGTGTGGCCGAAGTAGCGTTACCCGTCCAGAAGACACTGGCAACACCATAATTGGAAACAACCGCCAAAACAGTATCGGGGTTTCGGGGATTAACAGCAATTTCTCTTACGAGCGATTGTGATGTCATTCCAATTCCTGCAGAAGGGGAAATGTCGACAGGAATAGTTGCGGAAGCTGCATTTTTAGGGTCCTGTATTCTGTAAATTTTGCCATTCTCGGTTCCGATATACAGATAACTGGAGGCTCCTGCATATGTTCCTCTTGAAGTGGCCAATGAAAAAATGCTTCCTGTAAGAGTTGATCCAACCCCCGACATCAATGTCCAGCCGGTAGAAGAACTGACAGTTGATGCAGTGGTTGTTCGCCAGATACTGTCTAAGCTTACAAAATACATTGTTTCAGTATTGTCAGGATCTAAATGAAAATAAGTAACGAATTCACCATCGCCTGCAGCTGCAGGGTTTATTTGTGCAACTGCTGAAGATATTCCATTAATATTAAAGCGGGCAGCTATTCCATTTTGCGCAGATGCATATAAAAACTGTTGGGTTAACGTGCTTGCAGAAAGAGCGGTCATACCTCCATCACCTCCCAACAGACCAACATAATGATCATTCGGGTCGGGTAATGCTGCGTCTAACAATGCTTTTGCATCTCGGTAAGTTGTGGAATTATCCTGTGCGCCACCTGCAAAAACCAGCGAACCTGCAACCGGGTCTATAGCTATATGATAATACTGCATGGTTTGGTATTGACTGGCAAAGCTGTTCCAGGTAACACTCGATGCCGTAATATCATTTGTTACCTGTAACCCTCCATCATTTCCTATAGCCACCCTGTTTGCGTTGGAAGGATCAAACGCAAATGAATGAAAATCTACATGACTGAACTGGCTGGGATCTGTATAGGTTGAGGAAACCAATCCGCCGATAAATGTTCCCTGTGTTGCAAAGCCATCAGTTGATCTGAAGAGGTTTACACCTCCTGCCAGAACAAGATTGGGATTGGTTGGATGAACTGCAAGAAGCATATTATATCCTCCCTGCGTTTCCATATATTTTGCAGTGCTGGTGTTTTGAATAGCACTTAGATTTGAAGAACGGTTATTGCTCCATGTTACAGAAGAGAAATCGGTAAGATCAGCCCTGAACAGATCGGCTTCTGGCTGACCCGAAGCTGCGCTGAGGGAGTTTTCATACATCACATATAAAATATTTGCATTACTTGGCGCAATCGAAAGGATTGTTCTTCCCCAGCCTGTGCCGCCTGTTAACGAAGAGTTATATGCTTTCCATCCGGCAACAGAATCTGCAGCCCCAAATCTCCCTCCTGCAATTCTTTTCCAACCACTGATTCCGTTGGTAGAAGCCCATACGCCAACAGTATCCCTGTTGTTACTTCTTCCTGTAAAACTTGCATAGTAACGGGTGCCATCTTTCGAAATGGCGATATCGGTTGCTAAGGCTGGGATTGTTTGGTTTAAGTCGTCTATTGCTAAAACGTACCCGAATGTAGAATTGCCTGGCGCCACAAAGCCATCGGTTGATACAAAGATGTAGTTCAAAGTGGCGAAAAACACATATCCTCGGTTGTCAACCTGGATGTTGAAAATCATATCAAAAATGTTATCCAGGTTTTCCTTATAAGTATTTCCTGCTGTTAGATTCACTTTACTCCAGGTTACGCCATTGTTTGTAGATTTTAATATGCCATTGCCGGCAGAGGCACTATAAGGAGGAGAAGCATACGCAGCAGAAGCGCCTGATAATTCTCCTGTACCGGCGTACCATGTATCCTGAAAACCCGGACGGGGGTCTTGAGCAAAACAACTTGCATTTCGTAAAACAGATGTGTCAGGATGAACAAAATTCCAGGAAGTTCCCCCATTGGTTGAGCGGAAGATGCCGCCAGAAATACCAGCTGCTAACACAATCTGATTATTACGCATGTCAAAAGCAAGAGCTCTTGTGCGGCCACCATTCTGGCTGGGCCCTGCTGCTGTATAAGCATTGTTGATTGTTAACCGGAAACCAGGGGCACGTTGTTTAGCAATAATGGATGATAGCAAAGCTGATTCCTTCCGGCGAATATCTCTGGGTATTTCACCAGTTGCCGGATCATGCAGCATCTTCCATTCATACATCCATCTTTTGTATCCACTCTCCGCCTTCTCCGATTCCTCTGGGTTGTGAGTCAGCGTAAGTTTTTGTTCAATTTCTTTTTTCCTGCTGGACTGTGTTTTCCCGGAGTAGAAATAAAGGATACCGGATAAAACGATGATTGCAAGAGTCACAAAAAATGATACCCTCCTCATGATCATAAATTTGGTTGAATCAGTAAGTTAAATTTTTTTCTGCAGCCTGAAACGCTTTTATAGTTTCTTTTTAAGTACAGGCTGTTACTGTGTAAGGTTCCTGAAATAAAGAAAGAGTTGGGCAAAACAAAAAACCATCGCAACAGCGATGGTTTTTGCGGTGAGGGCGGGATTCGAACCCGCGGTACAGAGTTACCCGTACGGCAGTTTAGCAAACTACTGATTTCAGCCACTCATCCACCTCACCGACCGAAATTTTTAGGGTGGCAAAAATAAAGATTCACAGCCATACAACCCAAAAAAAGAAATATTGGTTTGAAATGCTCAGATATTAACTGATTACAGAATTGAATCAGGAAAATTTATTCAGCAGATCATTAAGTGAAATAGTTTCCTGTACGCCCGTTTGCAGGTTTTTTACATTACAGGTAGCGGTTTCCAGTTCTTTTGTGCCAATAATTATAATAAAAGGAATCTGTTTCTTCTCAGCATATTTAAACTGCTTATCAAACTTTGCCTGTTCATGAAACAATTCACAGCTTGTTCCTTTCCTGCGGAGCTGCTGCATCAGCTCAAATGCTTTCTTACTTTCTGCTTCGCCGAGATTAAAGAATAAAACCTTTGTTCCGGTATGTACGCCTGCAGGGAACAGTTTCAGTTCTTCCATTACATCATAAATCCTGTCAACGCCAAATGAAATACCAACACCGGGAATATTCGGAACACCGAATAAACCGGTCAAATCATCATAACGACCACCGCCACCAATGCTGCCCATCTGCACATTGTTTGCTTTTACTTCAAAGATGATTCCGGTGTAATAGTTGAGACCTCTTGCAAGAGTGAAGTCAATCGTCATTCGTGAGATGTCAGTCGTGAGGAGATAGTTCAGAATTGTTTCAATTTCTTCAATTCCTTTTTTACCTGTTTCAGATTCGCCAAGTAATGATTTGATCTTTTGTAATTTTTCTTCATTAGTTCCGCTGATGAGCAGGTATTGTTCAATAACGGCAATCTGATCAGTATTCAATCCACGCTGTGTTAATTCTTCTTTTACTTTTTCAATACCAATCTTATCCAGTTTGTCAATAGCAACTGTAATATCAACCATCTTTTCTGCACCACCACATACTTCTGCTAACGCAGCCAGGATTTTTCTGCTGTTAATTTTTATTTCAACATCAATCCCCAATTTTTCAAAAACAGTGGCATATATATTTACTAGCTCCACTTCATTTAATAAGGAGTTACTTCCTACCACATCTGCATCGCATTGATAAAACTCACGGTAGCGTCCTTTCTGCGGGCGGTCAGCTCTCCATACCGGCTGCACCTGGTAGCGCTTGAATGGCATGGTTAGTTGATTGTAATTCATTGCCACATATCTTGCAAAGGGAATGGTAAGATCATATTTTAATGCACGCTCAGTAAGTCCGCTTGTATTTTTTCCTGCCAGCACTTTTTCAAACTCTTCTTTTACCTGCTGATGTTTTGCGGGGTTGTCCAATCCATTATTTAAAATTTTAAAAATTAATTTATCACCTTCTTCGCCATACTTGCCCATTAATGTATCAAGATTTTCCATGGCAGGAGTTTCCAATGGTTCAAACCCATATAATTCAAAAACCGTTTTGATGGTAGTGAAAATATAATTGCGTTTGCGTACAACATCTGCTCCAAAATCTCTTGTGCCCTGCGGTAACGATACATTAACCTTTGCCATTTATCTGTTTGTAGTTTATAGTTTGTAGTTGTTGTAAGCTTCTTACCTCTTACTTCCTGTTTCGTACTTTTGAATGATCCTGTCACAGGCTTTCTCAATCATCTCATATACTTTATGGTATCCATCTTCTTTTCCATACCAGGGATCAGGCACATTCCTGTTTTCGCCGGGATATAATTCATTCAGCAACAGATCCACTTTTTCTTCTTTCCATAATTTTCCACTGATCTGTTTTACATCAATATAGTTACTGCTGTCCATTACATAAATAAAATCGTAGTGCAGGAAATCGTCTTTCACAAACTGTCTTGCTCTCTGCCTGCAGATATCAACGCCATTCAGTTTTGCCACTTTAGTACTTAACTGATGAGGTGGCTCACCTGCATGCCATGCACCCGTGCCTGCACTTTCAACACTCCAGTTCAATCCTGCTTTCCATGCTTTATGCTGCAGCACTCCTTCGGCCAGTGGGCTGCGACAAATATTTCCCAGACAAACCATTAAAATCCGCATGTCTGCAAAGATAATTGAGAGTTTCAAGTTTCAGGTTTCAAGTTTCAGGTTCTTCTAAACTCACAATGCGTATAGTTTGGCCGTTGTTTATTGCCTGTTGCTTATTTATTTCTTTGTGGATTTATTCTCCATGAAGCATCTCAATAGAAAACCTACAGCCATGACTTCAAATCAAATTCTCACTGCCGATCTGTTAGACATTTTGTTTGAGCATCGCAACAAAGCGTATGGCGCTTATGCAATTCGAAGAGCATATCCGAAGAATTTAATGAAAGCTGTTGGATTTATGCTGCTGCTTGTAATTGCATTGTGTGTGTATGTGATGAGTCAGCCAAAGAAAACAAGCGGGTTTGATCAGCCACTTAAGAAAATAACTGAAATGACCTTGATGCATGAAACACCGCCCATACAGAAAGAACCGGAAAAAAGAACTGTAGAAGCGCAGCCTCCAACGAAGGTTGACCGTCCTCCAGTTATAGTTCCAGATAATACAATCATTGAACATCCTGTTGTTGACAGAACCAGCGATTCAGTTTTTGTTCCAGGTTCAACAGATTCTCCAGGCACAGGTGGCGATGCCAATAGTTATGTTCAGGGCATTGTATCAGCAACAACAAGTGGCAGTACTAATACAGCCGCAGAAACTCAAGAGTCTCTTATCAGGGATTTTGCAGATGTTCAACCTGAATTTCCAGGTGGAGAAGAAGCCTGGAGAAATTTTTTACAACGGATGCTGCGTGTACCTGATGATATGGAATCTGGTGAGCGTAAAACAGTGAAAGTAAAGTTTGTTGTGAATTTTAGCGGAGAAGTAACCGATGCAGTGATTGTGCAAAGTGGTGGAATGATGTTCGACAGAGAAGTGCTGCGGGTTATAGCCAGAATGCCAAAATGGAGGCCCGGTAAGCAAAACGGCAAAGCTGTAGCTGTTTATTTTACACAACCTGTCACCTTCGCCGCTATAGAAGAGTAAAAATATTTAACTTGCCCCCTCTCTTTAAAGTGAATACCATGTCTGTACTGGATGATTTCAGAAAAAAGAACAAACCGGTTAATGTTAAAGCCATCTTTGATATTGTAATGGGATTGGTATACGCCATTGTTGGTGCTTTTCTGGTTATCTCAAAATACATCGGGCTTGAAATTGCTTTCCCTCCTCCGGATGTTATCATGATTTTTGGCGCATTAGCAGTTGTATATGGGGTCTTCAGGATCTTCAGGGGCTATAAATTGTACAAAGAAGCTTAACATGAAGAATCACCATTTGTTCATGTTTCTTTATTTACTCCTGCTGGTTTCTTCCTGTAAAGACAAAAAACCGCAACCAACTGATACAGGTACAACCGGTACTATTTACATCAGTGTTGATGAAACATTCCGGCCAATCATTGAAGAGCAGATCAGTGTTTTTCAATCATCCAACCCAAAAGCAAAGATTATTGCAGAATATAAGCCGGAGGCTGAATGCTGGCAGGATCTTTTCAATGACAGTACGAGGATGGTGATTGTTACCAAGCAATTAACCAATGCAGAAACCCGCTATTATGCCGATTCAGTGGGTATCTACCCTCAAAGCGAATTGCTGGCATACGATGCTGTTTCATTGGTGGTGAACAGAAATGCCAAAGATTCTGTTTTTGAAAGAGAGGATGTGGTGAACTTGCTGCAGGGAAAGAGTTCGTTACCTTATAAACCAGTGTTTGATGGCGTAAAAGCTACCAGCACGGTACGATTTGCCATTGATAGTATTTTAGGTGGCAAACCGCTTAATACCGAGGGTATAACAGCTGCCAAAAGCAGCTGGGAAGTTGTAAAATATATTGCTGAAACGCCCGGCTATATTGGATTTGTTGGTGTAAGCTGGATCGGTAACCCGGAAGATACGGCACAGACAAACATGCTAAAAAAAGTGAGAATTGCCTGGCTGCCCTGTACAAGCTGCACCGATAGCTCTTATACAAAGCCATGGCAGGATGACATTTTAACAAGACGTTATCCTTACACCAGGGGTATTTATTACGTCTTAAAAGAAAACCACAAAGGCTTAGGAAAATCGTTAGTAAATTTCATGAAAGGTGACAGAGGGCAGTTGATTTTCAGAAGAGGTTACCTTGTGCCGGCGTGGAGGATTTTTATGATGAGGGAGACCAGGCTGAAATTAGTGAAGCCTTTAAACCAATAAAGTAATATTTTTACCAACCCTGAAACAATCAGATTAGGTATCTAAAAAGACAAAAATAGAAACAGATGAAACGATCACTCAGTTTAGCATTCTTAGCCATCGTTTTTGTGCAGCAGATGTTTGCGCAGTCGCTTGATGAAGGAAAGAAGTTTATGTATTATGAACGGTTCAACAGCGCAAAAGATGTGTTTACAAAACTACTTGCAGCAAACCCTAAAAATGAAGAGGCAGCCTACTGGTTAGGACAGGCATATCTTGCACTCGAAGATGATGCCTTAGCAAAGCAAACCTATCAAATGGCATTGCAGGGCAATCCTACTTCACCCATTTTGCTTACAGGTATGGGGCAGATTGAGTTAATGGAAAATAAAACTACAGATGCACGTAATCATTTTGATATGGCTGTGAATAATACCAAATCAAAAGATATCGAAGTGTTGCATGCAGTTGGCCGTGCAAATGCTTATACAAAAGCAGGCGATGCCAACTATGGTATTTCCTTAATGCAGAAAGCCACAACATTGAAAGGGTTCAAAGACCCCAGTGTATTTGTTACTATTGGTGATGCTTACCGTAAACTGGTGAATGGTGGTGATGCAGTATTAGCATTTAATAATGCATTGTTATTGAACCCTTCCTATGCTGCTGCAAAGCACAAAGAAGGATTGATTTATGAAAGCCAGAAGAACAAAGAATACTTTTTACCTGCCTACGAAGCAGCTGTGAAAATGGATCCTAACTATGGACCGGCTTATTACTCCTTATACTTTTACTGGTATTTCAGAGATGTTGCCAAAGCAGAAGAGTATCTCAATAAATATATTGCAGCAATTGATACTGACCCACAGAATGATTATTACCGTATTGATCTGAAATATGCATCAGGCCAGTTTGCAGAAGCAATTGCAAAGAGCGATGAAATGATCACAAAAGTTGGTGCAACAGTGATCAAGCCACGTATTTACAAGTTAAAAGCTTACAGCTATTTTAAAATGGGTGATTTTGCCAATGCAAAGCTGAGCATTGATGAATATTTCAAAAAAGTGCATGATCATGATATTGTACCTAAAGACTATGAAGTTTTAGGAGATATTATAGCAGCAACAGCAGGAAGCGAAGCTCAGGCTTATGGATATTACGAAAAAGCCATGGACACTGATACGATTGCAGAAAACAAGGCTGCCTACCTGCAAAAAGCTGTGGATCTTGCGAAGAAGCAGAAAGATAAAAAGGCAACAGCTTACTGGTTGCACAAGCAGTATAATACAAAGAAAAGCCCGTCAAATGTTGATCTATATAATTTAGGCCGTGCTTATTTTGATGCCGGTGCTGATGGCGATTTTTCTAACTATACAAGAGCAGACAGCATTTTTGCTGTTTACACAGAAAAATATCCTGACCAGGCATTTGGCTACTACTGGCGTGCACGCAGCAACTGGAGTATTGATACCAGTATGGTAAATGGAATGGCGAATCCTCATTTTGAGAAATTCATTCAGGTTGCTACAACCAGCAAGGATTCTGTTTCATTCCGCCCACAGGTAAAAATTGCTTATAAATACTTTATAGGATATAACATCTTTGTGAAGAAAGATTATAAAACTGCAATAGAGTTCTGTGATAAGATACTTGCTATTGACCCTGCTGATAAAGATGCTGAGTTGTATAAGCGTCAGTTAACAGGTGGTAAAACGCAAGCAACAGGTGCCGGAGCTACTCCTTCCGGAGGAACACAAACAAAGCCGGCAGCAGGTTCAAAACCTGCAGGAGCAAAGCCCCCGGCAGGCTCACCTGTAAAGAAATAATCAGCAAATCGTATTCATAACGTAATCCCTCCGTATAAACGGGGGGATTTTATTTTAATGGCTGAACGTTATTCCAATAGCCTGCCTTATTTTTGCGGCATTCAAAACCGTTATAATGAATTGGTTTTTCCTTTTACAGTCCAGTCCTGTTGCGCCGCAAATCAACGATTCATCGAATTACTTTCCCATCGGGATACAAATATTATTTGCGATAGGTCTTGTGGTGTTGATTATGGTTCTCACACATTGGCTTGGTCCAAAGCGCCCTACTTCGCAAAAACTGGAGAATTTTGAGAGTGGCATCGAAATTCATGGTAATGCCCGACAGCCAATGGCGGTAAAATATTTTCTCGTCGCTATTTTGTTTGTTTTATTTGATGTAGAGGTGATCTTCTTTTACCCCTACGCCGTTAATTTCAAAGAATTGGGCTGGGGAGGTTTTGCGGCTGTGCTGATGTTTGTAGGCTTCTTTCTTTGCGGTTTTTATTATATCATTAAAAAAGGAGCACTGAACTGGGAAGATTAACAGGGTCATTTGAAAATTTGAAAATGTGCTGAGGGAACCTTTTGCGGCAGATGCTGTTTAGTAAGCAGGTGATTTCAAATCTTCAAATTCAGAAACTTCAAATTAAATAATTATGTCTCGTCCGGTACAATTTAACGCTACTCCTAAACCAGTTGACTACAAAGGTCACATCAGCGTTGTTGATGCGCCAGATGGTCATATGGGCGAAGGGTTTTTTGCAACCAAACTCAGCGAAGTGGTGGGGCTGGCCCGAAAGAATTCAATCTGGCCTTTACCTTTTGCAACTTCCTGCTGTGGTATTGAGTTTATGGCTACGGCGGCTGCTCATTACGATCTCGGTCGTTTTGGTTCAGAGCGTATGGCTTTTACTCCACGCCAGTGCGATTTGATTATGGTGATGGGAACAATCTCTAAAAAAATGGGCCCTGTTTTAAAACAGGTGTACCTGCAAATGGCAGAACCACGTTGGGTAATGGCTGTTGGTGCCTGTGCCAGCAGTGGTGGTATTTTTGATACCTACAGTGTATTGCAGGGAATTGATCAGGTGATTCCGGTTGATGTGTATGTACCGGGTTGTCCTCCAAGACCGGAAGCTATTTTAGACGGATTGATGAAAGTGCAGGATCTGGTAGGGCAGGAAAGCTTACGTAGAAGAAACAGTGATCATTACCAGAGATTATTAGACAGTTACGGAATACAATAAAAAAGCAATTAATCAATTTGATGATTTGGAAATGTGCTGATGGTAAACAGGATTTTCAAATGTTCAAATGCTGAAATTATTAACGGCGATGAGTTTATCTAACGAACAGATTCAACATAAGCTTACAGAGAAATTCGGAGAGCAGGTATCTGCTTTTTCTGAGCCTTATGGAATGCTCACTTTTGAAGCACCAAAGGAATTGAATTTGAAAGTGCTCCAGTTTTTATATGATGATGAAACCCTTAGGTTTCAGTTCTTAACCGATTTGCAGGCAGTACATTATCCAACAGATAAAGGAAGAGAATTAGCTGTTGTGTACCACTTACATAACCTGGTTGATAATGTCCGCATTCGTTTTAAAGTGTTTACAGATATTAATACACCCGATGTATTTACGGCAACACAGCTTTATTCATCTGCCAACTGGATGGAACGTGAAACCTATGATTTTTTTGGAGTGAATTTTCTTGGCCACCCGAATCTCATCCGCATTCTAAATGTAGATGAGATGGATTATTTTCCCATGCGGAAAGAGTTTCCATTGGAAGACCAAACCCGGGTTGATAAAGATGATGAGATGTTCGGAAGATAAAAGGTTCTGGTAAAAGATAAATTAAGAAACAAAAGATTGGCCTCCTTCTCTTTTGGAGAGGGAACGAGGGTGAGGCCGATGATGAAATGTTTGGCAGGGGAGGAACTGTTAATTGATCATTGTTTAATTGAAAAGTAAGAATGAGCGACGTACAAAATATATTATTACCTGAAGGTTCCATTGAGAAGCAAAGCACAACACTCAATCTTGGACCAACACATCCGGCAACGCATGGTGTTTTTCAAAACATCCTGGAAATGGATGGTGAACGCATTCTTTCATCTGTATCTACCGTAGGATATATTCACCGTGCATTTGAAAAACTGGCTGAGCGTCGTCCTTTATACCAGGTAACACCCATTACTGATCGTTTGAATTATTGCAGCAGCCCCATCAATAATATTGGCTGGCATCTTACCTGCGAAAAAATGCTGGGCATCAAAACACCGAAGCGTGTTGATTATCTCCGTGTAATTATCATGGAGCTGGCACGTATCAGCGATCATCTTATTTGTAATTCTATTGTTGGTGTTGATACAGGAGCGTTTACAGGGTTCGTGTATGTAATGGAATACCGTGAGCTGATCTATGAAATTTATGAAGAGATCTGCGGAAGCCGTTTAACCACAAACATCGGACGCATTGGTGGTTTCGAACGGAACTTTACTCCTGTTGCATGGCAAAAATTAGAAAAGTTCTTAAAAGAATATCCCCGTGTATTAAAAGAATTTGAAAACCTCTTTACACGTAACCGCATTTTCATGGATCGCACAAAAGGTTGCGGACCAATATCAGGCGAACGTGCATTGAACTATGGTTTCACCGGACCAAACCTGCGTGCAGCAGGTGTTGATTATGATGTACGTGTTCACACACCGTATTCTTCTTATGAAGATTTCAACTTTACAGTTCCTGTTGGTTCAACAGGCGATACGTATGACCGCTATTTAGTGCGCAACGAAGAAATGTGGCAGAGCCTGAGTATTATTGAACAGGCCTATCAAAAGATACAGGATATGAAAGGCGCTGAAGCAGAAGTGTATCATGCCAATGTTCCTGAATATTACCTGCCAGAGAAGAAAGATGTGTACACCAGCATGGAAGCACTCATCTGGCATTTCAAAATCATTATGGGTGAAGTGGAGATGCCGAAAGGTGAAGTGTATCATAGTGTGGAGGGAGCCAATGGTGAATTAGGTTATTATTTCATCAGCGATGGTGGAAGAACACCTTACCGTTTACATTTCCGCCGGCCATGTTTTATTTATTACCAGGCATTTGAAGAATTGGTGAAAGGAAGTATGCTGAGTGATGCCATTGTGGTAATGAGCAGTTTGAATTTGATTGCTGGTGAACTCGACGCATAGCCCCCTAACCCCCTGAAGGGGGAATTGGCGGACTATATTTGAATATTAAAAACATAAAATATTCCCCTTTAGGGGATAGGGGCTTATGAAGTTTTCTGACGATAAATTAAAGCAGGTAGATGAGATGATCTCTCATTATCCTGAAGGCAAACAAAAAAGTGCATTGCTTCCTCTATTGCATTTTGTGCAAAGGGAAAATGGTGGATGGCTGAGTGCAGAAGCAATGGATTACACAGCTGAATTACTGAAAATATCTTCTATTGAAGTATATGAAGTAGCTACTTTTTACAGCATGTATAATTTACAGCCTGTTGGTAAAACTGTTTTTGAAGTCTGCCAAACGGGGCCATGTATGCTCAATGGAAGTGATGATATTGTTGCTTATATTTTTGAAAAGCTTGGTATTAAACCCGGGCAAACAACCGCTGATGGGTTGTTTACCTTAAAAACAGTTGAATGTTTGGGAGCCTGCGGTTATGCACCAATGATGCAGCTGGGGCCTGATTACAGGGAACACCTGACAAAAGAAAAAATTGATGCACTGATTGCAGAAGGAAAAGCAAAAGCAAAAGCCAATTAAGATGACAAAGAAAACAGCCATGTATATTGGGTTTTTACTTTCAGCATCAGCAATGATTGTTATTATCACATTCCTGATGACAAAGGATAAAGCAGCTATGCGCCCTTTGCTGTTTGTGGGAATTGGGTTGGCGTTGGGTTCATTAGTATTGAGGAACTTGATTCGTTTTAAACCGGAGTGGTTTGGAGAAAAGCCGACAGGAGATGAAGCAGAGACGAAGGAAGTTGATGAAAAAAAATGAGGACCATGAAAAATATCAGCATTTTAAAGATTTTGAGAATCATTATTTTGATTGCATTTAGTTTTCAGATAATTGATTTCTTTGTCAGCAACGATGGACACAATGTTTACCAGATTATTTCAACCTGCTTATTGTTTGGAGGGTTGATTTTCGCTTTTGTGTTCAGTGGGAAGTTGGAACAGGAAAAAATAGATATTGAGGAAAGGAAGAAATAAAAAATAAAGTCGAAAATAATTTACGACGAGTAACATGGGAAGAAAATTACTTTTGGACAAAGCACATATTGAAGGCATCAGGCATTATGATGTGTATCGACGTGAAGGTGGTTACCGCAGCGTGGAGAAAGCATTAAAGACAATGTCGCCGGAAGCCATTACAGAAGAAGTAAAGAAAAGTGGATTGCGTGGTCGTGGCGGTGCAGGTTTTCCTGCCGGTATGAAATGGAGTTTTCTTGCAAAACCTGAAGGCGTTCCCCGTTACTTAGTGGTGAATGCTGATGAAAGCGAACCTGGTACATTCAAGGATCGTTACCTCATGGAATTTATTCCGCATTTATTAATTGAAGGAATGATCTGTGCTTCATATGCACTGGGCAGCAACCGTTCTTATATCTATATCCGTGGTGAATACTGGTGGGTGAAAGAAATTTTAGAACAGGCAATTCAGGAAGCACGCAATGCAGGTATGCTCGGAAAAAATATTTTAGGCAGTGGTTTTGATTGTGAAATTTATGTTCATTCCGGCGCCGGTGCCTATATCTGTGGCGAAGAAACCGCCTTACTGGAATCACTCGAAGGGAAGCGTGGTAATCCACGTTTGAAACCTCCGTTTCCTGCGGTAAGAGGTTTATGGGGTTGCCCCACTGTAGTGAATAATGTGGAAACGATTGCAGCAGTTGTGCCAATTGTAAATGAAGGTGGCGATGAATATTCCAAAATCGGTACAGGTAAATCAACCGGAACAAAATTGATTTCAGCCTGTGGCAATATTGCAAAGCCAGGTGTGTATGAAATTGAAATGAGTATTTCTGTTGAAGAGTTTTTATACAGCGATGAATATTGCGGTGGGATAGCCAAAGGAAAAAAACTGAAAGCATGTATTCCCGGTGGTTCATCTGTTCCCATTCTTCCTGCCAATCTTTTGCTGAAAACAGCAAAGGGTGAAACAAGAATGATGACGTATGAAAGTTTAAGTGATGGTGGATTTGCAACAGGAAGTATGATGGGCAGCGGTGGTTTTATTGTGTTGGATGAAGATCAGTGTGTAGTGAAGAATACATATACACTGGCAAGATTTTACCGTCATGAAAGCTGCGGACAATGTTCGCCCTGCCGTGAAGGAACCGGCTGGATGGAAAAGATTCTGCTGAATATTGAAACAGGAAAAGGAAAGATGAGTGATATTGATCTGTTGTGGGATATTCAGCGCAAGATCGAAGGCAATACCATTTGTCCGTTGGGTGATGCAGCAGCATGGCCGGTGGCAGCAGCGATCCGTCATTTCCGTGATGAATTTGAATGGCACGTAACAAATGCCAGTGAAGCAGTAACAAGAAATTATGGTTTAGCAAATTATGCGAAGCCGTTAGAAGTTGTAACAACAGCATAAAGAAATATATCAGATGGCGGAAGCAGTTAAATTATTTAAGGTAACCATTGACAACATCACTGTTGAAGTTGAACCGGGAACTACAATCCTGAATGCCGCCCGTTCAATTGGTGGTGAGGTAGCCCCTCCTGCAATGTGTTATTACAGCAAATTGAAAGACAGTGGTGGTAAATGCCGTACCTGTTTAGTTGAAGTAGCGGCGGGTTCAACTGCAGATCCAAGACCAATGCCGAAGCTTGTTGCCAGTTGCCGTACTACTGTAATGGATGGAATGGTAGTGAAAAATATTACCAGCGACCGTGTGCTGGATGCAAGAAATGGGGTGGTTGAATTTTTATTGATCAATCATCCTTTGGATTGCCCGATTTGTGACCAGGCAGGTGAATGTCATTTGCAGGATCTGAGTTACGAACATGGCAAAGGTGCAAGCCGTTACGAATTTAAAAGAAGAACATTTGAGAAGCATAATATAGGTCCGTACATTCAATTGCACATGACACGCTGCATTTTATGTTACCGTTGTGTGTATGTAGCTGACCAGGTGAGCAATGAACGCAAACATGGTATCCTGATGCGTGGCGACCATTCTGAAATTGCAACTTATATTGAAAAAAGCCTCGACAATGATTTCATCGGGAATGTGATTGATGTTTGTCCGGTTGGAGCATTGACAGATAAAACCTTCCGTTTCAAAAACCGTGTATGGTTTACCAAGCCGGTTGATGCACATTGTAACTGTGATAAATGCAGCGGTGAAGTACAGTTGTGGATGCGTGGCGATGAAGTGCTCCGTGTAACTGCACGTAAAGATGAGTGGGGTGAAGTAAAAGATACAACAACAGGAAAGCCGGGTTGGATCTGCAATACCTGCCGCTTTGAACGTAAGAAAGCAAGTGACTGGGTTATTGAAGGACCATCACATGTGAACCGTCATTCAGTAATTGCACAGGGGCATTATGAACATGGAGTGAAGCCGAAAGAAACCATTAAGAAAGTAATGGGTGGCAGAGATCCGAAGTTATTGATGAACATTAAAGATATCAGTGAAGTAAACCAGGTAAACTTGAGTGAATTAAAAGGACCTGCTACATCACAAGTGTTTAAACAACTCAAGAAAGGAAATTAATGAATACGATTTTACTAACTGTTGACTGGGCATTGGTACTGGAGAAAGTGATTTTCATTGCTTTCATCATTACCGTTTCTCTTGTTGTGGCAATGTATGCAACATGGGGTGAGCGGAAGATTGCAGCATTTATCCAGGATCGTTTAGGACCAAACCGTGCCGGTCCTCTTGGTTTGTTTCAGCCACTGGCGGATGGTTTGAAATTATTCATGAAAGAAGAAATCATTCCAAATGCAGCCAATAAGTGGTTATTTATTTTAGGTCCTTCTATGGCGATGTTTACAGCCATGTTAACCGGTGCAGTTATTCCATGGGGCAACCAGGTTGAATTATTCGGTCGTACAATTTCATTGCAGATTGCAGATGTAAATATTGGAATCCTGTTTGTATTTGGTGTAGTGAGTTTGGGTGTATATGGAATTATGATTGGTGCATGGGCAAGTAATAATAAGTTTTCACTGATGGGTGGATTGCGTGCAGCATCACAAATCATTTCTTATGAACTGGCAATGGGTATTGCACTGATTGCATTACTCATGACCACAGGTACTTTGAGTTTGGGAGAGATGGTGAAGCAGCAACAGGACGGGTGGTGGAACTTTTTTGTACAGCCGCTTGGCTTCCTCATCTTTTTAATTTGTGCCTTTGCTGAATGTAACCGTACACCATTTGATCTTGCTGAAGCAGAAAATGAATTGATTGGTGGATACCATTCTGAATATTCAAGTATGAAGCTTGGGTTCTATTTGTTTGCAGAGTACATCAATATGTTTATCAGCAGTGCAATTATGGCAACATTATATTTTGGCGGATACGATATCATTCCTTTTTATGATGAAAGTGCGTGGGGTTTTTCAATGAACACAATGGCAGCTCTTGGGGCACTTGCTTTATTTGCCAAGATTGTGTTTTTCATTTTCTTTTTCATGTGGGTTCGCTGGACGATTCCAAGATTCCGTTATGATCAGTTAATGAATTTAGGATGGAAATCATTGATTCCTCTTTCATTATTCAATATGCTGGTAACAGCAGTTGTGATATTGTTGAAGAAATAAAAAGCCCCCATCCGACTTCCCCCAAAGGAGAAAGCCATCAATGCACCGGGCCAGCTTTTAGAAGAGATTGATTTTATGCAGTGTGGTTGATATGTGATGATTAGAATAATGAAGATGAAGTGGCAGAGATTGTTTTGAAAAAAGATATGCAGCACCGCTCCCTCTCTGAAGGAGAGGGAGAAGGAGGGTGAGGCCTGAGTTTAATTTTTTAATAAACGTAAATGCAATTAACAAACAGAGCAAAACCGGTAGATCGCAGACCAATGAACCTGCTGGAGAGGATATATCTGCCTGCTATCCTGAAGGGGATGGGGATTACGTTTTCGCATATTTTCAAAAAGAAAGTAACGATTCAATATCCCGAGCAGACAAGGCCATTCAGTCCTGTGTTTCGTGGTTTGCATATTCTGAACCGTGATGAAGAAGGTCGTGAAAATTGCACGGCTTGTGGATTATGTGCTGTTGCCTGTCCGGCAGAAGCCATTACAATGGATGCAGCAGAACGTTTACCCGGCGAAGAAAATTTATATCGTGAAGAAAAATATGCAGCGAAGTATGAGATCAATATGCTGCGTTGTATTTTTTGCGGATTTTGTGAAGATGCCTGTCCGAAAGATGCGATTTATTTAACGGAAACTTTTGCGCCTGCCAATTACAGCAGGAAGAGTTTTATCTATGGTAAAGAAAACCTGGTGATTCCTCATCCGAAAGATGACCCGGAAGCATTTGCCAAAGCAAAAGGTTTAATTGATGAACGTAAAGCGAAAGCTAAACAAGACACTGCTTAATTATGAGTATTACTGAAATTTTATTCTGGTTCCTGAGTGCTATGGCACTTGGCGCAGCATTGATGATGGTTACCAGCAAAAATCCTGTGTACAGTGTGCTGTGGCTGATTGTTGTATTCTTTGCTATTTCCGGTCATTATATTTTACTGAATGCTCAGTTCCTGGCAATTGTAAACATCATCGTTTATGCAGGTGCTATTATGGTTTTGTTCCTGTTTGTAATCATGCTTATGAATCTGAATGCAAACAACGAACCACAGAAAAATCAATGGTCAAAAATTGCTGGTGCTGTTGCGGGTGGAAGTTTAATGCTGGTGTTTGTGGCAGCTATCCGCCAAACAGAAGCATTGCAGGCGCAGCAGGTAGAGATGGGTGGCGAAACAGGATTGATTCATTTACTGGGTAAGGTGTTGTTTACTGATTATGTGTTACCCTTTGAAATAAGCAGTGTGTTGTTTTTAAGTGCAATGGTTGGAGCCGTGGTGATTGGGAAGAAGGGAGACTGAAGAAATTAACTGATTTAAAAATTTGAAGATTTGAAAATGAACAGGCAGTTTGAATTGAAGCTCATTTCCAGATTTCCAAATTGAAAAATTTCCAAATTGGAATATTATGCCGATAAATTATTATATCATTCTTGCTGTTGCTTTGTTCAGTATTGGTGTGGCCGGTGTGTTAACACGCCGTAATGCCATTATCATTTTCATGTGTGTGGAATTGATGCTGAATGCAGTGAACCTGTTGCTGGTTGCATTTTCAAAAATGCATTATGCCAATGCAGTACAGTTTAACCCTGCCACAACAGCCGGAACAGAAGCGCAGTTGTTTGTATTTTTTATTATGGTGGTGGCAGCTGCTGAAGTAAGTGTGGGACTGGCCATTATTGTAATGATGTACAGGAATATTCACAGTGTGGATATAAACTTTTTGAACAGATTAAAACACTAAGCAATATGTATGATGTGAGATGTACGCATTAATATCTCACATCGTACATCGTACATAAAAATAGTATGAAGAATATGGTTGATTATATTTGGCTGGTTCCGTTGTTTCCGCTCATTGGATTTCTGATCAATGGATTGGGAAGAAAGCAGTTGAGCAAATCGCTCAGCGGCATTATTGGCAGTGGAGTAATTCTTGCATCGTTCATTATAAGTCTTTTGATTTTTAATGAAACACGGGCCGAAGGGTTTACTGCAGTTACGGTGAACCTGTTTGAGTTCATCAATGTGGCCGGATTAAATATCCCGTTTGCCTTCCAGGTTGATCAACTTTCTGTATTGTTTTTATTAATTATTACAGGTGTTGGTTTTCTAATTCATGTATATTCTACTTCTTATATGAATGCAGAAGAGCCGCATCATTATGCACGCTATTTTTCTTTCCTGAATTTGTTTGTGTTCAGCATGTTGTTACTTGTGCTGGGATCGAATTATCTCATCATGTTTATCGGGTGGGAAGGTGTTGGTCTCTGTTCTTATTTATTAATCGGTTACTGGTTTAAGAATACAGAATATGGTAATGCTGCACGAAAAGCATTTGTGATGAATCGCATTGGTGATCTTGGATTCTTACTTGGTTTGTTCTTCATTATTCAGCAGTTTGGTTCATTAACTTATACAGAAGTATTCTCACAGGCACAGGGGGCAGGTGTTGGAATTTTAACAGTGATTACATTGTTATTATTTGTTGGCGCAACCGGAAAGAGTGCACAGATCCCTTTATATACTTGGTTACCCGATGCAATGGCTGGTCCAACTCCTGTATCAGCATTGATCCATGCTGCAACAATGGTTACTGCCGGTATTTACATGATTGCACGCAGCAACATTTTATATACACTGGCTCCTGTTTCACAAACTGTAGTTGCAGTAGTTGGTTTGGCAACAGCAATTCTTGCAGCAACAATTGCCATCAAACAAAACGATATTAAAAAAGTACTGGCTTATTCAACCGTAAGTCAGTTGGGTTATATGTTTCTAGGTTTGGGAGTAGGTGCATACACTGGTGCTGTGTTTCATGTAATGACACATGCCTTTTTCAAAGCATTATTATTCCTTGGTGCCGGTTCTGTAATTCATGCCATGCATCATGAACAGGATATCCGTAAAATGGGTGGACTTGCAAAAAAACTTCCGCATACGCACTGGACTTTCTTAGTTGGTTGTATTGCAATTGCCGGTATTCCTCCGTTCAGTGGTTTCTTTTCAAAAGATGAAATTCTTACACATGCATTTGCTGCTAACCCTGTTTATTACATTGTTGGTTTGCTTGGTGCATTGATGACTGCTTTCTATATGTTCCGTTTATATGCCATGACTTTCAGAGGAAGTTTCCGTGGCACAAATGAACAGGAACATCATCTGCATGAAAGTCCATGGTCAATGGTTATTCCATTGATTGCATTAGCTGTGCTGGCTGCTGTTGCAGGGTTTATTGGTATTCCTGAATTGTTTGCACCGGGTACTCATCGTTTGGAACATTATCTTGCTCCTGTATTTGAAGCATCAACACAATTAAAAGAAGCACATCAGTTAGAGCATTCAACAGAATATATGTTGCTGGGTGTAAGTTTAACGTTGATTACTATTGCTATCATTTATGCACTGAACCGCTTCAGCAAAAAACCTGAAACAGAAGATGCGGCGGGTTTAGGAAAAGTATTAGCCAACAAATGGTATGTGGATGAACTGTATGAGACTGTTATCAGTAAACCTTTGAATGCTGTTGGTTCTGTATTCAATCGATTTATTGAGAAGAGTGGTATTGATGGTCTTGTGAATGGAGTGGGTAAGAGTGTGCAGTGGGGTGGCCGCCAGTTACGTTTTCTGCAAAGCGGACAGGTTGGTAATTATATATTGCTGATGGTGCTGGGCATCCTGATCTTTTTTGTGATTGCTTTATTTATCTGATTATAGATTCACTGTATTATGATTGCATTATTGTTGATATTGGTTCCGTTGATTGGTGGCATCGCTGCTTTCTTCTTAAAAGATGAAAAGCAGTCAAAAGCATGGAGTTTAGTGATTGCTTTTGCTTC
>CAZOLW010000006.1:0-26308 GCA_964580775.1 uncultured Chitinophagaceae bacterium | reverse complement strand
TTATTCTACTTCTTCTGGGAACTGGCGTTGATTCCAGTTTACTTCTTATGTTCTAAATGGGGTGGAGACAAACGTATTGCTGTTACCTTTAAATTCTTTGTTTATACATTCATCGGGTCCTTACTGATGCTGGTTGGATTATTATATCTCTACTATCAAACACCTGATGCTTCTTTCTCCATGCAATCATTGTATGAAGTAAAGCTTACCACTGCACAGCAGGGATGGTTGTTCTGGACATTCTTTATTGCTTTTGCCATTAAGATGCCGGTTTTTCCTTTCCACACATGGCAACCCGATACATACGAGCAGGCACCAACCGCAGTAACCATGGTGTTAAGTGCATTGATGGTGAAGATGGGTTTGTTTGCAGTTGTTCGCTGGTTGATTCCTTTATTCCCTGCAGGAGTGTTGATGTATGGCAATATCGTCATTGGTTTAAGTGTTGCCGGAATGATCTATGCAAGTATCCTTGCCATGCAGCAGGATGATCTGAAACGGTTAATCGCTTATTCCTCTATTGCACATATTGGTTTAATGAGTGCCGCATTGTTTGTAAACAACGAAAGCGGGTTGCAGGGAGCTATGATACAATTCTTCAGTCATGGGGTGAATGTGCTGGGTATGTGGATTGTTGTTGAGCTGATCGAACGCCAGTTTGGTACACGTAAAATAAGTGAGCTTGGGGGTCTTGCACAAAAAGCACCTGCTCTTACAATATTATTAGTGATTGTTGCATTGGCCAACGTTGCATTACCGCTTACCAATGCATTCATTGGCGAGTTCTTAATGTTCAATGGTTTGTTCAAATTCAATGTATGGTATGCTGCCGTTGGCGGATTGAGTATTATCCTGAGTGCCGTTTATACATTGAAGATGATTCAGAAAGTATTTTACGGAAATGAAAACGGAGTAACTGCAAAAGCTGTGGACATAGCCTGGTTTGAAAAAGCAAGCTTAGTGGTAATTGTAATTGCCATTTTTGCAATGGGTGTATATCCAAAGCCTATGTTTAGTTTGGTGCAGGATACGGTAATAATGATCCTGGGAATCTTTAAATAATTTAACGAAGAACGATGAACCTGATTTTAATTTCGGCGCTCTGGGGTATTGTGATGATGTTTAGCGGTTTGTTTATAAAAAGCAGATCGGCTGCTAAAACAGTTGCACTTATTGGCGCAGTTGTTTTGCTGGCTGGCAGTTTGTTTGACCTGGCCGGTAAAATGGTCATCGAAAACAACTTCAACGGAATGTTGCTGTACGATCGTTTTGGATTACTTTTTTTAGTGGTGATCGTTTTTGCATTACTCATTTACTTCCTGTTAAATGGGAAAGAAATTGAAAAAGTCGGGAATCATCCATATGAATATTTTGCTCTGATCTTTTTTATTATGTGCGGTATTGGTCTGGTTGCTTTATTCAACAACCTGCTGATTTTGTTTTTAGGTATCGAAATTATTTCAATTCCTCTTTATATTTTAACCGGTGCCGATAAACGAAATTTAAAGAGCAATGAAGCAGCATTGAAATATTTCCTGATGGGATCTTTCTCCACCGGCATTATGCTGATGGGGATTGCTTTTCTGTATGGTGCTACTGGCTCTTTCCAGATAGAGAAATTAAATCTGCAGGCTGGAGATAATTTCACAGTATTTCTCATCATTGGTATTATTATGATCATGATTGCAATGGCTTTCAAGGTATCAGCTGCTCCATTTCATTTCTGGACACCTGATGTGTATGATGGAGCACCAACAGTGTTTACTTCTTTTATGGCAACTATTGTAAAGGCTTCGGTTTTTATTGGCTTCCTGAATTTATTTGCCAATGGATTTGGTGGAATGACCGATAAATGGAAACTCAGCATCGCCATCATTACTGCATTAACCCTGTTCATCGGAAATATAACAGCCGTTTATCAGCAAAGTGTAAAGCGTATGCTGGCCTATTCAAGTATTGCACAGGCTGGGTTCATGATGTTTGCTGTTTTTGCTATCAATGATATGTCGAAGCAGGGGTTGCTGTTATACGGAGCAGCTTATTGTCTGGCAACCATTGGCATATTTGGCGTACTGGTAAAAATGAAAGATTACACCTTTGAGGGGTTCAATGGCTTAGCCAAGAAACAACCGCTTGTAGCACTGGTGCTTACTGTTTGTTTATTCTCACTGGCTGGCATTCCATTAACGGCCGGTTTCTTCGCAAAATACTTTGTGCTGGCTGCGGCAGTTAAAACCGGTACGTATTTATGGCTGGTTATTTTTGCCGTTATCATGGCTGCAGTGAGCGTGTATTATTACTTCCGGGTTGTTCAGGCAATGTATTTTAAAGAAGGTGACGGACAGGATATTGAAGTAACACCTGTTTTCAAGGGACTACTGGTAACAATTGCTGTGCTGATTGTGCTTTTGGGCGTGTTTCCCAGCCTTTTACTGAACTGGCTGACACTATATTAATGCCGTTCATAGAAAGAACTTGTTTATCGTTGAGGCTTTCTTAATTTCGGGATGAAATTCAGTTATGACATTCACGGATATACTTACTCTTTCCTGGCGTACTGTTCGGGCTAACAAATTAAGAACGGGCATTACAGTTTCCATTATTGCATTCGGTATCATGGCATTGATTGGTATCATTACTGCGATTGAAGCCATGAACCAGAGTTTGTATGAAAACTTTTCTGTACTCGGTGCCAATTCATTCAGCATACGGTTCAGGGAACGGAATATTCGTTTTGGTGGCGGGCCAAACAACCAGCTAAAAAAAGAAAAGAAGGGAGCCAAAAAAGAAAAGAACTCAAGCCTTGGGCGTGTAATTACTTTTGAAGAAGCCAGGAATTTTAAAGACAGGTTCGCTTTTCCTGCTTCCGTAAGTATTTCCAAATTTGCCAGCGGCAACTCTACCGTTTTATTTGAAGATGTGAAAACCAACCCGAACGTTCGTGTAATAGGTGGTGATGAAAACTATTTACTCAACAGCGGTTATGTTCTGGAACAAGGGAGGGATTTCAACAAACTGGATATAGAAAGTGGAAGAAACGTAGTTATTATAGGGAGTGACCTCGTCCGTAAATTATTCAAAGGCAAAAGTGTTTATGCACTGGGAAAGATCATTCATGTTGGGGCCAACCGTTATCGTGTAATTGGTGTAATGAAAGAGAGAGGTGCCAGTTCATTTCTTGCATTGGATAACATAGCTATCATTACGTATAACAATGTTCGCCGTGTATTTAACAACCAGGGAAGTTACAGTATAACTATCCGGGCTAATGATTTTAAACAGATGGATGCTGCGGTAGGAGAGGCAACAGGTGTTTTCCGTAATTCACGTAAGCTGGCAATTAAGGAAGCAGATAATTTTTATATCGATCGTAGCGACAGTATTGTTGAAACCCTGAAAAACACATTACGTTATGTTCGCTATGCGGCGATGGTTATTGGTATCATTACATTATTTGGAGCAGCCATTGGGTTAACCAATATCATGCTCGTGTCAGTTAACGAACGCACAAGAGAGATCGGCTTATCCAAATCAATCGGAGCAAAAGGTTCCACTATACGCACACAATTTTTGTGGGAAAGCATTTTAATCAGCTTACTTGGCGCAGGCTTTGGTATTTTGCTTGGCATACTTGTTGGCAACCTGGCTTCCATGTTCTTCAAAACCGGGTTTGTTGTTCCATGGGCATGGGTAATTGCAGGTGTTGTCATTTGTTTTATTACCGGGCTGCTGGCTGGTTTATATCCTGCAGTAAAAGCATCCAAGCTTGATCCGATTGATGCGTTGAGGTATGAATAACAGCAATTTTTATTCTGATCTTCTTAATCCAACCTTCATCACATTCTTTCCCTCTTTTTAGCTTCTGTGTACTATATTCTTTTTCATCAGCCGTTGAATTGTCATAAACAAAAGAACTCCGTTTAATTGTTGACACATTGGCAATTCAGGTTTTTCGGCATTAAACCGGTGAAGCATTTTGTTAAATACTTCCAGCTTTTGGTTTTGAATACCGAAGAGTAAGTCAGGAGCTGATAATAAGCTCAACTCATTGAAAAAGGACTGGGAAATTCCTTTATCCGAATGGGGGAAAGAGAATGTTTTTATCTTTTGTTGAAACTGATCAGCAATGTATGTTGTTGATTGAATCGTTTGCTCCAGCTTCTCTATGTTTGGAATGAGATCATAATAGGGATGATCCCAGCTGTGAGCACCAATTGTAAATCCTTTATTACTCAGTTCAATTACCTGTAAGGTGCTAAGGAAAGGTTTTTCTTTTTTAAGATATTCAGTAAAAGAAAGCTCCAGCACATCAGCAAGATGATTCAGCAAATCCTTGTTTAGATTATTGATTTTTTTTATAGTGGAGATAAGGTCTACAGTACTTTCAGGTGAATCAACAGCAAAAACTTTGCGGCACCTGTTCAGGATAGTTTGATCATTTTTCTGTTGAAGGATCCTTTCAATCACCAGGCTTATCTTACATCTGTAGAAAAGCTCATGGTTGTCAATGAACGCAGGATTGATAAAAAAAATTGCGGGGATGCCTTTTTCAAGAAGAATGGGGGAAATAATATCATAAACCTCTCTGAAGCCATCATCAAATGTCAACAGAAAGGAGTTCTTTGGCATTGATCTTCCAGCTGTTACTGATTCATTAATTTCATTGACAGAAACAGGGCTTAAGTGTTTTAGTAAATGATCCAGGTCAGCTTTGAATTGAGATATATTTTTGTAAGAATAAAGGTGCTTTATGTGCAAAACCTCTTTATCAGAAACCAGGTGATGATAGGGGAAAAGTGTTCCTGCCAGAGCTGTTTTTTTCAGCAGCAGTGTGGGTAAACGGGACGAAAGATTATAATATAGTTTTTTAGACAGGCTCATTTTTCAACAGGTCGTCAATATAGATAACTTTCACATGTTCTGTTTTAAGAAAGTCCTTTTTTGCTTTTTTAATTTTCAGTAAAGCGCTTATTTGCCTGAAAACAATAACAGGAATATATATAAGTGCTTTATGCATTCCTTTTTGTGAGCTTTGTGTAAGTACGATAAGCACAAAGGAAAGAACAAACAGAAATAATATGGACGCCCAGATAGCAGGCAGAAGCGGATCAACAAAGAAACCTGTAGCTAAAAATAATAATGCTGCTCCAACTGTCATAAAAAGGGGCGGCCGGAGTGTGGCAAATGCAAAGTACATACGGTTAAAATTTAGCTGTTTCAATCCTGTTGCAAACAAATTCAAGTTAATATTAAAGTATTTAAAGTAAGTATATATCCACCGGGTACGTTGTTTTTCAAGCGTATCTCCATCATTTACCTTTTCGTCATATACGATTGCATCTTTTGCAAAGGCCAATTGGGGAATAATGCGAATGATATCGGCCTGTAGTTTTTTATCAAAGCCGCCAAGGTTATCTTTATACATCACCTGTTTATAGAGGTCTGTTTCAATGGCTATTCCTAAACCTAAAATGCTGGCCGAAAGTCCCAATTCCATTCTTGACTGTCGTTCGACAAACGTGTTATAGATATGACCGATTGAATCGAGTTTCGCATAAACGGTATCTGTATTTTTTGAAAGCATATGAGTTTGTACTGCCCTGAAACCACAACGGAAATAGTTGTTCAGATTAGTAAGATAGTCAGGGTGTACAAGATTGTCTGAATCAAATACTACAAGTACGTCATGAGGTCTTATAAACAGATCAACTGCATATTTAATAGACTTTATTTTGGCATGAAAGGGCTGTTCAGGTCTTAGTATTCTGATATAATCATTTGCAAAGTCAAGATCACTGATGTCACAATCGTCTGCAACTACATAAACTACAAAATTGCTGTAGTTCTGTTTAAGAAATGAATCAACAAGAGGAGTTATAAAACGGGTATCCTGATGTGCTGTAACAATTGCTGCAAAGTCAAAGTTCTTATTGTTAATGAAAGGATATTTTTTACCAATCAGCTTCCTGTTTCGTGTAAATAATGAATGTATTGCAAGCAGAAATAAAGGGATAAGCAGGTATACTGCAAAAAGTAATTGCAGTATAAAAAAAATGACAAATAATATCTTAATAAATTCAGACATCACAGGTTAATTGTGTTCCGACTTTAACAGTTCGTCTATGTAAATAATATTATGATGTTCGGTTTTTAAAAAGGAAGTATTAGCTTTTTTGATTTTAAAGAGGGCAAGTACCTGTCGTGCAACAAATAGTGGCAGTAGGAATATTGTTTTAATGTATTTGCGATCCTTCCCTTTAATAATAACTATAAACAGAAAGGAGACAAAAAATGAAAGCAAAAAGAATATCCAGCCATGATAAAAAAACTGATTAATGAAATGATCTATAGCTGTAATTAAAAAAGCTATTCCCAGTATAATAAAAAGCGGCGGCCGTAATGTATTAAATCCAAAGTAAACTAAGTTAAAACTCCCTTTTTTGAAACCGTTTGTAAAAATCTCAAAGCACTCCTTGAAATATTTGAAATAAGAATGAATCCACCTGGTTCGTTGGTTCTCCAGTGAAGTACCTGTTGAAACTTTTTCGTCATATAAAATAGCATCTGGGGCATATGCAATTTTATCAACACGTTGAACTAAATGGGCTTGAAGTTTTTTATCGAAACCGCCCAGGAAATCTGAATATTTTACTTCTTTATAAATTTCATAATCAATGGCAATACCCGATCCCCAGATAGTTGCTGAAAGCCCAATCATCATTCTCACTTCCCGCTCAATAAAAAAATTAAAAAGGTCACCTATTGCATCCATACGGGCAAAGTTGGTGCTGGTATTTTTAGGTTTAAAGCCTGCCTGTACTACTTTATAGCCCTTTTGGAAATATTTGTTCATTACCTCAAGAAATGTGGGATGTATCAGGTTGTCTGCATCGAGAATAATTATTGCATCATGATCTTTGGTAAAAGATGTGATGGCATATTGAATTGACTTTACTTTTGAATGTAACGGGGAAGCAGGGTTTAAAAGCCTGATTCTTTCTGATTGAAAATTCAATGATGTAGTGTCACAGTCGTCTGCAACTATATAAGCATAGTAGTTTTTAAAACTTTGTTTTTCAATTGAATCAATTAAGGGGCCGATAAACTCTGTATCCTGATGGGCTGTTATAATAATGCCAAATTCAAAATCACGGGCAGTTGTCGATTTTTTGTGAGAATAAGCTGTATTAATATGAAAAAGCTTGATAAAAATATAGATCAATGAAAAAGAAAAGGGGATAAGTATATAAACCGCAACTACGATCTGAATTATATCGAAGAGAACCATTAATATTTTTAAAAGTACTTCCATCAGGTATTTATTGTTTTCTCCCAAACAGTAACAAAACCACCGGTAAACCGGTAAGGCAGAATTTCAGCAAAGGCACAATCCCACTTCTGAAGAATTTTAATTCTTTTTGTAAAAAAAGAAAACGGGAAAACATCTTCTATGAAATTTGTTTTTCCAAACTTGTTGATTTTAAATTTATTGTTGCTTGCTAACTGTTCAAGAGTTGACTTTGTAAAAAATTGAATATGTGTCAGGTTGTCTGCATCAGATTGAACTGTAGTTCCTTTATAACCGAGACCTGTTTTCACTTTTTGCAGAATTTTCCAGGCTAAATTGTTTTTTTTCTGCATACGTATTACAGGTCGTGTAACAAATAGTTCACGGGGCCCTTTGCCATTGGGAACTGTAACTATCAAAACTCCATCCTGATGCATAACTTCATGTAAAACAGATAGTAACTTGCCGGGGTTTTCAAGATGCTCTAATACCTCGCTGCAAATAATAGCATGATACCGCTGGCTGTTTGCAACCAGTTGCTCAGCGCTGCACACTTCAAAGATTACGTTTGAAAACTTATTTAGCGATTTGGCTTTTTCAATTGTTTTTTCACTGATGTCAATTCCCTTTACACGAAAACCAACCTCACCCAGGCCTCTGCTGATAACGCCATTACCACAGCCTACATCCAGAACTTCTGCTTGTGAAGGCAATTTTTCTTTCAGAACATCAATAATGAAGCTTAATCTTTTTATATCTGCTATTCTTTCAAATTCCATTTACTCTTATTTTAACGAGATAATTGTTTTGATAAAATCTTATTGTAAACCTGTTCAATTTCTCTTGTCATTGTTGCCGCATTAAATCTTTGCGTAATGGTCGATTGGGCTTTTTCACCAAAAACCCTGCGTAGCTCTGCATCTTTACTCAAAAGTAGTAACGCTTCTGCGGTATTAATAACCAAGTCATTTGTTTCAACCAGCCAGCCATTCCTGTTGTGCTCAATTATCTCACTGGTTCCGTCAACATTTGATGCAATTACTGCTTTTCTCATGCTCATTGCCTCCAGTAAACCAATCGGCAAACCTTCCCATAAGGACGGAAGTACGAAAATATCACTTGCAGCCAGGATTGAAGGAACATCCTGACGAAAACTTTGCAATGTTATTTTAGCGTTTAAATTTAATTTACTGATCAGTTCAATTGCTTCTTCTTTCTGATCACCATCACCAACCATTAATAAGTGTAACGATGGATTTGATTCCACCGCTTTTTTGAATGCATGAATCAGCGTAAGAGGTTGTTTGTGCGAAGTAAATCTTGCAATGAACAGAATAAGAATTGCATCAGCCGGAATTGCCAGTTCTTTTCTGATGTTTGGGTATTGTTTATCCGGGTTAAACTTCTTTTGATCAATGCCGTTATTTATAACAATTGAATTGAATGATTGAATGAATTTTTTGCCGGATTGCTGATTTGATTTTGATACAGATAAATTAACTGTAGATCGGGCAGTAAGGTAATGTTCGCCCATAATTCTCAAGCGTCGAACGATTGGTTTCTGGTCTGGGTGAAAAGACCAGCCATGAACTGTATAAGCAACAGGAATGTGTAAGGACCTGGCTGCCCATAAGATATTTGAGTTTGCTCTCGTGCCATGTGCATGTACAATATCAATTTCTTTATTCTTGATGAGATGTTTAACAGTCTTCCACTTCGTAATGTCAAATGGTCGGGTAGTAGGTATTATATGAGTTTCAACCTGCATGTCACGCAGCCTGTCAATCATTGGCCCGTCTGTGAAAGAAAGAACAATTGGTTCAAATCTTGAACGGTCAAGGTTTTCTACCAGACTAAGGAGATGAGATTCCCCTCCTCCGATCTGGCCTTGCCTGATACATTCGAGTACTCTTATTTTCGTGGGTTCCAGCATATGAATAAATACTAAATACGGAAAGGGTTTCAGTTGTTGTAAGATCTTATAGTTTCTCAATCCATCTGTTATACCACAGCTGAAAAACCAATACCTGCCACAATTTCTGGTAATTTACTTTTTTGCCCGCTAAATAACTATCCCTCATCTGAATGATTGGGGGTGGATTAAAAACACCGCTTTTCAAAAGAGATTCTTCACTTAAATAATGTCTTAACTGCTCTTTCAAATCTTCTCTGAACCAAACCATCAACGGAGCAATAAATGGGCGTTTTGGTCTTTCCATCAATTCTTTCGGAATGTATCGATGAACAACCTGTTTCAATAGCCATTTATTAACCCCGTCTCTAATCTTGAAGGAGGAGGGTAAGGATGATACAAATTCAATCAGTTTATGATCCAGCATCGGCTCTCTCCCTTCAAGTCCTACTGACATTGTAGCTCTGTCTACTTTTACAAGATTATTGTCAACAAGAAATGTTTTATAATCAATAGCTAAGAGGTTGTTAGTGACACCGTCATTTTTAATCAGCTTATCACCTTCATCAAAGAAAGTTGGATAACGTTCAAATGGTTTTCCCAGGAAAGATTCAACCTCTGACTCGGTAATATATTGACTGATATACTTTACCGCCTGAATTGGATCGTGGCTTTTCCAGATCAGTTTCATTTTTTCATATCGGGTAGTAAAGTTGTATTTATTATTAAAGTATGGAATATAAGAAGGATTGATCAAAGACATGCTCCCGCTTAGTATTGTTTGCAGACCAATCGGAAGTGATCTTGTAAATTTCTCAGCCAGGTTAAATTTATTGTAGCCTCCAAATATTTCGTCACCTCCATCAGCGCTTAACGCAACTTTTACCTGTTTTCTTGCCAGCTTACTTACAAGTACAGTTGGTACTGTTGAATTATCTGCAAAGGGTTCATCATAAATTTCCGGTATTAAGGGTAATACTTCTCCTGCCTCTTTAGCGGTAAGATACCATTCGGTATGATCGGTACCCAGGTACTCTGCAATTTTTTTCGCTTCAGGTGCTTCATTGAATTCATTTTCATAAAAACCAATTGTAAACGTTTTGAGTCTTTCTGTACGATTCGTTTGCAATATTGCCGCTACACTTGAACTGTCATATCCGCCACTTAAAAAAACTCCAACAGGAACATCTGCAACCATGCGGTATTCGTAAGCCTTTTTCAGCAAAAGGTCAGTTTGATCAATTGCTTCCTCATCAGACAGTTTGATTTTAGGTTTATTATAAAAATCAAAAACATCCCAGTATTTGGTAATGTGTTGTTGTTTTGTTTTTAGTGTTACAGTAAGTATATGACCTGGTAATAACTTATGCGTATTTTTAAAAATACTGTATTGACCGGGAATATAACTGTATTGCAGAAACAGAGAAAGGCTGTTAATGTCTATGTTTTTTTTGAAACCAGGGTGTTGATACAAGGCTTTCAATTCTGAGCCAAATAAAAAGAGATTATCATCCCAATAATAATACAAAGGTTTTACACCGGCTCTGTCTCTTATAAAAATAACTTCCTGTTTTTGTTTATCATAGATAACTATTGCAAACATACCGGTAAACCTGTTTACCACGTCAATACCCCAGCAATGGTATCCTTTCAGTATAACTTCTGTATCAGACCAGGAAGTAAAAGAATATCCTTTCTCTTCGAGTTCTTTTCTGATTTCTTTAAAATTGTATATCTCGCCATTGAAATTGATGGTCAACTCTCCAAAATGCATTGGCTGATGTCCGAGAGGTGAAAGGTCCAAGATGGATAAGCGTCTTTGCCCAAATCCAATTAAGGCTTCAGGTGCATCATATACTTCATGGCCTGCATCATCTGGCCCACGGTGCATCATTGCATCTGTCATGTTCTTCAAGACCGATGCTGATGTTTTCTTGTTATAATCGATAAACCCGGTTATACCGCACATTGGTCACTTAATTAAATGTAATTTTTTTATTGAATTGCCAGAAAATCCCTTTCCAGAAAGATTTCAGATGCTTTTTTTGACCCTTTAAAATAAAGGTAGCAGTATTCTTTGGGATAGTAAAGAAAGTGAAGTATGCAAGAAAAACGATATAGTTTAAGAATTTCATATTTCTTCTCATAAACAATATCCTGTTCTTTGTATGATAAAAAGTTTTGAAAGGACTTGATTTACCTGTAGTCATAGATTCTTTATGATAAATCAATGAGGCCGGTTGATAATATACCTTGTAACCCTTTCTCTTAATCTGCTCGCACCAGTCAAATTCTTCATAGTAAATAAAAAATTCTTCCGGTAAACCACCCACTTCTTCAATTACTTTACGGGGAACCATCATGCCACCTCCATGCGCATAGTTTGTTACTTTAATATCGTTGTATTGTCCCTTGTCTATTTCCCGGCAACCCACCATGCTATTTCTGCCGGTAAAAATATCTACTTCATTATAACCGGCATATTCAATTGTTCCTTTGTGAAAAAAGTAATGAAATTTAGGGCTTACAATCCCTGCATCAGGATATTTCGAAAAGATATCCAGTAACCCTTCAAGAAGCCCGGGTGTAAATTCTGTATCGTTATTAACAATGAAAAGGTAGGCGCCTTTGGCTGCTTTGATGCCTACATTGTTACCTCCGGTAAAACCAAGATTTATTTCATTACGAATAACAACAGCTGCAGGATATAATTCTTTAAATTCTAAAGTAGGATCTTCTTTTGATCCATTATCCACTATAATGACTTCAACATTTGGGTAACTGCAATGTTCATTAAGTGAACGTAGAAAATCTAGAGTTATTTCTGTTGTGTTCCAGGTTAATGTAACAATAGAAACCAGAGGAAGGTTGTTGTTCTTCTGCATTGGTAAACGTTTAGGGTCGGAATATAAATAAAAAACTAGAAAGCTTTTTCAAAAACTCAAACATTGGCCTTTTGTAAGAGAGCACCCGGAGTTTGAAGTATAATCCACATGTCGTACAAAAAGCTATACTTTCTTGCATATGAAATATCAAGATCAATGCGTTCTTCAGCTGACATATCCAGTTTGCTTCTTTTTGTAATCTGCCATAAGCCAGTAATGCCAGCTGGAGCCATAAACCGCTCAACACACACATCTGTTGTTAAAGTTGTTGCTTCATAAATAGGTAACGGTCTGTTTCCTACCAATGACATGTCGCCTTTTATTACATTCAGAAGCTGAGGTAATTCATCAAGGCTTGTGTTACGTAACAACCTGCCAAGTTTTGTTACACGGGGGTCATTACATATTTTCAGAAATTTTATACCCTTGGCATTTTTTTCATACTGGTTTAAATGTTCAAGGGCTTCAATGTTTTTGTCGGCATCTACTTCCATTGTGCGGAACTTGTAAAAATCAAAGACTTTAAAACCTCTTCCTGCTCTTAAGGAAGTATAAAATACCGGCCCCCTTGATTCTAATTTTATAAGAATTGCAATAAATATAAATATGGGGATACATAAAATAATAAGCACTGATGAAACAATTATGTCAAACAGCCTTTTCAAAAACATTGGTTTTGGTTCAGCCATTTCATTTTTTCCTTTTCGGCTGACGTAGAGAACACTTTGCTGCCGTTTGATGTTTTTAAGAAATGAAATCTTGCTTGGGAAATTAATTTCCCAGGAATTAATATTGAATATATCATCTATCAGTTCAGCCTGTCGTAAATAGTTCAAGGCTGCCAAGTCAAGATGTTTATCATTATAAATTACTGGAATCTGAGCCAAAGATGATCTTTCTTTTAACCCGGAACAAAAAACCTCCAACTCAGGTTTGTTAAGAGGAAGGTCAATAATAATAGAATCCGGGAGCAAGTTGTCATCAGGAAAAATGAGGGATTCAATTAATTCTTCAGCTTCTTCAAAACTCTCCGTAAATATGCCAGATTTAAATTTTGAAGAAAATAGATGCAATGAGTCAGACTTATTGCCAATATAAATAAATGTAAGGCTGCTTTTTTGAGGTACATTAGACAGATGACGATCTGAATCATGCAATTCAATATTACTCAGAGTTAAAGGAAGAGTTTCTGACAACATGATTTTGAGTTTTGGTTTAATAATAGCTTAGCTCTATAAAATAGCAACCTGGTTTTCAATAGATTCGGAAATTATAATTTCGTCAATAGCTCGGGCAATGTCATGTGGGCTGAATGGTTTATGAACAAAATCGTAAACTTTTGCTTCTGAAATTTTTTCAGTCATAGATTTGCTTCGATCACTTGTAATTACAAACAATGGTTTTTGATATATTCTGCTTGTACCTATGTGCTGAATAAAATCCCAGGCTTCCTTGCCACAATAATCAATGTCAAAAACGATTGCCTTAATTTCTAGGTTGTGTTTCAATTCGTTTACTGCTGTATAAATATCTTCCACAAATAAACAGTCATATTTGTCAGCCAAAACAGTTTGTAACAGGTAATTCATTGCCTTGTTACTATTGATACATAAAATAGTTTTACTCATAATTACTAAGGTATCTGACTGATAACAGAATAGAAACTCAAACCTTGCTATGTAATCATGGAATTGGAAGCGGGACTTACAAAGGATGTGTGATTTAACCTCAGTTAATCAAGGAAGTGGAATATCAAAAATACTACAGGGGCAATCGGTGTTCGGTATTCAGAGGTATGGGAGGATCTTTGCTAGCGAAATAAGTAATTATACTTATCTGGCACTAAAGTATATAAAAAAAATCATTTGCAATAGTAAATTTTTAAAAAATAAAAAAAATACCATGAAAAGGGTATGAAACTGAAATTTTAAAAAGTAATAAGCCTGAAATAATAATTATCAACACAAAAAAAATTATTTTACTGAAAAGTGTCCTTTCCTGAAAGTTCCTTTTTCCAGGGATTAATGCCGAGTGTACCGGTTAAATGCAGAAAAGTTTAAAAATTGGCATCAAAACTGCGAGTGGCATATTCTGTTTTTTCGGAGTAGGGGATCATCATTTATTTAAATATAAAATCAACAATAAGCGGGAAATGATCAGAGTAAGGAACTGTTAGTCGTGTAAATTGGCTTACCTGGAATTTTTTGTTCAGAAAAATATAATCTGTTCGCAAGGTTGGGGAAATGAAGCGGATTGTCCTGCCTAAGCCAAACCCCTTTTTCAGAAATGCATCATTCAAATTGCCTTTTGCTTCAAAATATGCATAGGAGTTTGGTATGTCGTCTAAATTGGCGCAAAGTATTGAAGGATACGGGCTTTTATTCATTTCTCTTCTTAAAACAGATGCCTGTCTGTTTCTTAATGAATAACTTCTTTTTAATTTGGACACAAGTGATCTGGAGACAATAATATTTTGTTCGTTAGTGTAATCTTCAGCCCTAATACCTGGCGATTCAAGATGAGTTGTGTAAACACGGATGATCTTATTATTAATTTTAATATCAGCAAATGCCAAGCCCTCAGAGTGTATGCTCGGCAACTCATTTAGTCCATATGATTGTGCAATAGGGAATCTGGAAAAAATGGCCAGGCCGTATTGGAATTTCCCTTCAAAAACAAGGGAGGAAGGGAAAAAGTAGTGGTACGTAAACCCCATTTTTTTTAAAACGGGTATGTTTTCCTCGAAATATTCAGGCGAGTAACACTCAAAAAACTCCTGTAAACAGAGAATATCTGCATTCTGCAGCTCAATTAAATCAAGCATTAATCTGCGATAACTTGCACCGCCCCTTTTTTCCTTGTTCCGCTCATCCCACCGGGATACATTCCACGACATTACCCTTACACTTTCATCGGGCTTTATTACCATAAATTCTTTAGAAGGATTAAAAGCAAAAACAGCGGAAATCTGTTGCCAGCTAATACATATCAACAACAGGGGTAAAATAAACCACTTGGTTCTGTTCAGCATCCAAAAAACGGAAAACAGAACCTGACTAATGAACAGAAATGGAAAAAATAATCCCATAATTGCAATAAACCAGGCATTGCCCGATGCCAAAAAGGGGAGGAAACAAATAAGCAGATAAGGGATAGCGAGGCAAATATTTACCCCCAGCATTATTTTTTTAAACATCATTTTTTAAAATCTGGTTTTATAAAAGCAGCGCCTGATTTATAAAACACCTCTAATATCCGTAAGAGAAGACAGGATGCTTTATTTGCATAGGGTTGTTGGCAAAGCGGGTGACACCTGCTGGCCATTGTTCTTATTTCGGAAGAGTATTCAACGTCAAAAAAACTGAAGTAATTAATCATGGGTTTAAAGTTTATATTTTTTTTTTAATTTAATAGGGAATGTTCAGAAAATTGATTAGAATTGCATCATATTGCGCCTTCTTGAAAAAGTAAAAACCTGATTCTCCTAGAAATAACCATCCCCAATTCCTGCAATCCTGTTGAATTTCCGTTTTTAAAATCTCACAATTTCTTATTCTTAGTACAGATTCGGTTATGTTTATCTGTTTCTTCTATCCGTGGAAAACTGGATGAATGTATTTATTTAAGATTTATTAATAACGGCAATTTGTTTTTTTCATTATCAATGTTTTAATTTATGAAAACTCTTTACAGTATTGTTTGCGCAACGCTCTTTTTCTTTGCAGCAATATTTGCTCAACCCGTATCTGCTCAGGGCATACTTAATCCGGCAGACCCGATTGTGGTTTATAACTCTGCATCACCCCCGGCTATCCCTGCCTGGGGAACCATAAGTAAGTGGGTAAAAACAAACAGAATGAGCTGGAACACAAGTTTGTTTAAAGCATATTATTATAATGGATTTGCTTTCAGGTTGAAGTTTCCAAAAACGTACAATCCAACCGCTGTTGATGGAAAAAAATACCCCATGATTGTTTTCTTTCACGGTCTTGGTGAAAGAGGAACAATTTACGATAATGAATATTCACTTTTACACGGTGGTCAGCAATTTAATGACAAAGTAGAAAATGGCACATTTGATGGCTATGTTCTTGTTATGCAAACCCAGGATGGGTATCATGGGGTTTCAGATTTCAGTGCAATCAAAGGTGTTATAGATTATATGATTGTTAATAACAAGCTTGATGCTTTCAGAGTTATTGATAATGGACTTTCTTCTGGCGGAGCCGGTTCATGGGATATGATGATTGAGAACCCTACATATATTGCCGGATCTCTCCCAATGTCATCAAGCTGTGCCTGTTATATTAATTCAACTACAATTAATAAAATTAAATATAAACCAATCTGGATTTTCCAGGGAGGCCTGGATCCTAATCCTGCACCTTCCACAACTGAAGCTGTCAGAGACGCCATACTTGCTGCAGGTGGTAATTTTAAATATACGTTATATCCAAATCTTGCACATGGTACATGGAATACAGCATGGGCAGAACCAGGGTTTTATCCATATGCAAATGCCATTCATGCGGCTAACCCTTGGACTTTATTCGGAAGAACCGAATTTTGCCTTGGTGATGCAATTAATGTTACTGTTGGCTTAACAGCCGGATTTGATCAATATGAATGGCGGAAAAACGGTGTGTTAATTTCAGGTGCAACAACAAACACAATAAATGTAACAGGAACTGCAGTAGTCGGTAATCCTGCTTTAGCTGTATATAGTGCAAGAATAAGAAAGGGAACAGTATGGTCAGATTGGTCTCCAACTCCTGTAGAAATAAAAGTGAAAGCAGCTACTGTTTCCCCATCAATCAGTGTTGCTGGTTTGATGAGTAAAGTGTTGCCTGCATTAAACGGCAGTACATCAGTTACATTACAAGTACCGGCTACTTACCAATCGTATTTATGGCAGAAAGAAGGAAGTACAACAACAATCAGTACTGCCAATACAGTAAATGCTACTTCACCTGGAAATTACAAAGTGAAAGTAACTGAACAGTTTGGCTGTTCAACTGATTTTTCTGCTCCTTTTACCGTTGTTGATGCAAATGGGCCAAACAAACCCGATGCAGCAATTAATGTGGTTATAACAACACTTTCAAAAACATCTTTGCAGGTAAATTGGAGCGATAATCCTGCACCCCAATATAACGAAACGAATTTTGAAGTTTACAGAGCTTCTGTTGCTGGCGGTCCATATACATTAGTTGGTATTACCAATGCTGATGTAGTAACATTCACAGATAATGGACTCTTACCAAAAACAAAATATTATTATAAAGTACGTGCGGTAAACGGGACAGGCGCCGCTCCTGCTTCAAATGAAGCAAATGGAACGACTGACTCTGATAATATAGCACCAACATCTCCAACTAATCTTGTTGTTGCAGGAACTACAAGAAATTCAGTTTCCTTAAGCTGGACAGCAGCAACAGATGATGTAGCTGTAACTAAATATGATGTTTATGTAAATGGAGTTAAGTCGTATGTAACAACCCTAACTTCATATACTGTATATAACCTGCAAAACGGCCAAACATATTATTTTACAATAAGGGCAAGAGATGCTGCAAATAATGAATCTCCACACAGTAACCAGGTTACTGCACAGGCGATATTGGCTGGCTTGCCTTACAAGTACTATACATTTACAGGTACATGGAATAATTTACCAAACTTTGCAACTCTTACCCCCACAAGTGTTGGAGTAATGCCAAACATTGCATTAACACCAAGATCACAGAATGATAGATTTGCATTCTTGTGGGAAGGTTTTATAAATATCCCGGTAACTGGAACTTATTATTTCAGAACTAATTCTGATGATGGAAGCAGACTTTGGTTAGGTGCCTTAAATGGTACGTCATCTCCATATAACTTTAGTGCAACTCCAACAGTAAATAATGATGGTTTACATGGTGGACAAGACAGAACATCTGTAGCTTTGAATTTAACAGCAGGACTTTATCCTATTGCAATTGCATTTTACGAACAGGGTGGTGGTGAAGCGATGACTGTTACATGGAGAACACCATCTTCCGGGACTAGTTTTGTATCAATACCTAACAGCGTATTTGGTGATGTTGCTATTCCAGGAGGATCTGCTCCATCTGCTCCATCAAATCTAGTCGCTACAGCCGTTTCTCACAAACGAATTGATTTAACATGGACTGACAATAGTAATGATGAAACAGGATTTGAAATCTGGAGATCAACCAATGCAAGTTCCGGCTTTGCAACAGTAGGCGTTGCTGCTGCGAATGCTACTTTATATGCAGACAGTTCTCTTAACTCAAATACACGATATTATTATAGAATAAAAGCGATTGGACTGTATGGTGAATCTGCATTGATTGCAAACCTGAATTCACCCGAAGCTGTCTGGCAGTTTAACAATGGTTACACAGACGCAAGTGGAAATGGAAGGACAGTTACAGCTACAGGCACTCCAACCTTTGACGCTGCTGATAAACGGGAAGGTACCCATGCACTTCGTTTAAATGGCACATCACAATATGTAACAATGCCAACAACAGGATCTTTCCTGCAAACCGCTTATTCAGAAAAAACAATTGCTTTCTGGATGAAATCAACCAGCAATACCGGAAACAGGGTGATTGCAGATATTGGTGGCAGTGATGATGGTTTGGCATTGCGACTTGATGCAAATCTTTTATATGCTGGTGTTGCAAGCAACAATGTTCGCAGTAGTTTTTCAGTTGCCTATACAAGCACTGTTTGGAATCATATTGCACTTGTTTATAGTGGTAATACATTACAATTATATGTGAATGGTGTATTGGCCGGTTCAAATACAAGTCTGCCATTTACATCTCTTACTACAACTACAAACGGATCCAGAATTGGGACTAATAATGGAACCAACGCATTCAATGCAGCAACAGGATTTTTTGGTGGATGGATTGATAATGTTTCTATCTATCCAAATGCATTATCACAGGCTGGCATTACTTACCTGATGAATAATACTGCAGTGCCGCAATCTTCAGCAACAACATTAACGTTGCCAACTGCGCCATCTGCACCAACTAATTTACTTGCTTCTGGAATTTCAAATTCAAAGATCAGTGTAAGTTGGACAGATGTTGCTTCCAATGAAGATTCTTACCAGTTATACAGATCAGTTACAACAAATGGCAATTATCTGTTGTTTGCTACTGTACCTGCTAATACAGCCTCTTATATTGACTCTGGATTATTTGCAAATTCAATTAATTATTATAAAGTAAGAGCAGTAAATGCAGGAGGTAATTCGGCATACAGTAATGAGGACAGCGCAAGAACAAGCAATAATGTACCTGTATTAACAGCTATTGCTAATCAGTTTATGCGCTTTGGAACAGTGTTACAAGTAAGCGTTAATGCAACCGATTCTGATCCTGAGGCATTAACGGTAACTACTTCAAACCTTCCGGTTTTTGCAACATATACATCAACTGGCAACGGAACGGGTACTATCAGTTTTAATAATCCACCAACCACGGGTATATTTAATGGCATTGCTGTTACTGTTACCGACCAGAATGGAGGAAGCAGTTCTGTAACCTTTGATCTTGTTGTAAATGATAATTATCTGCCAGTGATTGCATCGGTAGCCAATGTTCTATTGAATGAACAGCAAACAGCACAGGTGAATGTCAGTGCAACTGATCAAAATGCATCAGATATATTAACATGGACATTTACAGGATTGCCAGGATTTGCCAGCCCTGTAATTAATGGAGGTTCAGTGCAGATCAGCCTTGCACCCGGCCTTGCAGATCACGGTATATATAATATCAATGCAACAGTTGATGATGGTAGAAGCGGTATTGCTACCAGGTCATTTGTGATTACTGTTAATAATGTTAATCCAAATAAGAAAATATTTATCAACTTTACAGATGGCACTTTACCATCAGCTCCGGCACCATGGAATAATACAAATAAGCCAACACCATCGTTGAATGATAATTTCCCGAATCTGCTCGATGAAACAGGCAGTAATTCCGGTATAGGATTATTGATTACGAGTCCATGGGAGAATCTTGGAAATGCTGTAAATACATTTGGTGTGAATACCGGAAACAATTCAGGTATTTATCCTGACAATGTGTTACAATCTGCTTATTTCACAAATGATGCGACACAAACAATCAGGATTCACGGATTAAATCCTGCGTTCAAATACAATTTCACATTCCTTGGCAGCCGTGCATCTGTTACTGATGACAGAACTGCCGTTTACACAATTAACGGAACAAGTGTGAGCCTGAATGCAGCTAATAACTCCCAGAACACTGTAAGTATTAATAATACTCAACCGGCAGTTGATGGAACATTAACACTGAGCCTTGCGAAAGGGCCTGCATCTTTCTACGGATATCTTAATGCAATGGTTATTGAGAGTTTATATGATGATGGTACGGCACCGGCCAAGCCAAGAAACCTTGCTGCAACCTTGCTTACAGGTAATAATATCAGGTTGAACTGGGTTGATGCTGCTTATAATGAAACATCATACCAGGTTTACAGATCTTCAACAAACCTGCCCGGCTCTTATTCGTTGCTGAATCCCGGAGGAAATAATGCTAACATAGAAGTATATACAGATGCCACTGCCGCAGGAAATGCTACTTACTACTATTATGTAAAAGCTCTTAATAGTGTAGGTGAATCGCCCAGCAGCGATACGGTTACAGTTACAATTCCTAACGGTAGTCCTGTAATTACTCCGGTTGCGAATGTGATTATGAAGACACAGCAAACAGTAATTGTTGATATCACTGCCGTAGATGCACCAGGAGATGTAATTACACTTTCTGCCAGCGGATTGCCATCATTTGCAACATTTACAGATAATGGAAACGGAGCGGGTGTTATAACTATTGCACCAGGCAATACAATAGGATCATTCACTGGTGTAACAGTTACAGCGGTTGATAACTTTAATTCAACTTCAAGTGTACAGTTTAATATTTCAGTTTCTGATAAAGATATCAGTACATATTATGTAAACTTTAATCAGGTCTTTCCCGTAGGCAGCCCTTGGAATAATTTTAACAGCGCACCTGCAGCTGGTACTGCAATTTCAAATATCAAAGATGAAGCAGGCACTGCATCGGGTATTTCAGTTACGCTCGTTGATGCTTGGGATAACGCTAATGAAGTTGGAGCCACAACCGGAAATAACAGTGGTGTTTATCCGGATGATGTTATGAAGACTGCATATTTCACTAATGCTACAACAGCAAAACGTATTAGTATTGCTGGGTTATCAACTGAGGCAGGTGTTAAATACAACTTAGTCTTCTTTGCAAGCAGAGGTGGCGTAAGTGATAACAGAACCACGATTTACAGTTACAATGGTCAGTCTGTTTCTTTAAATGCTGCAAGTAACACAACAAACACAGTTCAGCTGCAGGGTGTTGTACCTAATGCAAGTGGTATTATTGAATTTACGGCGCAGAAGGATGCCGCTGCTCCATTTGGATATATTAATGCATTGGTAATTCAGTCTTACGTAGATAATGGGCTTCCAATTGCACCTTCTAATTTAACAGCAGTAGCAAAAACAACATCTTCTATTCAATTGAACTGGATGGATAAGTCGAATAATGAGGATGGTTTTGAAATCTACAGATCCACTTCAGCAAATGGAACATATGCGCTGGTGACTACAACTGCTGCTAACACTACATCTTATATTAATACAGGATTAACAGCGGGTACTGTTTATTTTTATAAAGTGAGAGCTCAAAAACTGCCAGGCCTGTTCTCAGCATATACGAATATTGCCGGAGCATCAACTTTACAGTTTGCAGTTTATGTACACTTTAACCAGGATAACCCCGCAGGTGCACCATGGAATAGTACAAATGAAGGGCCTATACCGGATGATGTGTATCCTAATCTATTAAACAGCTCAAGTAATCCTACAGGTATTAATATGACCGTAATTGGAACAGCCTTTAACGGTGTAAATCCATACGGTGTAAATACCGGAAATAACAGTGGAGTTTACCCGGATAAGGTAATTACACAAACATGGTGGCTGGATGCGAACACAACAGCTATGCTTCGAATTGATGGACTTAGTATCGCAAGCACATATAACTTTACCTTCTTTGCAAGCAGGGCTTGTACCGGATGCGACAGAACAACTATGTACACAATCGGTACTAAGAGTGTATCTTTAAATGCAGCTGACAATAGATATAATACTGTTGTAATAAGTAATGTTACTGCTGATGAGAACGGTTCGTTACTGGTTGAAATCAAAGCTGGCGGAGCTTCTCCGTTTGCTTACATAGGCGCAATGGTTATTGAAGCTTATGTTACTGCATCTGGTGGTGACGGCAACTCAGCGAGCAGCAGCAATTCAACAGCGATGATTGGACGAATAACAAACACAAATACTCTTGGGGTAGGAACTTCACAAACGGAGGCAATTAGGGAAAGAGTGCAGGAAGGGGTTCAAAAAAACAAGGTTGCCGTGTATCCAAATCCGTTTATTGACGACATTACTGTGAGTTTGGCACTTACGCAATCTGCTGAAAGAGTAAATGTGATTGTTACTGATATAACAGGTAAGGTGATTTACACTAAGGAACTCCGCAATGTTCAACAGGGTGTAAGTCAGCAAAAGATTGGTTTGAATGGGAACAGACTTATGCCGGGAATTTATATGGTTAAGTTTACTGGCCTGCCAGGTAACGAAACCAAAACATTGAGAGTTGTAAAAGTAAATTAATGGCTCTTTTGGTTAAATTTGACAAGAGGTTGCTTGGTTAAACAAGCAGCCTCTTTTTCTTTTTAATTGCTTAATGCCAGTACATTCGTTATTATGAAGTAAGCATGAATAGAGGCATTGCTGTTATACTTTATTTAAAAAGTAATAGTAAGTTTGATTGTAATAGGATCAGGATATGAGTACTAGTGGAAGAATAAATGGTTTTGATGCATTAAGGACAGTAGCAATGTGGCTTGGCGTTGTATTGCATTCATTGATTGTTTATAAGGCTGAAGCAGAACCTAACTGGCCGCATGACTCAGTTAATTATCATTTTCTTGATTGGTTGTATGAGTACATACACGTATTCAGAATGCCATTGTTTTATCTTGTTGCCGGCTTCTTTACACGAATGGTCATTAGTAAATCGGGAAGTGATTACTTTATCAGGCAAAGAGCCAGGCGCATTCTTATACCTTTTGTGATTGGGTTGATTGCTATAGTTCCCCTTAGCCTGTTACCTTTTCATTTTAATAGTTTCTATTTCGTTCAGCATTTTGATTTTGAAACAGCTGTCAAAAAAAGTCTTTTACAGATGTTTTCGTGGAATGGGATGGCACATTTGTGGTTTTTGTATTACTTATTATTTTTTTATGGAGCAGCTATAATTTATGTATATGCGCTTCAGCAAAAGATTGCTCCTTTAACCGCAAAACTTACAAAATATTATGAGCGTATAACTCCTGTCAAGTTGTTGTTGCCTGCTTCAATGTTGTTTTTGCTCTTATTGTATTTTCAAATCTTTACCCCCCCCGTTTATACTGGGATAAAACCCAATTTGATTTATTTGCTTTACTATGGACTTTTCTTCGGGTTTGGCTGGCTTATGCACTGTAACATCAGGAGTATTGAGTCACTTGGTGTTAATGGCTGGGCCTTATTTATAACAGGAACGGGTTTATCTGCTCTGCATTTCTTTAAGCCGGAAATGGCAGCACCCTTATCTTATAGTGTGGTATCAGTTGAAACGATTGCTCTGGTATTTGGTATTACAGGTCTTTTCGTAAAATATCTTCATAAGGAAAATAAAGTTTGGCGATATTTTTCAGATGCTTCTTATTGGGTTTACCTTATTCATGTTTTAATTGTTGCATCGTTACAGGTTGCCTTACTTGAATCCCCTGTTCCGGGAGTCCTGCGTATGCCAATTGTTTTAATTATTACTTTTTTGCTTACCATTCTTACTTATCAGTATTTTGTCCGATATACCATTATTGGTGAATACCTGCATGGTAAAAGAACCAGATTAGGTGAAAATAAGTAATCTGCTTTATAAACCCTGCTGGATAGGAATTATGTCGAGACTGGTTTTGATTTATAACCATTTTCTATAAGCCAAAGCATCATCGGAAGAAAAACAATGATTACGGGTACAAGAAATAATCTTGTTTGATAAATGACCACCGAATAAACGTGCACAGCAAACCAAAGGGGAACAAGAGCTAAAAACCATACACGCAATTGTAAAGGGAAGCGATTGAATTTGTAAAGAATGATAAAAGGAATTACACTGAACAAGCCAATCATTTCAAAATATGCTTTAACTCCTACGGCACTGAACAGGTTCAATTTTATCATAGGAATACCTGATGTGGCTTTCCAGGATTGAGCAGGTACATAACCGTAATATATTCTTACTCCAATAAAAACAGCGAAAAAAATAATATATAACCCTGCCGTTAAAAACCATACTGCAGATCCGGGAAACTGTACTGACTTTATGTTAAACGTTTTAAGTCTGAAATTTGAAAAATCTGTTTGAGAAACAAAGTACAAGAAGGGGATTAGCATAGCTGTTTCTCTGTTGAATGCTGCAAAAAGTGTAAGTGGTAAAAGCCAAAAAGGATTTTTCTTATATAGTATAATGCAGGCTGTAAATAAATAAAATATATTATCAAGGTACGTGTTGAATGTCAGATCGCTGGCGATAACAGCATTACCCATTGCTAATGAAAGAAACATGAGGCCTGAAAATACAAGCCAGTTATTTTTTATGAAATAGCGCCACAAACAGAACGAAAGAATGAATACGAGCAGATTGAGACAAAACCTGAAAAATAAAAAGACAATCATGTATTTCAGTGCCCCTTTGAGTTGAATCAATTCGAGAAACTGTTTTGTTTCCGGGTTAGGTTCAGAAGTCTGTTGGAATTTTAAAGTAAATTTTTCTTCAATTGGGTATATTTTATCAACTGTATGATTATATCCCCACATGAGCCCTTCAATAATAACCGGGCAAAGTATCCTGTATTGCCAGGGGTTGTAATATTCAGATTTACCTTCAATAAGAGCCTTGTGACGCTCATATGTAGTTACAGCTGCTCCATTATAAAAATTTTTATAAATAGGATATAATGATAAAAGCGAAAAACAGAAAGCGATGAAAAAGAGCTTACTCTTACTGTTTTTTTGCAACAATTGTGTAATGTGGATAAACATACATTCTTTTTTTGTTGAACTGTAATGTTGTCATTTTATTTTTCTCAAGAAGAGACTGTGCTTTTGTATACGAAAGCTCATTGCCTATTTCACCGGCAAAAATTAAGTCATGCATTTTGTTACAATACACAAATAAACTGCCTCCATTTATGTCTTTTAGAACGAGCCTGGCCCCAGATTTCATTTTTGCAATAAGCCCTGCAAGAAAAGCTTCCTGTACAGGTTTAGGGACATGATGTAAAACATCATTCAGAAAAATCACATCCAGTTCTTTAATTTTATCAGGAAAAGTAATTCCGTCAAATTTTTCAAAGCTGTAAGGAACATTGCTGTATTTCTTAAAAAGCTGTTTTGCATTTTCAACCAAGCGTTCACTTATCTCAATGCCAAAGATATAATCGGGTTTCGCAAACTCAGCCAGCAGAAGGCAGAATTGACCAGAACCACATCCTATATCACCGACCTTTTCACCATCTTTTACAAGGCTTATCAGATCAACGAATGGACAAACTAAAGGTCTGTAATAGATCTTCACCCGATCAAGAAACCCAGAGCTGAAATTAAGGGATTTTAAATAGTTTAATAACTCACGGTTTGAGAGTGGTTGTTTTGATATTTTTTCAGGATTGTCCATTGATATAATTTTTTAAACTGAACTGACTGCGTGTTTTTTTTTCATTGAGAAAAGAAACCAGAATATGCTGTCCCTTATCAGCAGGTTGTAAAATACGATGCAGGCGGGGATACTTAAAATAATAACGGACAGCAATAAAAAAAAAGGAACCAATATTTGCAGTCTTAATTTTGTCATACCCTCAACCCTTCCCTCCTCTCCAAAGGAGAAGGGGGTGGCAAAAATATTCATTAAATCAGAAACACTTTGGCGGGCATATATATACATATTCCTTTTTGTAAGCAGGCTTGCCATTATTGCAATTTCCATTTTTCCACCTCGTTGCGGTATAAAAACGAATTGATCGCTGCTTTAT
>CAZOLW010000005.1:0-150750 GCA_964580775.1 uncultured Chitinophagaceae bacterium | reverse complement strand
ATCCATTGTGTCCATTTGTAATAACCTGGATCGCAGGTACGTACTTCACGATCCCAATCGTAACAAAAACCGATATTATCTAACTGCCTGCGGAAATTATTAATGTTCTGATCGGTACTAACGGCGGGGTGTACACCATGTTCAATAGCATACTGTTCAGCCGGTAATCCAAATGCATCATAACCCATCGGGTGCAGCACATTAAATCCTTTCAACCGTTTGAAGCGTGAATAAATATCACTGGCAATATATCCTAAAGGATGGCCCACATGTAACCCCGCACCGCTTGGATATGGAAACATATCCAGTACATAAAACTTTGGTTTGAGCGGAGCCTGTCCTGAGCCTGTCGAAGGATTAGAAACTTTGTACGCATTTGTTTCATTCCAGTGTGCCTGCCATTTCTTTTCTATTTCTCTGAACTTGTATTCCATTCTGAATCTGTTATAAGTTGTAGGTTTTAAGTCTTAGGTTTTATTTTCAGCTGCTGTTTTTCGATTCAATTTCGTTGTGTCATGCAAACACAAGCAACAATGGCCTGAGTTTGTGAAAGAAGACTTAAAAAATCCTTTTCCTTCCCCTTTCTGCAGCATCCCTGAAATAATGACGGATTACAATCGTTACTACTTCGCATAAATCTTTATCACTATTGCCTGAGCTGAGTAGTACACAGTAAGTGGGCAACAAAATTAAGGATTGCAGGGCTAAATCTGTTAAATTTGCTCGCCTCCCAAAGCATCGGCGACGGAAGGCCCGCCCACCTTTGCAATTGCTTCTGTGGGAAACAATAAAGAACTTACAAAATCATAACTGCATGGCGCAAGTACAAAGTAAAGCTTCCATGAAGCGCTCCAAGCCTTCTTATATCTACAGCATTATCGGTGTAGCATTAGTATTATTCATCCTTGGCGTACTGGGATGGATTTTTTTAAATTTCCAGAAAGTGGGTAATACTCTGCGTGAAAACATTCAGTTTCATGCATGGCTCAGCACTACCAATAAAAATTCTATTGACAGCTTAACGAGTTATGTGGCAGCACAGCCTTATGTAAAATCTTCTGCTTATGTAAACAAAGACATGGCAAAAGAGATTTATAATAAAGACGGAAATGAAAGCTGGGATAAAATTTTAACCGAGAACCCCTTACCTGAAAGTATCGATTTCTTTGCTAAAGCTGAATATGTAAGAAAAGACAGCCTGGATAAGATTACAGCCGATCTGATGAGCAAATACCCGGGTGTAATCAGTGAAGTACAGTATCCCAAAGATCTTGTTGTTACACTCAATGAACGTTCACAGAAAATAGGACTTGTGCTGCTGATTGTTGCAGTTCTGCTGAGTGCCATAGTCATTGTTTCCATTGACACTACCATACGTTTAGCCATGTTCAGCAACCGTTTCCTCATCAAAACCATGCAGATGGTTGGTGCAACAAGGGGCTTTATTGCAAAACCCATGAACATCAGGGCGGTGATCAACGGATTGATCAGTTCAGGAATTGCCATTTCAGCTATCTGGTTAATCATTGTGTGGGCCGAAAGTTATATTCCGGATATGAAGGCACTGCGTGATCCGAAGCTGTATCTCATTCTTTTTGGTTCAATCATTGTCATTGGTGTGGGTATTTCGCTGTTCAGCACCCACCGAAGCGTAATGAAGTACCTGAGAATGAAACTGGATGAATTGTATTAAAAACGCTGGCCGATGACCGTTGGCTGATGGCAGGATAAAAGCTCTTCTCCGGCCATCGATCAACTGCCACCGATCAACGAATTTCCTTATCTTGCAGCCCTCAAATAAAGACTATGAGCCAAAAGAAAATAGCAACGATTTTTACCAAAGAAAACTATATGTGGATGGCCATTGGCGCTGCCGTGATCATCCTGGGTTTTTTGCTGATGATTGGTGGCAAAAGCGCTGATCCCAACGTATTTAATAAAGACGAAGTGTACAGCTTCCGCCGTATTACACTGGCGCCGATCCTGATCATTGCCGGTTTGGTGATGGAAGTTTACGCCATCATGAAGAAACCAAAAGATTAAGTAACATAATTTGGAGATGAGCCGATTTGAAAATTTGAAGATGAGTTTCGGATTTTTAAATCGGCTTTTTCATTTCCAAATCATTCCATTCCCAAATCTCCAAATCATCTCATGAATACGTTTGAATCCATCATCATTGCCATTGTAGAAGGATTAACTGAGTATCTGCCCATTTCATCTACCGGTCATATGATTATTGCCGAGCGGTTGATGAATGTACCTTCCGACAATTTTACCAAACTGTTTACCGTTGCCATACAGCTGGGTGCTATTTTAAGTGTGGTGGTTTTATACTGGAAGAAATTCATCGACATTAAGAGCTGGCAGTTTTATGCCAAGCTTCTTGTTGCTGTATTACCAGCATTAGCGCTTGGTAAATTATTCAGCGATAAAATTGATTCTTTGCTGGATAGCCCGTTAACTGTTTCTGTTACCATGCTACTTGGTGGTATTGTGCTGCTGTTCATTGATAATGTATTTAAAGAGCATACGATTAAAGAAGAAAAGGAATTATCGTTTGGCAAAGCTTTTATCATTGGCCTGTGGCAATGTATTGCTATGATTCCGGGAGTTAGCCGTAGTGCTGCTTCTATTATTGGTGGTATGCAGCAAAAATTAACCCGCTCCTTAGCCGCTGAATTTTCTTTCTTTCTTGCTGTACCAACCATGGCGGCAGCAACAGGTTATTCATTGTTTTTAAAAGACTGGGCAGCAAATGAAGTTGAACAGAAGGGCTATGAAATCATTCTTTCAACTACTCAAAACACAACTGCATTTATTATTGGCAATGTAGTGGCATTCATTGTTGCTATGCTGGCCATAAAATTCTTTATCGGCTTTTTGCAGAAACACGGCTTCCGTTTGTTTGGCTGGTACAGGATTATTGCAGGTATTATTTTGCTGATCATGATTATGACAGGATACCTGAAATAAGCCATTTCAGTTTAATATCCTATTTTCATACAGTCTACCTGTGCTGAAACAACCTGTTTCACTCAAAACAATCCATATGCAGACTGCTTCAAAGAAGGTTGTGAACGGCTGGGCCATGTACGATTGGTCCAACAGTGTTTATAATCTCGTTATCACAACCACTTTTTTCCCGGCTTATTACGCCGCAGTCACCTCAACAAAAAACTTTCCTGATGGAATAAAATTCTTCGGAAGGAATTTTAAGAATACCGAAATGAAAGATTATGTAATGTCATTTTCTTTCCTCATGGTTGTACTGCTCATTCCTATTCTGTCTTCTATCTCTGATTATAAGGGTAACAAGAAAAACTACATGCGTTTCTTCTGTTATCTGGGTGCGTTAAGCTGTTCACTGATGTTTTTCTTTGATAAGGATCATGTGTGGTTGGGGCTTATCTGTTTACTGTTTGCCGGGATTGGTTTTTATGGTTCATTGGTTTTTTATAACTCTTACCTGCCAGAAATTGCCGCTAAAGAAGATATGGACCGCATCAGTGCAAAAGGTTTTGCCATGGGTTATATTGGTAGTGTCATTTTACAGATGATTGGCTTTGCAATGGTAGTGATGATGCCGGATAATGAAGGACTGGCACTAAAGATCACTTTCCTTATGGTGGGTTTATGGTGGATTGGTTTTGCACAAATCCCCTTCAGCCGGTTACCGGATAATGCGCCCAAAGCAGAAAGAAAGCAAAAGAAACATCCCATCATCAATGGTTTTCATGAACTTCGGAAAGTATACAGTCAGATCAGGCAAATGCCTGTAATGAGAAACTTCCTGGCTTCCTTCTTTTTTTACAGCATGGGTGTGCAAACTGTAATGCTTGTTGCAACTGATTTTGGGATCAAAGAATTGAAACTGCCCAATAGCAAACTGATCATTACTCTTGTAATTATACAGCTGGTTGCCATTGGCGGCGCTTTTCTGATGTCGAAACTTTCTTCAATGTTCGGCAACCTGCGTGTGATCATCATTACAGTGTTGCTGTGGATTGGTGTTTGTATTGCCGGATATTATACTACAACTGAACTTGAATTTTATTTCCTTGCTGCTACAGTGGGCTTGGTGATGGGTGGTATACAGGCATTGAGCCGTTCCACTTACTCCAAGTTTATGCCGCCAACAAAAGACACCGCTTCCTTTTTCAGTTTCTACGATGTAACAGAAAAACTGGCAATCGTAATTGGCTTATTCAGTTTTGGGTTTATTGAAGGGCAGTTCGATATGCGTATGTCCATTCTTATCCTCATTGTATTTTTTGCGCTTGGATTTATTTTCCTGTTGGTTACTTCAGCAAAACAGATGAAATTGCAGCCACAAAATAAGTGATCATGAAACTTTATTCTGTTAATACGGGTTATTTTAAATTAGATGGCGGTGCTATGTTTGGTGTGGTACCAAAAGTGATATGGAACAAGTTAAACCCTGCCGATGAGAATAATCTCAGCAGCTGGGCTCTTCGCTCCTTACTGATTGAAGATGGAAACCGTTTAATTCTGATTGATAATGGCATGGGCGATAAACAGGATGAAAAATTCATGAGCCATTATTATTTACATGGAACTGATACACTCGATAAATCATTAGCAAAACATGGCTTCAGTAAAGATGATATTACCGATGTGTTTTTAACTCATTTACATTTTGATCATTGTGGTGGCTCTATTAAACAGGAGGGAGACAAACTGGTTCCAGCATTTAAGAATGCAACATTCTGGAGTAATGAACATCACTGGCAATGGGCCACTCAACCCAATGACCGGGAGAAAGCTTCTTTCCTGAAAGAAAATATTTTACCTATAGAGGAAAGCGGACAATTAAAGTTTGTTGTGCCGGGTGAACGGAAATTTCACCAGCTTTCTTCCTCTACTTTTTCTGAAAACATTTCCGTCCGGTTTGTTGATGGACATACAGAAAGTATGATGCTGCCACAGATAATTTATAAAGACAAAACCATTGTGTACATGGCCGATCTGTTACCGGCAGCGGCACATATTCCCATTCCTTATGTAATGGCGTATGATACAAGACCCTTACTGACGATGAATGAAAAGAAATTATTTTTAGAAGAAGCTGTTGAAAAAGATTTCGTCCTTTTCTTTGAACATGATCCAACGATTGAATGCTGCACATTAGTGCAAACAGAAAAAGGGATCAGGATGAAGGAGAGCTTTGAACTGAGTACCCTTGGATAATTTATCTTTTACTGATCAGTCCGTTTAATTTAAACCGGGTATTATGGTAACCCATCATATCAACTTTTACACTACCCACTGAAATGGGGCTTTCAATCCTTACAGGGATTTTATTGGCATCATCACTTACCCAAACAGTCATTTTTTCTCCCCCTTTAAAAATGGTTCCTTCAATTAAGAGAGGTTTAAATTTTATAGCATTGAACTTACCGTATTTGGTTTTAATTTTTTCTTTCCCCAGGTAACGGATGTAGAGATTATAGGTTTTATCATCTATAAACATGCTGAAAGGAATCTTATCGCCGGGATTGTATTTATTGAAATCAATATTCCTTGCATAATAAATTGAACTCAGTACATCCTGTACACAATCAGGTACTTTAAATGTGCCACCCTGTGATGTGGCCGTGTTTGCCGCCTGGTTAAATGTTACCGTTTCAAATTTTTTAAAATCCCCTTCCAGGATGTTCCGTACAAACTTGTAAGGCTGCAATGTTGCAGTGTCAATATAGCTTTCATATTTGTCTCTTACTTTAAAGAAACCATCAAAGAAAGGAATGGTTTTTCCTTCGCCAACAATGTGGTAGACAGGCTTGCCGTTATAACGTTCCTGGTTTATATTAAAGTTCGCTTCACCACCATATACATAAATACCGGCCAGTGTATAATACACATGATAATTGATCGATTCACCACTATGCCATGCTGTATTACGGATGGAACAGAATTCATCTCCTGTTTGTGTTGGAACAGCGCTTACTGATAACAGTGTAAAAAGCAGGATCACAAAAAACTTCATCGTTCTTTAAAAATTTTAATCGTCAGTAACAACAAACTCCCGAGCAATGCAGGAAGAACCAGGTTCAGTAACCAGATGCCCACTGTTCCTGTCAGTAAGGCAATACTGTTCGAACTGAATAATCCTGCAATACTGATGGCCACTTTTCCCCTGATGCCAACATCAGCAATGGCAAAACTCGGAACAATTGCCATCACCAGAAAGATCAAGGCCACGCTCCAAAAACCCTGCCACCAGGATATATCTGCCTGTAACGCCTGCCATATCAGCACATATTGCAATGCAAAAACAATAAAACGTAAAAATGAGTAAAATAATACCTGAAGATAAGCCCGGTTCGATAAGTTTTCCAATACTTCTGTAAATGATAACTTTTCCTTTAGCCAGGGAATCCATTTCAGCATCTTTGCCAGTAACTGCATCCGGAAGAAAAACAACCCGGTGATAATGATGAAAAACAGCACAGAATACTGAAATACCTGCAGCAGAATAACAGAGAAATGTGTTCCGCTTAACTGTACCTGGTACAACTGTGCCTTCATAATCAGCAATGCAACCCACCCAAAGATCAGAGTAATCAGCAACTGCCCAACACTGCTTACAATTGCAAGGGCAACTCCTTTCATACGAAAAGCAGGGGCCAGGTAAACTACCCGTCCTCCATACTCGCCAATGCGGTTAGGGGTGTTCATCGCTAATGATAAACCACTGAGTACAGATTCAAATGCCTTTCTGAAAGATAATTTCTGAAACTTATTTACCAGCACGTACCATTTTAAGGTTTCCAATCCCCAGTTAACAGGCATCAGCAAAACAGACAGCCATAATTTCCAGCTCTGCTCTCCTGTTACTGCCTGCTTCATTTGCTGCCATGCAAGTGGTAAGTCGGGTTGATGGATTACCTGGCTGTATAAAGAAATGCTGATCCACACAAAGAGGATCGGTCCCAGAAAGTAATTAATAAAGATTTTGAAATTCCTGCTCAGTTTCAATTAATTTGGCCAAAATTAACCTGCACTTTGCAAACTTCTGCGAAAATCATTTTGGGCATCGATCCGGGAACTGTAATTATGGGTTACGGACTGATCAGTATTAAACAAAATAAAGTGCAGTTAATTGATATGGATGTATTGAAATTAACCAAACACAAGGATGTATATATTCGTCTGCAGTTGATCCATGAAAAAGTAAGGCAGGTAATTGAACAATACAAACCAACCGATTTTGCTATTGAAGCCCCCTTCTTTGGAAAGAATGTACAGAGCATGCTGAAATTGGGAAGAGCGCAGGGTGTTGCTATTGCTGTTGCCATGAGTGCAGGGTTGGAAGTAACTGAATACTCACCCAAAAAAGTAAAACAATCGGTAACAGGAAATGGAAATGCTGATAAAGAACAGGTATTGAAAATGCTTCAGCATCACCTGCAGTTTAAAGCCAAACCAAAATATTATGATGCAACGGATGCGTTGGCTGTTGCACTCTGTCATCATTTTCAAACCTCCAATCCCTTATTGAAAAGTGCAGGAAAAGTAAAAGGCTGGGAAGAATTTATGAAACAAAACCCTGGAAGAATTAAAAAATAGTACCCGGCAATAATTTCCGGTAAAGTGCAGGAGTTTAATTTCACTGAATACTTTCGTATAATTTTTTTTGTTTTTGCCTATTCATATAGTTATGAATGATGCTGTAGGAGAACGCTGTTTTTTCATCAATCACAATGCACATATTCCAGAATTTACCTGAAACATAAAGGGCATCGTTCACCTTCTTCCACTTGTACATTTTTCTTGAAATCACTTCGTTTAAATACTTCTGAAAACATTCATCACAGTCGGTTGTTTTGGTTTCTTTATAACAACTCCCCTTTCCGTTAAAATAACAGGTAATATCCATTTTCCGTTTCGTACTATCCTGCACAGAAAGCCGCAGTGTTGAATCAGTTGCATATACAAAAGCCCGTTCATTATTCCGGCTGCTGTATTTGTTGAATCGTTTTTCAACATTTGATTTTTTATGAAGCAGGTAATCCTGGGCCTGAACGGACAGACTAAAACCTGAAGTAATTGCAAGCAGAAGAAAATGAAGACCGTGGATATAGTTTCGCATACGAAACAGTGCTTTAATCTGTGTTCCTCATCTTCGGCAATGCCAGTAAAAAAATAATTGCCGGAATATATCCCAATAAAAAAATCCAGTTGAAATGCCCGAAGATGGCATCCACCAAAAGTTTAAGTGTAACAACAATTACAAAACTGATTGGTCCCCATTTTTCCATCGTCCATACGCCACTCAAACCAACAAAACTAAACACCACCATCAATGCATTTACAGCGGGATACAGTGTATCAACACCACCTTTCAAAACAATATTACCTGTAAACGAATACACTATTTCCCATAATCCATAAGCAAACAAAGCTGCACAAAGAATGGTAATTAACTGCGGACGTGGGCTTTTTCTGCTTCCTTTTGTTTTGTACCCGTAACGATCGTGACTGCCCTGGTGGCTATAACTCATAGTTGTTATTTTAGCTTTTCAAGAATTTTTTGTTGTGTGGCTTTCATTTGGTCATCTGTAAATTTCAACTTTGGCCGATTGAAATTCAAATCGTCTGCAGAGTTAATTGGAACCAGGTGCAGATGTGCATGCGGCACTTCAAGGCCAATCGTTGCAATACCTACCCTGTTACAATCAAATGCAGCTTCCATGGCTCTGGCAATTGGTTTTGCAAAGAGCAGCAGTTCTGCAAGATATTCATCAGCCACATCAAAAAACTTATCTGTTTCAACTTTGGGAACAACCAGTACATGACCTTCCACAAGAGGAAAAATATCCAGAAAAGCAAAGAATTGATCATTCTCTGCAATTTTATACGATGGTATTTCGCCTGCAATAATTTTTGAGAAAATACTCATGCTGCCAAACAATTTTGATTTCAGGTTTATGACCGCCGATTGAAATTTTAACTTTTTTATACGCATAAACCGATCTGTTTTATGCGCCGTAAATGTAAAAGAAAAAGATGAGCATTTGCACGCTCATCTTCTTCCTTTTCACTTCTTTCCTGTACTTCTTTCTTTATACCGTAATTTCTTCCACTTTAAATTTTACAACACCGGCAGGCACCTGCACTTCGGCAATTTCGCCGACAACCTTACCCAGCAACCCCTTGCCAATTGGTGAGGTAACAGAAATTTTACCTGCTTTCAGATCGGCCTCCCGTTCGCTTACAATCTGGTAAGTAATTTCCTTTTTTGTTCCCAGGTTGGTTACTCTTACTCTTGTTAAAATATTCACCCTTCCTGTATCAATTGTAGTTTCATCAACAATACGGGCGGTAGCAATAATTCCTTCCAGCTGTTTCATCTTTGCTTCCAGCATACCCTGTGCCTCTTTGGCAGCATCATATTCTGCATTTTCTTTCAAATCGCCTTTTTCTCTTGCTTCGGCAATAGCACGTGAAGCAGCGGGACGCTGAACGCCACGCATCTGCTGCAGTTCGGCCTGCATTTTTTCCAGTGTTTCCTTTGTTACATAATTTACACTCATGTTTCCTCCTTCTTTTAGGTTATACAAAAAAATAACAACGCCCCAGTCCTGCTGAAGCGTTGTATGTTTATTTGAACTGTAAAAGTAAACACTTTTTCTGAAAGAAGGAAAGCTTTGCCATTATTACCTGGGATCAGACTTATTGAGTCAACCTATCCTATCGTAAAAGAAACACGGTTCCCTGTCTTGTTTCCTGAGGGTTATTCGCCAGCGAGAAATCTGCCTTCCATACAAACAGGTTTCCATCAGCTGCTTTTCCATCAACCCTCCCATTCCATTTTACAAACGGATTGTCTGTATAAAAAACCATCTTTCCCCAACGGTCATAAACACGCAGATGATAATTACTGATTGCCGTAATACTTCCCAACGCTCCAAACAAATCATTTACCCCGTCACCATTAGGAGTAAACGCAGTTGGGAAAAAAACACCCATGCAGGAAAGATCAGTTGGAATAAGAACGGTTGTATCAACACTGCACATATCTAATCCTGATACAGTAACAGAATAGGTTCCTGCTTTTAAGTTTGTGGCCGTTGCATTGGTTTGAACAGGAACCGTGTTCCATAAATAAGTAAACGGACCGGCAGCCCCAACCACATTTACGATAGCAGAACCTCCATCATTGTTAACACAACCGGCAGGAGTTAATATTGTTATTGTAAGTGAAGCGATACTTAATTTATTGGTGATAGTTGAAGACCCGTTTCCCGGACTGTTAACAGTGAGTGTAACGGTATATTCTCCGGGTGCTGAAAAGATATGTGCCGGATCTTCAGCAGATGATGTGTTTTGACTGCCTGATGCAGGATCACCAAAATCCCAGCTGAAAACAGAAGGACATGGAGTGGATGTATTGGCAAACTCAACCGTATTTTTATTGATACAATTAAATGTAAAGGATGCATTATTTAACGGTGCTTCTTCAATCAGCAGATCATCGAAAGCAAACCCATCATAGTTATTACAGATCGTTCCTGCGCCAAACAGGAAACGGAAAATAACCGACTTCATGCCGCCAAGCGATGGGATTGTATGGGCAGCTTTTACCCAACCATTACTTCCGTTACCGCCTTTGCAACTTCCACCTGCAGGTTTTGAATTTCCCGACCATCCCTGTCTTGTTGTAGTTAATGCAGACAAATAAGTGATTGGATCCTGGTTGTACCAGTTTTTGGAAAGACAATCTGTTTCACCGGCAACACCAACGCTGAACCATGTTGTTCCATTGTCCAATGAATACTGCAACGATGCCCCGTCAAATTGCTGTTCTGTTTCCCAGAAAATATTCATGGATACATACGGATACTTCAGATTCGTAAAATCAAAACAGGGGCTTTGTACCCATGATGCTTCAGCATTTGTATAAGATCCTCCTGTTAATCCACCGGTCGTCCAGCAGTTTGTTCCGCTGGCAGCAGCAAGAATAACCGGCTTTGATACAATACCCCATGCCCATGATGATCCAGTGCCACCGGTAAACCAACCCCCGTTATTTGTTTCAAAATTTTGTGCATACGGAAATGCTGCAATAGCAGAAGCGCATTGTGCTTTCAGTTGGGAAAAAGCAGAAAAGAAAAAAAACAGGAAAAAGAAAAGTCTTGCTATCATCAGCTAACGGGCACAGGCCACAGTAATTTATATGAATACAAATTGCAACAGGATCTTCTTGCTATTTCTTTATACAAAACCAAGTTTTTCAGCAAGCACCTTACTCATTTTATAATGTGCCTCATGACTGTAACCTGCAATATGCGGAGTTAAGATTACATTCGGTTGCTGAGCCAGCCAATTGATCTGTTCATTTTCCTCAGTTGTATAAGTTGACAGTTTTTCATTTTCCAAAACATCCAGTGCGGCACCTGCAATCCATCCATTTTTTAATGCATTGATTACTGCAGGGGTATCATGTACCTTTCCTCTTGCTGTATTGATGAAAAATGGTTTCTGTTTTGCCTCTTTAAAAAAACCATCACTGGCATAGTGAAATGTAATATCTGTTAAAGGCAAATGCATACTAATGACATCGCTGTAACGCAGCACCTGTTCAAGCGATGCTTCTTTAACCTGTGCTCCGCCAAATTCAAACTGGTAAAGGTCATGTGCAAGAATGGTTACATCAAAGCCCCGCAGCTTTTTAGCAAATGCCTGACCTGTATTACCGAATCCGATGATACCAACTGTTTTTCCATTCAATTCAACTCCACGGTTTTCATCACGCAGCCACACATGTTTTTTTACTTCATCAAAACTGGTGTTGATCTTTTTCATTAAACTCAGCAGCATGGCCAGTGCATGTTCACCCACTGCATCACAGTTTCCTTCGGGGCTGCTGTACACTTTAATTCCTTTGCTTTCTGCGTAAGGCACATCAATCAGTTCAAGTCCGCTGCCCAACCGTCCAATCCACATGAGGTTTTTGGCTTCATCCATCAACGCAGCATTTATTTTTACTCTTGTTGATACAACAAGGCCTGCCACATCATCCAGCTGATGTATCAATTCATCGTACGAAATTTCAGGACGGTACTCAACAGTATATCCACCTTCCTCTAATTTCTGCCTCAATAACTCATGACACTTTGCTGTAATAATAACCTTCATATTTATCTCATCTTAAACGTCAGTTCAGCAAATTGTTTAACTGTTAACTGCTCTGCCCGTTTATTAAAAATTTCATCCTTTATAAATTCTTCATCAAACATTCCCCGTACACCGTTCCGTAACATTTTACGCCGCTGATTAAATGCTGTTTTCACCAGCAGTTTAAATTTCTTCTCACTCTGCATAGCAGGAATTTCTTTCACCGGTGTAAGCTTAATTACACCACTTTTTACTTTTGGCGGAGGGGTAAAACAATTTTCATCTACATCAAATAAATATTCCACATCAAAATATGCCTGTATCAAGACACTTAAGATACCATACGATTTATTTCCTTCTTTAGATGCGATCCTTTGCGCCACTTCCTTTTGAAACATGCCCACCACAGAATCAACCTGTTCTTTCCAGTCGAGTACTTTAAACAGAATTTGTGAAGAAATGTTGTAGGGAAAATTACCCACCAGCATAAAATGCCCTTCAAAAGGAACATCAGCATTCAGAAAATCTTCATGCAGCAGTTTGCCTTTAATGGCAGGATAGGTTTGTTCGAGATAATCCACTTTTTCCTTATCCAGTTCTACAGCCTTAAAGTCAATATCCTTTATCTCCAGTAAATACCTGGTTAATGCGCCGCCGCCCGGACCTACTTCCACCAATTGCTTTGGTTTTTCTTCAACTATCGCCTCCACAATCCTGCGGCAAATGTTTTCATCTTTGAGGAAATGCTGACCTAATGATTTTTTAAGAGTGTATTGCACGCTGCAAAAGTAGCAGAAAAAAGCCCCCCGATTTTACCGGAGGGCTGATGAATTGATTTAATGTGAAACGATAATCCGTTTCCTGAATATTTCATCCCCCACTTTGCATTGTATTACGTACTGGCCGGGGCTCCACTTGGCAGCCTCAGTTACCATCCACTCATTTATACCAGTGCTTACCTGCTGTATTCTCCTGTATACAACCGACCCAATACTGTTTGTAATATTGATCTCAGCTGTTTGGTTTCTGTCGGAAATAAAGTTTATCCGGAAAAGATTAGCAGCAGGATTAGGCGACACTGCAAATTCAAACCCGTTATTCCTGCGAATAAATAGTCGTATTGCATTCGTATAAAACACCTGTCCGCCCGTGCCTGTATATTTTAACCGGTAAAATACTTCCGTTGACCGGAAGTTTACAAGGTCATCCTGTTCTGAATAAGCACCGCTGCTGCGTGGCAAAATACGGCCACCAACTGCTGTGTAATCAGTACCGTTTGCACTGCGTTCTACCTGGAAATAAGCAATACCTTCTTGGCTATCACTGTTCCAGCTCACCAAACCTGATTTGCCTTGCAGTCTTGCATTGAAGTTGTAAGGTTTGCCTGCAAGTACATCGCAAGCGGCGAATTGCGAAATAATAACAGTATCTGTTGCATAAACGGTTCCGCAGCTATCCATCAGTGTCTGGCTTACAATGTAAGTACCTGCCGTACTTGCGGTAATACGGTCACCTGATGTTGAGCCCACAATATTACCACCGATGGTTGACCAGTTGTACACTGATGTTGTTAATGGATTTATTACAAATACCTCAGCAACGCCACTTGGACAGAGAAGAGGGAAATCTGTTGCTATGTCTGCTGCAGGTGCACGGAAAAAACTGAAAGGCCCAACAAAGTCTTTCAACTCCGCCGTGAATGAAGTAGAGGCTCTTGATTTCACTAATATTCTTCTGAATGGTAAGCCACATACATCCCCATCTCTAACTAATGGATCAAGACCAAGTTTGCTGAGATTTACAGAAAACTCCATAAACTGTCTCGCATCATAATTATCAACAACGGCCTGGCTGCCCAGTACCAGTTTAAAGGGACCTGCCCAGGTATTATTCACACTCTGTAACCCATTATAGAATGAGCCGGAAGTTTTAGGTGTGATTCCCGCATATCCATATACAGCACTTGCACTTGCTCCATCAAATGTACCAGCCCAGTTAAACGCTGTTGGTGTAATAAGTAAGGCATCTTTATGTACCCATATCCTTGCTTCAACCATACTGAGATCAGAGCTGCTGTATTCGGCTGTTAAAATAATATCGCCGGGACTAAGGATATTACCCGAAGCATTAAACTTCCAGGATGTATGACCGGCATCGGGTCCATAACCTTTAAAATTCAAATTTGGTTTATCGTAATAAATGTCGGTTTGATACATTTCAAAATCGAAGTAACGGTTACCCGTTGTGTTTTCGATTGATACCCCGCCAAAGAGCCAGAGGGAGTCGTTGGTTTCGGTACCATCTCCATCCCTGCGTACATGCATAAACATGTCAAGTATTTCATTTTTATCGGGAATACTTTGTGCTACGGGCGTTGACCATGTATTCGGGTTCATCCCGTTCTTGTTACTGCCTGATGCGAATATTGTTGAATCAGTGCCATGATGGTCACGGATAAAAATGCCATCGATCAGCAACATACCATTCAATACATGAAACTGGGGGTAACGCATATTACGGAAGAAAGGATAATTCCGTGTTGCCGGTTGCGAAATATATCTCGCCAGGATACCAGCAGCACCGGTAGTATCAATAACAAAATCTCCTACCCCCGGGCCAACAAAATTGTTATTGCTATACCAGTCGTCGTTACCAACCTGTAAAAAGCCGTTGTAGAAATTGCTTCTCAGATCAGCTTCTACACCAAATCTGGCTTTGATTTGCTGAGCAGGCAGTGTTTGGGTGGTAAGAATAGAAAAGAGAAACAAACTGAGTAGAAGTTGTTTCATAAGTAACGGATTTTATCTGGAAAAGGAACTGGGGCTGCCGTTTTTTAAGACAGCCCCAGCCCCAATGCTAATTATCACTTTTTAGCAACTATATGTAACAATTCCACGGGAGATGTTACAACGCTGCCATCTGTTTGATGCGCCTTTATACGGTAATAAATAAAGCCGGGAAAACCGCTTACATCACGGTACCTGTGAGTGGCATTACCGCCACAGGCCGCCTGACCAATTGCTTGAAAATAAGAACCGTCAAAAGAACGTTCAATGGTAAAATAAGCAACGGCAGATGCATCTGAAACAGACCAGTTCAGAGACGCATCCCTGCCCATACGGTGAACCCGGAAATATCCGAAATCCTGTGCAGCAGGTTTTGCTGAAACAATGATTGTTGATTGTTTTTCGGGAATATTATTACCTGCCTGTGCAATGCCTGCACTTAATGCTGCGGCTACAGCAATGATTGCTATTTTCATGGGGTTTAAGATTTACTGCAAATTACGCTGCCCTGACTTTAAATCCTAAAATTGAGCTATGAATAAACACTTACCAACTCACTTTTTTTCCCTATCCAAAACCAGTAGAAATATATATTTCCGGGGTTGGTATTTTTACCGGCAACTGCACCCCTTACAAATCATTCCATTACATTTGCTGCATAGATACACAATATGACAAATACTGAAAAAAGACCGGTTATTGGCTTCAGCTGTGGCGATATCAACGGTATCGGCCCTGAAATCATCATCAAAGCATTAAGTGACAACCGTCTGCTGGAGCTCTGCACTCCCGTTGTTTTCGGGTCAAGTAAACTCATCAATTTCTATAAAAAGTCCATTAATGATGGCAATTTCAACTACCAGGCTGTAAAGGATTTTCAACGCCTCAACCTAAAAATGGTGAATGTGTACACCTGCTGGGAAGAAGAAATCAGCATTACTCCGGGACAGTTAACTGATGCCGGCGGACAGTATGCCATTAAATCATTAACGGCTGCAGTATATGCGCTGAAAGAAAAACAGATTGATGTATTGGTTACAGCTCCGCTTCATAAAAAGAATGTGTACTCAGAAACCTTTCCTTATACCGGGCATACTCCTTACCTGAAAGCCGCTTTTGAAGCAAATGATGTGGTGATGTTTATGGTTGCTGAAAATTTACGGGTAGCATTGGTAACAGAACATGTGCCGGTTGCTGAAGTAGCCAGTCATCTTTCAAGAGAAGCCATTCTCAGTAAACTCAAAATCATCAACCAGTCACTGAAAAAAGATTTTGGAATTGATAAACCTAAAATAGCTGTGCTTGGTTTAAACCCGCATGCAGGTGATGAAGGATTGGTTGGAAAAGAAGAAGAAGAAATTATAAAGCCCGCCATAAAAGATGCCAAACAAAATGACATCCTTTGTTTTGGGCCTTTTAGTGCTGATGCTTTTTTTGCAAGAGGTCAGTTTGAAAAATTTGATGCAGTACTGGCTATGTACCACGACCAGGGTTTGATTCCGTTTAAATCACTGGCAATTGGTGAAGGTGTAAATTATACAGCTGGTTTAACGGGCATCCGCACAAGTCCAGATCATGGAACTGCATTTGATATTGCTGGAAAAGGCAAAGCAGATGAAAGTTCTTTACTGGCATCTATGTTTACCGCCATTGATATTTTCCGCAGCAGAAATGGTTACGCAGAAGCAAGAAGCAACCCCATGAAAAAGATCAGTGCTTCAATGTTTGCAAGAGTGGTTGATGAAAAACTGGAAGAGGAATAATACAGCCGCTAGCCGGAAGTATGTAGTCATTCGTTTTATTTCAACATCTCATCAGTTACTCCTTTGTTGATGACATAGGAACTGTAGCTGATTTCCACTTTCCCTTTTTTATTTTTTGGCAACTCCTGTTTTTTGCTGCCATCATCATATTCCAGTGTAATTCCTTTGGGCAGTTTGTAGTCTTTTGTATTGAAGGAGAAAATCACTTTATCGGGCAGTCCCCATTCTGCATATTTTCCAAACTGCATCTCCATATCAAACGTACCATTGTCTTTTGTAGTTGTGCTTGATTTACGGATGAGTAGATTGGCTTCATCAATATACATCGTAGTTAATACCACATCACTGTTATCATTCAGTGGCAATAATTTGATAATTCTTACAGGTATTTTGTTGAGAGTAGTTTGTCCTGCATCAATCGCTGTATAATCATCAGTAAGCAATAACGAACTTACATTTACACTCACTCCACCTTTTGGCAACAATGAAATACCTCCATCCCTTTTTATTTTAAACCGGTTTGGTTTTTTGTAATAAGATTTGATATTGGCAACAGGAGCTTTTATGAACACCACATCTGTTTTCATTTTTCCGGCAGCAACATAATCGTTCACCCTGTCCATCTTGGCTTTTACTTTTTTTACCAGTTCAGCTGCAGTTTGTGCTGAAGAGTATGATGTATGAAGTAAGAGGTATGAAGTAAGAAATAAAGTGATTAATTGTTTCATTGTACAAGATTTAACTCAACACATCTTTCCGGTTAAAAATAAAAATAGCTCCTCCCACAAACAAAAACGTATGAAGCATTAACACACCCGCACTCCGCAACACTGCCGGTAAATTACGGATGGTTCCCGGAATAGAAACACCGTCTGCATCCAGTTTCATTTCAAAAAAACCTTTCCATCCAATCATGTGTGAAGTAAAAAATAAATGCTTCACACTCTGAAACAAAGGAATATCAAGTGTTGTAAGAATGGTAAACACAATGATCACACTCATGGTGGCAACAATCGGGCCCAATGAATTTTCGGCAAAAATGGAAAAGAAAAAACCAAGTGCCGCTACTGTTATCAATGCAATGGCAGCAAATGCAAATGCCAGGATATAGCGCCAGAAAATGTCATTGCCGTTTAAGATAATAATCTCATAGCTTTTTGCATTCAACAATCCATCGGTTCCAAATATGAGCATGGAAAGAAACAAACCGAGAATGGCAATCCAGATTAATAAGATGACAGCGTATACAGATGATGCTAAAAACTTACTCAGTAATAATTTTGTGCGGCTGATGGGTTTTGTAATTAACAAGCGAAGTGTTCCCATATTTGCTTCACCGGCAATCATATCGGCACTTACCAGGGCAATCAACAACGGAACATGGATTAGTAATGTTTGTAAAATAATAAAGCAAACAAAATAACCATTGAGCGGATTACCGATTATGTCAAAATTGTCTTTTACATCTTTCAATACAAAATCGATGTACTTGGCACCATCTACATAAATCGCAATCTGTATTAATGAAACAATGGCCCACACGGCTATAAACGCAATGTAGGTACGTGGACGGCGAAAGACTTTAAACAATTCAATTTTTAAAAGGCTCCACATGTTGGTTGGCAGTTGTGATCTTTAAAAAATAATCTTCTAGTGAATGACGGGATGTAACACCTAACACATGAATGTTTTGTTCAATCAGAAGTTTTGTGAAAGCAGGCACTTCTTCTTTTCGCAGTTTAAGTTTAATTCCACCTGCATCAACTCCTGTTACCTGCGAAGCATAACTGCTGGCTGCCAGCATCGTTTCACAGGCCGCATTGTTGGTTGTTTCAAGAAACACAACCGTATCATCAGGATTAAACAATTCATTTACGGTTCCTTCCACTAACTTCTGTCCCTTGTCAATGATGAGCATTCGGTTGGCAATCTGTTCCACTTCACTTAATAAATGCGAAGACACCAAAATTGTTTTATTCATCTGCTGACTCAGCATCAGGATTAGATTCCGGATATCAGCAATACCCTGCGGATCCAAACCATTGGTTGGTTCATCGAGCATAATCAGTTGTGGGTTGTGCACCAATGCAACGGCAAGTCCCAACCGCTGTTTCATTCCCTGCGAAAACGTACGCACTTTACTGTGCGCCCTGCTGGCAAGCCCAACCATTTCCAATTGATCCATTAATTGCAGTCGGGGAATTTTTACACCGCTCATCTGTGCAAACAGGTGAAGTGTTTCGTATGCAGTAAGGTATTTGTATAAGTCAGGCCGTTCAATAACTGCACCTGTATTACTAAGAATTTCTTTGCGGTGCTGCTTCAGATTGTAGCCGAAGATTTCAATATCACCACCCGTTGGTTCAATCAGTGTAAGCAGCATCCGAATGGTGGTGGACTTTCCTGCACCGTTTTGCCCGAGAAAGCCATATACATCACCTTTCTTTACAGTAAATGACAGGTCGTTTACTGCTGTAATTTCTTTAAAGACTTTTGAGAGATGGGTAACCTTGATAATTGATTCCATAACCTTGGGTGCAACAATAACAAAGAAGTAAAGATAAGGTTTAGCCCCCATCCGACTTCCCCCAAAAGGGGAAGCCATCTTGGCACAGCCCCTACTTTTACAAAAGTTTAATTAACAGTTTAGCAGATCTGAGGTGTTCATAGAAATTCATTGTACAGTATCACAGAAAAAATTTATCGAAGTAGTGCAGTAACGCTCCTTCTCTTTTGGAGAAGGAGTTGGAGGATGAGGCCTTATTTGGGCAGATAGCTTTGCAAAGCTTTCACATACGCTTCAAAAGCAGTGATGCCCTGCGATGTTATTTTACAGATCGTAAGTGGATAGTTATCTTTAAACTGTTTGGTTACTTCCACATAACCTGCTTCTTTGAGTTTTGTGATCTGCACACTGAGGTTACCGGCGGTTGATCCTGTTTTTTCTTTGATATAGGTAAACTCCGCTTCCTTTACTCCAATAAGTAAACTCATAACGGCCAACCTGAGCTGTGAATGTAATATGGGATCTAATTCTTTAAACATTCTTTTCCTTCTGCAATAAATAATTACGTCTTAAAATAATTCCGGGAATAAGCCATGCCAGTGTTGCAGACATAGCCATAAATAAGAAATCAATTTTTGCAATGGTGAATGCACTGATGATGGCACTTACCCAACAAAAAATCCCGCCAAAGGTCATGAGTTTAAATTTCCTAGTTGCACCTGTAACAATCGTTGGATAGCCATACACAAACAGTAAATAGCTGGTACCAAATGTCCAGAAGTTGGGTACATCCGTTTTTCCTGACAACTTACTGTATTCACTTAAGATTGGATTGAGCTGATGTGCAGCCACATTGTTAACGAAGTTCACGAGGAATATTCCTATGCCAAAGCAAAGCCATACATACCCCATTGCATCCTGATCCCAGCCTTTTACTTTTCGTTCACGGCCGTCTTTAATTGAAATATAAATCTGCGGCACAATGGCAAGTAATGCCAGCAGCCAGATATCAACCGGAAGTCTGAAATCAAAATGAATCTGCAGAAACTGCACCAGGCTACAAACAGTAATAACAGCACCCCAGAGAATTGGACCAACTCCTGTATCTACAAATTCATTTTTTGCACGGCTGATCATTTGCTGAATGATGAGCAGGCTTTCTCTTTCTGATAATTGTTTTTCTTCCATATCAGTTTTGATTTTTAAATCGTGAACGAAGCAGGTATCCGGGAATAATCCAGGCAGATAAAACAGCTAATGTGAGGAACAATACCTGGAATTGAACAGGCACAAAGGTTGAAGCAACGGCCAGTATCCAGCAACCGGCTGCACCAACCTGTAAAGCCGGGAACTTTATAATAACGCCTGTTAAAAAAGTTGGCACACCATATAATACAAGGAACAACGGATACATGAGATGCCATGTATTTCCTTTACCTGTAATAAAACCAACCAGTGCCATCAGAATAACAAACACAACCCATACCCAGCCAACAATATCATCGGTGTATGTTCTTACACGTTCCTTCTTTTTTCTTCTGGCAATATAAATCGTCTGATAAATCAATGCACCCCATGTAAGAAACCATACCATCTGCGGATTGTCGTACAGCTTCCAGTAATCCACAACAAAATGAATGATGCTGCAGGCAAAAATGACCCAACCCCATAATAAATACAAATGACCGTTTTCATTGAAACGGTTTTGTGCTTTATTGATCATGCTTTCAATTAACTGAAGGCTGTCTTGTGGTGATGAAAATTGTTCCTGGCTCATTATTGCAAATTTGTATGAATGATGCTGAAGTTCGTTTTGTTATGGTGAAAGGTTATTCACAGTCTGTACACTTTTACATAATGCCCGACTTGTGAATAACCTTTGATAAAGGTCACTTCACCAATAAATTATTTACACTGTCCTAAAACCATATCAAACTGTGTCTTACCCCAGTTTGGATGCAATGGTGATTTTGCCTGAAATGTATTCAGCAGTTTTACACCTTCTTCAGCAACTGGTTTTGCAGTTGTACATCCACCTCCAAATTGTGCAGGAGTATAAAACAGGTTCTGTGCAAGTAAAGCAAACGGGCGTGGATTAGTTGGATCCTGTTGCTTTGCTTCCTCAAGTAACTGTGATGATAATGCTCCGTACTGCTGCCATCTCTGCATCGGGTCCACCATCATGCGCAACATTGCAATCATAGATTTTATACAGGTTACCTCTGAATTTTTTGCTTCCAGTGCATCAGCTTTATTAATCAGCAATTCAGCACGGTCGGCAATTACATCTGCTCCTGATTTATCGGTAGTCATAAATCCATTGAGCACTTCCGTCATAGCTGCATAGTAATATGGAAGCCATTGATTTTTTTCGGCATCTCCAATACGTTCAAAAGCATTGCTCAGATCATGCATATCAGCCGGGCTTTTGGCGTTATCCATAGCTTCCATATTTTTCTGCATGGCACCTGCATAACGTTCACTTTGTCCAAAGGCATTGGTAAAAAGAGCGGCGAAAAAAACTGTGATGAGTATATGTTTCATGTTATTGATTTTAGTATTTAAAGAATGATTATTGATTGTTTTTCAGTTTTTCATATTCCCGTTCTACACTGTTGCTTTTTGGATAAACATAGGCTCCAAAGTAATGCGACAGAATACCAATACCCCATCCAAATGTTGACCATACAGGCCAGGGAATTCCACTTTCATAAGAACGGCCACCTGTAATTGCCCAGATAATCCAGAGAAATGTATTTACCAACACATACGTAAGAAGATGGCTTTTAAAAGACGCTCTTTTCTGAGCGATCTCCCAAAGTTGTTTGTCTTTTTGTTCGTTTGCATCGGGGATGCGTTGAAAGTTGCTCATAATAAAATTGCTTGGTTGATGACTTGATTTATAAATTATTGTTGATGGCATCATCTGTTCTGTCTACACCAAAACTGATGAACGCTCCAATGAACACAAACATCCTTGATGGCGGTACTAACTCCTGTTTCCGCATACCGTTGGTTGAATAACTGTACCCGTACACCTGTTTAATATTGAAAATATTACTTACACTCAGCACATACACCGCAAAGGCTTTTGCATTTTTCTTACCAATACTTGGCAGATAGTTTAATGCAAAACTTACGTTGTGATAATCGGGTATTCTTCCTTTGTCTGCAAAAAATGTTTTGCTTGTATTGGGATCATACTGAATATTATAATAAGGTCTTCCACTCGCATAGTTGTAAGAAAAGTTGAAGTTTGTTTTCAGTTTAGTGACAAACATTTTCGTTACCAGTGATGCTGTATGATTAGCAGCGAAGTTGGGTGTGATAGCAGTTGGGAAATTCAGAAAATCCCTTTTCGTATTGAGATAAGAATAAGAGATCCAGTAGTCAAGGTTCTTTACATTCTTCTTATCTCTCCAGAATAATTCAAACCCATTGGCATCGCCATAACCCTTGTTACTGCTGCCAACTTCACGGCCATTGATGTTTGTTGTTTTAATGAGATTCTGATACTTCTTGTAGAATGCTTCCAAACGAAACGTTGTGAGGCTGGTTGTTTTCTGGTACTGGGCAATATAATGCTCAGCTTTCATAAACAGTAACGGATTTACTGACGGCTGGTATTTCAATTCAGGGTTCTGATAAAAAATGCCATACGCCAATGAAGCCTGGCTTTGTTTTCCGAGTTTATATGCCACTGAAATTCGTGGAGCAAGATTTGTTTTATCGAGTAATGCAGTGTATTCTGCTCTTGCACCAAACTTAGCGGCCAGGCTATTGGTGAGATAAATATCCTGCTCAGCAAACAGGGCATATACATTCTCAATAATACGGCTGTTGAGCTTAGCGCCATTATAAGCAGTGAATGTGCTTTTATCATCACTGTGATTATATTCTGTTCCAAAACGCAGGGCATTCAATCCCCTGAATTTCTTTTCCAGCACCAGTTTGGCATTGCCGTAAAAACCTTTGCTGTCAATATCAAATGTTTTGAACTGCAATCCATTTAACAACACATCATTCTTCTGATCATCCTGCATATCAAAACTGATATCATCTTTATTGGTTGATACAGATACACCGGCTATAAACTTCCATTTGTTCTTTAAACTCTCTTTCCAGGATAAATTATGATACATGTTTCCGTTTGTTAAAGCGAACTTGTCTTTATATCCGAGAGAGTCGAGGCTGTTTTGTGTAAAGGCCACGTTGTTAGTTGTATAGTATCCATAATATTTCAACATCCCATTCTTTGATGTTTTGATACGGAAGTTTGCATCAATATTATGAGCTGTTGGTGCTTTTGAATAATCCTGTTCCTGTTTGATGATGGCAAAGGCCGGAGTTAAATTGGAGTAATTATAATTCACACCCCATGAAGACTTTTTATTTTTTTCCAGTTTCTGAAAACCAGCACCCAGGCTCAGAATGGAAACATTCAGATTGGCAGAAGATTGTTCGGGCAAATCAATTGACTCAAGAATTAAAGCTGATGATAAGGCCTGCCCATACAAAGCACTGTAACCGCCAGTGCTGAAAACGGTTCCTTTAAAAATGAAGGGTGAAAACCTTCCTCTTGATGCAATGCCTGGCGTACTTGTATAGAAAAAATTATTCACCAGTGTTCCATCAATAAATGTTTTTGTTTCGGCAGCTGTACCGCCTCTTACAAACAGACCTTCACTCTCACCCACCTGTTGTGCACCCGGTAAAGTTTTCAATGCACCTGTTACATCGCCATTGCCACTGGCAGTTGTAACAATATCAATAGAAGTTAATACTGCTGCCACCCTGTTGCGATCACTGGCTTCAAAAGCACCGGCTGTAATAACAACGGCACTCATTTCAGTGATTTCCTGTTTCAACTGAACCGGCAGCTGCATTTCACCTCCTTTAAGTTCAAGCGTTAATTCAAGCGTTTTGTATCCTACTGCACTTACAACAAGAATCTGTGTTCCTTTATCGAATGCTTTAAAACGGAAACGACCCGATGAATCGGCAGTTGCTCCATCGTAGGAATCTTTAATGGCTAAAGAAGCACCGGCAACAGGTTGCTTTTTCCCGTCGGTAACTGTGCCGGTGATGGTAGTTTGTGCCCAGCTATGAACAAGGCTGATAAGGCTGATGATGAGTAAGGTTATTTGTTTCATATTATCGTAAATAGATCACAAACGTAGAGTAGTTTATTTTATAAACCAAATTTTTTAGAAAGATTTTTTTATGAAAAAAGCCGCTCATTTCCGGGCGGCTGTATAATTCAACTCTTTAAGCACTTATTTCATCCCTATCTTTTCATTCAGTAAAATCCTTGCAGCATGCAGATCGTCATCTTCTTCAAATGCATCTTTCGGAATAAGAAAGAAAGAACGCTCATCCACATACAAATGAAAGAAATTGGGTGTTTCAATGAAATAGGAAAAGTCTTTATACTTCCAGTGCTTTGTTCCGTTTGCACTTTCAATATGCATGTATGTATCTAAAAAGGTAAGAGTAAATGCATCTTTGAAGGTTTTCGCCCTGCTGTAAACAGTAAATGGAAGTATAAACCAGAAAGCAGCCATGAGACTAAACCACAAAAAGGAGCTAAGCAAAAAAGCAATTGGTGTAATTTTTTTCCAGAAAAACATTGCCGCAGCAAACAGGGCAAACACATTTACCAAGATAATAAGAATACGGATTTCCTTTTTTGAAATAAAGTGATACCGTAATGCCTGGATTACTTTTTTACGATCGTACCTGAATGAGATATTCATACTACTTCTTTGAAGATTTTAAATCATTTTCACCAACTGTCCATTCGCCCAGCTTCTCTCCTTTTACACCAAAAAAGTCAATGGTGAGTTTCCGCTGACCTCTGGCGCCACTGAAATTAAACTTACCATAGTTCTGTTTTTCGTCAATTCCCAGAACACGGTAAGGATTATTTTTTTCAACACCTCCAAATGTATGTGTGCCTGCAGTTAATGGCGACACTGTAATATCATACAAAGGATACGTGCCTTCACGATTTACTTTAATTACTTCCGTATGATGTCTGTCGCCTGATAAAAATAAAACACCATTTATTTTATTTGCATACAGAAAATCCAGCAACTCATTGTACTCCACAGGGCAATTGGCCAGTTTATCGAAAGGCGAAACAGGGTTCAGTACCTGGCTTCCTGTTGCAATAATTTTAAATGAAGCTTTGCTGTACAGCAATGAGTTTTTGAGCCACTCCATTTGTTCCTTGCCCCACATTTTTTTATCGGGGTTTGGTTTGCCGTTAACAGAATCAAGCATGTTATCTGCACTGCGCCACCAGCGGTCGTCCATCATAAACACATCCACATCACTGTAACTCATCATGGAATAAATTCCCTGTCCGTTAAAACCATAGGTTGTATTTAACCAGTAGCTTTTAAAAACCTCTCTTGACGTATTTTTAAGAATATAATTCTTGCCCATATCATTAGGCCCAAAATCATGATCGTCCCAAATAGCAAAATGAGAAGTAGTCTTTAGAAATTTTTGAAGCACAGGAATGGAACGGTCATGACTTGCACGATTCCATAATCCCCATTCATCAGAATAATCAACATCACGGGTGTACCAGTTGTCGCCGAGCCATAACATAAACGCTGCTTTTTCTTTCGCCATACTTTCAAAAATTGACGAATCGCCGCCGTATGGCTTACCAGGGCGATCTACAGGCGGTTCATTGATATAAGCACAGGAACCTGTTAAGAAAGAGAAATCGGGGACTGGTTTGCGCCACTGCCACAAATCCTTTGTGATAAATGATCCATCAGCTTTTGCGGGTTTTTTATTCAATGTATTGTTGATGATAAATTGATACTCGTAGGCCGTATTCATTTCAAGTGCCACTACATCAAACACAAGTGGGGCAAACCAGGCATCAGGGCTTGTTTTTTTGGTCAGCCGTTTAGCTTTTGCAGCCTCCCCTTTTTTCCAGTACCATAAATCTGCGCTGCTGCCGGGCTTTACTTCCACCCAGAGTTTTGCAGTTCGTAATTCAACAGGACCAAGCATTGGACCGCTTACCAATTGCGCCTCTAACGCATTTGCAAAAAAAATCAGTACAGGCAGGTATGCCAAACGATAAAAGCTTCTCATACATTCGTGTATATAATGTTGGAGGAATGATTGTTGATCGGTGCAAAGTAAATAAAGTTTGTTGTAGGATACACAACCTTTTACGATTCAACGGTAATTGAAAAGATTAATTCCTGCTGTATAATTAGCAGGCATCAATTATTCACAAATAATCTTTCAGTATCAATTTGCTTCCCGGGGAAAAATTACAGATTTTCTCATCATAAAAGAAAGCATATCCAGAAAAAATTGTCACTTTAAAAAGAATACTATAATATTCATATGTAAATAGGTTTGAATGAAGTTCACCGAACTCATTTTCCGGCTTTCATTGTTTATTGTTTTTTATTCATTCCTGTGATAAGGAAAGAGGCTGGCATTTCATTGTTTCAACCTCCATTAACATTGGTAGTACCCTGTTACAATGAAGCTGAGATCATTCCTGATAAAATACGCAATTCGTAACAGCTGGACTACCCGGTTAATTTAGTAACCATTATTTTTATTACTGATGGATCATTTGATCATTCCGGGGAGATTATGAAACAGTATCCGGATATCGTATGGCTGTAGGAAAATAATGTAATTGAAAAACTGCTGCTGAAACTCCTTCTTCTAATATAAGGGAAGAATTAAAACAAAAGATCCGCGTATTGGTGCGGGAAGCTGGCAGGCAATGGTGAGGCTGACAGGTATACTTAAGCTGACAAAAGCTCCATTGCTATATTTTCAATATTTCTCTCACCGTATTTTACGATGGGCAGTGCACCCTTTCTGTTAACGGTGCTGTTTATCTTAAATATTTTTCTTGCTGCAGATGGATTGTATTTCTATCAGGTCTTACTTATATTACAATTACTATTCTATGCAGGAGCTTTTGCCGGATATCTGCTTGAAAATAAAAAGATACCATTTAAGCTGATTTTCATTCCTTATTATTTCTGTGTAATGAATTATGCTGTTATTGCGGGGTTATTCCGGTTCTTATCCGGAAAGCAAAATGCTACATGGGAAAAAGCACAACGAAAATCATTGCACAACTAACTTCGCCTATCAGCTTTCATCTGAATAGCAATCACTCTTTCTCTGTATAAAAGAAAATTGATTTGACCGTAAAAGGAACAATAAATAAACCGGCTTTTATCTTATCCGTAAACAGCGTTTACCATGACTTCTGTTTGCTGCCTCATAAGGTGTTACGGAACGTGTGCAGGAACTGAGAAAAATAACGGTAATAAGTGTAACTGAATAGATGACAGATTTTTTCATGATACGGATTTGAACTTTGAAAATAATTATTCATCCTATATAAATCAAATATTGGGCCATGTAATATGAAAAAATGAGTACATCTGCTTTTTGCAGTTGATTTACACTGAAAAATTACCCTGTAGAATTACGTGAAAAAAAACGCTCCGGAGAACCGGAGCGTAAATTATTATAAGGACCTCAGTTGAGATTAATTTTTAAATCAACTAAATTAACTGCAACCCATACTGTTACCGCAGTTCAAACATTTATAACATGTACCGCTTCTGATGGTAATATGTCCGCATGTATTACAGGCAGGAGCGTCGCTTTGCATACTTCTTGCTGCCTGGTTCACTGCATCTAAACTGTTTTCCACTTTTACAGGATTCGTAACACGCTGTGTTTTTTGCACCTGTGGAGCAGGGTTGATAACACCTACCACTCTTACATCACTCAGTTCAGGTGTTTGTTTTTCGTATTCTAATCCCGTGGGAATATCATCCCAGTCATCCGTTCCTGTATTGCTGATTTCTGGTTTGTCCAGCACATGAACTAAGTCAGTACGACCTAAATATTCATACGACAAACAACGGAACATGAAATCTACAATAGAAGTAGTGCTCTTGATATTCGGATGATCTACCATACCACTTGGCTCAAACTTAGTAAATACAAACTTCTCAACATATTCTTCTAAAGGAACACCATATTGCAGACCAACAGAAATAGCAATAGCGAAACTGTTCATCAATCCTTTCAATGTACTTCCTTCTTTTGCAAGGTCAACAAAGATTTCACCAAGCGTTCCATCACCATATTCACCTGTGCGGAGGAATACAGCCTGGCCATTGATTTTTGCTTTCTGTGTAAAGCCTCTGCGTTTGGCAGGTAATTTTCTGCGCTCAACGATTCTTGCCAGGTCACGTTTCAGTTTTGTATCGGGCGATGATTGAACACGCTTGCTCAATTCATCTAACAATTCTTCAACAGTAAGTTTTCCCATGTCAACCATCGGGTTGTCAGTAATAAATTCTTCATTTACTGCTGCCTCAGATTCAGTGGTTGCTTTTTTCTTTGAGTCGCTTTTTGTACTTAATGGCTGAGAAAGTTTTGATCCGTCACGATACAATGCACATGCTTTCAAACCTAACTGCCAGCTCATTAAATATGCTTCAGCAATTTCTTCCACATTTGCTTCATTTGGAAGGTTGATGGTTTTTGAAATAGCACCGCTTAAGAATGGCTGCGCAGCTGCCATCATTTTAATGTGGCCGCTGTGATGAATATAACGAACGCCTTTCTTTCCACATTTATTTGCACAATCAAATACAGCATAGTGTTCCTGCTTTAAGAAAGGAGCACCTTCCATTGTCATGGTTCCGCAGATATAATCATTTGCTTCAGCAATCTGCTCATCTGTAAAGCCTAATGCTTCCAGTAAGCTCCATTCAAAATCATTGTACTGCTCAGGTGTAAAGCCTAGACGCTGTAAACACTCTTCGCCCAAAGCATACTTATTAAATACAAATCCAATTTCAAATGCGCTTGCGAGTGATACTTCAATTTTCTTGATCTCTTCTGCAATAAATCCTCTTTCACTCAGTGATTGCGGATTAACATGAGGAGCACCATTTAAGGAAGCTGCACCTACTGCATATTTTACAATGGCTTCACTTTCTTTTACGCTGTATCCCATTTTCGCCAATGCTGCAGGTACTGACTGGTTGATGATTTTGAAATAACCACCACCGCTCAATTTTTTAAACTTCACTAAAGCGAAATCCGGTTCAACACCTGTTGTATCGCAATCCATCACCAGGCCAATTGTTCCGGTTGGAGCAATTACGGTTGTCTGCGCATTACGGTATCCAAACTTCTCTCCCATTTCTACTGCATCGTCCCAGCTTTTGCAGGCACTCTTCAGTAAATAATCAGGACAGTATTGTGCTTTAATACCAAGTGGTTTAATGCTTAATCCTGTATATGCATCTTCTGCATCATACGCAGCTGCACGGTGGTTACGCATTACACGTAACATATCTTCAGCGTTCTCTTCGTAGCGTGGAAATGCGCCAAGGTAGGAAGCCATCTCTGCCGATGTTTTATAAGAAATACCTGTCATGATTGCGGTTAATGCACCTGCAATACCACGGGCTTCTTCACTATCATAAGGAATCCCCATTACCATCAGCATAGAACCGAGGTTGGCATAACCTAAACCGAGTGTACGGTAATCGTAAGAAAGCTGGGCAACTTCTTTTGACGGGAACTGAGCCATCAATACAGAAATTTCCAGAACAGCTGTCCATAAGCGACATACATATTCAAAGCCCTGCACATCGAATGTTTGTGTTGCTTCATCAAACAAGCGGCGAAGGTTTACAGATGCAAGATTACATGCTGTATTATCGAGGAACATATATTCACTGCAAGGGTTCGATGCATTGATGCGTCCGCCTTTTGGTGAAGTATGCCATTCGTTAATGGTTGTATCGTATTGCGTACCTGGATCAGCACAACGCCATGCTGCATAAGCAATCTGGTTCCAAACTTCCTGTGCTGGAATCTTCTTCATGGTACGACCATCTGTTCTTGCTTTCAGTTCCCAATCTTCGCCCTTCGCTAATTTGTCGAAGAATTCATTGGGAATACGAACAGAGTTGTTACTGTTTTGTCCGCTTACTGTGCGGTATGCTTCACCTTCATAATCGTTTGAATAACCTGCGCTGATCAATGCACCTACTTTCTTTTCTTCTTCCACTTTCCAGTTGATGAAGTCCATGATTTCAGGATGATCTAAATCAAGGCACACCATTTTGGCTGCACGACGTGTTGTACCACCGCTCTTGATTGCGCCTGCTGCACGGTCACCAATTTTCAGAAAGCTCATCAATCCGCTTGAAGTACCGCCACCGCTTAATTTTTCACTTTCACCACGAATAGTAGAGAAGTTAGTTCCCACACCAGAACCGTATTTGAAGATCCTTGCTTCACGAACCCAGAGATCCATGATACCGCCATCATTTACCAGGTCATCGCTTACACTTAAAATGAAGCAGGCATGTGGCTGAGGACGTTCATAAGCCGATGTTGATTTTTTCAATTCACCGTCATTGGCATCAACAAAGTAATGACCCTGTGGCTTTCCTTTAATGCCATAGCTTTCGTACAGACCGGTATTAAACCACTGCGGACTGTTAGGAACGCATAACTGGTTTAAAATGCTGTACACTAATTCTTCATAAAAAACCTGTGCATCTTTTTCAGAAGCAAAGTATCCGTAACGTTCGCCCCATACACGCCAGCAATGGGCCATGCGGTGAGCTACCTGTTTCGAAGAGGCTTCTCTTCCCAAAGTACCATCAGGTTGCGGAACACCTGCTTTGCGGAAATATTTCTGTGCGAGAATATCTGTTGCAATCTGGCTCCAGTGACTCGGGACTTCCACATTATTCATTTCAAACACCACTTCTCCCGAAGGATTGCGGATAATAGAAGTACGATAATCATACTCAAACAGGTCGAAGGGTGAAACGCCTTCTTTGGTAAACCGGCGGCCGAACTGGAGCCCCGGAGTTTGTTTCTTTTTGCTGGCCATATGGAACTGTAAGTTTTTTGGTTAGTAAGGTTAAGGAATCGTTAACCGACAGACTACGAAAATATTTTTTAGAGAGGTATGTTCAATACTCTAAATATTAACAGTGTGTGGAAATCGGGGGCAAACTCAATCCTGTACTGTATTTGCATGTGCAAAGCTTGTTTCCACAAAAAAATCCCGGAGAATAGAACAAGTTTTCTTGGTTTTTTCACAATATTTCCCATAGCCTTACTGGCATTGAATTTGAAGGCGGGAGCAACCGAAAATGAAACTAACGCTGAAACCTAAACGAAGTATTGACGGGTGGTTTTCAGGAGGCTGATTTCGGGTAAAAAGAACCCTTTTCGGGCACCTGAAACAAAAACAGGTGAATTTGCAAATCCTCGGACATTTTTTTGCACTTTTGCATGAATCACAGATACTGAATGAAGCATCGCATTTATACCCAATTACTGGAAAAGAAGCAGAAAGGACAGAAGTCATTTGCCGTTTTGATTGACCCCGACAAAGTGAACAAAGAATCGGTAGAACAACTGGTAAAATTGTCGGTTGATGCATCTGTTGATTATTTTTTAGTGGGCGGGAGCCTGGTTATTTCCAACAGGCTGGATGAAGTGGTACAGCAGATCAAAGCCCTTTGCGATATTCCCGTGATTTTATTCCCCGGCAGTCCTTCCCAGGTTAGTACGTATGCAGATGCGTTGTTATATTTATCCTTGATCTCCGGTCGTAATCCTGAATTACTCATTGGTCAGCATGTCATCTCCGCCCCTTTTGTAAAGCAAAGCGGACTGGAAATTATTTCCACCGGCTACATGGTGGTTGACGGTGGTGCGCCGACAACAGTGTCTTATATCAGCAATGCCGCCCCTTTACCAGCTGACAAAAATGAAATTGCCATGTGCACAGCAATGGCTGGTGAAATGCTGGGCATGAAAGTAATTTATATGGATGCGGGTAGTGGTGCCAAACGTGCCATTTCTGAAAGTATGATCCAGAGTGTTGCACAGCAAATTGAAGCACCGTTAATTGTTGGCGGTGGCATTATTGATCCTGAAAAGGCGTACCTCAACTGCAAAGCGGGTGCTGATGTTATTGTAATTGGAAATGCTATTGAAAAAGATGCCTCGCTGATTAAGGAAATGGCAGCTGCCATACATAGTGTACCGGTGAAAATCTAACGCAACTCTTCTACTTTTACTCTTGTTGGTGAATCTTCTCCCTTAATGATGCTTTTTGCACTCATTGCAATTGATTTAATGATCATTGCCATATTCTCCATATCAAGCGTTTCAACATGATCAGATACTTTATGATAATTCGGTTCACTGTCCATTTTGGATGTGGAGATCGTATGTGCAGGCACTCCTAATCTTGCAAGTGTTGCATTATCTGATCGATAAAATAAACTTTGTGTGGGATAAGGATCAGGATAAAATGTAAATGCAGTTCCGGCAAGATTTTTTTGCAGGATTGCTCCCATATCGGTTTTTTCATAGCCGGTGATATAAGCAGAATTCTTCCCCCATTTGCTTTCTGTACCAATCATTTCAATATTGAACATCGCTGCAACATTCGCCGGATCAAACTGCCTGGAAAAATATTGTGCACCATACCCACCCGATTCTTCTGCTGTAAATGCGGCAAATACAATGGTACGTTCATTATTTTTTACCTTTTTGAAATATTTCGCCAGCATAATTACAGCTGTTGTTCCTGCTGCATCATCATTGGCACCATTGTAAATTGAATCTCCATTGATTGGCTTACCTGTACCCAAATGGTCATAATGACCTGAAAAAATAACATACTCATTCTTCTTACTTTTTCCCGGCAGTATGCCTACTACATTTGCCAGTTTCTGTTCGGTTATTTCTTGTTTTGCTTCTACTGTAAAAACAGATGGATTGGCAGCAGTTAACACAAACACAACACTATTCTCAGATTTAAACATTCCTCTTTTGAATGAAGCAAGCCGGCTGAAGTTTTTGGAAAACCCTGTATCAACCAACACAAAATAATTTTTACCTGAACGGACAAGCTTCTGTGCTTCAGAAAAAATATTCTTCCCTGCTCCAATGGTTACTTTTTCAAAACCTGATTTTTCATTCACAGAAACTTCCGGTTGAGTTGTAATAACAACAACATTCTTTGCATCAATTTCCTGTCCATCAATTTTGCAGGATGTGTTGATAAGCTTTGCTGATACAATAGAAAACTCCTGCCTGAAGCTGCTGCTGTTGTTCCACGTCTGTAAGCCTGCGGCTTTAAATTCAGCCGCTATATAATCTGCAGCCTTATCAATTTCCGGACTGAAGATTCTTCTGCCACGCATATCATCTGCTGCCAGCACTCTTTCTATCCGTTCCACTTCTTTTGCATTGATGATGCGGTTCATCTTTTTTTGCGCCAATAAAAAAGAGGTTATTGAAATCAATAACCCCGTAACAAAAATTTTCTTCATGATATAACTCTTATCAATACTCGTTTTATTTTGATGAAATAAAATGCCTGAATCTACAGACTCATCATTTCTTTAAACTTCACTGCCTGTCTGCGGCTCACTTCAATCTTATCACCACCATGAATTTCCAGCAGCAATCCGCCATTGAAATACGGCTCCACTTTTTCAATCATGCGGAGGTTTACAATATGTTTACGGTTGGCACGGAAAAAGATTTTTTCATCCAGTCGTTCTTCCAGTGCATTCAGTGATTTTAAAATGAGTGGCTTATTAGGACCAAAAAATACTTTCGCATAGTTGCCTACACTCTCAAACAAACGGATATCACTCAGCTTCACAAACCAGCAGCGTTCACCATCTTTTACAAATACCTGGTCGTTTTCACTGAGCATGCTGCGGTTGGTAGAAACAGGTTCGCCGTCAATAGTTTCACGTTCATCTTCTTCCAGTTTATGCAATGCATCTGCCAGGCGTTTCGGCTCAATTGGCTTGAGTAAATAATCCAGTGCATTCACTTCAAATGCACGTAACGCATATTCATCATAAGCTGTTGTAAAAATTACTTCCGGAGTACGATCCAGTTCACTCAGCAAATCAAATCCTGTTTTACCGGGCATTTGTATATCCAGGAAAATCAGGTCAGGATTCAACGCTGCTATCTTCTGTAATCCTTCATCTGCATTCGATGCTTCATCAATCACCTCTATTTCAGGAAATTCAGTGAGTAACTTTTTCAGTTCATTTCTTGCCAATCGTTCATCATCAATGATGATTGCTCTTTTGTTCATACAGCTTACTTTTATTTCTGTCAATTATTTTCTATCCTGATTTAAAGAAAGGAGCAGCACGGGGTGCTTCTTTTCTCTTACTTCATACCTCTTACCTCTCTTCTCCTTACACTTCCACCGGCATCTTTACTTTGGCTTCCACTTCATTGCCATTTACATCTGCAAGAGAAAAATCTGCAGCATCTCCAAACATCAGTTTCAGCCTGCTTTGAGTACTGGAAATTCCAAAACCATCCGGGTTAAAATTACCGTTCAAATGTCCGGTGTTTCTGATCACCAGTTCATGATGATCCCCCACAAACTTTGAACTGATTTTTATAACACCGCCTGCTATATTTTTACTGATGCCATGCTTAATCGCATTCTCCACCAGTGTTTGCAGCATCATAGGTGGTACCGGCTGATCGAGGGTATCTTCATCAATATCAAAATTTACTTTCAATCTTTCTTCAAAACGCATCTGCTCCAAAGCAAGATAATCTTTTACAATGCCGAGTTCTTTTTCAAACGGAACGGTTTCCTGTTTTTCTGCCTGCATACTGCTGCGCAGGATATTACTCAGCTCGGTGATAGCTGTTCTTGCACGTGTCGGGTTTTCATCAACCAATGCACGGATACCATTGAGCGAATTAAAAATAAAATGCGGGTTGATATGTGCTTTAATCGTCTTCAGTTCCAGTTCTTTTACCACACTCTGCATCTGCAATGCATCCAGCTGCTGTTTACGTACACGCTCCACATAATGGTAAATAAAATAGATCAGGTTCCAAACCAATAATGTTACAAATGCATTCAGGGTTGAACCAATCAGCAGACGTGAAAAACTGTATACTTTCTGTTCGGGATTAAATAATCCAAACATATTAAACAACGACAGGGATGTTAATGAATACAGGAAGGAAAAGCCAATAGTTATTCCAAAAAAATAAAAAATTTGCCTGTCGAAGGTTTTTTGCAACACGTTCATCTTCAGTAATGCCCAGCGCATGAAGTGTGTAATTATCAGTCCCAGTAAAACAATAATGATAGAACGGATAATAAAAGAGGAAGTGATTTCCCGGTTAAAGGTCCAGGCAAAGAAAAAATTCATCAATGCATTTCCACCCCACCCTGCCATCTGGCACCACCAGTAAGCCGATATTTTATTCAATCTTCTCTGCATAATAGTGGTCAAATTTACCTGTAATCAGCGCCCTGCGTCCCTTCAAAGTTACAAAGGGCAAATAGGTTGGGTAAATGGTTTAATTTTGCCTATGATTTATTTTTCCAAAATGCAACCATCCGGGCTTTTCTTTGTTAAAATGAGTCCTTTTACTACCATTGTTCGTAAGTTATATAACTTTACAGACTCCTAATGAAGAAATTATGGAAATAAAACCTGGCCTGCTGCTCAGTAAAATTGATTCCCCGGCTGATTTGAAGAAACTTCCGATGGATCAGTTACCTCAGCTATGCGATGAACTGCGGCAATTTATTATTGATGTTGTAAGTGTACATGGTGGTCATTTTGGGGCCAGTTTGGGTGTGGTTGAACTTTCAGCTGCTTTACATTATGTGTACGAAACTCCTTACGATCAGTTGGTATGGGATGTGGGTCACCAGGCTTACGGACATAAAATCCTCACTGGCCGCAGAGATAATTTTCATACCAACCGTAAATACAAAGGGCTCAGTGGTTTTCCCAAACGCAGTGAAAGTGAATATGATACGTTTGGTGTGGGTCACTCTTCCACTTCTATTTCAGCTGCACTTGGTATGGCCATGGCTGCTAAAATGAAGGGTGAAAACAGGAAATCAATTGCTGTAATTGGCGATGGCGCTATGACGGCAGGCCTTGCTTTTGAAGCCATGAACCATGCAGGTGTGGCCGACAGCGATGTGCTGATTATCTTAAATGACAACTGCATGAGCATTGACCCCAATGTTGGTGCTTTGAAAGAATACCTGACAGATATTACTACTTCACCTACTTATAACCGTATTAAAGATGATGTGTGGAAGGCATTAGGCAAATTACCTGTTGGCACAAGTTTTACCCGTGATATGGCGGGCAAGCTGGAGCAAAGCATTAAAGGTTTTGTAAATAAAAGCAGTAATCTGTTTGAAGCTTTGCAGCTACGTTATTTTGGACCAATTGATGGACACAATATCACCAAGCTGGTTGATACTTTAAGGGATCTAAAAAATATTCCCGGACCAAAACTGCTTCATATTGTTACGGTAAAAGGCAAGGGATATGAACTGGCAGAAAAGGATCAAACCAAATGGCATGCACCGGGTTTGTTTGATAAAGTAACCGGCGAAATTCATAAGAAAAAATTTGATACCCCTCAGCCTCCAAAATACCAGGATGTATTTGGATTGACCATGATTGAGCTGGCAGAAAAAAATGAAAAGATAGTTGGTGTTACTCCTGCCATGCCAAGCGGTTCTTCCTTAAAATTCATGATGGACAAAATGCCGCACCGTGCTTTTGATGTGGGCATTTGCGAGCAGCATGCCGTTACACTCAGCGCAGGAATGGCAACACAGGGCATGAAAGTGTTCTGCAATATTTATTCATCGTTTATGCAAAGAGCATACGATATGGTGGTGCATGACGTAGCCACGCAAAAACTTCCGGTTGTTTTTTGTTTAGACAGAGCCGGGCTTGTTGGTGAAGATGGACCAACCCATCACGGCTGTTATGATATTGCTTATATGCGCTGCATTCCCAATATGATTGTTGCCGCTCCAATGAATGAAGCAGAGTTGAGGAATATGATGTACACTGCACAACTCGATTCACATCAACTACCCATTGTTATCCGCTATCCAAGAGGTGAGGGTGTAATGCCGGAGTGGAGAAATGAAATGAAGGAAATGGAAATAGGCAAGGGCCGTAAGTTGAAAGATGGAGAAGGTATCGCTGTATTATCATTTGGTCATCCGGGAAATTTTGCAGCAAGCGCTATCCGGGAACTGAAGAACGATGGTATCAACCCTGCACATTATGATATGCGTTTTGCAAAACCATTAGATGAAGCAATGCTGCACGAAGTATTCAGCAGGTTTGAGAAAATTGTAACCATTGAAGATGGTACAGTAAAAGGCGGCTTCGGCAGTGCAGTTTTAGAATTCATGGCCGAACATAATTACAAAGCTGAAGTAAAGATCATGGGTATTCCTGATACACTGGTTGAACATGGTACACCTAAACAGTTGTATGAAGAAATTGGCATTGACGCCAATGGAATTGCAAAAACCATACGTGCAATGATGGATGTAAAAGTTACAGTAAACGGATAAACCAAATGAGAGCTATAGAAAAGCCCCGACTGAAACGTCGGGGCTTTTTTTATGTATTGTGCAGTTATTTATTCTGATTCAGGTGCAGGGTTGTAAACAAATGCCTGTTCTGTATCGGGCTCCCGGCTTTCATTCCACTCAACAATAAAATTATTCATTCCCTCACCTACCAGTAAACTCATGTATTGCTGTTGAGAAAGTTCAAGCAATGAAAGGAAAAGGAAAATTGCATGAATCCTGTTTTCACAGATATCAAATAATTTTTCAAAAGGCATGATCTTTTCCTGCTTCACCATATTGAACATATACTCACGGCTGCCTTCCATTGTGTAGTTATACTGAACAACTGTATGCACCGGTTTATTGAAACGTTCGTGATGTTTTTTCATTACACGTTCAAACGTTTTCATCAGCTTGAACATGGTAATAGTTTGTATCTCTGTTCCTTCCCCTGCTTCTTCACCAATCGAGGAAAGTTCGCTGGCAATATTTCCACGTTTCAGCATCAGCATGCGTAGTCCTTCCATTTCTGCCATCTGCAGACTTGCTTCTTTGAATCGTTTGTATTCCAGAATTTTATCTATCAGTTCCTGGCGGGGGTCTATTTCATTTCCCTGCTCATCGAGCTCTTTTCTTGGCAGCAGCATTTTTGCTTTGATCCTCATAAGTGTTGAAATAAACAGAATAAACTCACTGCTGAGTTCAATGTTCAGTTGTTCACTCTTATGAATAAAGGCAAGAAAATCCTTGATGATATTCGTGATCGGGATATTATAAATATCCAGTTCATCTCTTTCAATAAAAAACAACAGCAGATCGAAAGGTCCTTCAAACTGCGGCAGTTTTATCTGGTATGATTCTGTTTGCAAAGCGATTAATTTTTAAACGAACAAGTCCCGGAAAATTGACTTCCGGGACTTGCAAATGTAGGGGAATCCGTTCACTAAAAATTAGCTGAAAAACCCACACCAATCAGGGATTTCCACTGTGTTCCCAGCAGCTTTCCAGAGCCATTTGACTCCTTTACATCGTTATCATAAATCAGGTCGAACCCGATATTCACCCCCAGGTATTTATTGATCTTCATGCCCAGCAGGTTGGTCCAGAAAACATCAATGTTCTGAGGCTCGTGTTTGTAATTGCTGAACAGATCCAAACGGCTAACCAGGTTAATATTCTTGGCAAGGTCCTTTCGCAGATTGGCAGTAACAAAAGCACCCAATTCACTTACAGCAGATTTTGTGGTATCAGAAAAGCTGTATAAACGGCGGAGTTTTTTGTTTTTTTCATTCACTACAATCCATCTTGCAGTTACAGGAGAGATGAATACATCGAAGGTTGTATTGGGCTTGTACATAATACCCGGAGATATGAGAATATTTGCCGGTGCAAAAAAATCAGAGTTTTTGGTTTTAATATTATTCGCCTGATAAGCATATCCCGATGAGAACTGTGAACGAACATTTGCCAATGCAGAAAGATACCAATCAGATTTTTTCAGTTGATGGGCATACCTGCTCAGTAAATCAAAACGGTCATCATTTTTTCTTGTTCCCTGGCTGGTTGTGTTCACAAGACCATATTGCATATTCAAAGTGTTGTCCCATGAATGCTGTCCCTTTTTATAAAAGGCATTTGTGTTCAGAATTCCATTCAGTGAAAAAGAAAATTTTTCAGCACCCGCCGCCCAGTTGTGGCTGCTTCCCTGTGCTACATTGAGACCAAATACACCTCCCTTCGTCCAGCCTTCTTTTTGCTTCTCATCTTTTTTAATTTCCCGTTTGGCCTCGTTTTTTAATTTTTGTACCTGCTGATCCTGTGCATACAAGCCAACAGCAGCAACAGTGATGATTGCTGTGAGCAAGATTCTTTTAGTCATAAGAGTTATTTTAATATTCAAAAGATGACAAATAGGATGCCATCGTTGCAGAGGTAAAAATACAAAATGCGGCAAAGAACCCTGTCTATGCCGCATTGTATGAAAAGATGATTTTTATTTTTTTAAAGCATCACGGATTTCACGCAGCAGTACAACATCTTCCGGTGTTGCGGCCGGTGCTTCTTCTTTCTTTTTACTGGCAGCATTCATACCCTTAATGATGAGGAATAATACAAATGCAATGACAATAAATGAAATGATAGCTGAAATAAATTTACCTAACAACATACCCCCCGGCGCCCAAGTTTCAATACTGGCAGCACCGGCAGCCTCAAGTGCAGGTTTCAAAATGACTGGTGTGATGATGTCTTCAATGAGAGAGTTAACAATTTTTCCAAAAGCACCGCCAATGATTACAGCAATGGCCAGATCGACTACATTGCCTTTCATTGCAAAGTCTTTGAATTCTTTAAGCATTCCCATAACTGTTCTTTTTAAAGTTAAAAATTAAAGTAGAGTAACTAGTTCAGATTATTATATGAATATACAACCTATCAATTACTTTTTCAAGCCGGGATATTGCATCTTCAGCTCCTTTAGTGTATCATATACTGTTGTGGCAATTACATGTTCCTTATACCAGTTCTGATCGCTTGGAACAATATGCCAGGGTACTTTATTACAAGTGTTGAAGCACTCCTGGTAGTAGCTCATATATTTCTTCCATAGTTTTGCTTCATCAAAATCCTTTTCATTGTACTTCCACATTTTCTTAGGATCATGTGTACGCTCTTTCAACCGCTCCTGTTGTTCTTCCGGTGAAATGTGCAGATAAAATTTAAGTATCTGTGTGCTGTTATGATTTACCAGTAATTCTTCAAAATCGTTAATAGCTTTCATTCGTTTTACAGCTGTTGCGTCATCGCACCAGCCATGTACCCTTGTAATGAGTATATCTTCATAATGACTTCTGTTGAAAATTTTAATCATTCCTTTTGAAGGGGCATTCTCATGCACACGCCATAAAAAATCATGAGACAGTTCTTCGGCTGTTGGTGCTTTATAAGATTTCACTCCTACTCCCAAAGGATTGAGGGAACCAAACACATTACGAAGGGCGCCATCTTTTCCACTGGCATCCATGCCCTGAATGATAACTAACAAAGCATGTTTATTTTCAGCAATCAGCAGGTTCTGTAAGTCATCCAGCTCAATCAGAATCTTTTCAGTTTTGGCTTTTATTTTTTCTTTGTCCTGGCCCTTTGGTGCCCGGGTGCTGATGGAGGATAATTTTACAGATGACATAAAATAATTTTTACGAAAATAAACATGTTGCATCTATTCCGCCAATTTCATTCATATTTGTTGCTTATTTTATGAATTCAAAACTGTATAACTGGCTTCTGTTTCTGATTCTTTGCTTCATATGGGGCAGCTCTTTTATCTTAATGAAAGAGGGGCTGAAAGAGTTAACAGCTTATGAAGTAGCTGCCATGCGTATGCTGAGTGCGGGAGTGATCCTGCTTCCATTCGCACTGAAAGGCTTTCGTGCAATTCAGCGGAAAGACCTGCTCATCATTATCATTACAGGTTTGCTGGGCAGCTTTATACCGGCTATTCTTTTTTGTATTGCTGAAACAAAAATTGACAGTGCACTCGCAGGCATGCTTAATGCATTAACTCCTTTATTTGTAATTACAGTTGGAGCTTTGTTTTTTAAATCGGCTGTTCAATGGAAAAAATTACTGGGAGTCCTTGTAGGTTTTTCCGGTATGCTGTTATTGTTTTTTTCAAAAGAAGGAAGTACGGGGTCCGGCAACTTATTTTATGCTTCTCTCATCTTGGTTGCCACCTTTTGCTATGGTTTAAATGTAAATATTATCAGTCACCGGTTGAAACACGTGGGTTCTTTAAACATTGCGGCTGTGGCTTTTGTTTCACTTATTACACCATCCTTACTGATTCTCATTTTATCAGGATATTTCCATCATTCATTTTCTGATCTTTCATTTATAAAAGCAAGCAGTGCCTCCGCAGTATTGGGCATTTTTGGAACAGCTGTTGCCTCGATTATGTTTTACATGCTGATGAAAAGAGCAGGGCCGTTATTTTCATCCATGGTTACTTACGGAATTCCTTTTGTTGCTGTTGCATGGGGATTGTACGCCGGAGAAACGATTACGCTTTTTCAAATGATTGGCCTTTTGATTATTCTTCTGGGAGTTTATTTAGCCAACAGGCAATAAAAAAGGGATGCTGCGATGCATCCCTTTTTCCAGTATAATCTTTTATCAGACTGACATGATTTCTTTATCCTTTGCTTCCAGATGTTTATCAATTTGTGCAGAATAACGATCTGTCAATACCTGGATATCTTTCTCTGCATCTTTTGCCGCATCTTCACTTAAACCTTCCTTCTGCAATTTTTTTATACTTTCAATTGCATCTCTGCGGATACTGCGGACAGCCACTTTTGTCAACTCCCCTTCACCATTCACACGTTTTACCAACTCCTTTCTTCTCTCCTCTGTTAGTGGCGGAAGAAAAAGACGGATGATGTTGCCATCATTTTGCGGAGTTAACCCAATGTTTGAATTAATAATAGAACGCTCGATTGGCTGCAGCATGTTTTTTTCCCATGGTTGAATAGTAATAGTTCTTGCATCAACTACACTGATATTGCCAACCTGGCCAATAGCTGTAGGCGTGCCATAATAATCTACAACAATTCCATCCAGCATATTTGGATTGGCTCTTCCTGCACGGATTTTAACTAACCCAATCTCCAGGTGCTGAATGGCTTTTTTCATGTGCTCTTCAGCATCGTCCATAATTAACGAAAGTTCTTCTGACATACAATTAATAATTAATTAGCTGCAAACCTAATAAAATAGTTAGTTCAACTGTCAAACCAATAAAAAAATGAGAAGCAGATTATTTTGTCATTTCTTCAGACTCATGAACAGGTGAGCCTTTTTTCAGAGGAATGATCTTGGTTTCACTGCCCACCTTTTCTTTTGATTCAAATGAAAGAGGAAACAACTTCCTGCGTTTACTGTGGTTTGAATAAATAAGTAAGCTGATGACTGAAAAACCAACACTGATAAGACCGAGTAATAAGAAAGTAATATTGATGTTGCGGCCCATGAAAGTAGCTCCTGCAATCAGAATATTAAATGTTACTGCCAAAAATGTAACCATATTATGGCTACAGCCTTTTTCAAGGAGCAAATGGTGTACATGATTTCGATCAGGGCTGAATGGTGAGCGCCTTGACAGGATGCGGAATGCAAATACCCTTAACGTATCAAACAGGGGAACGAATAAAATAGCAAATCCAATTGCAGGTGCTGCAGGCAAATAAATGGTTGCAGTTGGCACTGTTGCCACCTGAATAAATTTAATGACCAGTATAGAGTTTACAATTCCTAATAACAGGGAGCCGGTATCACCCATAAAAATCTTTGCCGGTGAGATATTGAAAATTAAAAATGCACCCATACTGCCTGCCATGCAAAAAGCCATCACAGAATAAAATGGTTGCTGTGCCAGTAAAAAATAAATTCCAAATGCCAGTGTAGTAAATAAACCTAAGGATCCGGCAAGACCATCAACTCCGTCAATAAGATTAAATGAATTAGTAATAACTACAATTGTCAGGTAGGTAAAGACCAAACTGATCAGCATCGGCATCTTTTCCATGCCCATGAAGCCAAACATTCCATCAATTAGTATTCCTCCTTTATAAACAATAATAAAGGCAGCCAACAGCTGACCCAGAAACTTTTTTAATGGGGTTAAAACAATAATATCATCTTTCAATCCAAGGAAAAAAATCAGTAAAAAAGCCACTGCAAAATATTGCAGCTCCGGATATCCAATTGGAGCTGAAATAAGGAAGGCCATGATAAATCCTGCAAAAATTCCTATCCCTCCTAAAGGAGAAACCGGGTTTGCGTGTACTTTGCGATCATCGGGGAGATCAAACAAATGCTTCATTTCCGCTACCCGGATAATAATGGGTATAGCAGAAAACGTAATTAAAAATGCTATTACTGAGCCGATAAGAAGGTGATCCATGCAGTTGTTCTTTTCAAGTATGGTGCAAAGCTAAACATATAGCCTGAAAGACAAAATAGTTATTGCTTTTAACGCAAATAATCCTTATTTCGGCAGTTTTGCTATAATTATGCTATAATATGATCCCGGAATTGGTGAAAAAGTTTACTGAAGCTGAAAATATTTTTCTGTTAGCTTTGCCCGCAATTAAATATTTATGGCAGAACTGAAAGAAATAGCTACACAAATCAGAAGGGATATTGTTCGCATGGTACACGGTTGTCAAAGTGGCCATCCAGGTGGCTCTTTAGGTTGTACAGAATATCTTACCGCACTGTATTTCAAGGTAATGAAGCATAATCCCGGCTTTGATATGGATGCAAAAGGCGAGGATGTATTTTTTCTTTCAAACGGCCATATTTCTCCTGTCTTCTATTCTGCCTTAGCCCGCAGTGGTTATTTCCCTGTTGAAGAATTAAAAACTTTCAGAAAGCTGAATACAAGATTGCAGGGCCACCCCACTACCCACGAAGATCTGCCCGGTATCCGGATTGCTTCGGGATCACTAGGCCAGGGTCTGAGTGTTGCTATTGGCGCTGCCTATACAAAAAGACTTAATAAAGAAAATACTGTTGTTTATTCTTTGCATGGTGATGGTGAATTGGAAGAAGGCCAGATATGGGAAGCAGCCATGTTTGCCGCCCACCATAAAATGGACCATTTAATTGCTACCGTTGATTGGAATGGACAGCAGATTGACGGGCCAACTAAAAAAGTAATGGATCTCGGTGATCTTGAAGCCAAGTTTAAAGCATTCGGCTGGGAAACATTGATTATTGAACAGGGTAATGATATTGACAAAGTTATTGCAGGCTTAGAAAAAGCAAAAACATTTATTGGTAAAGGAAAGCCAATCGTCAATCTGATGAAAACAGAAATGGGTTTCGGAATTGATTTCATGGTTGGTAGTCACGAATGGCATGGTATTGCTCCTAATGATGAACAATTAGCCAGAGCATTAGCTCAATTGGGCGAAACAAGTTTGGGAGATTATTGATGATAGAGACACGGATAACACTGATTACTACGAAGTCTCACGGACTTTAGCATCCTTTTTTTATATCTGCTTATCGGGATCAGTCCGAACCATCAGCGTTTCTATTTAATTAATTTACTGGGCTCTTAGCGAAACCTTCTGCCTGGCTGCTTTTACTGATGGCACCCATGATGCAAGCAGGCCAATCACAAATACGGTTGCAATTACCAGCAACAGATCTGTAATAAATATTTGCACGGGATAATAATCAATGACAAAAGATCCGTGCAGCGGAATGATCTTAAACGTTACCTGCAAATAACTGAATATCAAAGCAAGCACAATCCCTATTATACTTCCTGTAAATGCGAGCAAGACGCCTTCCGTTAAAAATATTTTCTGAATAAACGGCTTACCTGCACCCATGGCCTGTAATATCTGAATGTCCTGTTCCTTTTCCAGTACAAGCATGGTTAATGCACCGATCATATTAAAGGCAGCAATGATGAGTATAAGTGATAAAATGCCATAGATGGCCCATTTCTCCATTTGCATTACAGCAAACAAAGAACGGTTTTGCTGATAGCGGTTTTCCACCAGGTAATCATTTCCCAGCAATTGCTGAACAGCAGCAATCACTTCTTTTTCTGCTGCAGGTTCTTTTAGTTTTATTTCGGCTGAACTGTATTCGTTTGTTTTTAATCCAAGCATTTGTTTTAAAATGGCAAGGTTGGTAATAACGTATTTGTTATCAAAATCCTGCTGAATAGAAAATGAACCTGCCGGTTGCAGATTAACGGTACTGATTGCATCCATTGGATTATCTGAAAATTCAACTCCCTTTTTAGGAAGATATGCAGTAACAGGAGTTAAGGCCCGGTCGCTTAACAGGCTTAATGCATTTTCGATGCCACTTCCCAACACCAGCTGCGGCTGCTCATCTGTTCCAATATCAAATTTTCCATTAATCACCCGTTCAGGAACACCGCTTACTTTACTGTAAAAATCATCCACCCCCTTGATCACTGCATTTGTTTTGTAATCTCCATTCTGCAAATGCACATTTTCTTCCACCACCATACTTACAGCTTCAATATTATTCAGTAGTCTGATTTTTTGCAGCATGGCCGAATCAAGCAGCATTACTTTTTGATGAGCTGATGTAATGCGTATATCAGGATAAAACGAAGAATATAAAGTTTTCACCAATCCTTCAAATCCATTGAAAATACTTAATACCACAACGAGGGCAGCCGTACCAACAGCCATGGCAGTTACTGTTACCCATGCAATAATGTTGATGGCATTAGTTGATTTTTTTGACTTGAAATATCGCCAGGCGAAGAGAAAGTTCAATGAGGTTGTATGTTTTAAGTTCTATGTTTTAAGTGCCCAGGCTCTGAAAATTATTGTTTTTGCTTTCAGCTTTAAGCATTCAGCATTCAGCTTTCAGCCTTTTTCTCATCCTCAATTTTTTTTAATAACTCTTCCATTTTAAACACATGGTCTAATGTATCATCCAGGAAATATTTTATTTCAGGGATTCTTCTCAACTGATGTTTGAGTTTGGAAGCCAGCTCCCGTTTGATTTCATGAGCTTTATCTTCCACTTTTTTTAAAACAGCGGCATTATCTTTTGCCTGGAACACACTGAGGTAGATCCTTGTTTCCAGCAGATCGGGAGTAATTTTTACAGAAGATATGGATACTAATCCACCACCTACCATACTCAGCCCCATTTTTCGGAAGATGGAAGTGATTTCTTCATGAATTACCCCGGCTATCTGTTTCTGACGTTTTCCTTCTAACATATCTGCAACAATTATACGCTGTAAAAGTAGTTACTTTGCGGCGTTTATATCATGAAAGAGTTTAAAAGGATTTTTAAATATTTAACGGGTTACAAAGGAAAAATTGGTCTTTACTTCCTTTTTATCGTATTATCAATTGTTTTTTCGATGGTATCGCTGGCAATGCTGGCGCCATTTCTGCAATTACTTTTTGATAAATCAAATCGTGTTTTAACTCAACCTGAATTTATTTTTTCAGCGAAAGGAATTGCCGAATATTTAAAGTACATCATCAGTAACCTGATAGAGAAAAATGGTACGCAAACTGCCTTGGCTTTTATTTGTATCATTATTATTATTTCCATTTTATTTAAAAATATTTTTCTCTATCTCTCTTATCGTGTCCTGTCGCCCATAAGAAATGGGGTAATGACCAGGTTACGTGGCGACCTTTATGATAAGGTTTTAAGATTGCCGGTTGGCTTTTTTACGGAACAGCGAAAAGGTGATCTGATTTCCCGTATGAGTAATGATGCAAATGAAGTTGAATGGAGTGTGATGATGGCGTTGGAAGCCTTAATAAGAGAACCTCTGACAATAATATTCTATCTCGTGATGATGGTGCTCATCAGTCCTCAATTATCATTATTTCTGCTGGTGTTTCTGCCTTTTACTGCATTTATTATAGGAAGAGTAAGCCGATCCTTAAAAAAACAATCCACTGAAGCACAGGAAAAAAACGGATTGGTTTTATCGATACTTGATGAAACACTCAGTGGCATCAGGGTCATTAAGGCATTTACTGCAGAAAAGGTTTTAGGACAGCGTTTTCATGAAATGAATATCAATCTTGGTGAACTCCGTAACCGCATTAATTTCAGAAAAGATATGGCTTCACCATTATCTGAATTTATGGGTGTAATGGTATTGAGCGGAGTACTTTGGTTTGGCGGAAAATTGGTATTGGGAAATAATGCAGGCGGTCTCACACCGGATGGTTTCATTACTTATATTTTATTTTTTACACAAACGATCAATCCATTAAAATCGCTTTCTTCAGCGTATTATAATACAAGAAGAGGAAGTGCTGCCATTGAGCGTATTGAAGAAATCATCAATGCGCCTGTAATTGTAGAAGAAAACGTAAATCCTGTTCCTATTCCTTCTTTTGAAAAAAGTATTGAATTTAAAAATGTTTCGTTTGCCTATAATGATACAGTTGTTTTAAACAATATTAATCTTACACTTGAAAAAGGGAAAACAGTTGCATTGGTTGGTTCAAGCGGATCAGGCAAATCAACATTAGCTGATCTTGTTCCGAGATTTCATGATGTAAGCAGCGGGGAAATTTTAGTGGATGGAATGAATATCAAAGATTACTCTATCAACAATCTCCGGCAATTAATGGGCATTGTTACACAGGAACCTATCCTGTTCAATGATACCATTGCAAGTAATATTGCATTGGGAAAACCGGAAGCATCGAAAGATGAAATTGAATCGGCGGCAAAAATCGCCAACGCACATCATTTCATTATTCAAAAAGACAATGGCTATGATGAAAACATTGGTGACAGAGGAAGTAAACTGAGTGGCGGCGAACGCCAGCGTGTAACCATTGCAAGAGCCGTACTGAAAAATCCGCCCATTCTTATACTTGATGAAGCCACTTCATCGCTCGATACAGAAAGTGAACGACTGGTACAGGATGCCATCAATCATTTAATGAAAGACCGAACCAGTTTGGTGATTGCACACAGGTTGTCAACTGTAAGACATGCCGATGAAATACTAGTTCTGCAAAATGGAATAATTGTGGAAAGAGGCACACACGACGAATTGGTTATTAAAAATGGCTTTTACAAGCGCCTGGTAGATATGCAGGAGGTGAAATAATACCCCTTTAAAAATATTTTTCGAAATATGGGCTGGAATACCCGTCTTTCAACAAAATCCCTATCTTTACTACGTTAATGTGAATTAGTTTTTGCATTCTGAGCCTTCAGGTCCTTTTCTTGCTGATGAGTTTCCTACGGTTTTCAGTCGCTTACCTGGTTCATTATTTTTAGTTTTTAATTTTTTTCTTGTGAACATTTACGTAGGAAATCTGTCCTGGTCCATGACGAACGAAGACCTGGCTGCATTATTTGAACAATTTGGTACTGTTGGTTCTGCCAAAATTTTAACCGACAAATTCTCTGGCCGTAGCAAAGGTTTTGCATTCGTAGAAATGGAGAATGCAGAAGAAGCTCAGGCTGCAATCGCACAACTGAACGATACAGATGTTCAGGGCCGTAAGATTGTAGTTAACGAAGCTCAGCCTAAGAAAGATGATGGTGGCTTCAAAAAACGCAGCTTCGGCGGCGGCGGTGGGGGCGGTGGCTTCCGCGGCGGCAGTGGCGGCGGCGGCGGCTACAAAGGTGGCAGCGGCGGCGGTGGCGGCTACAAAGGTGGCGGCGGCGGTGGCTACAAAGGTGGCAACGGCGGCGGCGGCGGTTACAACAGAGACTATTAATCAGATCAAATCGTCATAATACTGAAATCCTTCCACAGCTTTTTGTTGTGGAAGGATTTTTTATTGAAATTATTTTACCAGCTTGTCATAATAACGCAAAAAAATCCCGCCATAAAAGCGGGATTTTTCTATTTACAGAAAATGTAATTTATTCTCCTGATACCTGCGGACCTTTTACAATCCCCATTTTGGCTTCCATACTTAGGGTGGCATGAGGTACTGCACGTAAACGGGCTTTGTCAATCAACTTTCCGGTTACACGGCAAATACCGTAGGTTTTGTTTTCAATGCGCATCAGTGCTTTTTCCAGGTGATCAATGTAAGTGATCTGGCGGCTGGCCATCTGGCTCAGCTGCTCTCTTTCCATACTTACACTGCCATCTTCCATGGTCATATAACGGCCGTCATCACCATCACCACCTGTTTCATCTTTACGGGTAATTAATCCCTGCAGATAACCCAGTTCTTTTTTGGCTGATTCCAGTTTACGCTGAATCAATTCCCTGAACTCAACCAGGTCAGCATCATTGTAACGGATCATTGGGCCCTGTGGCTTTTCTTCCTCAGCCTTATCTAATACTGATTTCGTAAAATCGGGCTGGTAACGTACGGATGTTGAAACCGAGGTTTTAATGGGTTTAATTTCCTTTGCAGGCACCGGTTTCTTTGCTTCTTTTTTCAAATCTTTAATCGCTTGTTTAACAGTTGGCTTAATAGCACTTTCCGCTGCCGGTTTGGCAACAATGGGCGCATGTTTCTTTACTTCAGGTGCTTTTGCCACTGGTTTTACAACCGGCTTGGCTACCTTTTTTTCAGGAGCTTTCGCTACTGGTTTCGGTGCAGGTTTCGCTGCTTTCCCGCCAGTTGGTCGGGCAGATTTAGGTGCAGGTTTCGCTACTGGCTTGGCAACCGCCTTTACCGCTTTTTGCGGCACAGGTTTAGGAGCTGGCTTTTTTGCAGCAGGTTTCGCTGCCTTTACTGTTTTTTTAGCAACAGGTTTCGCTACTTTCTTGGGAGCAGGTTTTGCTGCTTTCTTTTTTATTGCCATTCTATCCTCCTTTTTTGGATACTTGTACTTTTATGAGAATGTCATTTATCTCAACTTCAATGCCATCATTTAATTGCGGCACAAGGTCGAGATTATCTGCCAAAATTTCGGCGCAAATATAGGATTTAAATTGAGTGATGGAAGATCGCAGTTTTTCTTCATCGCTTACCTGCACTGCAATACGATCTGTCAGATCAAATCCACTCTCCTTCCGGATCTTTTGAATCCGATTCACCAGTTCCCTTGCGTTCCCTTCATCCTGCAATTCTGGCGTAACGGTTACATCCAGCGCCACGGTAACTGCTCCCTTATTAGTTACCATCCATCCCGGCACATCCTCGCTCACAATTTCTACATCTGTCAAATATAGTGGAACAGTTTCATTCTCTATCAACAGGTTATAAACAGTTTCCTTTTCAAACTGGCTGATCTGTTCCTGCGTGAACTGAGCCAGTGATGCCGAAACGGCTTTCATCTTTGCTCCCATCTTTTTACCCAGAGCCACAAAGTTGGGCTTGATCTTCTTTTTAATAAAGGAATTATCAGCTGTGAGGTATTCAATTTCTTTCACATTCACTTCACTCTTAATAATATCTTCTACTTTTTCAAACTGTTCCTTCATGGTTGTGCTCAATACCGGGATCATCACTTTCTGCAATGGCTGACGAACCTTGATATTTACTTTTTTGCGCAATGACAGTACTAATGATGAAGCATCCTGCGCCAGCTGCATGCGTTCTTCCAATACTGCATCAATGATTGCTTCATTGGCAACAGGAAAATCAACATGATGAATGGAGTCAGTTTTGAATCGGTTGCTCACTTTGTTCAGCTCTGAAAAAATTGCATCACTGAAGAACGGTGATACCGGTGCCATCAACAGCAATACCGTTTCAATACATTCATACAAAGTTTGATAAGCACTGATCTTATCCTGCTCATATTCCCCTTTCCAGAAACGGCGGCGGCATAAGCGTACATACCAGTTGCTGAGATGTGCATCCACAAATTCTTCAATCAAACGGCCGGCCTGTGTTGGTTCATAATCATCCATAGCTTCGTTCACTTTTTTAATGAGTGTATGAAGTGATGATAAAATCCAGCGGTCAATTTCCGGACGATCTTTCAACGGAATAGCTGCTTCTTTAAAATCAAAGCCATCTACGTTTGCGTATAAAGCAAAGAATTGATAGGTATTATAAAGTGTACCAAAGAATTTACGCTGCACTTCTTTGATGCCTTCAATATCGAATTTTAAATTATCCCATGGTGATGCATTGGTGATAAGATACCAGCGTGTTGCATCAGCTCCAAATTTTGCAATGGTTTCAAACGGATCAACCACATTACCCAAACGCTTACTCATTTTGTTGCCGTTCTTATCGAGCACCAAACCATTACTCACTACAGTTTGGTAAGCAACACTGTCATATACCAGTGATGAAATAGCATGCAGCGTATAAAACCATCCTCTTGTTTGATCCACACCTTCTGCAATAAAACTTGCAGGATAGAGATCTTCAAAATTGTTTACACCTGCAGGTAATTTGAATGGATATTTTTCTCCCTTCTTTACTTTTTCATGATCCAGTCCCCATTGGGCATAAGGCATTGCGCCACTGTCGAACCAAACATCAATGAGATCAGGAACACGTTTCATCGGCTTGCCGCTCTTGCTCACAAAAATGATGTCGTCAACATATGGTTTGTGTAAATCTAAATCGTCAGTGGTAAGCTTTGAGTTGTGAGTGCCCAGCACTTTATCTGCTTTTTCAGCTTCTGTTCTTAACTCTTCAATTGTACCGATACAAATTTCTTCTGTTCCATCTTCTGTTTTCCAGATGGGTAATGCTGTGCCCCAGAAACGTGAACGGCTTAAATTCCAGTCAACCATATTTTCTAACCAGTTGCCAAAGCGGCCTTCGCCTGTTGATTTTGGTTTCCAGTTGATGGTTTTATTTAATTCAACCATCCTGTCTTTAATGGCAGTTGTTTTAATAAACCATGCATCAAGTGGGTAATACAGAATCGGTTTATCAGTTCTCCAGCAATGCGGATAACTGTGTTCGTATTTCTCTACTTTAAATGCCCTGTTTTCTTTTTTCAGTTTTACACAGATGTCAACATTCACATCTTCATAATTCGGATCGTCTTTGTAATTCTTTACATATCGGTTACTGAACTCACCCATACCATCCAAAAACTTTCCTTCACGATCAACCATGGTAAGGATACCAATGCCGAATTTCTTTCCCACCCTGTAATCATCTGCACCAAAAGCAGGAGCAGTATGAACGATACCTGTACCATCTTCCGTAGTTACAAAATCGCCGGGGATAACACGGAATGAATCACCGCCAGTTTCTTTATTCGCTTCATAAGGAAGCAACTGTTCGTAACGGCATTCTTCAATTTCTTTTCCTTTGAATGTGGCAACGACTTTATAAGGCAGTTGTTTTTTCTTTACCAGTGCATCGAATGCTGATTTTAATTCAACCTTTTTCTCAACCAGGAATTCATCGCTGCCATGGTTGAACCAGTTGTTGACTGCATCATAAATTTCCGCACCTTCTTCAAACTCATCCACATGCTCGGGGAAATATTTATGCAGCAATGCTTTCGCTAATACAACGGCGCAGGGTTTACCGCTGTAAGGATTGAATGTTTTTACCAGCACATAGTCAATGTTCGGACCAACAGTTAAGCCAAGGTTGGAAGGAAGTGTCCATGGCGTGGTTGTCCATGCGAGGAAATATAACTCGTTGCTCGCCGGCTGACCCGTTGGTGATAATGCATCAAACAAAAACTGGCTTCGTTCATTCTTCACTGCCTTAAACATGGCCACAGCAGAAGTATCTTTTACATCCTTGTATGTTCCGGGTTGATTTAATTCATGTGAGCTTAAACCGGTACCAGCTGCAGGTGAGTATGGCTGAATACTTACGCTTTCATACAGCAGACCTTTTTTGTATAACTGTTGCAGTAACCACCAGAGTGTTTCAATATATTCATTCTTGAAAGTGATATAGGGATCATTCAAATCAACCCAGTAGCCCATTTTTTTAGTGATGTCATCCCACTTGTCTTTATAACGCAATACCGCTTCCCGGCATTTTTTGTTGTAGTCTTCTACTGAAATCTTTACTCCAATATCTTCTTTAGTGATGCCCAGCTCTTTTTCTACCCCGAGTTCAATCGGCAGTCCATGTGTATCCCATCCGCCCTTGCGTTTTACCTGGAAACCTTTCATGGTTTTGTAGCGGCAAACCAAATCCTTCAGCGTTCTGGAGATAACGTGGTGAATACCGGGCATACCATTGGCGCTGGGTGGCCCTTCAAAAAACACAAAGGGTTGGGCGCCTTCCCGCACTGCAATACTTTTTTCAAATGCCTGTTCAGTTTCCCACCTGGCTAAAATCTCCTGTTCAATGGAGGGCAGATTCAACTGCGAAAATTCTCTGTACTTCACACTCATGATTCTCTCCTGTCTTAGTTTTATAAAAGTGGCCAAAGGTAAGAAAGTTCGGGGGTGATTGAAAACCAAAAAGCCCCCGTATTCCGGAGGCCTTTTACCACTTTAATCAACAATTAGAAAGTTGTGCTTCCGTTTGCCTGGAAGGTATAACGGAAAGTATAATAACGCTGCTTATAAGTTTTATCAGCATCGGTTGCAGTTGTTGGCAACGTAACACCGCCTTTATAGAAATTGAGCATCTCCACTTTTGCATACTTACCACTGGCAGTGCGTACGATTAATGTACGGCCTGCGATAGGAGTCAGCAATACATTCACACCATCATAATTGTACCACCCCTTACCTGAACCTTTTACGATGGCATAACTTACCGGGTGATTATCAATACGAAAAGTTGAATCAACAGATACGCTGGTTACATCAGCAAAATTGGCAATCTGTACAAAAGCACCTCCGGTACCCGGTCCGCTTGTAGCATTGTTTACACGAATAGTAGAACCTGCAAAAGCAAGATCCCATTTTGCTGTTGCTGAATCACTGTTGGCAATCCATTGGTTGGTTTCTAAACTGAAGAAACTGTAATGACCGGTTCCAATTGGCTGGCCCTGTGCTGTAACTGTAACGATTGTATCGGCCGGAAGATTCTTCACCGTTACAATTTTACCACTAACCTCAACTTTATATGCACCGGGATCAGCTGGTTGTGCCGGTGTTTTTTCTTTCTTACATGCACTCAGAATCAATACTGCTGCAATTGCTGTTGATAGGATGAATTTTGTTTTCATTACTTGTTTTATTTATTGTTTCTTTTATTGTTTACGTATAAAATTGTATTGGATGGATGCATACATAACTCTGCCGGGAAGGTTGGGTAAATACCCTGCATCCTGGTAATTGAAGATGTTATCCATTCCCGCCTGCAGGCGAATACCATTTTTAAATTCCTTCCCTGCTGAAACATTGATGAGTACAAAGGCGCTTCCAAACTCATCCTTTACATCATATACTGTATTGCCGCTTGTATTACTTACTGCCCATTTGCTCCGGTATACTGCACGAACTGTTGCAAAAAATTGCTGTTCGTTTTCATAGGTGAGTTTTAGGTTGACCATATGCTTACTCCTGTTGGGCAAGCCAACATATTCGCTGCGTAATAAAGTGCGGCTGATATTACTTGCATCTCTTACCGATTCCTTACCGCTTTTAATGCGTTTCAATTCTTCCTTATCAGCAGTAAATAAAATCTGGTAGCCGCCTTTCACTGTAACAAATTTTAGTGGAGACCAGCTTGCTTCAACTTCTCCACCCTGGGTGTATGCTTTTTTTACATTGATATAACTGTAAATCTGTGTACCATTTGTTCTTGTTGCCACCTGTCTTACTTCAATCAACCCATCAATATCATTACGGAAAGCATTTATTTTAAAGGACAGATTTTTCGCTGCAAGAACAGTTGCGCCTGCATTAATACCGGTACTGTACTCAGGAGTAAGTGTACTTAACTTACTGAAGTCACTCATCAACTCTGCAATTTCGCCACGCTGCTGTAATGCAGTGATTACTTTAACAGCATCAATAGAACCAAACACGGAATAACCACCGGCAGAGATATTGGTAAAGTTGAGATAGAGCTGGCGGAAATCGGGAGCTTTAAATCCTCTTCCGATTGATGCATTAATATTTATTCTTTTGCTGACACTGTAACGAACGGCCAGCTTGGGACTGAATGCAGCTGCAAACAAACGGTTATCATCATAACGTAAACCGGCAATCACAGAAACTTTTTCATTGGGCATCCACTCATGCTGCAGAAATCCATAAGCAATACTGTTTCGCTTGTAGTTGACACTGTTATCATAGCGGTTTGATCTTGCTTCATCAATGATATAACCTGCGCCAACTGTCAGGTTCATCTTTTTAAAGCTGATATCTGTTTGATTTTCGGCACGATAAAACCGCTGACGGAATCCATCATAATAAATACTATCTGGTTTTTCTTTAAAGCTTAATTTTTCAGAGCCATCAAAGATGGTGCTGTATAAACGCAGGGTTGAATTCACTTTACTATTGAAGCGGTGAGAAAGAGATGTATTAATATTCCAGTCATTATTGATCTCTCTTCCGTACGAATTACTGATTACTCCGTTATTGGCAACTGCCAGCTCTTTTTTAATATAATCATATGCGTTACGAACCGACATATCCAGTTTTGTAGCTGAACTGAAATTGTATGCAAGTTGCAGTTGATTGGTAAACCGCCACACAGGTTGAGGGAATCTTGCCTGTGAATTTGGCCGATAGGTAATTGCATCATTATATAATGCATTGCCCAAATATTTTACTGACAGCTTTTTAAAATAGGTACCTGCAGTAATATTAAAATCAGATTGCTTAAATGTTTTTGAACCAACAGGTGCTACCCATCCAAGATCGGGATTACCAAATCCATAACGCAGCCCTGCACTGAGTTGTTTTTTCCTGCTGTGATCTGTAATAATATTAATTACACCGGCCATTGCTTCCGATCCGTACAAACTTGATGAAGGGCCTTTAACAATTTCAATCTTCTTAATATTTCCTACAGCTATTCGGTTAATATCAAGCACACCTGCTGTTCTGCCCACCAGTGGTTCCCCATCAATTAAAATCATTGTATAATCAGCACTTAAACCCTGCATTTGTATACCTGCCCCAAAGCCACTGGTAATAAATAAACCGGTTGTTTCCTGTAAAATATCCCGAAGCCTTAATGTACCTGCCTGCTGAATTTGTTTTTGAGAAATGATTGTTACAGGAACAGCTACATTACCTAGCTTACGTTCAGTACGTGTTGCTGTTACCACCACTTCGTTTAATAATTTAAAATAAGTGGAGTCAATTACCGGTACAGTATCCTGAGCAGATGCTGTAAGGCAACTCAACAATAATGTGATTCCTGTAATGATTTTTTGCATAAATAAATTCTACGCAAAAATGAACATGAAACAGATTTACATTATCACAGAATTGTCATCATGTATAAATCGCAGTTTGTTTTACTGTTGAATGACAAAATGAAGGAATGAATCATATCAGTAACTGACAGCGATCATAAGACTTAAAGAAATAAATCTCAAAGTCAATGGCTTTGAGATTTATACTAAAATTTACTGCAATTAAAGGAAGCATCCGGAGTTCCGCACAGGCAGTTACTAAGTTTCTGTTTAAGTATCTGTCAGGAAAACATGTTTAGGTTTTCTTTTTCTTCAGTTTATTGTACCAGATAAGCGTTCCTGTAATTGGCAGAGTTGTAGCAATTAAGCAGGCAAGAAAGTAAAGAATTTTGGTAAAGGTTCCGTACACATTTCCAACATGTATGGCTTTAATTGAACCTGCTGCTCTTTCATTAAACGGTTTTTTCTTAAACAGATCAAGCTTTATCACTTTTCCACTGTGCTGATCCATTGTAATTCTGTCACCTGCAGCAGGAGCAAAAAAACCAACTTTTGTTTTAACGATCATTGTTTGAGCTTCTGCATTTGCAGGAAGCATAATGGTGTAATTCCCTTTGTAAGGAAGTAAACGGTCTGCTTCTTTGATATAATCAGCAACAGATAAAGTTGCAGATGAAGTTGTATCAACAGTTTGTTTTTCTTTTACCGTCTTCTCTTTTGGTGCTTTCTCTTTTTGCGCTTCTTTTGGTTTATAAGTGCCTAATGTTTTCTGCATGCCATTACGGTACCATTCAAACGACCATTGCGGCCCGGTTAATCCCATGAGCAATAAAAAAATCAGTGAATAAAAAGCAAGTGTATTGTGCAGATCATTATTCACTCTTTTCCATCCTGCACTCCATTTTATTTTCAAGCCCTGTTTCCAGTTCCGTACTTTCTGCGGAAACCAGATAATCAATCCTGTTATGCAACCCAATGTAAAAATAATGGTTACCCATCCGCTGATGATACTTCCCAGTTCCCTGTTGGTCTTACTCTTCATAATAGGCTCTTTCACTTTATCGAGCAACAACCAGCGATGCAGACTGAACATTGTTGCCATGAATTCTTTTGTACGGCTTTTCTCTTTTGAATTGCCTGTTATTTCACCTGTATAAGGATTTACCATATAAGTAATTCCTCCTCTGGCATTGCTGTCAGTTTTTGTTTTTACATTAAACTGGTATGTACGGTTCAGTTCTGCAGGAATGGTTACACTTGTAATTGTGCCGCCGGAAACTGCTTTTATTTTTTCCAGTAACGTATCAGCCGGAATGCGTTCTTTTCCTTCAACCGGTTTTACTTTATATAAATGCGGTGCAGCTTTTTCAGTAAGCTCAGTATTAAAAACGTACACTGTTCCGCTGAAGCAGATGGCAATTACAAGCAGTCCGCTGCCGAGGCCTATCCATAAATGAATATCATTAAACAGTTTTCTAACTTTTTGCCAGGTGCTTTTTTGTGTGGAATCTTTTGCCATTGCTTTACTTAATTATCTTCTTTACCGTTTGCCTGTTATGTGAAAAAGGGATCGCTGTGAAGCGAGTCCCCTTTTCAGACGCTATCTATTTACTTTTCCTGCTCAGAATTTATAGGCAATTGTTGCCACAAACTGTCGTGGAGGAATTGGATTGATGCTGTAATTTTCATGTACATAGTAGCTTAAAACGTTTGTCAGGTTTGAAACCTTGGCAAGTAAAGAAAAACGTTTGATACTATAGCCGGCAGATATATCAACGGTTGTAAATGCTTCTACAGGAATAAGTCTTGAGTAGTTTTGTGCCTGACCAATTGTATTGTTCCATCCGCCGAAACGCTTACCTACATAAAACAGGGATGTACCAACTTTCAATCCATTCAATTTGCCCTTGCTGATTGTATAGAATGCGCTTGCATTTGCAGTATGCGCCGGTGTGTTAACCAAACGATCGCCTTCTACATAGCTGCCGACTTTATCAGGAGTATTGGTATAACGCATATCGTTATAACTGTAACCTGCCATTATTGAGAATCCCTTCAGAGGGTTAGCTGTAATATCAAGTTCCACACCATTACTGGCTGTTTGACCAGTAAGTTCTTTCAGGTTACTGTTGCTGTTTGGATTTCCGTTACGATCGAACTGTGCAGTCTGCGCCAGGTTATTGTTGATGATTTTGTAAGCTGTAACATTAACAGTTAACTTTCCTTTCAACAGAATATTTTTCACTCCTAATTCGTACTGATCAATGATCGAAGGAGGTAATACATTGTTGTAAACATCCAATCCTGTGTTGATGGCAAATGAATTTGAATAGCTGGCGAAAAAAGAAACAGTTGGCTTCATACGATAAACCAAACCAACACGTGGAGAGAATGCTTTGCTATTCTGAATCTTACCTTTTGCAACAGAATCTTTAAGTAAATAAGTTGTAGTTGCAGGAGCTGATTCCTGTAGTGACCAACGAATGCCCGCTAATAATTTGATCTTCGGAGTAATGCTGATGAGATCCTGTACATATGCACCCACTCTGTTCACCGGTGTTGCAATGAATGTTACTCTTGTTGCAACAGGAACATCCGTACGTCGTACAAACTTGCCTGGATCAAGGATATTGATACTATCGTAGATCTTTCCCTGTACATCATAGTTATAAGTTTCAGTGAGGTAATGATCGGCATCAATACCTGCTAACAGAGTATGTTCAATTTTTCCGGTTTTGAATTTACCATTGAGGTTGATCTGGCCGGTAAAAAAGTTTTCTTTTGTATCCACACGACCCAGCGGACGACCCCAGTCACCTTTTGCATTCGCCTGTATGCGTTCAACAGAGTAATAATCTCTTTGGAATTGCTGATAAGAAACAACACTGCTCAACTGCCAGTTATTATTGAATGTATGTTTAACCGTTGCAGACGTTGTTACCTGCTGTGTAATATTATATTGCCAGTTGGTGCCCATAAATCTTGAACGGGGTACATCCGCAATAATCGTATTGTTTAATGAACCAATGCCAAAGTCAGGCGTGAAATCATGTTTCAGGTAATCACCTTCTACAAGCAATTCTGTTTTAGCACCAAGCTTAATCAGGAAAGAAGGGTTTACATAATAACGTGCAGAAGAAACCTTTGAACGATAGCTATCTGTTGTTTCAAATGTACCGTTCAAACGATAAGCAATTTTTTTGGTGATAGGACCATACACATCAAAACTTGGTTTCCACAAATTGAAACTGCCTGCACGCAAACTTACTTCGCCACCAAATTCAAACTTCGGTTTTTTGGTTACCATATTCAACACTCCACCGGGAGCTACGTTACCATAGAGGATTGCAGCACCTCCTTTTAAGATCTCTACGCTTTCAAGCGAGCTTACTTCAGGCATTGCGCCGCTGTTTACTCTTGATCCATTTTTAAACATATTGGTTGATGAAAAGCTGTAACCTCTTGCATAAAAACTTTCCTGTGTACTGGCTCTCGCTGTACCAAGGTATACACCGTTTACATTCTTAACCACATCACTCAAACGCTGTGCCTGCTGGTCTTTTATCACTGCTTCGCTTACGGTTGCAATAGCCTGTGGCAAATCCATTGGCTTAATGGCTGATTTGCCAAACACTGTTGCTCTGTCGTTTACGCTTCTGAAATAGGCAATCACAATTTCATTCAGTTCTTTTGCATTTTCTTTCAGGATAAAGTTGCTGTTCAGAATTTCGTTTTCGTGTACCTGTATTTTTTTCTCAATTGTTTGCAGGCCTACAAAAGATATTATGATTGTGTACTCGCCTGCCGGTACATTATAAATCCTGTACGAACCATCTTCAAGAGTGATGGTTCCCTTATTGATTTCTTTTAATAAAATACTTACATGTTCTGCGGCCCTTCCGTCAACAGTTGTTACTACTCCTTTAATACCCTGTTGATCAACTGCTGTATGTACAGAAACACGGTGAACAGTTGTTGTTACAGCGTCCTTAATACCCTGTTGTGCAAATATGGATGAAGTGAGAAGTGTAAAAAGAATAATCAGTTTGGTTCTTAATATCCGTTCCATTGATCTTATGTTTTATAAGATGCAAAATTGCTTCACAGAAATCTTAATCACTTACAGAATGAGGAAAAGCATTTACGCAAAACGGAAAGCTTCACTAAGAAAAAAAAGAAAATGGAAATTAGTAGGGCTTAAACAGCAGTTCACAGGGCTTCAGGCCTGTATGTTTTTTAAATGCAGTAGAAAAATGGGAGATGGAAGAATAACCAAGCAGTGCACTTACTTCAGTAACACTCAGCCCCTTTTCATATAATAAATATTTGGCGTGTTCCATACGCTGGCTTTGATAAAAATCAAAAACCGTGGTGCCAAACATTTCTTTAAATCCTTTCTTTAAATAACATTCGTTTGTTCCAACCTTGCGGCTGAGTTCTTTAATGGTGATAGGATCACCAATACGTTGCAGTAAAATTTCACGGGCAAGATTCATCTTATCACGGTCAGCTTCATTCGAAAGAAATTTGCAGGCAAAACTTTCTTCCGCTTTTTCTTCCACCAAACATTCAAGACCGTACAGCAACAGCGTTTGCAACTGGCTGTTTACATAAATATTTTCAAGCGCATTGCTGTAATTATGCTGTAAGAGATTTTCAAGAATTCCTTTTGTACGGTTACAAAGATTTACAACAGTTGAAAAAGACTCCTTTTGTTTGAATGCAAGGATCTGGTCACTTTTTGTTTGAACTGTTTTTCCTTTTACAAACTGGCTGAGATAGGATGCCGAATAATGGAAGCTGAAAACGTCAACAGTATCTGCAAACTCTCCGCATTGCTGTGATTGTGTTCTGCAAAAACCATTTTTACAGGCTGTATTTGAACAGTACTTATTTCCGGAAATACAAAATCTCAGTTCAATACTCCTGTCTTTTTGCAGCTTTGGTTGGTAATTATAGGCAAGCATCCCCACATCTTCCATATTCCATTGAGGCTGCATTTTGTAACGCCGTATACTGTAACTCACTGAGCCGGGGATCTGTTTCTCTACCTCATGCAACAACTCCAGCTCATGCATCATCAGTGGATGCCTGTGTGCCAGTGTAAGTATATCGTTCAATTGCTGCATAAGAGAACAAAGTTAAGACATTGAAATTTCACAGATCAGCTCCAAATGACTGACTATTGTCATATTTTGATTACAATAAAGCTGATATGTATTTTTCTTACTAAAAAATATTCCCGAAATGGAGAAAATTTCTTCCTGAAAAACAACTGAAAAATTGTGGATTTTTTGGGTTAAAAACAGGCTTTAAAAACGCTTCAACCGCCTGCTTTTCCGTACATTTGTCCGAATATATTTTTACCTCACAAAACAGATTTCAGAGAAGCACAATATGAGCACAGATTTGCAGGAAAAAACACTCAGCGCAGCAGAACAAAATGCAGGTTACGGCGCAGACAGCATACAGGTTTTAGAAGGTTTAGAAGCGGTTCGGAAAAGACCCGCCATGTATATTGGCGATATCAGTGAGAAAGGTTTGCATCACCTCGTTTATGAGGTGGTTGACAACTCCATTGATGAAGCCATGGGAGGTTATTGTAAAAACATTATCGTAAACATCCATGAAGATAACAGTATCAGTGTACAGGATGATGGGCGTGGCATTCCTACTGCCATGCATACAAAAGAAAAACGTTCTGCGCTTGAAGTGGTAATGACTGTACTTCATGCCGGTGGCAAATTCGATAAAGGCTCTTACAAAGTATCAGGTGGTTTGCATGGTGTTGGTGTGAGTTGCGTAAACGCTCTTTCGTCTACATTACAGGTAACTGTTCAGCGTGAGGGAAAAATATTTGAACAGGAATACAAAATTGGTGTGCCCCAATACCCTGTTCGTGAAATTGGCAAGAGCGATCTTACAGGAACAAAAGTTCATTTCTGGCCCGATACTACCATTTTTACAGCCTCCGTTTTTAAAAAGGAAATTTTAGAAGCCCGTCTTCGTGAATTATCTTTTTTAAACAAGGGTGTTCGTATTATTTTAAACGATCTGCGTGAGCTTGATGAAAGCGGTGCAACTTATACCAGCACTTTTTTCAGTGAAGGTGGTATCAGTGAATTTGTTGAGCTGATTGACAGTAACAGCAAACGCAGCCCATTATTGCCACAGGTGATTTACATGGATAGCCGTGATGAAGCATCGAATGTAGCAGTAGAAGTTGCGATGATTTATAACGATTCTTACAGCGAACATATCTTCTCCTACGTTAACAACATCAACACTATTGAAGGTGGTACACATGTAACCGGTTTCCGCCGTGCAATTACAAGAGTGTTTACAGCTTATGGAAAGAAAGAAGGCATGTTTGAAAAAGCCAAGGTGGATGTAGAAGGTGATGATTTCAGGGAAGGACTCAGTGCTATCATTTCTGTAAAAGTTCCTGAACCGCAGTTTGAAGGGCAGACAAAAACAAAACTCGGTAACAGTGAAGTCAGTGGTATTGTTGAAGTAACCGTTGGTAAAACATTAGAAGCTTACCTGGAAGAAAATCCAAGGGATGCCAAGAATATTGTTCAGAAAATTATTTTAGCAGCACAGGCAAGAGCCGCTGCACGTAAAGCCCGTGAACTTGTTCAGCGTAAAACCGTATTAAGCGGTGGCGGCTTACCCGGTAAGCTGGCCGATTGCTCTGACAGAGATCCTGAACGTTGCGAATTATATTTAGTTGAAGGTGATTCAGCAGGTGGTACAGCCAAACAAGGTCGTGACCGCAGCTTCCAGGCTATTCTTCCCCTGCGTGGTAAGATTCTGAACGTAGAAAAAGCAATGGAACATAAGATCTATGACAATGAGGAAATTCGCAATATGTTTACTGCCCTTGGCGTAAAGATGGGAACGATTGAAGATCCCAAAGCATTGGATATTTCAAAACTCCGTTATCACAAGATCATCATTATGACCGATGCCGATGTGGATGGTAGTCATATTGCCACATTGATTCTTACTTTCTTCTTTCGTTATATGACCGCTATTGTTGAACAGGGCTATCTTTATATTGCTCAACCCCCTCTTTACCAGGTGAAAAAAGGTAAGGACATGGCCTACGCATGGACAGAAGAAGAACGCAAAGCCTTTGCTATTCAGTTTGGCGGCGGAAAAGAAGACAGCGTAAATGTTCAGCGCTATAAAGGTTTGGGTGAAATGAACGCAGATCAACTGTGGGAAACAACCATGAACCCGGGTAGCCGATCCTTAAAACTGGTGACCATTGAAAGTGCTGCCGAAGCCGATAGGGTGTTCAGCATGCTCATGGGCGATGAAGTAGCCCCAAGAAGGGCTTTCATTGAAAGCCATGCAAAATATGCAAAGATTGATGTTTAAATGACTTATGAGCTGATTTACAATAATTTAGGCGGTCTTAATGGCCGCTTTTTTATTAAATACAGGTATATTAATGTACTTGTGGAAAGCATTTTCAGCCATCTAAGGGGAAAATCTGTAATTTTAGCCTATGCCGGGCGGCCGGGATTATTAACTAACCCCCAAAAAATCATTAAGCTATGCAATTAACAGCGTATAATGTAAAGACAAAAGAAAAGAATGTTCCTATCTTAAATGCAGTTGTAGAACGTACAGCCAAAGGCGGATATATCGCAAAAGGTGATGATGGCAAAGGCAACAAACTCACCGCATTACTGGGTGAAGCAAAAGCGCTGGCTGCTATCGAAGCAGGAACAGCAAAAAAAGGCTGGGACTAATTTTTCTGAATGATATTGAAAGGGTCGTTCTGCATTCTGCAGAACGACCCTTTTTTATGCGGTAATTTCGATCGTTATTAAAGTGGAAATCTGTAAGCAATAGCAGATGTTGCATGTTGAATCGCATTCTGGAATGGATAGTTCCAGTCAGTACGATTGGTAAACCGGGTACTCCAAACAGAATACCCTCCCCTGATTAAAGCACAGCTTACATACATATCACTGGTTCGGGCAGCGCCATAAGGCAACGGTAATCGGGGTACTGTTTGCCTTACGATTCCTCCAATCACATCAATTCCCATGGCCACTTCATCACTGAGAATATGGTTTTGGGTAACCTTTGCAGATACGACAGCATCAACGCCTAATATTTTAGCCAGCTCTGCCGGGTCCATTTGCCAGGAAGCTGAATCGGTAATGCCTTTTTCTTCCAGCAATTTTTTTGTGCGGTCGGCACTTTGAAACTGTACCTGTGAATAACGCCGTAAGCGTGAATCTACATACTGTGACAGGTCAATGTACAATGCCTGATCAAGAAATTTTTTGTTTTGAAGGACGATCTGATGGAGTTGCTCGGGAGTGAGTTTTTTTGGAGTATTTCCGGTCACTTCCAATTGAGCAGGTAGAATAGCGATTGTCCTGATGTTGAAACGATCCACACGTGCCTCCATTTTTCTACGGGCACAGGATGAAATAATGATGAATAAAGAAGCAAGGAGTAAAACTTGTTTCATAAGCTACGGTTTAGGGTAAAAAATACAATGTGTCACTGAATTTATCACAAGCCAAATGCCACATTGTATTAAACGCCTCCCGGATATCTTTTATTATATTTTGCTTAACAACAGGATCGTAAAACTACTTGATCAAACGGATCGTAAACGGGTAACGGTATAATATATCATCTGCTGCTTTTATAGCCGCAATAATATAAAGTATTAAGGATCCTATAGCTAAAACGATCAGCAACAGAATACCTACCAGGAGCAATACCAGTATACCGCTGATCATAGCATAAATCAGCAATGAAATCTGAAAATTCAAGGCTTCTTTTGCATGCTCTGCAACATAAGGAGAATCATCTTTTTTTACAAGATAGATTACCAGTGCCGGAATAAAAGAAAAGAAAATTGATAATACATGACAGAGAATAGCCATTGTGCGTTCGTCACTGCTGACATTGGCATACCTGATTTCTCTTGTCTGTGCAAAGTCTTGTTCCATGAATGAAATTTTAATGTGTTTAAAATAATCGGTTAAAGCTTTTTGGAAACAGCAACTTTGTTACACTTAAAAGTAAGACTAAAAACCCATTCTGGATACACAATTTTACAGCATAAAAAAAGCCCCATGTAACAAGTACATGAGGCTGATCATCCATACAATTTATTCTATTACATTCCCTGCATAGCTCCCTGCGACCCTTCAGTTTCCGCTTTCATGTTTTTACGTTTGAAGAGCGACATATCCATTTGCCAGTGAGAAGGCATTATGCAGTAACCGGTTTTTCCACTACAGCTGCATGCATGCGTGTTAATAGCCGCAGCAATGCTTCCATGCCGTCCATATCCCGAACCACTAAGAGGAACAGCTTACCGGTTTGCTTCAGCTGTGCTTTATTCAATGAAGTTTGCACGAACTGTAAAAGACCCTGGAAAACCGGCGATTCGAAATAAGGAGAATCAGGATTATTGATAAAGTAGCAACGCAGGGTTTGCTCTTTTAATGTCATTTTTTCAAAGCCAAGCTCTACCGCCAGCTTACGGCAACGCACAGTTGTGAACAAGTCTTCTACCTGCGAAGGTATTGGTCCGAACCTGTCAATTAATTCTGTATGAAAAGCAAGCAGGTCTTCTTCATTTTCACAATTATCCAGTCTCGTATATAAACTCAAACGCTCGGCAATACTTTCAACATAAGCATCGGGGATCAGAATTTCCTGATCGGTGTCAATCATACAATCCTTTACAAAGTTTTCCTGCTGCTGAATTTCTTCTTTAAACAAATCACGGAATTTGGTTCGTTTCAATTCCCTGATGGCTTCGTCCAAAACTTTCTGATACATTTCAAAACCAATCTCAGCCATGAAGCCGCTTTGTTCACCACCCAGCATGTTACCTGCACCACGAATGTCAAGATCACGCATGGCAATCTGAAAACCACTTCCCAATTCACTATGCTGTTCCAATGTTTGCAAACGCTTTCTTGAATCGTTTGGTAAGGTACTCATTGGTGGAGCCAGTAAATAACAGAATGCTTTTTTGTTACTGCGCCCTACCCTTCCACGTAACTGGTGCAGATCACTTAATCCAAACTGGTGAGCATTATTAATGATGATAGTATTTACGTTGGCAATATCAACTCCGCTTTCAACAATATTGGTACAAACAAGTACGTCGTAACGTTTATCAATAAAATCGAAAATGCGTTCTTCCAGTTCATGACCTTCCATTTGTCCATGTGCAAAGCCAATGCTCAGGTCAGGACAAAGACGCTGAATAATCGCAGCCATCTCTGCCAACCCTGCAATACGGTTATGAATAAAGAAAATCTGACCTCCACGTTCGGTTTCATAATAAATGGCATCACGGATAAAATCTTCCTGGAACACCTGTACCTCGGTTTGAATGGGTTGGCGGTTCGGTGGCGGCGTATTAATGATACTGAGATCCCTTGCTCCCATTAAGCTGAACTGCAATGTTCGTGGTATAGGTGTTGCTGTTAGTGTTAATGAGTCAACATTAGTTTTTAATGTTTTGATTTTTTCTTTGTGCCCCACACCAAACTTCTGTTCTTCATCCACCACCAATAAACCAAGCTCTTTATATTTTACATCTTTACCCAGCAATGCATGTGTACCGATGATAATATCAACTTTCCCTTCTTCGAGTCGTTTGTATGTTTCTTTTTTCTCCTTCGCTGATTTGAAACGATTTACATAATCAACTGTTACCGGAAAATCTTTCAACCGTTCCTGGAATGTTTTATAATGCTGATAAGCCAGAATAGTTGTTGGAACCATGATGGCGGCCTGCTTTCCGTCGCATACAGTTTTAAAAGCAGCACGAACGGCTATTTCAGTTTTACCAAACCCTACATCACCACAAACTAAACGGTCCATTGGCGCTGGCGATTCCATGTCCTTTTTTACATCAGCAGTTGCCTTGCCCTGATCAGGAGTGTCTTCATACATAAACGAAGCTTCAAGCTCTGTTTGCAAATAACTGTCTGGAGTATGAGCAAAGCCCTGCTGTGCTTTTCGCTGTGCATATAACTGAATCAGATCAAACGCAATTTCTTTAACCTTGATTTTTGTTTTTTCCTTTAACCGTTGCCAAACATCACTTCCCAGCTTGTTGATCTTGGGAACATTTCCTTCTTTACCTGTGTATTTTGAAATCTTATGAAGTGAGTTGATGTTGACATATAAAATATCACTATCCTTATAAATTAACCTTACAGCCTCCTGCAACCTTCCATTTACTTCAATTTTCTGCAAGCCGCTATATGTTCCCACACCATGATCGATATGCGTTACATAGTCTCCCGGTTGCAATTCTTTTAATGCTCGGATAGTAAGCGCCTTGCTTTTATTGTAGGCCTGTTTTACTTTGTATTTATGATAACGCTGGAAAATTTCGTGATCGGTATAACAAAGAATTTTTAAGTCTTCATCAATAAATCCTTCATGAATAGAAACAGGAATGGGTGTGAATTGAATCTCTGCTTTCAAATCAGCAAAAATGCTGTGCAGTCTCTCCAGTTGCTTTGGATTCTCCGCAAAGATGAATGTTTCAAAACCTTTGGCTGTCCATGCTTTCAGATCTTTAATTAACAATTCAAACTGCCTGTTAAATGCCGGTTGATGTTTGGTGTTAAATAAGATCTCCAGCCGGTTTGTCCCTTCAACTGTTTCAAGTAAATGAGGCTCGTACCCAAATTCTACAATATGATTTCTTTGTATCTGCTCTTCAACAATGACTGTATTGATAAAATCATTTTCACTCAGATCAGTTTTCTCCAGCCTGTCTTCATCATCATTGCTGTTTTGCTTTGCTGTTGGCGATAACAGCAGGAACTGATGCAGATCTTCCTCCATTGTCAATAACCGTTCCTTCACAATATCAAAATCCTTCACCCATATAATTGTATTCTCCGGCAGAAAATCAAACAAAGAAACTTTCTCCCCGCTTTCAAACTGTGTTTCCACATTGGGAATAATGCTTACCTGCACCAATCTCCGTTCACTCAATTGTGTTTCAGGATCAAAAATGCGGATGCTGTCAACATCATTACCAAACAATTCAATGCGGTAGGGTTTTTCATTACCAAATGAATAGATATCGAGGATCCCGCCACGTACTGCAAACTGCCCGGGCTGATAAACAAAATCTGTACGGTCAAAACCAAGATCAACAAGAAAACCCATCAGGCTGTCAACATCCAATGTGTCGTTTGTTTTGATGAGCAGCATATTACCCTGCAGTTTATTGGGCAATACCACTTTCTCAAACAATGCATCCGGATAAGTAACAATCGCTCCAACCCGTTGACCTGTTGGCATAGAAAATTTCGTCAATGCCTCGGTCCGTAACATTACATGCGACGAATTAAGGAGTCGGAAATTCTTTGGGTGTTTAAACGATGATGGGAAATAAAATAAGTTGAGTTCGTTGGTGATGCTCTCTAATGAATTATGAAAATAGGCTGCTTCTTCTGCATCATTTACGATAAAAAGATGATTGAGTTGCTCAAGCGATGGGTGATTAAATGCTGCAGCTGCGGCAAACTGTGAAGAACTTCCCTGCAGGTTTTTCAGATAGATCCGTTGTTTTTGGGCAAAAGAAAGCCTGTCCACCAGTTGAAAAAGGCGGGGATCATCATTAAATTTTTTCTGCAACAATTCAAAATTCACTGTCTGCAAAGATAAGCACAGAAAGCTGATTTCAAGCTTCCATCACCTAAAGCCTTCAAATCTTACACAAGCTTTCCTTTTCAGAGAAATATGTTTATTTTTGAGAACATCCAAATTCCTGTAAATCCATAGCATAATGAAACATTGCCAGCAACGCAACCAACATTCATCCTCCATACTGCTCAAGCCAATTCTTTTTTCGACTCAATCCTTTATTATGAAAAACGTCTGTATTGCCCTTTCACTTTTTTTCTTTGCGCTAAATGTCACCGCCCAAAAAACAGCCGGAACACTTCGCTTAAAAGGAGAAAACCTGGTGGTGAAAGAGAATATGACAGCAGCGGATGTAAATGCAGAACTGCAAAAAGGAAAATTCGGCAACAGCATTTATACAATGCTGGTATTTGAACAACGAATCACAGCCGCACAGCAAAAAAAGATTAAATCCCTCGGGATAGAAATACTTTATTACCTGCCAGATAATACTTACCAGGTAAGAATGAAGCAGGTGCCCATGTTATCGAAATTTTATGAAGCAGGAGTTAAAGCTGTAATTCATATGCCCGGTTCAGCAAAAATTGGCAAGGAATTAAAAACACTGCTTGCAACTAAAACATCTGAGTTGCCCGTACTGGTTAATCTTAAATTGCATAACGGGGTAAAATGGAATGATGTACAATCGCAACTCGCTTTTTTGGGTGTAACACTTAAAAAAGCAGACTATCTGAACCAGGGATTGGCGCAGGTTTCTGTTGCCACCGGCAGAATTTCTGCACTCAGTGAACTTCCCTTTATTGCTTACATTAATCTTTCCTTTTTTAATATAGAACCATTGAACCAGAAAGAAAGAGGGATGTTTGGATTAACGAATCTTACAAGTTTTGAAGTGGCAGGAAGAAATTTAACAGGTAATGGTGTTACTGTTGGCGTTGGTGATAATGCCGACCCGTTGCATCTTGATAACAATACCAATCTTATTAACCGCAACCCATCACTTGCAACCTTTTTTAATCATGGAAGACAGATAGTTGGTGTTGTTGGCGGTGATGGCATTATAGAAGAACGCTATAAAGGTGTTGCCGATAAAAGCCAGTTGGTTTCAGATTATTATGATTACATACTTACCAAATCAGATGTATATTTTACTGACTACAATATGACTGTAACCAATAACTCATACTTTAATGGGCTTGTGGGTTGTATTGGTAATGGTGAATACAATGAATTAAGTGAATATGTCGATCGGCAGATGTTCATGAACCCGCTTATTGAACACATTTTTGCTGTTGGCAATGATGGCAACTACACCTGTTCTCCTTTTCCTTATTCTTTTGCAACTGTTAAGAGCGGATATCAAACGGGTAAAAACACCCTCACTGTGGGCAATTATTATATTTTAGCCGATTTATTACTTCAGGGAATGCCGGGAGGAACAAGCCGGGGACCAGTAATGGATGGCCGTCTTAAACCGGAAATTATTGCCAGTGGTACAAGTGTTTGGTCAACCAGTTCTAATAATATTTACGGCACAGGATCAGGAACAAGCTTTGCTGCACCCTTTGTAACAGGTGTGTGGTCATTATTAACAGAAAGGTATAAACAACTTCATGCAAATGCATATCCTAAAAGTGCATTACTAAAAGCTGTTATTTGTAACAGTGGTGACGATAGAGGGAATGCCGGTCCTGATTATTCATGGGGGTTTGGTTTCATCAATCCACGCAAAGCTGTAGAAATGATTGAACAAAATCATTATTTCACCGGCACCCTCGCAACTGGCGGAAACAACTCTCAAAATATTGCAGTACCGGCAGGAACAAGACAGGTAAAAGTAATGCTGTACTGGCATGATAAAGAAGCCGCAGCATATTCTTCAACTGCATTAGTAAATGATCTTGATCTTTCCGTTGTTGACGGTGTAACCACCTATCGGCCATGGATATTAAATCCCGCACCTGGCTCTGTAAACGCTCTGGCAACCAGAAATGAGGACCACGTAAATAATATTGAACAGGTAACAATAAATAATCCGGGCACAAGCATTAATGTTCAACTTGATGGCTTTGATGTACCCGACGGACCCATTGAATATTTTGTAACCTATGAATTTTTGATGGATGAAATTAAGCTGGAACATCCGTATGGCGGCGAACATTTTTCACCGGGACAGGAAGAAATTATTAAATGGAACGCTACAGACAACAGCAGCAATACATTTACACTTGAAATTTCATTAGACGATGGAGCTACCTGGTCTCTAATTGACAATAATGTCGCAGCCAGTCAACATCGTTACATATGGACCGTTCCAAATACACCTACTAATAAAGGAAAGATAAAGGTTACAAGAAATGGAGGCGGTGCTGCAGTAACAGCTCCCGGCAACTTTACCATTCTTACTCAACCAACATTAACAGCAACAGTTCCCTGTGAAGGCTATGTTGATCTTAACTGGGCCTCCATAACAAGTGCTACTGATTATGAAATACTGCAACTGGTAAATGGAGCACTCAGTTCAATAGGTACCACTGCATCATTGAATTACCGTGTAAGTGGTCTGGATAAAACTCAACCCTATTGGTTTACAGTAAGAGCAAGAATGACTGATTCACTGGGTATGCGTGCCACTGCAAAAAATATTACACCTGCTTTAGGAACACCCTGTTCAGCAGCAGAGTTTAATAATGATCTGAAACTTGACACGTTAATTGCCCCTTTAAATGGCAGAACAAATACCAGTACACAGCTTTCAGCTGCACAACAAATAACCGTACGCATCAAAAATTTAGATGACGTTGCTACACCGGGAAGTTATAATATCTCTTACCAGATAAATGGTGGTTCTGTTATTACTGAATCATCATCTGCTGTAATTGCTGCAGGTGGTACAGTTAACTATTCATTTGCTGCAACAGCAAATTTCTCAGCTGCAGGAACCTATACCGTTCGTGTGTTTGTAAAGCAAACAGGTGATGCACAAACAGCTAACGATGAAATCACTTATACAATCAGGCATGTAGCGAACCCTCCGGTTGTACTTCCATTCACTGAAACATTTGAAACAACCGGAACAGCTGAATACCGCAGCAACCTGTTTGCATTAACCAACGCCGATCGTTTTGATTTTACAACAGCAAACAGTAATGGCCGTTTCCGCACATTCATTAACAGTGGAGTTTCAATAACAGGAAACAGATCAGCTACACTTGATGCAGTAAATTATAATGGTACTTTATCTGACAATAAATTAACAGCAACGATTAATCTCAGCAGTTATGCAGCTACTCCGGGTTTACGTTTTGATTTTAAATTCCGCAATCACGGGCAATTAAAACAACCTGGTACAGGCGTCTGGATGAGAGGAAGCGATGTTTCACCATGGATACAGGTTTATGATTTAAGTACTAACCAGGGAGCAATGGGAGAAGTAAAACAGCCTTCCATCAATATCAATGATCTTGGGCAACCAATCACTTCCAGCTTCCAGATTCGTTTTGATGAACAGGGGCTTGCTTCAGCAAATAACGGGGAATATTTCCAGGAGAACCCTGACATGGATGATGGATTTTCGTTTGATGATATCCGGATCGTTGCAGCTGCTAACGATGTAATGGTTACTAGGCTTGTTGCACCCGATACATTCAATTGCTCACCTGGTAATGCTGCCATTACAATCAGAGTAAAAAATACAACTGCCACTACTTTTAATAATGTACCTGCATATTACCGCCTCTTTAATGGCATTCCTGTTGCCGGAACTATTCCGGTATTGAATGCAAACAGTGAAACTGATTATACATTTACAACCCTGGCAAACCTATCTACATTCAGATCATATGAAATAGATGCATGGGTTCAGCTGGCAGGAGATAATTACCCGGTTAATGACAGTATCAACAACCAGTTTGTTTACAGCAGCCCGGTTATTTCCACCTTCCCTTATCTTGAACGTTTTGATACCGATAACGGAACCTGGTTTACAGATACAGTGAGTTACAGCAGCTGGAGCTGGGGGCAACCATTCAAATCACTGATGAACAGATCAGCAAGTGCAGACAATGGATGGTTTACAAGTTTATACAGCACTTACAAACAAAATGAAACTTCATATCTCTATTCTCCCTGCTTTAATCTGAGCAGTTTAACACAACCTGTATTCAGTTACAGTCATATCTCACAACAGGAAGCAAATTGTAATTGCGATTTTCATACACTTGATTACAGCATTGATAATGGAAATACCTGGCAACGGTTAACAGCTGTGAACGGCACAAATTGGTTCGACTCTGCAGCTAATCAATCATGGAATAAAAATATTCAACGCTGGCATGTATCCAGCACAGAAGTGCCTGATGCAGCCAATATCCGTTTCCGGTTTTTATTGTCAAGCGATGAATTAACACAATCAGAAGGTGTTGGTATTGACGATATTCATATTTTCGAAAAAGAAGCAATCTATACCGGTACAAATGTCTCAAACATTAATGCATCAGTAAGTGGCAGTAACTGGATTGATTTTAAAAGTGGAGGAAATCTTGTAGCCTCAATTAATCCGCTTGGTCAAAACCTCGGAAGTACCGATGTAAGTGTTTACATCAATACCGGGGCAATACGCTTTAATACAAATCAGTACTATCTCGACAGAAATATAGTGATAAGACCAGCGATTGCTCCAGCAGACAGTGTATTGGTCCGTTTTTATTTTACTGAACAGGAAGCAACCGCTTTAATTCAGGCAACTGGCTGCGGCACTTGTACCAAAGTAAAAGATGCTTTTCTTGTGGGTGTAACAAAATTCAGTGGAACTCTTGCAAATGAAAATGGAACCCTTGCCGACAATAACACCGGACCGCATTCATTTATTTTGCCTGCAAATGTTGATGTGCTGCCATTTAACAACGGTTATTATGCGCAATTTAAAGTAAGATCATTTTCTGAGTTCTGGATCAATGGCGGTGGTATTACTGCTGATCAATCATTGCCGATAACACTACTCAATTTTACAGGTATCAAACGTTACCCTAATGCAGACCTGCAATGGCAAACTGCAGGAGAGAGCAACGGTGATTATTTTGAAATTGAACGCAGAATTGATAATGAAACATATTTTGCAACTGTTGGAACAGTTAATGCGCAAGCTTCTTCATCACAAACAACTACGTACAGATTTACCGATAACAATGCTCTTACAAAAGGAAACCAACTTTTCTATCGTTTAAAGATGATTGATAAAGATGGAAGATTCACCTACTCAAATACTATTCTGTTGAATGTAAATACGGAGGATATATTTGTAAGGGGAGCATTCAGTTCCGGGAATACTCTTATCATCGTTGCCGGCAACAAACAACAGGTACACGAAATGAATGTAAGAATACTGAGCAGTGTGGGACAGGTAATGTCAAATAACCGCTCGGCATACCAGGATACCAGAATTGATATCAGCCGTCTGTCTAAAGGCACTTATTTCATTGAAATAAAAGATCAATCAGGTAAAGAAATATTCATTCAAAAACTGGTCATATGGTAAACTCGCCTGTAGAATAGCTACACTAAAAAAGGCAACAGATAATCTGTTGCCTTTTTTTATAATGATTTATTTTTTATCCAATTTTACCAAGAGGTAGTTTACGAACTTTTTCATCACCATCTTCTTCATCAATGCGGGTAACAGGATAAGGAATTTTTGCTTTTTCCAAAGTTTCTGTTAATTGCTTATTGATTTTAGCATAATTCAGAATCTCTTTATGAGCTGCAAGCATTTCATTTTCCAATTCCAAAATTCGTCTCTCCTTATTACTAACCTGCCTTCTACCTATTAAAATACTTAAAAAGACAGTTACAATCAGGATACCGGCAAATATTGCAACATGGATTTCAAGGGTTAATTGAGTAAGATTCATTTATAGCTATTGTTTGGTTTAATATCCAGCATTTCCTTTATGGGTAATGATTTTCTAATACGGACCAGTAATATAAATCAGCCAGATGGTTCTTTCAGTCGGCAAATTAAACCACTTCGTTCAATTAAACAACTGAATTATTCACAAATTCCTTTACAGCCTGGATTAATACCCGTTTCTGCACCAGTGTATCCCTGTCTCGAACAGTAACCATTCCATCTTCTTTAGTTTGATGATCAACGGTTACACAAAATGGTGTGCCAATTGCATCCTGCCTGCGGTATCTTTTACCAATTGCATCTTTTTCCTCGTAAAAGCATTGGAAATGTGGCATACATTCCTGCATAATAGACCGTGCAATTTCGGGCAGCCCATCTTTTTTGGTTAGTGGGAAAACAGCCAGTTTAATGGGGGCCAGCTTAGCCGGAATTTTTAAAACAGTACGAATATCTGTTTTACCCTCTTCAGAAGTAGGCACTTCCTCTTCATGATAGGCATTACTTAAAACGGTGAGAAACAGACGATCAAGTCCAACCGAAGTTTCTACAACATATGGCACATAGTTCTGATTGATTTCTGTATCAAAATACTGCATCTTTTTTTTGCTGAACTCCTGGTGACGCTTCAAATCATAATCCGTTCTTGAGTGCACACCTTCCAGTTCTTTCCATCCAAAGGGGAATTCAAATTCTATATCAACGGCTGCATTGGCGTAATGCGCCAGTTTTGTATGATCATGAAAACGCAACTTCTCTGCAGGAATTCCTAATTCCTGGTGCCATTTCATTCTTGCTTCTTTCCATTTGGCATACCATTCCAGTTCAGTGCCGGGGCGGACAAAGAACTGCATTTCCATCTGTTCAAATTCACGCATGCGGAAAATAAACTGGCGGGCAACAATTTCATTGCGGAAAGCTTTTCCTGTTTGTGCAATACCAAACGGAATTTTCATCCTTCCTGTTTTTTGCACGTTCAGGAAGTTCACAAAAATTCCCTGCGCTGTTTCTGGGCGCAGGTAAACGATGTTGTCATCAGGATTATCACTTGATACTGCACCAAATTCTGTAGAGAACATCAGGTTGAACTGGCGAACTTCTGTCCAATTGGCTGTTCCGCTGACACTGCACTTAATTTTATTATCATCAATGAGCTGTTTAATACCGGTATAATCATCAGTTGCCAGCAATTGCTCCATGTTTGCTATTAATGCAGCTGCTTCCGGTTCAGCTAATGTTTCAGCATGCGCCTCAATCAAATGATCAACACGGTATCTTTTTTTGCTGTCTTTGTTATCGATCATGGGATCGCTGAAATTATCAACGTGCCCGCTTGCTTTCCAGGTTGTGGGATGCATAAAAATAGCCGCATCGATCCCAACAATGTTTTCATGCAGTTGGGTCATACTTCTCCACCAGTAATCACGGATATTTTTCTTAAGCTGACTGCCATACTGGCCATAGTCATATACTGCACTTAAGCCATCATAAATTTCAGATGATTGAAAAATAAAGCCATATTCTTTGGCGTGGGAAATAATGTTTGCAAAGAGTTTGTCGTTCGCCATAGTTGCACTTGTTTGAAAGTGTGCAAAGATAAGAGTTACAGGCTAAAGGGATGAACTGACGAACGTTATTGCCTATTTCAGTTTTTCATTTTCCTGGTGACGGTTAGCATCACGGATATTTTTCTTTTCAAAGTTCTTTTGCAGGGCTTCTGTAAGATCAATACCGGTTTGATTTGCCAAACAGATCAATACCCAGAGGACATCAGCCATTTCATCACTTAACTCCTTGCCTTTATCTGTTTCTTTAAAGGATTGCTCACCATATTTCCGTACCATCAATCTCGACAGTTCGCCTACCTCTTCCATTAACATACCCAGGTTTGTGAGTTCATTAAAATAACGCACACCTACTGTTTTTATCCAGTTATCAACTTCAGTCTGCGCCTGTTTTATCGTTAACTCTGTACTCATTGTATAATTATTTATCAATTTTTCAAATTACTCCCTGCTCTTTGTATCAATCACAATTGTTACTGGTCCGTCATTCAGCAACTCCACTTTCATATCAGCACCAAAAATGCCGGTTTGCATTTTTTTTCCAAGATCATTCTCCAGTTGCAAAATCATTTTTTCATACATGGGCACAGCAAAATCGGGTTTACTTGCCTTTATATAAGAAGGCCTGTTTCCTTTTTTGGTTGATGCATGCAGTGTAAACTGGCTCACAAGTAAAACATTCCCATCAATCTCTTTTATTGACAAATTCATTACTCCTGCTACATCGTCAAATATGCGCAGGTTGACAATTTTACCGCTCAACCACTCAATATCTTCGGCAGTATCTGCATCTTCAATACCTAATAACACAAGTAACCCTTTTTCAATTTGTCCTGTTACCTGTTGATTAACTTTAACTGACGCTTTACTCACCCTTTGTATAACCGCTCTCATTTATCTGTGAATTGGTTGTAATTTAGAATCCCGAAAATACAAAGCTTCGGGTTAGATATGATAAAAGATGTGAGCAGTGAAATAGAGTTTCAAACAGCACGCAGCGGCGGGGCCGGCGGACAGAATGTAAACAAGGTTGAAACAATGGTGATGGGCTTCTGGAATGTTGCTGCGTCTGCACTTGTAACCGACAGGCAAAAACAACTGCTATTGGAAAAGCTCGGTAACCGCATTAGCAAAGAAGGATTTCTGCTGGTAAAAAGCCAGGTTCACCGCAGCCAGCAGGGAAACAAACTGGAAGTAATTGAAAAAATGAATGCTCTTATTTCGGCTGCCCTTACTCCTAAAAAAGCAAGAATCGCTACAAAGCCATCAAGGGCTGCAAAAGAAAAAAGGATTGAATCAAAAAAGAAAACAGCAGAACACAAACAGGCGAGAAAAAAAATTAAACCTGCCGATTATTAACTTAAAAAAATCCCGGCTGTAAACCGGGATTTGATATTTAATTAGCTTTTTCGTTTTGCACGGAGAACATCCAGTGCCTTCTTCTGGTTTTCCACTTCTATTTTCTGTTTCTCAATATTTCGTTTATTCTCTTCAATATCTTCCTGTACTTTCTTTAATTTCTTCTGAAGGCTTTCACTTTCATCATTATAATCAGTCAGTTTCTTCTCAACTGATTTCACTTTATCTTCCTGTCCGGCAATTTCTTCTTCTAAAGCTGCAGCTTCAGCCCATGGCACAAAGTTTAAAGTGTATTTCCTCATATTGGCGGTAACTTCTGCATCATCCTCTGCCTTGATATAGTTCTCATATCCTCTTGAAACAGCAAAATAAACTACAGATTCATCCTTTTCTTTCCGGCTCTTTCGCTCAACTTTTAATAAAACATCAAATGTTTCATTACTGATTTCAGCAATGCGGATGCCTTTATAGAGGTAAGCACCTTTTGACTCTTTTGCGTTGTAGCCGAGTTGTGCTAATTTTTTGCGGATAGCATCTTCAGTTACAGAAGCCTTTTGCGGAATTTCTATTACAACTGCAGGAATTTTTTTCTTCTGCCATTCCAATTCTCCAAAACTTTGCGCCTGTACATAAAAACCGGCAGCAATAAACAGGAGCAAAAAAACAATATACTTTTTCATAAAACAGGTTATTTTCTTACTAAGATAGAAAACAAGTCAAAGTCGTTGCATAATTATTGATAATAAGTTTGCATATTTTTAAAGAATCTTAAATTCGCCCATTGAGCAACGTAAAAAAATTAGCAGGACAAACTTTGTGGTATGGCTTACCAACCATTGCCAGCCGCTTTCTGGGTTATTTAATGAACATGGCTTTGCCTTTCATATTTGCACAGCCGGCCGTTACTGCCGATCTCACACAGGTTTATGCCATCATCCCATTTCTCAATATCATCTTTACCTATGGAGTTGAAACGGCTTATTTCCGTTTTTCAAACGAAAAAGATAAGGAAGCACTTTATAATACATTAACGATTTCTGTTTTAGCAACTACTATTCTTTTCAGCATTGGTCTTTACCTGCTTCAGCCCATCATTGCTGATGGAGCCGGCCTGAATGAACACCCTGAATATATTTTATGGATGCTGGGTATTTTGTTTTTTGATACCCTGGCAACATTGCCATTTGCACGGCTTCGTCAGGAAAACAGGCCAAAGAAATATGCGTTTGTAAGAGTGGCAGGCATTGTTGTTAATATCAGCATCGTTTTCCTGTTTTTAGGATTTTTACCAGCTTATACAAGTAGCAATCCAGATGGATTTATCGCTACATTTTATAGTGAAAAGATTGGAATTGGCTATTACCTCATTGGCAATCTATGTGGCAGTCTGCTTACATTTCTTTTGCTTTGGAAAGAATGGAAAGGACTCCATTTCAGATTTGACAGCAAGCTCTGGAAAGAAGTTATGAAGTACAGCTATCCGCTGATCATTGTTGGCTTAGGCGGAATGATCAATGATATGCTCAGCCGTTTGGTGTATCAGCATGTGGTTGATTTGCCAAAAGAGCAGGCAAAACATGAGCTGGGTGTTTTTGCAAATATCTACCGCATTGCTGTGCTTATCACCATTATGATCCAGGCTTTCCGTATGGCTGCTGAACCTTTTTTCTTCAACAATGCAAAAGAAGAAAATGCACAGCGTACATATGCACGGATCATGAAATTTTTTGTAATTGCATGTTGCTTTATGTTTCTGTTTATTGGTCTTTACTTAGATGTGTTGAAATGGATCATAACGCTAAAATCAAAAGCATGGGGTGAAGGGATGAATGTGGTGCTGCTGCTTGCTATGGGTAACATATTCCTTGGTATTTACTACAATCTCAGCATCTGGTATAAGCTCACCAACCGGAATTTAATGGGGGCTGCCATTACCATTGCCGGGGCATTGATTACCATCGGGCTGAATATTTTACTGATTCCAAAATTCCATTACTGGGGTGCAGCTATTGCAACCTTCAGCTGTTATTTGTTTATGATGATCGTCAGTTATGTACTGGGACAAAAATATTATCCTGTTCCTTACGCCAAAAAGAAAATGATGGCTTACCTGGTGCTGGTTTCATTGATTGTACTCACTCATCGTTTAGTAACATGGCTCTATTCACCTCTTTGGTTCAGCATTGTAACTGGCAGCTTCTTACTTGCTGGCTTTACGTATTTTGTTTCAAGGGTAGAAAAGAAAGAATTGCAAAAGCTTCCGTTTGTTGGCCGGTTTATATCAGCCAGCTAAAAAGGGATTGTGCTTTTTTTCATATCCAATCGTTGTAGCCGGCCCGTGGCCGCTGTAAACGATGGTATCATCGGGTAAAATAAACAGTTGGGTTTTGATACTCTGAATCAGTGTTTCATGATTTCCGCCGGGCAAATCAGTTCGACCGATACTTTGACGGAATAATACATCACCCCCAATTACAAAACCCTGCTCTTTACAATAAAAACATACATGGCCGGGCGAATGACCGGGTGCAAATAAAATTCTCAGCCTGTCATCATCCAGTAAAATCTCCTCTCCTTCTTTTATATACTTCAGTTCTGCATTGTAATTATCGAAGGGCATATTCCACATCAAACCGCTGGCGGGGGCAAAATCAAGCACCTGTTTCTCTTTTTGATGAATATGAAGCAGCAAACCAAAGGTTTCATGAATCCATTTATTGCCAAAAACATGATCAAGGTGGCAGTGTGTATTCAGCAACAATTGCAGGTCGAGATTGTTTTGTTGAAGAAATGAGCTCAACATCTCCCGTTCTTCTTCAAAATAACATCCCGGATCTATAATGAGAGCCTTCCCTTTTTCGTTATACAGCAGATAAGTATTTTCCTGAATGGGACTGAAGGTGAAAGCTTTAACAGTGAACATGACTTGAATTTTGTACTTTTAGTTAACGGTTAAACTCCGTTAACTTACAATAATATAACACGAAAATATGCGAATTCAACAGATGGGTTTTGTAAGACTTGCCGCAGCAGCATTATTTATTCTTTTCACCCTGTGTAATTCAGGTTATGCGCAGGTTAATATGGTGGAGTACGGGAAAAATCGGGTACAGTACACCAAGTTTAAATGGAGTTTTTACCAAAGCCCCAATTTCAATGTTCATTACACACAAAACGGTCTGGAGCTGGCTAAGTTTGCAACACAGGTTGCTGAAGAAGAATTACCCTCTCTTGAAGAATTCACGGAATTCGGCATACAGCGCCGTTTGAATATTGTTCTCTACAATAACTTCAATGATTTCAAACAATCGAATATTGGTATTGGTCTCGATTATCCCAATGCAGGTGGTTTAACTAAACTGGTAAATAACAAAATGGTTATTTATTATAATGGCGATCACAATGACCTTCGTCGCCAGATCAGGCAGGGCATTGCCAAAGTTTTGGTTGAAACTATGCTGTTTGGTGATGACCTTGGCGAGTTTGCCCAGAACCAGGCTTTACTCGATTTGCCCAAATGGATGGTAGATGGTTATATAGCTTATGCAGGTGAAAACTGGAGTACCAAACTTGACAATGAGCTGAAAAGTGCAATGATCGGTTTCAGTTATAAAAGTTTTTACCAGTTTGCGTATGAGCAGCCTGATTTAGCTGGTCATGCATTCTGGTATTATATTGAAGAAAAGTACCGGCGTGAAAATGTAACCTACATGTTATATCTCAGCCGTATTTATAAAAACATTAACCGGGCAACCAACACTATTGCCAAGAAAAAATTGAAAGATGTTTTGAAAGATTTCATGGTGTATCAACGGGATAAGTATTACAAAGATATCCGTGCAAGACGTAATGTACCCACCGGACGTTTAACTGTGCCAAAAGAAATCGGCAAGAATGATTACTTCCGTTTCCAGGCAAATCCCAATCCAAAAAGTTTTACCTATGCTGTTGTTGAATACAGGAAAGGACAAACAAGAGTGATCCTGAATGAAAATTTTATTTCAGAAAAAGTGCTGTGGAAAAGCGGTATACGTAATCTGGAAGAAAAACCAAATCCCAACTATCCGTTGCTGGCATGGGACCCGAAAGGAACACGCATTGCCATGGTTGTTTCAGAAAAAGGAAAAGTATTGTTGAGTGTATATGATGCATTCCGTCGTATTAAAACAGTGAAGAACGTTGAACTTCCCTTTGAACAGGTGAATGATATGCAGTACATGCTCGATCCGAATACACTGGTGATGAGTGCAGTAAAAGGCGGGCAGAGCGATGTGTATGTTTATAAGATCGACAATCAAAAACTGGAACAGATCACCAATGATGTGTATGACGATCTCGATGCAAGCTTTGTAGCTTTCCCCAGTAAAACAGGGATCATCTTTTCAAGTAACCGCCCGTCAGCCAATGCAATAACCGGCGATACAGTTTTACCACGCAACCGTTACAATGTATTCCTGATTGACAACTGGAATAAATCAGAGTTCAAGCAGGTATCACAGCTAAGCAATATTAAATACGGCAATGCCCGCTATCCATCACAATACAATACCAATCACTTTACCTTCATCAGTGATGAAAATGGCATTGGCAACCGTTGGGCAGGTTTCTTCAGCACCAAAGCGGCAGGCCTTGATACAATTTATAAAATAGGTGATGAATTATTGAGGAACCCTGAATACAAGGAACTCGATTCAACATTGAAAGCATGGAATAAATCTGAGCCTGATTCATCTTACACATTCCGTGTAACAGACGACAGTTCGTATACATTTCCCTTAACAAATTACCAGAGCAGTGTACTGGAAACACGCATTGCAGGTGATAACGGACAGGTAACAGAAGTAAACCGACAGGGTGAATTTAAATTTCTGTACAAATTAAAAGTCGATGAAAATGGATTGCGTAAACGTAATGTAAATGCAAGACCAACAGAATATATTAAACGAAATACAAGACTTGATAAAATTATTGGAGAAGATACTCAGCAGCGTACCGATATTCAGGATAGTGTAAAATCAGAAACCAAACCAACAGATTTCTTTGAAACGGAGTTTAAACAGGACTCAGCAAAGGTTGGTGAAAAACTGATGGGCGCAAAAGGGCAGACCCGTGATGAAGTACTGAACCGTATGCGTGTATTTCCTTACAAGAAAAAATACTTTGTCGATAATCTTACGACTAATCTCGCTTCGAACAATATTTTCATGATCAACCGCCTGCGTCCTTATACCGGCGCAACCGGACCTGTTAACCTAAGCAATTCAAATTCTGTGAATGCTATGACAAGGGTTGCTGCATTTGAATTTATGGAAGACTATAAATTCACCGGCGCCTTCCGTATTAATTATGGTTTACAGGATAATGAAATTTATTTACGTTTTGATAATTTAAGAAAACGCATTGATTGGGGTCTTGCCTACTACCGTTCTTCTGCAAGCGTTGGTTTCGATAGATTCAGTGCTGTTGAGCTTGTACATATTTACCAGGCAAATATTGCTTACCCGTTTAATGAGGTTCAAAGTCTCCGATTAACAGGAGGTGTTCGCCGTACTGTATTCAATATTAAGAGCGATGACCTGGCACCAGGTTCACTTGAGCAAGAAAGATTAGATGAGAATTATGCAATAGGACGGATTGAATTTGTTCACGATAATACCATCACCCCTGTAACCAATATCTGGAATGGTTTCAGAGCAAAGGGATGGATTGAGGCATATAACCGATTGGGCGGAAATTACACCGGTGGTGGAAGAGATGCGGGAGGTGATTTTACTTTCAATTTTGGTTTTGATGCAAGGCATTATTTAAAAATCTACCGCAACTTTATCTGGGCTGTAAGAGGTGCTGCCGATGTTTCATGGGGTAATAATAAATTTATTTATTACTTAGGTGGTACTGATGGGTGGCTTATGCTGGGACAAAATGAAAAAACCCGTAATGGCGTTACAAAAGAACGTTATTTCAATACGAGTAACCGCCCCGCAGCTGATCAGAGCTATGTATATGAATCACTGGCTGTAAATATGCGTGGTTATTTACAGAACTCTGCCAACGGTAATAACGCAATGGTCATTAACAGTGAATTGCGGCTGCCGCCTTTTACAACGTTTTTCAACAGACCAATCAACAATGCATTCTTAAGAAACTTCCAGCTTGTTCAGTTCTTTGATTTTGGTACAGCATGGAATGGAAAATACAGTAAGATCGGCCGTCCTGAATTAACCTACAATGAGCCGGGAAGCCCGCTTACAGTTGTAGTAAAAGCTCCTGGCCTTGGTCCGTTCTTAGGCAGTTATGGTTTTGGTGCAAGGAGTACTTTGCTCGGTTATTTTATCCGCTTTGATGCAGGCTGGCCCATGAGTGGTTTCTTTAATGAAAAGCCAATCCTGCATGTTTCTTTAGGACTTGATTTTTAAATCTGATGATACTCTTTTACAGATGCCTGCCCACTGAAATGAGCAGGCATTTTTTTGAGTGTTTCATAGATCAGCAACAACAGCACAGCAAATAAAACAGTTACTGCCCAGGTTCTTGGGTATGCCCATGGCTGTACAAACCGTGCAGCAATATCTTTTGCCAGGTCAAAAGGTTGTGTGATGACGTTCCAGCTGTTGTAACGTTCAAAACGGCCGAGATAAATTCCAAAGCCGCAGAGAAAAAAACAAAAGGCTGATATTACTTTCACTTTTCCTGCAGAAATAATTTGCAGCAGTTTATCCTCAATATTTTTTAAAGAAAGTAATCCCATCAGTATGCCATTCCATGCAGCTGTAAACAAAAGCACAAGATCAAAATACATCGGTATACCTTCTCTCTGCTCAAGATGAAACAGATCTGTTATGAGATAAGGTGAATTGGGAAAGAATAAAAGCCACATACAAAAAAGAATCCCATTTTTGAAATTTAGTTTTGCATCTTTCAGTAAGCTGCTGAACAGTAAGGGCAGCCATGCCAAAAATAAATTCCAGGGAATAAAAAAGAACATAAGACCGCCTGTATAAAACACACGGAATATGTAAAGCAGAATTGTAAAGGAGACAGAATATAAAAGGATTCGCTTCATGAATTAAAATTTATCAATGAGTTTAGGTAAAAAAATCAGCAGCCCCGCAACAGCACTTGCCAGACTTACAAGAAGCACGGCAGCTGCTGAAATGTCTTTAATCTTCTTAATGGAAGGATGTTCCTCTGCTGTTACATGATTGCAGAGCTGCTCAATGGATGTGTTTATTAATTCAATTCCAAATACAGCACCAATACAGAGAACAACAATGCACCATTCAACTGCCTCTATTTGCAGCCAGAGACCTGCTGCTATAACTATTACAGATGCTGCTATATGAAATCGCAGGTTCGCTTCGCTTCTCACTGCAGCAAGAAACCCTTCGAGTGCATATTGAATTGATTTAATCATGATGATGTTGTTTTACTTGTGACTTGCCGTTGATTTGCTGCTGTACTGCATTTAAAGGCTGTTCCATGATAGAGAACCACTCCATATTTTGCAAATCTGCTGCAAGTTTCCCTCTCCTGTAAGCTGTTTTAAAAGAGTTGTAATACTCTGGCATTGTTATTATACCATAAAATACTGTTGTAAGTACAGGAAAAGAAATACGCCCATTGGCCAGCATAAAAAACTGCAGACATACTTCTCCTTCATCAGTAAAGGGGTACTGTAATACCACATGCTTGATATCATGCTTTTCATAGTAAGGAAGCAGGTGCAGGTTATTTTCATTCAACGTTTGCCACAATTCATTTCCTACAGTTTCGTAAGGCAATGCACTCAATTGTTCCATACTGTAAGAAAATACTTTTTTCTTCCTGATAATTTTAAGTACCGGCAGAGCAATTGAATGAGTTAATAAAACCAGCATCCTGCTTCTCAATGTTTTCAAGAACTGAATCATATTTATTCTTTGGTTAAGATTAATCTGCTATTGTTTTTCCAGAACCATACCAATCAATCTTCCTGGAATAATACATCACAATTGCCAGCAATACAAACAATCCTATACTTCCAAACAGTAATGCGCCATCCTGTAACTGAATGAGGATATAAATAAACCCGTATAAAGCAGTAAGGAAAACAAAGAAGGCTGCTGCTATTCCCCAATTACGGAAGATGCTTTGTGTATACACTGTAATTAATCCAATGGTAGCGGCTGATGCAATGAGATAAGCCAGGTTAAAATCAATGTATTCAGAGAAAGAAAGCAATAAGGTATAGAATATACACAGGGCCAAACCCACCAAAACATATTGCAATGGATGTACACTTCTTTTTTTCAGTAATTCTATAAAAAAGTACAAACAGAATGTAAGTGCAATAAACAGCACTGCATATTTTACAGCCCGCATAGTTTTGCTGTATGAATCAATTCCCTGCAACAGCTGAACGCCAAATGCATTATCATTAATTTCAGGTTTTCCTTCATTCCATATCTGCGGAATAGCTCTTGTAAAATGAAGGATTGTCCAGTTTGCTTTAAATCCTTTTTCGTCCACATTCGATTGAACCGGTAAAAATTTTCCGTCAAATGCCGGATCTTTCCATTCTGATTGTAATTGAACTGTTGTTTGTTTTCCAAGAGGAGTAAAGTATAAACGTTCAGACCCGTTCAGCTTTAACTGAAGTTGAAACGATTGTGGTGCATCTTTCAGCATTACCCCATTTTTCAGTAATGCACTTACACCCGAAGAAGCAATTGTATTGGTGGGAATGCCCGGATCCATTGCAGTTGCCGAATCATTCCAGTTTAACTGCAGCTGTTCTGCAATACCCCTGTTATCAGTTAAACCAAAACAGATACGCACTTCGTTCCATTGAACTGATGCGGGATCTATGCCAAGTGCTGATAAATTAACGGGCAGGAATTTTCCCTTAATTGTAAGATCAGATTTGTACAGAACAATTTTAAAAATACTACGGTGCCTGATTTCGGGCAGCAGTTTCCCGTCAACATTCAACTCCTCAGGCAGATAATGAATGAGACGTTTGATCAACACAATTTTCCCTTTATCATCTTTCTGTGCTTCATTATATGGAATCAGCAGAAAGGGTCCGGTAACTGTTTGTGCCGAAGCCCATTTAGAGCTTACTTCTGCGATCACTTCTTTTTGCCGTTCCTGCCTTTCACGCACAAGTTCATGAATAAAGGCTGTCGGTATGAGTAATACTAGGATCAAAAATCCCACCATCACTGATTTAATTAAAATACCATAGCGTTGCCAGAATGTTTGTGTTTGTTGTGCTTCCATTTTGTTTATTTTAAAAGTGCTTTGAATTACAAAGTATTAAGACAAAAAAATTACTTCCCTACCTGTTTGATCATTTGTTCCAACGCATCAATGTGCAGGCGAAATGCTTTTTCGCCTGCTTTTGTTACACCATACGTTGTATTCGTTTTTCTGCCCACAAATCCTTTATTAACTTTTACGAAACCATTTTCCTCCAATGCCTTCAGATGCGATGCCAAGTTGCCATCCGTGACCTGGATTAATTCTTTCAGCTCATTAAAGCTCACTTCGTCATTTACCATCAACGCACTCATGATGCCAAGCCGCACACGGCTATCGAATACTTTTTGTAACTGTTCAATAGGATTCTTCATTACACAAATTCAGTTCACAATGATTTTCGTTCGTATTTATTCCACATCACTATTCCGTAAATAATATGCAGTACACCAAAACCTGCTGCCCAAAAATAAAGACCATAGCCGGGGAACCAGCAATTGATTAATCCAAGTATAATCAGGGCGTAACCTAAATACCTGATTTCTCCCAATGTGTACTTTGCACCATTGACTAATGCAAGTCCATAAAAAATTAAACATCCGGGAGCAATTAAACCATACACACCAGCCTCAATTAATTTTAATAAAAATATTCCACCTGCCATCATTGGCAAGGCAACATTCCACATCAACCGTTTCGCCATTACACCCCACATGGGAATGCCCTGCTTTGAACTGCGTATATAAGTAAACAGGAATGCAAGTACCAAAGCTGCGGCTAAAGTTATTCCCGCAATCAAAAACAAACGGGTACCCATAAAAGACCTGAGCATATCAATTCCCACAGCATCATAAGAATTATTTAATTCATTCATACTTCTTATCCCAGTTCTTCCCCCTCCGTCTATTACAGACTTTGCAAACCATGCCCCAACCAATGCACAAGTGCCTGCAGCTACTCCGCTAAGTCCACTGAGACTGATAAACCGGCTGCTGCGGTCCATCATTTTTTTGATATCGGCTAATGTTTCGAGTGATTGATTTTGGCTGTTCATAAAAGCACTTTGAATTACAAAGTAAACACATAATTTCAATACTTTCCAAATAAGACTGCTGTTTTTTAACAGAAACTTGCAAATTGAATACGCAGAGTTATCAAACAAAACCTGCCTTACATCGCCGGATTTCTTAATTTTAAACTTTGATTTTAAGTATTACCAACCGAATGAAGTTCGTCTTAGTATTTTTTTTCCTGTTATTCTCTGTAACTGTCGCTTTCGCTCAAACAAAAGTGATCAGTGGTCTTATTAAAGATTCCCACTCTGATGAGCCTATTCCCTTTGCTTCCGTTGTCCTCAAAAAATCGGGCTTCGGAAAACTGAGTGACTCGGCCGGGGGTTTTTATTTTCATTTACCCAATTACATGCCCGGCGATTCATTGCTTGTAACTTATGTTGGTTACAAATCGCTTTCGCTGGCAATTCCTGCTTTTACGGGTGACAGCACTTTTCTGCACATTAATATGGAACGTGGCGGCGATGGAAAAGAAGTTGTGGTAAAATCAAAATACAGCAGGGGCTGGATTCTCTGGCGTAAAGTGGTGAAACAAAAGCCAAGTAACGACCGTTACCGTTTTGAAAATTTTGGTTATGAACTTTATAATAAGTTAGAAGTTGATCTGAATAAACTCAATAAAGAAAAATTCAAAAATATTCGTCCACTACGTCCATTCGGGTTTATCATTGACAAAACTATTGACAGTACCAGTGAAGAAAAACCATTTCTTCCTGTATTCTTAACCGAAACTATTTCTGATTATTATTTTCAGAAAGATCCGCTAAAAAGAAGGGAAGAAATAAAAGCCAGCCGAACATCAGGGTTAAAAAATGAAAGTGTCCAGAAACTGCTGGGCGGCATGGATCAGAACATCAATGTGTACAATAACTACATCCCCATTTTTGATAAACGCTTCATCAGCCCCATCAGTGATAATGGCGATGCGTTTTACAGTTACCGCTTAATCGATACTCAGTATGTTGCAGGTAAACGTTTCTTTCATTTAGTGTTTACACCCAAACGCAAAGGCGAAAATACATTTGAAGGTGATTGTTGGGTGCATGATACAACTTTCGCTATTCAGAAAATGAACCTGCGCTTATCAAAAGAAGCCAATGTAAATTATGTTGATAAGCTGAGTATTGTACAAGAGTATAAACTCATTAACGACAGTACCTGGTTTCTTTCGAAAGATAAATTCATTATTGATGTATCAGCTATAGGCAAACAAAAGTTTGGAGTAACAGGTCGTAAAACAACAACCTATGAAGATGTACTGGTAAACTCAGGCATTGTGTGGGAAACACTCCGAAAAAATAAGAAACTTGAAGAAACCGTTTTAATGCCCGGCTCAACTGAACAACCGGAAGCATACTGGACAGAATCGAGACATGAAGAATTAGAAAAAAATGAGAAAGCCATTTACGACATGATTGATACGTTGCAGAGCATGCCTTTGTTTAAACGTTACAGTGATATTGTAAGTTTTTTAGGTACAGGTTATAAAGCATTTGGAAGTTTTGAATATGGCCCCTGGTTTAATGTAATGAGTGCAAATGTTATTGAAGGTTTCAGAACAAGACTAGACCTTGGCACCAGTACCAACTTCAGCAAAACATGGTGGCTTCGTGGTTATCTTGCTTATGGATTTAAAGATCAGAAATTTAAGGGCCGGGCCGAAATCACTCATCTCTTCCGGAAAAATCCACGCACCAGGCTATATGTATCCTACGCCAACGATTATGACAATGGACAGGTTTATTATGATGAAGTTGGAACAGATAACATTTTCGCATTGGCTGTGCGTAAAAAACAGGTGTTCAGCAAATTCATGAAAGTAGAACAGACACGCATTGAATTTTCGAAAGAAACACATAGTGGTTTTACATTTGAAGTGTCGGCTACCAGGAAGAAATTCGACCCCGTCCGTTCATTACCCGATAACAGTATTTATAAAAGTGGAGTAGGCGATTCTTTGAATAATGCAGAAATTGGATTCCGCATCCGCTTTGCTTATTTAGAACGCTTCCTTGAAGGAACTTTTTTAAGAAGCAGTTTAGGAAGTCCTTATCCAATTGGAGAAATAAAATACGCCAGGGGTTTTCCGGGGTTTTTAAAAAGCAATTATCAATATCATAAACTCAGTTTCTCGGTTCATGATTATTTTAAAGTTGCCAATTATGGTGAGATCTACTACAATATTTATGGTGGAAAGATCTTTGGAACACTTCCTTTCCCTTTACTTGAAATTCATCCGGGCAATGAAATGTATTATTATAACAAATATGCTTACAGCCTCATGAACCGCTTTGAATTTCTGAGTGACGAGTATGCAGGGATTAATATTGAACATAATTTCGGAAACGGTATATTCCGTTTATTGGGCCCAACAAGAAAATTAAAATTCCGTCAGTTCTGGACGGCCAAAACATTGTGGGGAAGCTTGAGCAATTCCAATAGATCATTTAACCAGGTGGGAACTGTATTTGACAATGGTCATCAGTTTCAATCGCTCAATGGAAAAACTTACATGGAACTTGGAACCGGAGTTGATAATATTTTGCGGGTGCTGCGAATTGATTTTGTTTGGCGTTTGTTACCGCTGCCAATGCCAACGGAAAAATATAAACGCTTTGGTATTTTCGGAAGTTTACGGTTACAGTTTTAATTCATTTCTTGTAAACATTGTACAATCACTGAACAGGCAACTTTAATTTCATTTTCTGTAATCGTCAATGGGGGAGCAATGCGCATGCATCTAGGAGCAAATAGAAACCAATCGGTCAGCACTCCTTTTGCAATACAGGCATCAATGATCTTTTTGTTCGTTTCAAAGCTATCGAACTCAACTGCAATCATCAAACCCCTTGAACGAACGGCAATAATTTTCAGGTGATGTAATAATGTGCGGAATAAAATTTCTTTTTCAAATACGGCATCAACCATTTTTTCTTCAACCAAAACCTTCATCGCAGCCATGCCTGCAGCACAGCTAACCGGATGCCCGCCAAATGTAGTAATATGTCCAAGTACGGGATTCTCTGTCAGCTTCCACATCAATTCTTTGTCAGCTATAAATGCACCCAGCGGCATTCCACCACCAAGAGCTTTCCCTAAGAGTAATATATCGGGCACAATGCCAAACTGTTCAAAAGCCCAGAGTGATCCGTTGCGTCCGAAGCCGCATTGAATTTCATCGAGTATCAGTAAAGTTCCCATTTCAGTGCAACGGTTTCGTAAAGCAATGATCCATTCCTTCAAAGGCGCATTAACTCCTGCTTCAGCCTGTATGGTTTCAGCAATAACGCAGGCAGTGTTTGAATTAATAAGTTGCAGATCTTCCAATGAATTATAATAGGCATGGTAAACTCCCGGCAATAAGGGACGAAAGGCATTTCGCCAGTATTCATCGCCCATTACACTTAATGCTCCCTGAGTGCTTCCATGATAACTGTTGTTGAAGGCAACAATCTCTGTGCGACCGGTTACTCTCTTAGCCAGCTTCATGGCACCTTCTGTTGCTTCTGATCCTGAATTGGTGAAGTAAACAGCATTTAGGCTTGAAGGAAGATGATCGGTGAGGAGTTTAGCATACTGCACCTGCGGACTCTGTACAAATTCACCATACACCAGCAGGTGCATATACTGATCAACTTGGGCTTTGATTGCTTCCACCACCTTTGGATGTCTGTGCCCCACATTACAAACGCTGATCCCGGCAATCAGGTCGAGGTATTCTTTCCCTTCAGCATCCCACAATCGGCAACCTTCTGCTTTTACAATTTCCAAAGCAAGCGGTTCTGGCGAAGTTTGTGCAACATGTTTTAAAAAGAGTTCCCGTTGATTCATGCGAGGCAAATGTCGTTAAATTACCGTGAGGTTTAAACGCCTTCCTCACCATAAAATCTGTCTTTCACGGTTATTTTAAAAAAACTTGATTTAAATCTGTAAAAAAGCCTTCAACAATTATGAACCCTCAAAAAACTTAGCGAACTTTACATGCTATCAAACCTACATTCCGTATGCCCATCATTCTCCCGGTAGAAGGCGTTTTTCCTCAATTTGGTGACGATTGTTTTATCGCCCCCAATGCTACAATTGTGGGGGATGTAATTATGGGCGATTACTGCAGCGTTTGGTTCAATACGGTTGTGCGGGGTGATGTAAACAGTATCCGTTTGGGAAACAAAGTGAACGTGCAGGATGGTGCCGTGCTGCATGCAACATACCAAAAAACGAAAACAATCGTTGGTAATAATGTAAGCATCGGTCATAATGCAATTGTGCACGGATGTACCCTTCATGATGATGTGCTGATAGGAATGGGAGCCATTGTAATGGATAATGCAGTTGTTCATAGCAATTCAATTGTTGCTGCAGGAGCTGTGGTTTTAGAAGGAACAATTGTGGAAGCGGGCAGTATCTATGCAGGTGTTCCGGCAAAAAAGGTAAAAGACATCAGCCAGGAATTGATTCATGGTGAGATTAACCGGATTGCTGAAAATTATATCAAATACTCGGGCTGGTTTAAAGATGTTTTAACTGAAAAAGACTAATCTGGTATAAACATTGTCCTGTATCCAAAAGAATAAACGAAAAACAACATGAAACAATTAATTAAAGCAGCACTTGTACTCTTTTTGGTGTCTTTTATGATGAGTAGTTGCAACGTGTTTAAACGTACTCCTAAGGAAGGCTGTCCTACCAATGGAAAGAATGTGGGAGCTGAAAAGCTTTTGAGTGGTGAAAAAGTAAAAAGAGCAAAAAAATTTAATAGCTAAATAAAGAAAATAACAGGCCTACTAACCCTGTATCAATAACACCAAAAAAATACCACTATGAATCCCACATTACGCAACCATGTTGGATATAGCGAGGCGATCCTTGATGACGACGCCAGCTACGAAAAATTTCATCGCTGGGCCGACTTACTGGCAGACAAACTGAAAATCTCCTTCACCAAGAAGCTGGATGATTTCGAGGCTTTGTACTGGGACTTTCTTTACAAAGGAACTGCCCTTACTCTCACCTTTAATATTTTCAATGGTATTTCTGTTTTTCCTTCACTGGAAGAAAAAAGCGAACATTTTGAAAATGCAGCCATCGCCGAATTAGTGGATGCGTTGAAAGATGCTGATCCTTCAGAATTCTGATGATTAATATTTCTTTTCCTCTATCGTGGCCAGTATGCCACAATAACTGATATATCGCAGCGGATGAATTGTTTCATTTACAACAGCTGATTTGATGGCACAGTTAGGTTCTTCCAGGTGCAGGCAATTATTAAACTGGCAATCGTTGATCAGCACTCTCATTTCAGGAAAATAATGCGACAGTTCCTGTTTACTGATATCCACTAAACCAAATTCTTTTACGCCCGGTGTGTCGATGATCTTACCACCAAAAGGCAGATCGTACATTTCTGCAAAAGTTGTAGTGTGCATCCCTTTTCCGCTCCAGCCGCTTACTTCTTCTGTTCGTAAGTCAAGGTCGGGCATGATAGCATTAATAAAGGTTGATTTACCTACTCCTGAGTGACCGCTTATTAATGTGATCTTGTCCTTCAGCATCTCCTTGACCGCATCAACACCTTCGTTTTTTTCCATGGACATGAGAAACACTTTGTAGCCAACCGCTTCATACATATCCTTCCACTCTTCATACAGATCCATTTCCTTCTTCCTGTATACATCCGACTTGTTGAAAACTATTACACTGGGAATATGATATGCTTCTGATGCAATAACAAAACGATCAATAAAACCCTGTGAGGTTCTGGGTTCTTTCATAGTGGCAAACAACATGCTTTGATCCAGGTTGGCTGCTACAATATGATGCTGGTATTTTTGGTGGGGCGATTTACGGTTGATGTAATTCCTCCGTTCATAAATTTCAATGATCATGGCGGTTTGCTCCAGTTCGTTCTCCATCTCCACTTCTACAATGTCGCCTACAGCAATGGGATTGGTAGATGTAATCCCGTCGATCTTGAATTTCCCTTTGATACGTGCACGCACAAAATCACCTGCTTCTGTTTTTGCAACATACCAGTTACCTGTTGATTTATAAATGAGTGCCTGCATTGATTGCAAAGAAAAGGAATAGATTGCCACGGAGGCATGGAACGATAGAAAAGATTGTGTTATGGAAACTTACGAAGCATCTTATACCGTAGCCAAACTTCAATCAGCAGTAATAAAGCAACTGCAATTGCCAGCAGGTAAAACTCCTCAGCATAACGGGCAAAGCTGCTGGTTTCAATTTTTGATTTTTCAAGCTTGTCAATTTCAGTATAAATATTCGACAGACTTTCATTGTCTTTTGCACGGAAATAACTGCCGCCCGTTTCTCTTGCTATTTCGGTTAGCAATCTTTCATCAATGTTCACTTTTTCCATACTCCTCACTATTCCGGCACTTGTTTGCTGCGGCATACTGGCAAAACCATCTGTACCCATACCAATTGTGTACACTTTAATATTGTAAGCTTTTGCTATTTCCTTGGCAGTATTGGGCGGTATCATACCACCATTATTTTCACCATCGGTTAAAAGAATAATGATCTTACTTTTTGATTTACTTTTTTTCAATCGTTCTACACTTGTTGCTAAACCCGAACCGATGGCTGTGCCATCCTGCAAAATACCACTGCGTACTGCATAGATCTGGCTCTTCAACGCAGCATGATCAGTAGTAATAGGACATTGTGTAAACGGCTCACCGGAAAAAATCACCAGGCCGATCCGGTCTGTTTTTCTTGCATCCACAAAATCAGCCGCTACTTTTTTCATTGCTTCCATCCGGTTGGGGCTGAAATCCTCTGCCAGCATACTGCCACTTACATCCATGCAAAGAACAATATCAATTCCCTCACCTTCCACACGTTCTTCATTACTTCTTGTTTGAGGTCTTGCAATGGCAACAATTAATAATGCCAATGAAAATAACCTTAGAACCAAAGGCAAATGACGCATGACATTAACAGAACTGCTTTGCTTTCTGTAAATACCTAAAGAAGAAACGGTAACTGATGAGGAAGACTTTTTATTCCGCAGTATATACCAAACAATCAGTAATGGCAATAACAGCAACAGCCATAACAGGAAGGGATACGCAAAGACAATATGTTGATACCATTCATTAATCATTTGGCTTCCTTTCTATGTCCAGTTTTTTAATTACAGTTTCTGTTCCATGCAAAGCATTCATCCAGTCATCTTTTGGTGCCGTGAATTTTGCAAACTTTACAGCATCTGCAAGTCGAAGTGTTTGTGTTATGGAAATTAACTGTTCATTCAGCAAATGCGGTCTTAAGTCCATCATCAATTCATCTGTTGTAACACGGGAAAATGACTGACGGAGGCTACGTTCAAAAAATCGTTTCACAGCCTGTGACAATTCAGTGAAATTCTGTTTCTGTTCCAGCTGTTCGTTCCAGCTTTGCTGTTTCAGTTTTTCAATTGTTCTGAGAAAATCTTCCAGCGGAGAGTAGTTCGACTCTTCATCAGCAACAATGAGTTGTTTTTTCTTCCATCGTCTGAATAAAATAATCAGCAGCAGTAAACTGATTACTGCAGCAGCAGCAACAGCATAACCAATCCACTTTTCACCACCATTCACTTCAATGATCGGCTTTACATCATTCAAAACCTGGCTGCCTGTTGTATCGTATTCAATTAAGATTTCTTTCGAGGGGAACTTCAACAGCAGTGGTTTGTCATTTACATTCGACGGAACAACAACTTCAATATTCTCAATGGACCATAAGCCACTGTCGAAACTGGTAATGGTTATTTCACGCTTTAAAATATCTGACGTATCAAAGCTTACATATTCAAAGTGAGGAATACTGTCGGGGAATTTCCACTGTACACCGGCATTCCGGTCAATTGCTTTCAGTTCAAGTGTGATTTTAAACGGCTCGCCAATTAATATTTTTTCTTTATCGGAAGTAATAACCGGAGTGATCTGTGCAAATGAAAACAATCCCATAAGCATACATCCAACCGATATAAGAAATACTCTTCTGATCATCTGCTCCTGTTAATAAAAAATTTCTGTAACACTTTTACATAGTCATCTCCTGCACGCATATGGAGCAGATCGGCACCGGCTTTCCGAAACACATCTTTTACATAATCATTATGCTTATGAAAATCTTTTTCGTAGTCAAATCTTACCTGTGCATTCGAAGTATCAATCCACCGTTGTTCACCTGTTTCAGCATCTGCAACCTGCAGCAATCCTGCATCAGGCAGTTTCATATCAAGCTGATCATAAATTTTAATGCCGATTACATCGTGTTTCTTTGAAGCAACACGTAAAGCATCTTCATAACCGGCACCTAAAAAATCACTGATCAAAAAACAAATACTTCTCCTGGGGCAAACATTATTAAACATACGGAAAGCATCATGATAATTTGTTTGCTTCGACTTTGCATCATTGCTCAGCATTTCCCTTACTATGTACAGTGTATGCTGCTTTGCTTTTTTAGGTGCAATAAATTTCTGCACCTTATCGCCAAATAAAATGGCACCTACCTTATCATTATTGTTTACCGCTGAGAATGCTAGCACGGCCCCAATTTCAGTCACTAAGTCTTTCTTACGTTGCAAATGAGTACCAAAGCTGATACTGGCGCTGTTATCAATCAGCAAAAACAAACTCAGCTCCCGTTCTTCTTCAAAAACCTTACTGTAAGGGTGTGCATACCGTGCACTCACATTCCAGTCAATAAACCGGATATCATCACCGGGCTGATATTCCCTCACCTCCTTATAACTCATACCCTGCCCTTTGAACGCCGAATGATATTCACCAGTGAACAAATGATTGGTGAGCCGCTTGCTTTTAATTTCAAGCGCCCTTACTTTTTTTAATATTTCTTCTGTAGTCAGCATGATTGATGGCTGTTGTTTGTAGGCCGTTGGCCGTATCAAAAAACAGGCTTCTTATTATTTTAAATCTGCTTTTTCCATATAATTAATAAATCCGTTTAGCAATTGCATTGATTTTTCTATTAACCCTGATACTTCTAACAGCTCATCTTCAGATATAATTTGTACCATCATTGCAATATTCAGATGTGTTTCCAATTCATACAGCGAACCTCTTGAAATATGAAGAAACTGAATTGTATCTTTTTTATACTGTCTGCCTGCACCTTCAGCAATATTAGCAGGAACTGAAACAGCAGCTCTCTTTGTTTGAGATGTAAGTGCATACAATTCCTCTTTTGGATATTTCTTTGTCAGCAGATAAATTTCTTTTACCAACTCCATAGCTGTTTTCCATACTTCCAACGTTTGATATTTACTCATAGATCAACTGTTATTTTCCTGCCAACTGCCATCGGCAAACGGTCAACTCTTTTATGGAACCTTTACCGTATTCAACACCTGTTTAATAATTTCTTCTACAGAAATATTTTCGGCTTCTGCTTCATATGTAAGTCCGATACGATGACGCAAAACATCAGCTGCAATCATACGTACATCTTCAGGCAATACATATCCTCTTTTATTGATGAAGGCAACTGATTTGGATGCAAGCGCCATATTGATTGATGCTCTTGGTGAACCTCCATAAGCAAGCAATGGCTTCAGGTTACTCAAACCAACCTGCTCAGGTTTACGTGTAGCAAAAACAAGATCAAGAATATAGTTCTCTATTTTTTCATCCATATAAATAGTACGTGCCAGATCTCTTGCATCCATTACTTCACGCATGGATACAACAGGATTAATCGTTGGCGTTGCTATTTGTTGTGTATTCTGGCGAATGATCATTAACTCTTCTTCTTTCTTTGGATAATCAATCACCACCTTCAGCATAAAACGATCCTGCTGAGCTTCAGGTAATGGATACGTTCCTTCCTGTTCCAAAGGATTTTGTGTGGCCAGTACGAGAAATGGTTCTTCCAGCTTATAGGTGTGCTCACCAATGGTTACCTGGCGTTCCTGCATTGACTCCAGCAAGGCACTCTGCACTTTTGCCGGGGCACGGTTGATCTCATCGGCCAAAACAAAATTGGCAAAGATGGGACCCCGTCTTACGAAAAACTCATTTTTCTGCTGATTATAAATCATAGTACCGATTACATCGGCGGGTAACATATCGGGAGTAAACTGAATACGGCTGAATTTGGCATTAATTGCCTGCGACAGTGTTTTAATAGCAAGTGTTTTTGCAAGACCGGGTACACCCTCCAGCAAAATATGTCCATTGCCTAGAAGCCCAATCAGCAAACGGTCAATCATGTGCTGCTGACCAACGATCACTTTTCCAACCTCTGCACGCAATCTGTCTAAAAAAGAACCGGCATATTGAATTTTTTCATTCAGGATTTTGATGTCTTCTGCGGTTTTTAACATGTAATCTTGGTTTAGGTTGTGAAAATACAATCCCCCGTTCAACAGGGAAAATCAATTTATAAACGTTATTGTCAGGATTTCATTTCCTCCTTTGCAAAAATGCGGCCGAATTTGGGAAAAAGTCGTTAGCCCTTAGTAGTTAGTTATACAATTATATTTCTTGCTAAAGGCTATCGGCTAACTACTATAGGCTAACAATGAACAGTTATCTTTGCGCCCTATGGATGCAGCAAATGATTTATTTGTACGGTGGATGAACCTGGAACAGAAGCTGGTTGAGCGTTTTGGTAAGAAACCCGATCTCGAAGCGGTGTTGTTTCTGATCGGAATTCAGGAGTATGGACAATTGCGTGAAAAATATACGAAGGAACAAAAGCAGGACCTGATGCATGTAGCTGTTTGTTCTTTGCTTTCCCAAAGCGGCTATTTTGAGTTTGATCAGTTTGACGCTGATGGATGGCCTCACTTCAAACAGCTCAAAGCCATGCCCACACTTGAAATGAAGGAGCAGGAAGATTTTATTAAAGATCATGTTTTGCTTTACTTTGAACAAAAAGGACTTTAAATGAAGAGGGTGATATTATTTCTTGGTTTGATCTGCCTGTTTACATCAGCCGAAGCAAAAAAGAGGAAAGTAAAAATTGTTACTGATAAAGGAACAATTGTGGTTTTGCTCAGCGATAAAACGCCTAAACACAGGGACAACTTCATTAAACTGGTGAAACAGAAATTCTACGACAGCATTATTTTTCACCGTGTCATTAAAGATTTCATGATCCAGGCAGGCGATCCTGATACCCGGAAACCAGAACCCGGAAAACGATATGGAAGTGGTGGGTTAAAGTATACAATTCCGGCTGAGTTTGATACATCCTTATTTCACAAACGTGGAGTATTGGCAGCGGCAAGGGATAATAATCCTGAGAAAGCCAGCAGCAGTTGCCAGTTCTATATTGTACAGGGAAAGAAATTCACCGACAGTTCATTGAATGAGGTGGAAATAAAACGGTTGGGTGGAAGAAAAATTCCGCTCAATCACCGTGAAGTTTATAAGGGCATTGGTGGGAGTCCGCATCTCGATCAGAATTATACCATTTTCGGCGAAGTGATTAAAGGAATGGATGTGGTGGATAAGATTGCGAATGGAGCAAGAGATCAGTACGACCGGCCAAAAGAAGATGTCCGCATCATCAAAATGCGGTTGAAGAAGAAATTTTTATTTTTCTGATTCATAGAAAACAGTCAATTTAGCAGCGCTCAAAACAAACTAAAATATCATGAATTTTCCTGAAAATCTCCGCTACACAAAAGACCACGAATGGATCAGTTTAGAAGGCAATATTGCAACAATTGGCATTACTGATTTTGCTCAGCGGGAGTTGGGTGATATTGTGTATGTGGATATCAATACAGTTGGTAAAGCATTGAATGCTGAAGAAATTTTCGGAACTGTGGAAGCCGTAAAAACAGTGAGTGATTTGTTTTTACCTGTCGCAGGTACTGTTACAGAAATCAACAGCGCATTGAACGATAAACCCGAAGCGGTGAACAGTGATCCGTATGGTGAAGGCTGGATGGTAAAGGTTACCGTGAACAATCCTGCAGATGTAGAAGCTTTACTTACAGCTGCTGCGTATTCGGCATTGGTAGCATAATGAAAGAAAAAATTCAACAATATTTAAGAACGAAGTGGCCGGCCATTCTTTGGTCGGTCATTGTTTTTATACTGCTGGCTATGCCGTCCATTAAGTTGCCAACTGAAAATAAGATCGAGTTAACTCATATTGATAAAGTCATTCATTTCATTCTTTTTTTTACACTTGTTGCATTGTGGGGCTATTTCCTGCAAACAAAAAAAAGGTCTAAACCGAAATTTCTTCTTGCTCTGTTTGCAGTAACTCTTATTTCCACCTTTTATGGTATTTTAATGGAGTACGTTCAACTCTGGACCGGTCGTGACTTTGATGTGTGGGATATGGTTGCTGATGCTGCAGGTGCGGTTTTTGGCTGGCTCCTGTTTACCATAAAAGATAAACCCCGGTAGAAACCGGGGTCGAAACCAAAACTAACTGCTTATGAGAAAAAAATTATAATCTGAATTTGTAGTACAAAGCTCGTCTATTCTTCCATTTTAAAACGCAACACAATTGTTAATATTTGTGCAATCGTTATCGTACTGTTTACGCAATCGTTCCCGAAGCTTTTAAAAGAGGGTCTCCCGAAGAATCGGGAGACCGTAACCAAAACTAACTGCTTATGAGAAAATTTGACTGCTTTAAAGAACTTGTACTATTGAGACGCTAAACACTCTGAATAGTTTACGACTCTGTTGTTAAAAATTTCTAAAAGCCTTTCTGCCTCTTTTCAAACAACTGTACGTGCTAACATTTCCAAAACCATGCCAACAGCAAAACAAGGTTGCTAAAGAATACCCAACTGACCTTAGAATGACAGTTTCGTTGATAACAAAAAACCTGATCTGTACAGATCGGGAAAGAAACCACTTATATCAGGTATTAACTGATTCGTTATCTTCCGAACAAACCTTTTACAAGATCCATCATTCCGCCTCCACCACTTTGCTGTTGCTGTGAAGCTCCTCCTTTTACGATATTAATCACATCGTTCAGATCAGTATCGCCATCACCATCTCGATCCAAACCACCACCCTGTGTTACTTTACCCAATAAGCCTTGCAGATCCAAGCCGCCTGTTTTTCCACCTGTAAGTGAACTGAAAATTCCCTGCAGATCAAAACTGTTATCGTTTGGATTATTTGTTTTAGAGATCAGATTTTGTAAAACACCCGGTAACAGGTTGCTTACAATGCTTCCCGCCTGACCCTGGTTCAAACCAAATTTATCCATGAGGGAAGTGATGGCGTTACCTGATAATTGATTGGCCATTGGATTGTTTTGCAAATCGCCACCCTGGCCACCTAATAATTTCAGTACATCTTTAAACTGACCGCCAGCCAGGGCATTCTGCAAACCACCGGCAATACTGTTCGTTACATCACCAACAGCTTCATCGTTTCTTTCGTTGGGAATATCAGGATTATTAATAATCGCTGTACCGGCCTGTTCTTTAACCAGATTTAAAAGTTGCTCGAACATAAAATTTAGTTTAATTTAAAATTGACAGAAAGTCAATCGAATTGAATCAAAGATTATCTGCCTGCAATCCATTACAAAGTATAAAAGTTTTGTAAGATTTTATATGCTTTTAATACAAAGACACAAGATTCTTTTTGCAACGAATATTTATAGTTACAATGACTTCGTGTAATTACTAAGCAAAAAAAATAATGATAATATTTCCCGATTTCTGTCCCGAAATGGCATCAAATAAGAAGCCCCGATTATATTCTAACCAGGGCTTCTTGAGAAAAATAAGTTGATAAGTTTGTTTTATCTCACCTTACTGGCAATAATTTTTGCATCGTCCTGTATTGATTGACATCCCTGTGAAGTGGACCCAATCCACCATTTACCGATTGATTGACCATAAGAGTTACCCATAATTGGTGCTTCACCATTACCCCCGGGATTGTATTCATAGATAAAGTTACAGTTTGCATCATAGGTTGCCTGATGGTACAACCCAAGTGTATGGCCTGCTTCATGAGAAGATGCTTCCCAGTTGTTTTTCTGTACATAACCAAGTGCTTTTGAAAATACAAAGCCAGGAATATCCAGTCCCCAGCCCAATGAGCCGACGTATGCAACACCACCGGTATTTCCATACCATGAATTGTTTTCTGTAATAATTATACGTTGTCTTTTAGCAGCAGGAACAGAAAAGTACACTGCTGAATCTGCAGTTACCAGGATATTTGCAAATGCTGAATAATCGTTTTTAACTTCTGTTAAAATATTTTGTATTTCAACACTTCCAAATCCTGAAGGTGTACAATAGAAAGGAACGCCTGCATTCCAGTAAGGTGTATTTACAGTTTGTCCATCAAAATCAAGAAATATAACCCATTTCGTAGAAGTGGCTGTAACAACAGGTGTTGTAATTGTAGTTGGGGCTTCACATGCGTCACCTATTCCATCTTTATCAGAATCTGCCTGATCGGGATTGTAGGTTAACTTACAGTTATCAAGATTATCGGCAATTCGATCCTTATCGGTATCCTTGCCTCTTTGTCCAAGAGTTGAGAGATCATATAAATCACCCCTTTTAACCGTGTTATAATTGCCATTTAAAAAGTTACATGGCTCCGGTGTTTTCAGTGAAGTTGGTGGCTGTGGTTCTTTGGAGGCTGAAAGACTAAGGTCATTTTTCTGACAGGCTGCTAATAACAGCAGCGCTAAATAAAACGTGGCTCGTTTCATAGTACAAGGATTATAGGATTGATATTGGATTTAAATTCTAATTAACATAGGAAAGGTATTTCTACTTTCAGACTTCAGCAAATTATTGAGTGATGAATTATGAAAATTAAGTAGTTTCCAATATTATCCTTTAGTAATATCACGCAAGACGTGGTAAAACACACAGCGATTCTTACGATAAATCCAATACCAACGTCTATGATATGGCCTTCCTGAATGTGCAGAATACAATTGAGAAAGGATTTTTCATGATCATACCAGACTTAACTGTCTGGAACAATTTAAAATTTAAAATAACCTGCTTGATTTAAAACAAATAAATATTCGTAAAACTTCTATTAGTGACAACATTCATTGCCTTGATTTTACTCAGTAGAAAATCACCTGAAGAGTCAATTTTTTTTTAATTCTGCTGGGATAGTTTTTCAGTATTTTCAGCGAATTGCAATGCATCAATTAACTCATCAATTTCACCATTCAATACTGCATCTAAGTTATAAAGTGTAAGTCCGATACGATGATCAGTAACACGGCCCTGCGGATAATTATAGGTCCTGATTTTGGCACTCCGGTCACCAGTGCTTACAAGACTTTTACGTTGCCTGGCAATTTCTTCCTCATGTTTCCGCACCTGTTCCTCATACAAACGTGTACGCAGTATCTGCATGGCTTTTTCACGGTTGCCCAGCTGTGTTCGTTCCGTTTGGCAAATCACCACAACGCCTGTTGGTATATGCGTGAGCATTACTTTTGTTTCTACCTTGTTTACGTTTTGACCACCTGCACCACCGCTTCGTGATGTTTCCATTTTTACATCGCTTTCTCTTAACTCAAAATCAACTTCTTCTGCTTCAGGCATTGCTGCAACCGTTGCAGCACTGGTATGTACCCGGCCGCTTGTTTCAGTTGCAGGTACACGCTGTACACGATGTACGCCGCTTTCAAATTTCAAGGTACCATATACGTCATCCCCTGTTACTTCAAGCTGAACCTCTTTATAACCTCCAACTGTTCCTTCACTTTCACTTACTAAAGTTGTTTTCCAGCCTCTCCGTTCACAATATCTTGTATACATCCGTAGCAAATCGCCGGCAAATAAACTGGCTTCATCACCCCCAGTCCCTGCACGGATCTCGAGGATAGCATTCTTATCATCCTGCGGGTCTTTTGGAATCAATAATTGGCGAATTTGCTTTTCCAGCTGTTCCTTCTTTTCTTCTAATGAAGGCAATTCTTCCTTGGCCATTTCACGCAACTCTGCATCATTGCCATTCAATGCTTCTCTGTAACTGGTTACGTCGTCTAATACCTGCAAATATTCTTTTCTAGCAAGCACAATTTTTTCCACGCTCCGGTATTCTTTACTCAAAGCAGAAAATTTCTGATTGTTACTTACGATTGCAGGATTGGTGAGTGCAACACCAATTTCATCAAATCTTGCTTTTATTGCGTCTAACTTATCTAACATTGCAATGTATTATTTTTATGTAGTGGGCTGCATTGCTGCTTTCAACTTTTGTTGCGTCGCACTCTTGTACAGCTCCAATACTATTCACCTTTTCTGCCTCAGCATGAAGGGCAGCAAAGTTAAAAGAAATCAAGGCATGGCTTTCAGAAAATTCAAAGCAGATCAATTATTTGATGGATATAAGCTTTATGAAGCAGATAAAGTATTAATCACCGATGAAACCGGTGTAGTGAAAGATATTGTTTCAACTGCTGAAGCAGGTGATGATGTACAGCAATTCGCCGGTATTCTTTCACCCGGGCTGATCAATGCTCATTGTCATTTAGAACTAAGTCATTTGAAAAATGTCATTCCGCCACATACCGGGCTTATTGAATTTCTTTGCTCCGTTGTAACCAAACGTGAAGCCCCCACCCAACCTCCCCCGAAGGGGGAGGAGTATTTATCCCCCGAAGCAAAAAAAAATATTGCAATTATTAATGCAGAAAAAGAAATGTTTGATAATGGCATTGTTGCTGTTGGAGATATTGGCAATACTGCCGATACTGCTTTAGTGAAAAGTAAGAGCAAAATCCGCTGGCAGAATTTTGTAGAGGTGCTGAGTTTTACCGATGAAAAAGCAGAAGAAAATTTCAACCACTATCAAACTGTTGCAAAAGAATTAGAAGCGGCACTTCGTACATCAAACATCGAACATCGTACATCGCTGGTTCCGCATGCGCCTTACAGTATTTCACCAAAAACATTTCATCTGATCAATATAGCAACAGCTTATCAGATTATTTCCATTCATAACCAGGAACACCCTGCAGAAAATGTATTGTATGAAACAGGTGGAGGAGAGTATTTAAAACTGTTTAAAATCTTTGGCATCAATTCATCGCCATTTCCTGTAACAGGCAAAAGCAGCATCCGCTCTTATCTATCTTATTTCAACAAAAGGCAAACAATCTTTCTCATTCATAATACTTATATGCCAGAAGAAGATATTGTTTGGGCGAATGAATATGCTGAGGCGAATGGATTAAAGCTAATCTATTGTTTATGTATCAATGCGAATTTGTACATAGAAAACAATACTCCACCTGTTGATCTTTTGCTGAAACATAATTGTTCGATTGTGTTAGGCACCGACAGTTACAGCAGTAACTGGCAGTTAAGTATTGCGAAAGAAATGGAAGCATTATTACAACACACATCACTAACAAAAGAACAGGCTTTACAAATGGCCACATTAAATGGCGCAAAGGCATTGCAATGGGATGATCAGTTAGGGAGTTTTGAAAAAGGAAAGAAGCCGGGAATTGTTTTATTGAGTGCAGATTTCAGTGAATCAAAGCGATTGTTATAATATCAGGGTTCCATAATTTGCTGCAATACAGGTAAGGTTTTCAACTTCCCAAACTCAGGTATATGTAAAGCATAATACGTTTCAAGTGTTTCAAGCAGCTGCCTTCTTTGTAAATAGTTCATTGGCATTTCAGTGAGTTCATGTGGCTGCATCGCTTTTAATAACTCACGGATCAGTTCAACAGTTTTTCCATCTGTATAATACACATGCTGCGGATAGCTTGCTACAAAATTTCCTTCCTGCAAATCAAGAATATCATATTTGCCTGCATCTTCTGTATTCAACTGAAACCCGAAAAAATTGGTTAAGTGTAAAGCAAAATAAAGAGGAAAATTAGCTGTTACGGTTTCGCCTGCTTTATCCAGCTGCATCAATGCATCTTCAATAAAATAAAAAAGATCAGGATTGTTCTCCGGTTGCTTCACACATTTCTGTAACAGCTCCACCATATACAACAGCACACTATTTTTAATCACATCTGCAAACACCTGCTCATACAGGTAACTCCATTTGAATTCTTTTATGCGCTGCAGATTTTTGAGATCATGATGATAAACAATCAGCTCCAGCATGGAACCCGGCTGAAAGTAATTGGCTTTGCCTGCTCCTTTTTTTGAACTTGTTCTTACACCCTGAACAATATAACTCTGCAATCCATATAACTCGGTGTATGCAGAAATAATTAAACTCGTTTCGCCATACTTTACTGTACGGAGAATCACTGCCTTTGTTGTATGTAATACATTGCTCAAAAGAAAACTTATTTAATGAACACAATCTTACCCACTTTCTTTTCTGCACCCAGTTCATCTTTTGCCAATACAAGATAAACGCCGCTTGATACCCGCTGATTATTATAATCTCTTCCATTCCATACAGCCTGCCCGCCAAGTGATCTTGTTTGATAAACCAACCGGCCGTTCAGTTCTGTAATTTTGACAATTGAATTTTCAGGTAATCCACGTATGCCAATTGTTCCCTCATACCCAGTAGGTACAGGACTTGGAAAAACCAGCACCTTATCTGTATTTTCACTGGCTTCAGTTGCTGTACTTCTGTAACTGCAGATGCCATTGAATGTAGAAAAAAATACTTCGCCGCTTTTTGGATCAATGGCAATGCGGATAATTTCATTACTCAACAACGGACTGTTGACAGCAGTAAAACGCTGAATTACTTTTTCTCCATCTGCACTGATAAGCCAAACCCCATTTCGAGTACCAACCCATTTACGGTTTGCTCCATCAACAGCCATTGCTTTCACTTCTTCATTCTCAAATAAATAACCGGCAAAATTATCCTGCTGTACAATGGGCTGATATGCTTCACATCCATTTGCTGTAAATACCTCACCCGGGCATTGAATAATAGCAATGCCTTTATCTGTTCCAATCCAGATGAAACCATCTTTATCCTTCACCATGCAGTTCACAAAATTGCCCGGCAGATTACCATTACCAACACCTGTCTGCAACCATTTCCATCTGTCATCACCTGTGTTATCAATGGATGTTCCATGATTATAACAAAGTAAACCGTTTCCCTGCGGCACCTGTATCCATTTCTGATTGGCATCATCAATTAATATAGCACCAACCATATTATCGCTGATGAGAAATGGGATACGGAATGATTTCCAGTTACCATCTGCTTTCTTTACAACGAAATTATTACTGCCTCCAAAATTGCTGATCCATAAATTATTTTCTCCGTCAAATGCGAGGCCGCCAACCCGATAACTGTTAGGGTCGCCAACTGTTACATTCAGAAAACCCTGTTTATAAATTTTATACTTCGTTGCGCTTTCATACTCCACCAAACCTCCTCCAAATGATCCGGCATAGATTGCATTGTTGCGTGGATCAACCGCAATACTGATAACATCCAGCACTGTATCCATCCATGAAAGATTGGCACGGTTATAATCTTTCCATTCATCGTTATTGAATGTAAAAAAACCTGAGCCGTTATATTGATAGTTCCATGCTTCATTTACACTTCCGCCGGCAACATATAATGTATTCTTATAGAAAAACAATTCCCCATCCACACTTCCGTAAGGAGAATTGATAGCATAACGTTCAAACAAATTTGCTTCAGCTTTCACCAATCCTTTTTCAAAATCAGCAATCCAGATTTCATTCCCGCTTTTTGCTGCCTGGAAAGGATAACGAAGCTGACTGTTATTTTGAACAACTGTACTGATCGTTCCGTTTGTATTCAGTACAATTACTCTTCGTTCATTCCATGCATTTTTTTCTTCGCAGATTAAGACACTTCCTTCACTTGCATTTACATTTTCCCAACGCCAGTCATCATTGTACAGCAGCTGCCATGCACTTCCATTTAATACATATAATGAAGTAAAATATTGAGCAATTACTTTATCCTCTATAACCATTACCTGTGCAAGCGGACCAGCGGGTAAACCATTTACTCCGCTTAATAAAGTCCAGTTACGGTAATCGCTTAAATTAGATGCAGTCTGATTCGCAACTTTTAATCCTTCTTCCGTTGCTGCAAAAAAACGTGTGGCATCTGCAGCAAATCCATTCACTTTTACATTGCTCCCATTATTGCCCATGTAATAGGTACTGCTGATTTCATATTTTACAAGATCAACAACAATTACTCCAAGTCCGCTGCTGAGGTAAGCTTTGTCGTTAACAAAACTGATGTCATAAATATTTTTATCTCCGCTTACGTTGCTGCGAAGGATATCAGGAATATTGATAATGTCGTTTCGATATACAACATCGAGATTGCTGTTGTTATACGCAATGAGTAATTTATTATTGAATGAATTGTATTTGATGCTGCGGATGCCTGCATCATGCAGCCCGGTTACTTTATTCAGCCGTTCAATTTCCCCTTCAGTCTTACTTACAGAGTAAACTCCAAATTTTGAAGCTGCATAAATTTTTTCAGGTGAAACTGTAACCCGAAGACCCGAACGATATTCCATATGTTCACGCCACTGCCCAACAGGAGTTAGCTGAGCAAATGACATTGAAAAGATAAACAGGCTGGTAACCGAAAGGAATAATATACACTTCATGACAATTCAAATTTAATTGCTTTTCACTCAAGGCAGATTTTTTAGAGTTTTTAGGGTGGAATGGCGTTTCTTTGCGCTGCTTTTCTTATCTAAAAAGTATCTGAAACACATGTGGTATCAACTTGGAAAATGGGTGTTGCGTAACAGGCTTCCTTTATTAATTGCTGTTCTTCTTGCAACTGGTGTGATGACTTACTTCGCTTCTAAAGTGCAAATGAGTTACGATTTTGCAAAAGCTATTCCGGTTGATCATCCCAAATTCCTCGAATACCAAGCCTTTAAGCAAAAATTTGGAGAAGACGGAAATCTGCTGGTGATTGGTTTTGAAAAGAAAGACATGTTTCAATTGGATTTTTTTCAAAAATTTGTTGCTTTACAAAAAGATTTCAAAAAAGTGCCGGGTGTGGAAGATATACTCAGTATCAGCGCAGCCGTTAACCTTGTAAAAGATTCTGCAACTGAAAAATTAAAAACCCTTCCTGTTTTTCCTGAAAATATTCAAACACAGGCTGCTTTAGACAGTTCAAAACTCGTACTTGAAAACCTGCCGTTTTACAGAGGGCTTCTTTACAATCCCGACAGCAAAGTGTACATGATGGCAGTACGCATCAATAAAGATGTACTCAATTCAAAAAGAAGAAACACATCTGTTGATGGGTTAATGAAGCTAACAGCGCAATTTGGGAAAGAGAACAATCTTGAAATGTACCGCAGCGGCTTACCGCTGGTGCGTACAGAAATGAGTACACGTATTGCTGCTGAAATGAAACTGTTTTTACTCGGTTCGGTTTTACTCTCAGCATTTATTCTGTTACTTTTCTTCCGTTCATTTAGTGCAATGTGGCTCAGCATGGTGGTAGTCATCATGGGTGTCATCTTCAGTTTGGCTACTATGGTATTGTTTGGATTTAAAATCACTTTACTTAATGCATTGATTCCGCCATTAATGGTGGTAATTGGTATTCCCAACTGTATTTACTTCCTCAATAAATTTCATACAGAGTATAAAAAAAGCGGAGAGAAAAATATTTCGCTGATAAATATGATGGGCCGAATGGGTATTGTTACCCTGTTCTGCAATATTGCGGCAGCCATTGGCTTTGCTGTTTTTGCACTTACCAAAAGTCAGATCCTGAGAGAGTTTGGAATCGTAGCGGGTATCAACATCATGGTATTGTTTGTGATTTCATTTCTGTTTATTCCCATTGTGCTCAGTTATTTACCGGCGCCAAAACAGCGTCACGTACGTTACCTGGAAAATGAACGGTTGAACAGAACAATCATAAAGATTGAGGACTGGGTATTCAATCATCCAAAATATACGTACACTGCCACAGGAATTTTAATGGCAATTGCCATTGCTGGCATCTTTCGTTTAAAAACGGTTGGATACATTGTTGATGATCTTCCGAAAAACGATAAACTCTATGTTGATCTGAAATTTTTCGAAAAACATTTTTCAGGTGTAATGCCACTTGAGATTGTGGTTGATACCAAACGAAAGCAGGGTGTTACAAGGAGTATTCCTAATCTCAACCGCATTGACTCATTGGTCGTTTATTTACAGAACAGACCGGAGATGGGTAAAGCTATTGCCCTTACTGAAGGATTGAAATTTGCAAGACAGGCTTATTACGATGGCGACAGTAATATGTACACCATTCCCAATGAATTTGACCTGGCATTCCTCGCTCCTTACCTGCAAATGAAAGCCGATACCAGTGCAGGCAGCAAGACGAACACATTTGCAAAACTGGTGGGTAATTTCATGGACAGCAGCAAGCAACGTGCAAGGATCAGTGTAAATATGGCCGATGTGGGAAGTGACAGTCTGCCGAAAATATTGGTACAGGTGCAGGCAAAAGCTGATTCTTTGTTTAATCTTGACAGTCTTACCTATGCCAATCAGATCAACAATAAAATAATTGCTTTAGCTGATATTGATTCATCCAGACTAACAAGATCTGCAAATATTCAACTCACCGGCACCAGTGTAACCTTTGTAGAAGGAAGCCGTTTTATCATTAATGGACTCAAAGAAAGTATAGTATGGGCGTTTTTACTAATTGCCCTTTGTATGCTGTACCTCTTCCGTTCTCTGCGGATCCTGTTTTGTTCACTGATTCCGAATATTGTTCCGCTGGTGATCACTGCCGGGGTAATGGGTTGGGTGGGCATTCCGCTGAAACCAAGTACAGTATTGGTTTTCAGTGTGGCATTGGGCATCGCCATTGACGTCACCATTCGTTTTTTAATTAACTATAAACAGGAACTGCCAATCCATAACTACGATATTAAAGAAACCGTAAGGCAAACCATCCGTCATACAGGCATCAGTATTATTTATACATCTTTGGTACTGGTGGCGGGCTTTGTCATTTTCTGTTTCTCCGATTTTGGCGGTACCCAGGCACTGGGATGGCTTACTTCACTTACATTGTTGGTAGCTATGATTACCAATCTTGTTTTGTTGCCGGTGATGTTATTGACCACTGCGGGTAAGAAAAAACCCATAAAATAACTGTTCCAGAAGCAGCACTATCTTACAAAATCTGTCTTTAAGTTAATAAAATTTAACATTACTCGTTATATTTGACAGCTTCTGACCAATTGATCTTCACCACCACTCTTTTTCCTTAACAAAACAATCCTTACCTGGAATTATCTCTTGTTTTAAACAAGAAAATTAATCATTAATAAACCAAAAACACGAGTATGAGAAAACTTGTAAGCATGATGTCCTTGCTGTTATTGTGTGTTATGCACTTATTTGCACAGGATAAAACTGTTACCGGTAAAGTAACAGATGAGAAAGACAATTCTCCCTTACCAGGAGTTTCTGTAGTAGTAAAAGGTACTAATATTGGCACCTCGACCGGTGCAGATGGCACTTTCAGGCTGCAGGTTCCATCAAATGCAAAAACACTTGTATTTTCTTTTATCAACTATTCTGACATTGAAGTAGCTATCGGATCAAAAAGCAATTTTTCTGTTTCTCTTACTTCTGCTGAGAAGAGTTTGCAGGAAGTAGTTGTGGTTGCTTATGGCACAAAGAAAAAAAGTGATTTAACTGGTTCTGTTGCCACATTAAAGGCACCAGATATTGAAAACAAGCCATTTTCCTCTATTGACAAAGTTTTACAGGGAGGGGTTCCCGGTCTTCAATCTGTTGCTTCTTCAGGCCAACCGGGTTCAAGTCAGGCAATTCTTATTCGTGGTGTAAGCTCAATTACTGCAAGCACAGCGCCACTTTGGGTAATCGATGGTATTCCTATTAACTCTGGAGATGCTTCAAGGCTTCAAACTACAGCCAATTTGCTGAGTACGATTAATCCAAACGACATTGAAAGTATCACTGTTTTAAAAGATGCTGCTTCTCAGTCAATTTATGGAAGCCGTGCTGCTAATGGAGTTATCATTGTTACCACTAAAAAAGGTAAAGCAGGTAAAACTGTTTTTCGTTTTGACACTGAAGTTGGTATAAGTTCAATTGCATATGAAAACTCAAGGTATAAACCACTGAATGCAAAACAATACTTTGATATTACGACAGAAGGTCTTGTAAATCTTGGACAAACACCAACCCAGATAACCTCAACACTTTCGGGATTAGGCTATAACAATGGTAATGATTTTAACTGGTATAATGCCGTTGTTAATAATTCAGCTAAACAACAACAATATAACCTGAGTGCACAAGGTGGAACTGACAGGACTACTTTCTTTTTATCCGGTGGCCACTTTATTCAGGAAGGCACAACTTTGAATTCTAAGTTAAAAAGAACAACTGGAAATATTAAACTTATTCATAAGGCAACTGATAAACTGACAATTACTGCGAATTTGAACGGAGGTTATGTTTTCCAGAGAGCACCCTTGGCAGGTGGAGCCTTTGGCAACCCGGTACTTTCTTCCTACTTTCTTCTTCCTTCAAGATCGGCATATAATACGGACGGAAGTTTTAATTTAACTTCTGCTGCTTTAGGCGGACTGCATAATACAGTTGCATTGACACAACTTGACAAACGATTCCTCAAAGAAACAAGTTTGAGAGGCGGTCTTTCAGCAGAATATAGAATCTTACCTAATCTGAAATTCAGAACTAACTATGGCGGAGATTTAAATTTCCTGGAGGAAGATCAGTATAATAATCCCTTTCATGGTGATGGCGCAGCTTCAAATGGCCGTGCTTTTTCCTATTACACCCGCTATTATAATTGGGTTTGGACAAACACACTTGATCTTGACCAGGATCTGACAAAAAATGGAGATCTTTCACTGAATGCACAGATAGGATATGAGAGTCAGAAATCAAATGGTTATTTTTCTTCACTTCAATCACAGGATTATCCTCCAACCTTGTTGCTCACTTATCCCGGAGCAGGAGCCAAGCCAATAACTGCTTCAGCTACTATTTCTGAATATTCCTTTGTTTCACAATTTTCATCCGTTGCATTAAATTACAAGGATCGTTATATCGTGTCAGGAAGTTTCAGACGTGATGGTTCTTCCCGTTTTGGTCAAAAAAACAAATACGGTAACTTCTGGTCTGTTGGTGCATCATGGAATGTAGATAAGGAAAGTTTCATGCAGGGTGTTGAATTAATTTCGCAGCTTAAATTGCGTACTTCGTATGGTGTAAATGGTAATGCCGGTATTGGCAACTACGACTGGCTTCCGTTATATGGTTATGGAGCAAACTATAATCAACAGCCAGGCAGCACACCTTCTAATGTTGGTGACTCCAGTTTAACATGGGAATTAAATAAACCATTTAATGTTGGTATTGACATCAGTATTCTGAAAAATCGTATCAGCTTAAGTGCTGACTATTACGTAAGAAAGTCTGAAGATCTTTTATTAAATGTTCCTCTTTCCCGCACTTCAGGGTTTGCTTCAGCAACAAGAAATATTGGAGCCATGGAAAACAAAGGAATTGAGATAGATCTTCACACAATTCCGGTAATGACGAAGAACTTTACATGGAACTTAGATTTCAACTTTGCAAATAATAAAAATAAAATCACCAGTCTCCCCGGCGGCAATGATATAGCCGATGGAACCTTTATTATTCGTCAGGGTGTTGCCTACAGAACATTCTTCCAGAGGGAATATGCAGGCGTAGATCCTGCCAATGGAGATCCCCTCTGGTATACAGATGGTACACATAACACAAAAACGAATGTTTACCCCGGAGCTGGTGCAAGAGCTCTGTCTGGCAATGCACTTCCTAAATATTTCGGTGGATTAACCAACAGCTTCAGTTATAAAGGTTTCTCATTGGATATTCAGCTATATTACAATTTTGGCAATATGGTTTACGACTCTTGGGGAAGCTATTATGTTGGTTCAGGTTTTGGTGCCACCTTTAATAAAGTACAAAGAGTGATGGATCGCTGGCAGAAACCAGGTGATGTAACTGACATTCCAAAGTATATCTATAATGGTAATAAAAATTTCCAGAGTGCTTCTACAATGTGGTTGAATAAAGGTGATTTTATCCGCCTGCGTAACCTGCAGTTAGGTTATTCATTACCAAAAGATATACTCTCAAAAGTTAAGATTTCAAGCGCTCAGTTTTATGTTAGAGGAACAAATTTCTTTACATGGGTTAAAGATAAAAACCTTCCTTTCGATCCTGAACAGGGAACAACCAGCGCAACAAATCTGAATGTATTTATTCCTAAATCCTTAACGGCCGGCGTAAACATTTCTTTCTAAATCTTAATTTAAGTAATTATGATACAATCAGTAAAATATAAAATAATGCTGCTGTTGGTTTTAGCAGTAACATTCACTTCCTGTAAAAAGTCGTTTCTTGAATTAAATCCCCCAACTTCACTCACGCCAGGACAGGCATTGGGTACTGAAGCAGATTTACAGGTTGCCTTAAGAGGTGCTTATGCAGGTATGAGAGGGGTTGATTTGTTTGGAAGAACAATTCCAATTATTGGTGATGTGATGGCCGACAATGCCTATCAGCATTCACTGAATACCAACAGGTATACTTTTTATAACAACTACACATTTACACAAACAGATGGTAATGTGTTAGGTATTTGGACAACAGCTTATAATGCTATTTTAAGAGCAAATAATGTTATTAACTCTGCCGTTGCATCAACGCCAAACGTTGATCAGTACAGAGGTGAGGCTTATGCCATCCGTGCATTGAATTACTTTACACTTGTACGCTATTTCAGCAAGCCTTATTCTGAAGATCCCGCATCACTTGGTGTTCCTTTGATTACAAGTTACAACCCTGATCTGTTACCTGCCCGTTCAAAGGTTTCAGAAGTATATGCACTTATTATTGATGACCTGAATAAGGCTTATACATTGATGACAAAGTATACCAATTCTTCTCAGTTCAGTAAATATGCTGCTAAAGCCCTGCAGGCAAAAGTGTATTTAACAATGGGAGATAAAACGAATGCTAAAACAGCAGCTTTGGATGTTATTACCAATTCAGGGTTTACTTCAATTACTACTGCAAATCATGCTTCCTACTGGGCCAATGGCGTAGTAAGAACAGATAAAGTGGAAACATTATTTGAAGTTTCATCTGATGCCGTGGGTAATCTTGCTTTTGATGCATTATCTTATTTATACAGCCAGGCTGGAAACTATGGTGACATCGTTTGCGCAGATGATTTATATGCACTATTTGGAGCAGCGGATATAAGAAAATCATTATATCCGGTTGTACCAAGACCAGTTGGCGGAGCTACCGTAGTTTCTGTTGCCAAGTTCCCTGTAATTACAGGCGATTACAGCGATACAAAAGTTGTACGATTAAGCGAAATGTACCTGATCGCCGCAGAAGCATCTTTGCCTGCAAACGAAGCAGATGCACTGACTTATGTTAATTATATTACCAGCAGAAGAGGTGCTGTTGCCATTGCTTCTACAGGTGCTGCATTGTTCGAAGATGTAATTACAGAAAGAAGAAAAGAACTGGCATTTGAAGGAGATCGGTTTATGGACTTACAAAGGCTTAAACGTGATATTTCCCGCAGCACAAACTACCCTGCTGCTGCACGTACACTGCCATTCAGCACCTTCAGAAGAGTATTACCAATTCCGCAAACAGAGATGGATGCAAATCCAAATATCAGAACTCAGCAGAATTCAGGATATAATTAATTACTCCTTTTCTCAATCTATTAAATAAGGAAAGCCCCTGCAAATTTGCAGGGGCTTTCCTTATTTGGTATGCTGAAAAGATTTGTTTTATCTGTTGATTATCTTTTCGTTTTCCATTCACTTTACTGCAACACCTCCCCCAACTTCCTTTCCAAATCTCCGCCTCTTAAATTATCTGCAATAATTTTCCCACCTGGCATCAATCATGAATTCTATTAAACCCGTAAAACACTGCACTACTGCTTTTTAACAAATCCAGGTAAATAGCATACTTACTCATGATGCAACACAAGAAGTATATATCCAAAAATCTATCATGCTAATGCAGCTTCGGGCTGAAATCCCTGTCTTTTCTTTATATCGTTAATCTGAAACCATTATATTTAGATTTCTAACTGCCGTTCCTTAACGAATATCGCCGTATAAAAAACCAACCTTTATCTCACCTATCAAATATTTGGAAACATTTTTTATTTATAAACCAAACAAGCATGAGAAAACTTGCAATCTTTACGTTCGTGTTAATGCTGTGTTCATTACACACATTTGCACAGGAAAGATCTGTTACCGGAAAGGTAACAGATGACAAAGGCAACCCGGTGGCTAATGCCTCAGTTGTCGTAAAAGGGACTTCAATCGGCACCTCTACCAGTGAGGATGGGTCCTATTCACTTTCAGTTCCATTAAGAGGAAAAACATTGGTTTTTTCTTCTGTTGACATGATCACTTTTGAGGTAACTCTCGGAACCCAAAATGTGGTTAATGTAACGCTCAAACTTGACGATAAAGTCCTGTCTGAGGTAGTGGTCACAGCCTTTGGTATCAAAAAGGACAAGAAAACGCTGGGCTACGGGGTTTCACAGCTTAATTCTACTGAACTAACACAGGCACACACAACCAATATTACTAATGCTCTGGCAGGAAAAGTTCCGGGTGTAAGGGTAAGTGGCAGTGGCGGTTCCTTCACCGGATCCAGTATCCTTATCCGTGGTTTTACAACTTTTACCGGTTCAAACCAGCCGTTATTTGTAATTGATGGTATTCCGATTGATAACAGTGGAGGTGGCAGTCCACTTCAAAACGGGCCCTCTGTATCAAACCGTGCTATTGATATTAACCAGGATGATATTGAAAGTATGAGTGTACTGAAAGGACCTTCTGCTGCCGTATTATATGGTTCAAGAGCATCGAATGGTGTAATATTAATTACAACCAAAAAAGGAAAGTCTGCGCAAAAAAATTCTGTACAGTTTTCCAGTAACTACCAGGTTGAATCAGTAAACCGCACACCGGAATACCAGAACGAATATGCCCAGGGAAACAGTGGTGTTTTTTCACCCACAGCACAAACATCATGGGGACCCAAGATTACCGGACAAACTGTAACCAATGCTTATAACCCGGCAACCAATCTTAATAACAGAACAGAAGTATTGGCTGCATATCCCAATAACGTTACAGATTTGTTCCAGAACGGAATCAACTGGCAGAATAATATTGCCTTCTCGGGTGGATCAGATAAAAACACATTTCGCTTTTCTTATGGTAATTTGAAAAATACGGGTGTGATTGCTAAAAATGAATTGATCAGGCATAATTTTTCAATTAATGCCAGCTCAAAAATTAAGGACTATCTTACCCTTTCTACGTTTGTTACTTATTCCAACAACTCATCTAAAAGAACACAACAGGGTAACCAGTTAAGCAACCCGCTTTTCCGTGGATGGTTTACACCACGCAGTTATAATCTTACCGGTCTTGCTTTTGAGGACGCAGCCGGAAACCAAACCTATCCATTAGGTGAGGATAACCCCTACTGGTCAATCAAGCACAACCGTTACAAGGATGAAATCAACCGGTTTATCGGTAACGTTTCTTTAAACATAAAACTGACCAAGTGGTTACAGGCCGATTATAAGATCGGCTCTGACGTATACTCTACCTTCCGTCATGGTTACGACCAGATCGGTGCAAGAGGTGGCGCCAATACAACTGCAAATGCTATAGGCGGTGTCCGTGAAGTTAGAAACCAGTACCGCAGTTTAAACTCAAACGGGTTTTTAACAGCGAATAAACGGTTCTTTAAAGATTGGCAGGTAACTGCTATCGTTGGAACAGAGTTTCAGCAGATTTACAGTGCCGCTGCCCAGCTGGATGGAAAGGGTATAATTGTAAGAGATTTTGAACAGCTCAGCAATACAACTACTTACAGTCCTTCCCCTCAAACAGGTTCTTCAAAGACAAGACTTGTTGGAACCTATGGTGATGTAACAATAGGCTATAAAAGTATTTTCAGCCTAAATGCTACACTTAGAAATGACTGGTCTTCTACATTCAAGACAAATAAAAATTCCTACCTGTATAATGGTGTAGGAGGTTCTGTAAACTTTACTGAACTGTTCCCTGTTTTGAAAAATAATGTTATTGATAATATTAAGGTTCGTGGAAATATTGCTACTGTAGGTAAAGCAGGTGATTTCGTTTATTCAACCGATTCTTACTATGGTGGTGCCGGATCTGCAGATGGTTTTGGACCAACCATCGCCTTCCCTTTCAACGGAATTCAGGGCTTTACTCTTGGTAACAGCGCAGGTAACCCTGACCTGGGACCCGAGTTTACAACCAATAAAGAAATTGCATTGGAACTTGCTTTCTTTAAAGGACGTATCAGCCTGGAAGTAACTCAGTACTGGCAAAATTCAAGAAAATTGATTTTTGGAGTACCGATTTCAGCCACTTCAGGTATAACTACAGTTGTAATGAACGCAGGAAACCTTTCCAACAAAGGGACTGAGTTAGGTCTTACTGTTATTCCTGTAAAAACAAAAGATTTTACCTGGAACCTGAGCTATACTTACACACAGTTTAAAAGTATAGTTGACAAACTTGCACCGGGTGTTGCCAATATATTCCTCGGCGGATTTACTACACCAAATGTTCGCCTCGTTGTTGGTGATGAATATGGTCAGATTTATGGTAATGCTTACCAGAGAGATACCAAAACAGGTAAGATCATTGTAGGTGCTAACGGTCTCCCGTTAATTACATCAGGCGTTCAGAAAATTGGCAACCCTAATCCAAAGTACCTGATGGGTATGACCAATACATTTATGTACAAAGGATTTACACTTTCCTTCCTGCTCGACTTTAAGAAGGGCGGTCAGCAATATTCAAGAAACATCGCCGATCTGCAGCGTAATGGTGTAGTTAAAGAAACTGCTGAGTTTGCCCGTTATGATGGTGCAGGCGTTTTGCAGAAGCCGTATTTGTTTGATGCTGTATATGCCAACGGAACTCCTAATACCACCTATGTTTCTGCTCAGGATTACTATGGAAACAGCGGTAAATATGCTGCTGCTGAAGGATATATCTACGAGACAACATGGTTCCGTGTAAGAGAAGCATCGATCAGTTACTCTATGCCATCATCTATTCTCAATAAAACACCGTTTGGTAATATTGAGTTCAGTGTATTTGGCCGCAATTTGTTCCTGCATGCACCAAATTATCCGCATCTTGATCCTGAACAGAATGCACTCGGTATCAGTAATGCACAAGGATTGGAATTTAATGCATTGCCACAAACACGTTCAGTTGGCGTTGGTTTAAAACTCAGCTTCTAATTAAATAAATTATTACAATTATGAAACTCAGATATATTAAAATTCTTATGCTTTTTTGCGGGATTGTGTTTGCGATCTCCTGTAAAAAATTGATGGATATCAACATCAACCCGGATGCGATCCCCGATTCAAACAGCCCGGTTGCGCAGTTACTTACTTCTGCCCAGGTAAACCTTGCTTTTGAAGGCGGAAGTGACCTGTACCGTTACACAACACTCATTATGCAGCAAATGTCAGGTGCTGCTTCGCAGCCAAACCAAACGTATGAATATTACCGCCATAATATTACCGGCAGTGATGAAAATAACGTGTGGTCCAGCATTTTTGCAACAACATTAGGTGATCTGGAACTGATCATTAAGCAGGGGTCTGCAAGTCCTTATTATACAGGAATTGCTAAAATCCTGAAAGCATATGAATATTCACAGGTAGTAGATGTTTGGGGTGATGTCCCTTATACAGAAGCACAGCAACTTGCTGTAAATACACAGCCAAAGTACGATGATGATGCTGCTATTTATCCTAAGCTCATCACCCTGCTCACTGATGGCGTAACAGATCTCAATGCATCTGCCAGCGTACTTACACCAGGCTCAAATTCTGTTATATACACAGGTACATTTTCAACTGTAAAGACAAACTGGATCAAATTAGCCAATACGTTGAAACTGCGTTTACTCCTCCATTACAGTAAAAAGGATCCTGCTTTCTGTGTTGCCCAGATTACAGCTCTTGTAAACAGTGGTGCAGTTTTCATGGCTTCAAATGCAGATAATTTCCAAACTGCATTTTATAATGTTGCCAACCAGCGCAATCCTATTTCACAGTTTGAAGTGAGCAGGGCTAATTACATATTTGCCGATCAGCAGATGTTATCGATGATGAATACGAAAGCTGATCCGAGAAGAGCTTTCTATTTTACAGATTTCCCTCTTGGTTCAGGTACTTATGTGGGCGTTTCTGCAACCGCAATTCCTGCAGCTCCCAATAACAATTACAGCCGTATTCACACATTCCTTCGTGGAGCGGTAACTACTGCTGCAGTAGGAACAAACTCTGCTGTTTATTCAGGAGCTGCTCCTCAACGTATGCTTCCGTATGCTGAATATTGCTTTATTCGTGCAGAAGCTGCATTGATGGGAGCACCGGGTGATCCACAGGTATTCTTTACACAGGGAATCACTGCTTCTATGCAGGAGGCTGGTGTTGCAGCCGGCAGTATTACTACTTACCTTACTGCTAATGGTACACTGGCTGGTACAAATGCCCAGAAGCTTCAGCAAATCATTGAAGAAAAGTATATTGCTTTGTTTGGTGTGTCCGTTGAACCCTGGACTGATTGGAGAAGAACAGGTTATCCTGTACTTGCTACACCAACCAATTCTTTAACAGGTGCTATTCCACGTTCATTTTTCTATCCACAATCTGAAATTGATCTGAACCCGAATTGTCCTCCCCAAAAGGCCGCTAATTTACAAGCCCGTGTATTTTGGGATACTCCATAATAAAATGACTTGTTGAAATAAGAAAGCCATCCGTTAACGGATGGCTTTCTTTATTTAATGCTTAAAAGAATTGACTTTCGTTTTTACTGCAGCACTTCCGCCAGCTTCCTTTCCAAATCCTCACCTCTTAACTTATCTGCAATAATTTTTCCGCTTGGGTCAATCAGTACATTGTAGGGAATACCATTAAAACCATAAAGAGCAACAGCACCGCTTTCCCAGTACTTCAAATCGCTGATATGGTTCCAGGTTAAACCATCCTGTTTAATTGCCTGTAACCATGCATCTTTTGTTTTATCAAGAGATACACCAAGAATGGTAAAATTTTTACTCTTATACTTATTGTATGCTGCCACTACATTTGGATTTTCGGCACGGCAGGGACCGCACCAGCTTGCCCAGAAATCAACCAGCACATATTTTCCTTTTAAACTGCTGAGCGAAAAATTCTTACCATTTACATCAGGCATTGTAATATCCGGCGCCGTACTGCCAACAGCAATGCCTGCCGGTTGCTGCTGCTGTTGTTGCGGCTGCGTATTGGTCGTGCTTTCACGGAATTGCTTTACGATGGTTTGAATACCTGCATGCTTGGGAAAACGCTGAGCAAGACTATTATAAATCGCTTCATTTTCTAACGGATCGCCACCGCCATTAATAGATGCGGCAAACATACTTACCATCGGACTGTTATCTTCCATCGCCGTTTTCTTCAGATAGGCTTTAAACACCGTAAGAATATTATTGATCTCTGCCTGTTTGATGGCTTTTAAACTATCGCCCTGTGTTACATTCTGCAGTTCATACTGAAATGCATAAATTTTTTGCTGCGTTGCAGAAAGTGAATCAATAAATTCCTGTAACCGTCCTGTAGCAGGCGAACCTTTGTATTTGATCTGGCGGACATCATTCCAGTCTGCTGTAAGTTCAATGTTTGATTTATCGTTGATCAAAAAGAACATCGGACTTTTTTCAACCTGCGGAAAACGTAACTGCAGCAATGATTCTTCCGTTGCTTTTCCTTTCAATGAAAACTTTCCATTATTTAATGAAACGCTGTCAATTACCTGTGGAGGCATATTGTCATAAGCAATCAGTTCAAGGTACACCACTGTTGCCTGCGCATTTTTAATTTCACCACTCACAGTAAAATTTTTACTGCCGCTACTCTGACAGGCAGCTGCAAACAATGCAACAACCACTACAACCCATGTTTTCTTCATTCTTCTTTTTTTAATTTGATAATTTTTCGGTCACCAGCTGATTCAGCATTTTGGGATCAGCTTTGCCTTTTGATTTTTTCATTATTTCGCCAACAAACAGACCGATCAATCCTTTCTTTCCTTTTTTATACTCTGTTACTTTATCGGGCATACTGTTTAACACTTCATCAATCAACTGCTGCAATGCATCTTCGTTCCGTTCCTGCAACAGGTTCAACTGTTGTGCCAATTGTAATGCCGGCTGACCCGGTTGTTTCAGCATTGCAGGAAATAATTTTTGTGATGCCATAGTATGACTCAGTTTCCCATCTTCAACCAACTGAATAATTTCTGCCAGTTGATTTGGTTTGATTGCAAGCTGATTCATTTCAATTCCATCTTCATTCATCACCGATTTAACCGGACCAAGCAACCAGTTGGCAACTTGTTTGAATGCGGTTGTATGTGTTGCAGTTGTTTCAAAATAATCAGCTGATTCTTTTTCTTCACTCAGTAATGCTGCGTCATACTCAGGTAAATTGTACTGCTGTATAAAACGTTGCTTCTTCTGTTCTGTCATTTCAGGAAGAGAAGCTTTTACTTTTTGTATAAACTCATCTGTAATAACAAATGGCGGCAGATCAGGATCAACCATATACCTGTAATCATCCGCATCTTCTTTTGTACGGATGGGAAAAGTTTTTTCTTCATCTGGATTAAACCCTCTTGTTTGCTGAACAATCGTTTCGCCCTTCTCTTTCATTTCAATCATCCGCATCACCTCATAATCTACGGCCTTTTTCAAAAAGCGGATTGAGTTCAAATTCTTGATCTCCACTTTTGTTCCCAGTTTAGGATCACCTTTTAAGCGAATGGAAATATTGGCATCGCAACGCAAACTTCCTTCGTCCATATTGCCGTCACAAACATTTAATGTGCGCACAAGCTTGCGGATCTCTGTTAAGTAAGCTGCTGCTTCATCACCACTATGCAGATCTGGTTCAGTTACAATTTCAATCAACGGAACACCGGCACGGTTATAATCAACGACTGAATACAAGTCATGCTGATCATGCATACTCTTGCCTGCATCTTCTTCGAGATGAATCCTGTTGAGTTGAATATTCCGTTCTCCATCAACCGATTTTACTTTTACAAACCCACCCTTGCAAACAGGTGTGGTATGCTGCGAAAGCTGGTAGCCTTTCGGCAAATCGGGATAGAAATAATGTTTGCGGGCAAAATAATTCTTCTGCTCAATTTCACAGTTACAGGCCAGACCCATCCGCACTGCCAGTTCAATGGCTTCCTTATTCATCTTGGGTAAAGTACCCGGATGAGCAAGGGTAATGGGACTTATATGCCTGTTTGGTTCCGCACCAAAACTCGCTTCATCGCCACAAAACAACTTGCTTTTGGTGAGAAGCTGTGCATGCACTTCCAAACCAACTACCGCTTCGTATTTATCACTGTAATTCGACATATTATAAATGCTCCCTTCTAAGGGAACGCAAAAATATCCTTTTTACACCGAAGCTTCTGTGATGAAATACACAAAAAAAAGTCCCGCATTTAAGCGGGACTGGCTAAATCAGATCACTATCCGAAACTTATAAATCGGCTTTATTTAACTTCTTCGGAATCTTTACTTCAATATTTACAGGGTTTCCTCCACGGGTAACTTTCAGGTTCCATACATTTTTCTCGTTCTTTTCACGAAGTGCTTCACGGGCATTGCCTACATTTTCAACCTTTTTTCCGTTGATTTCTGTAATGATGTCATCTTTCTGCAAACCGTTTTTAGCAGCAGGTGAGTCTTTATCAACTTCAAGCACTTTCACACCATTTCCTTCCTCAGTATCCTGTATAGTAGCACCCAGTTGCGGACGGTTATGCATGAGCAGCAGATCGCCTTCAAAATGTTTAAATTCCTGCAGCATCCTGTTCTGAAATTCGAATTGCCTGTCTTGGAATACTCTTTGTTTTTCTTTAAATAATTCATTCTTCAGCTCCATTTGGTGCTGAAACATTTCACCGGGAAATTTACTTTCACCCAGTTTTACTTTTGCTTTCTTTTCTTTCCCATCACGCAGGTAAGTAATCTCTACTTCATCATTTGGTTTTTTAGCTGTAATAGCTTCAACCAGGTCATCCGGTCCTTCAATTTTTTTATCTCCCACTTTCGTAATGATATCGCCTTTTTGCAGGCCTACTTTTTCAGCTGCTGTTTCTTTCTGTACTTCCTCTATAGCTGCACCTTTATCATTTTCGTTTGTTATTACACCAAGAAAAGCACCGCTCTTCATTTCAAATTTGAACTCCTTCATAAACTTATCCTGATTCCATTCAGGTCCTTCAAAACGATACATTTTGGGGTAGCCTTTTACGCCGGGAACCTTTGGCATACGCATGATAAAGGCACCATCGCCATCAAAGCGTTCGATAATTATATCCTTATCTCCTTTTGCAACAGGCTTTCCATTCACCGTTACTTTATTGCCCTCAATAACGATGGTTGTTTTTTCAGTTTTATCGCCTTTTTTGCGGATGATGATCTGCTCTTTCTTTTCAATTTTTTCTTTTTCTTTTTCCTTTTTATCCTGCGCAGATGCAGTAACAGTAAGAACCTGGGTAGCAGCTACCAAAGCCAATGTGTACAGAGAAATTCGTTTCATACAATAGAGTTTTTTGATTGATAGAGCTAATGTACGAATTATTTCCTATTTACGAATTGTTTCGGAGATTTTAGAAATCTTTAACTTTTTGGGGAGTTGGTTTCAATGAGGAAGGCATATGTAAACTGAACTTGCTGTAAATAAAATCGTCCCGTTTTTCAACGGGACGATCTGTTTATAATAAACTCTTTACTTTTTCAATCACCTGTTTCAGGTTGCCAACATCCGTTCCACCCGCAGTAGCGAGATTCTTTTGTCCACCACCACCACCTTTAATTAATGGAGCAACATGTTCTTTGATAATCTTACCTGCATCGAGACCTTTTGCTGCAACAACTGTATCAGAAATACCAATTGCTACAAATGCTTTCCCATCAATATTGCTGCAGAGAACAGCCACATGATCGTTGAGATGATTTTTTAAATCGAAACATAATTTCTTTAATGCATCTGCTCCGGGTACTTCAACTATATCGGCAATGAAAGTTACGTTGTTGATGATTTCATCTTTCGTCAATAATTCATTACGTATGATCACCAGCTGTCTTGCTTCCAATGCTTCGATATGTTTTTTAAAAGAAGTGTTTTCTGCCTGCAGGTTTTCAATTGACTTACTGATGTCTTTTGGATTCTTCAATAAGCCGCCAATAGAGCTGATTTCTGCAAATGTGTTATTGATCAGATTTTCTGCAGCCTCACCACATACAGCTTCTATTCTTCTTACACCTGCAGCTACAGCAGATTCAGCTGTTATTTTAAAGAAACCCAATTCACCTGTGCTGCCAACATGGGTGCCGCCACATAACTCAATCGAATATTTCTCATCCATGATCACCACACGCACCACATCACCATATTTTTCACCAAACAAAGCCATTGCTCCAAGAGTAACTGCTTCATCTTTCTTCATTTCTTTAATTACTACAGGAATATTTGCCCTGATCTTTTCATTCACGATTTTCTCCACCGCAGCAATTTCTTCATCGGTCATTTTTGCAAAATGTGAAAAATCAAAACGCAGGTATTCATCATTTACCAAACTTCCTTTCTGCGCCACATGTGTACCCAATACTTTTCGCAAGGCAGCGTGCATTAAATGAGTTACCGAATGATGTACAGCGATTTTTTTTCGTCGCTCTTTATCAACTTTTGCACTTGCAAGTGCAGAAATGTTCACCGGCAACTGATCAATAAAATGAATGATCAAATTATTTTCTTTTTTGGTATCCCTTACAATCACCTCTTCTCCGTCGAAACTGAGCATACCTGTATCACCAACCTGGCCACCACTTTCGGCATAGAATGGTGTTTTATCCAACACCAGCTGACAGCCGGCTTTTCCTTTGCTGCTTACTTTACGGTACTTCACCACTTTGCTGTCTGCTTCTGTTGTATCATAGCCAACAAACTGCACCGCATTATTTGGAAGAACTTCAACCCAATCTTCTGTATCAACAGTTGCGGCAGCACGGCTTCTTTGTTTCTGCTGTTGCATTTCTTTTTCAAAGCCTGCTTCATCAACTGCTAATTTATTTTCTGATGCAATCAATCTTGTCAAATCAATCGGGAAGCCAAAAGTATCAAACAATTCAAAAGCAGCCTTGCCTTCAATGATGGCGCCTTTTGTATCAGCAATAATATCATCAATCCGTTTCAACCCTTTTTCCAGTGTACGCAGGAAAGCATCCTCTTCTTCCTTTACCACTTTCTGCACAAAACTTTCCTGTGCTTTTAATTCTGGAAACACATCTTCAAACTGTGTTGCCAATATTGGAACAAGCTTATGCAGCAAAGGTTGTTTGTAATGGAGATAAGAATTATAATAACGAACTGCTCTTCTCAAAATTCTCCTGATCACATAACCTGCACCTGTATTTGAAGGCAACTGTCCATCTGCGATTGTAAAGCTGATTGCACGGATATGATCAGCCAGTACTCGAAAAGCAATACTTTCTTTATCATCAGCAGCTATGTATTTCTTGCCGACAATTTTTTCAACTGCGTCAATAGTGCCGGTAAAAATATCTGTATCGTAATTGGAAGTTTTGTTTTGAATTACACGAACCAGGCGTTCAAAGCCCATTCCTGTATCCACATGTTTGGAAGGAAGCTGTTCTAATGAACCATCTTTCAAACGGTTAAACTGAATGAATACATTGTTCCATATCTCAATCACCTGCGGATGATCATTATTCACCAGTGTTTTTCCATCAACCTGTTTTCTTTCTTCATCGGTTCTGCAATCCACATGAATTTCAGTGCATGGTCCGCAGGGTCCGGTATCACCCATCTCCCAGAAATTATCTTTTTTATTCCCTAAGAGAATCCTGTCCTCTGAGATCCACCTCTTCCATTCATTCCATGCTTCCTCATCTTTCGGTAAGTTCTCTTTGGCATCACCTTCAAACACGGTTACGTACAAGCGATCTTTCGGAATTCCATATACATCCGCCAGCAGTTCCCAGCTCCATGCAATAGCTTCTTTTTTAAAATAATCACCAAAGCTCCAGTTACCCAGCATTTCAAACATGGTGTGGTGATAGGTATCTACACCTACTTCTTCCAGGTCGTTGTGCTTGCCGCTTACCCGTAAACATTTTTGCGTATCTGCTACACGGGTATGCTCGGGTTTACGGTTACCCAGGAAATAATCTTTGAACTGGTTCATCCCCGCATTGGTAAACAATAAGGTAGGATCGTTTTTTACCACTATCGGTGCAGAAGCAACGATCTGGTGTTTTTTCGAGGCAAAAAAGTCTAAGTATTTCTTCCGTATTTCTACTGCTGTCATCATATTCAACCTGTATTTGGATTGATTTTTGAAGGGTGTTCCACCTATCTTTGTGAATACCCTGTAATGGGGGTCAAAGGTAAGCCAAACCTATGCACACCGGATTGTTCATATGAAGAAAATCAAGTATTTCTATAATACCAACACTCTCCGGTATGAAAAACTGGTGACTCCGCTGCGTGTAAAACTGCTGCGGATTTTCAGTTTTCTTGCGGCTGTGTCTGTTGCCGGTTTTCTGTTCATGCCGGTATCGTACCGTTACTTCCCTTCTGCCAACGAAAAAAAATTACTGAACGAGAATGACCGCTTAAAAGATAATTATTCAATTCTCAGTGAAGAGCTCACAAGGATGAACCGTGAACTGCATGAAATTGAAAAACGAGATAACCAGGTGTACCGTTCTATTTTTGAAGCCAGTCCAATACCTGACAGTGCAAGAGCGAAGATGATCGAGAAACAGGCAGAAGAAAAACTCATTGCCAGTTTAACAGAAGATGAACTGAATACAACCATCATTTCACAGATCAATACGTTACGCAACAGGTTATATGCACAAACAACTTCGTTTTCTGCTATTGAAAGAATGGTGAAAAACAAAGAAGCATTACTGAGCGCTACACCTGCTATTCAACCTGTGAGCAATAAAGATCTTTCCCGAATGGCCTCCGGTTTTGGTTACAGAATTGATCCCGTTTATAAAACAACCAAAATGCATGCAGGTCTTGATTTTGCTGCACCACAGGGAACGCCCATTTATGCAACAGCTGATGGTGTGGTTCAGACATCAGGAAATACAGGCAACGGTTATGGTAATCATGTGGTAATAAATCATGGATACAACTATGAAACATTGTATGGACACATGGTTCGGGTGAAAGCAAGATCAGGCCAAAAAGTACGCAGAGGTGAAGTGATTGGCTGGGTTGGAAGTACAGGAAAAAGTACCGGACCGCATCTGCATTATGAAGTGCATAAAAATGGCAATGCCATTGATCCAATCTATTTCTTTTATAATGATCTTACACCTGAGCAGTTTGACCGTATGCTGAAAATTGCAGCAACAGGTAACCAGAGTTTTGATTGATGAAGAAAAACAGCCGGTTGTAGTTAGTCGGTAGTTAGTAGTCAAAACATTCTTCTCTTCTCTTCTCTTCTATCCACTACCAATTATTGGCTAAAGACTAACTGCAGACTATCGGCTAAAGCATTATTTTTGCTAAAACTTATAATTCTGGTAACACCTTCTCAGATATCATTTGTGTTTGATGAACCAACCAAGCCTGCACCTGCCAAGCGTGGGCGTAAGCCGTTGAACAGACCTCCCAAACCCAAGCAGAAAAGAGGAAGAAAGAGTTTAAAAGAAATGGGCAATGAGGCAGATATGATGGAACTGCCAAGCGATGAAATACTAAACAGGAAATTATATTACAGCATTGGTGAAGTGGGTGAATTATTCAACCTAAATCCATCTTCACTCCGTTATTGGGAAACAGAGTTTACCGTTATCAAACCAAGAAAGAATAAAAAAGGCGACCGGTTTTATACAGTAGCCGATTTAAAAAAACTGCACCTGATCTATTTCCTGCTCCGCTTTAAAAAATATACTATTGAAGCAGCAAAAGATTATTTGAAGAAACATAAAGACGAAGCTGAAGTGAGGTTTGAGCTGGTACAGAGTTTGCAACAGATTAAATCATTTTTATTAAGTTTAAAAGCAGATCTATAACCCCACCCAACCCTCCCCTGAAAGGGAGGGCTAAAAAAATATATATGAAATACTTAAGTACCCTTGTGATTGCATTTCTTGCAACACAACTATCCTTTGCACAGGTTCAATATGAGGTTTCAAAAGATCCAAAGAATGGATTAAAAACGGTGAAGGGAATTTTAAGCCGTGAACAATTGCAGAATGATACAGCTTTTGCCTGGATGAAGAATGATATCAGCTGGTATAAGCCCAATGCAGCATGTGTAGCCAATCTCACTCCTGTTAAAGACAGTATTCAGTTAATCGTTTTCATTGGTACATGGTGCGAAGATTCCCATATTGTTTTACCTCAGTTGCTGAAGATGCTCGACCTCGTAAAATTCGCAGCTGATCATTTAACGATTATTGGTGTAGACCGGAGTAAACAAACACTCGGTTCATTAAGTGCAGCGTTAGCTGTTACCAAAGCACCAACAATTCTGGTGATGAAAAACGGTAAAGAAATTGGCCGTGTGGAAGAATTTGGAAAGTATGGTGTGTATGACCAGGAGCTGGCTGAGGTTTTTGCAAAAGTGAAGTAAAAGATTACTCATTTAATCCCTTTCCTGCCAGTTCAATTCCAAGCGTCTTCAGGATATTCAGCAATTCAAGATTGATGGTCTGTTTTATTTCCTGGAAACTGTTGAACTCAATAACAGCAGTGAAATAATCTACCTGCACTGTAATTGATTTCAAACCGATCTCTGTAACAAACACATTTCCCTGCTGAATGATTTCATTTTGCTCCAGCAGTTTCCCTGCTTTCTCTGTTAACTGCAGCAACTGATCTGCCTGTGTTTGCACACTCAGCTCCAGTCTTATTTCTGCTTTTCGTTGTGTACGGAGTGAAAGATTATCAAGAATACTGTCCACCATTTTTTTATTTGGAACAGTGATAAATGTTTTCTGATCGGTCCTGATTCTTGTACTTCTTAATCCAATCCGTTCAACATTTCCGGTGATATTTTCCACCTTCACCAGGTCGCCCATCGTAAAAGGTTTATCAAAGAAAATGATAAAAGAAGCAATCAGGTTTTCGAGGCTCTCTCTTGTTGCAAGAGCAACTGCCGCCGTAATAATGCTGAGCCCTGTAATAAGATTGGAGATATTGAAATTCAATACAAATCTAGTGAACATCAATATGCCAATGATCAGTACCACTACCTTAAAGAAATCACGGAAGAAAACAACCAGCTGGTTATCGCTCTGATCAGCCGTTTGATTTGCTTTTGCTTCAAACAACAAGCCCAGAAAATCAATGAACCGTCTCAACAGGCGAATAAAGAAAATAACTAACACAGCTTTTCCTATTGCTTCAACTAAATCCCTTGAACTGATCTTATACAATTCAATATCTAATACTGCTGGAAAAGTTAATTTATGTACGGAGAGAATGATTACAACAGTAACAACAAACCATTCCATGGGAATCAATACCAGTGAAATAAACTGTTCCCGGCTTACATGTTTTTTTGCCTTGGGAAAAAGACGGTACAGCAATCCGCAAAGGAATTTTGAAACAATTCCCTTCAATAAAAACATTGCAAGAAGAATGATGGCAATCCACAAATAGCTGCTGAGTGGATTATCAAAAACCATTCTGTTAAAAAATTCAGGCATACCGCAAAAATAATGGCTTAACGCTTTAGATGCGAATACTAAAATGTGAAATGTAATATCGATCCGTTCTGCAGCACATATAAATGGCCGGGGCGGATCACTGCTTTTTGCCTCTCAGCAATAACAGCAGGGAGCTGCAGCTTGTTCTCCGTTAATGTTCCGGTTGTATAGGCCAGGATCTGCTGATTTTCGAGGCCAATGACTGTTTTTCCAAAAACAGACAGATCTGTAAGACCGAGGTAAGAAATTTTTGTTTTAAACGACCCATAGTAATCAAATACATAAACACCTTTCGCCGGGTCATAGAGATAAACAAATCCATCCTGATCAAAAATCTGTGTGGGTGTTGGCACATCGTCAAACACAGTTCTTAGATCAACTGTTTCAAACAATACCTTACCATCTTCTCCAATTTTTTTCAGTTTGTTATTCTGTTCATCATACAACCAGATATTGTTATCACTGCTTTGTGCAATTGCTTTTACCTGGAAAACATTTTGCTTCCGCAGATCAATTGTATTGATCATATTTAAAAACCGGTCAAGCACAACAACAGTAGAAAAGTTTTTATAGTACAGCAGTACTTTCAACGGATTGGTCGCATCAATGGAGAATAACTTTCCATAGCGGCGAACATCATTGAACAGGCCAACTGAATCGCCCTGTGCATTGAGTTTTTTTAGCTGATTGTTTTTCGACAGCAGGAAATAGTTACCAAGATTATCAACCGTAAAATCAATAAACTCCCCTTCGATGCTCTTCACCTGTGTAAAAGCAGATTGTTGTGCAGATAGGCCAAATGTGCTTATCACAAATAATATGGAAAGTAAAATTTTCAACTTTTATAATAATTCACTTCAAGTTGTTCTCCATCAAACGATGCATAGCTGAAGTATCGTATCCAGTCGCCGAGATTAATATAGCGGCTCTTATCAGTAAGACGGAAATCAATGGGCAAATGGCGGTGTCCAAACACAAAAAAATCATAAAAATTTTTCTGTAACACTTCCTTTGAATAAATAATCAGCCATTCATTGTCTTCGCCCAGGAATTTTTCTTCAACAGCACCTGTTTGTGCACGGCTTCTTCTGCTTAAATAATTAGCCAATCCCATGCCCATATTCGGCGGAAGAATCCCAAACAGCCACTGGCAAAGCGGATTACGGAAAATCTTCTTCAGCATTTTGTAGCCATGATCGCCGGGGCCGAGTCCATCACCATGTCCCACTAAAAACTTTTTATTGTTGAACGTAAATTCTTTCGGTTCAAAATAAACGGGGATGTTCAGCTCTATCTGCAGATAATCTTTCATCCACATATCATGATTACCTACAAAAAAATGAATCGGAATTCCAGCATCGGTTATCTCAGCTAATTTACCCAGCAATCGCACATAACCCTTGGGTACAACCTTTTTGTATTCGTACCAAAAATCGAACAGATCACCTACAATAAAAATAACAGCTGCTGAACTTTTTATTTCATCAAGAAACTGAACAATTTTTTTTTCACGGACAAGACTCTGTTCATAATTGGGGGCACCCAAATGAAAATCGGAAAGGAAGTATATTTTTTTCCCGGGGTCGAGTTGCATCAAACAAATATAAAGAAGGTAGTAAAGCTGATCTATAAAATATTCTTTCTTCTGGCATACTCAAACACATCACCACTTTCAATCAAAGGTTTCCCTTCTGCATCGCCTTTATACCAGTAGATCCATGAAGTGTATTCAGTTCCATCTGCAATGACTGTTGTCACAGCCCGTTGATACTGCTGTTCTTCTCCTTCCTCCGGGTATACACCTTCATAATCATCCAGCTGACTTATGGCCCAGTTGAATTCTTCCTCCGAATTTGCTTTATATAATTCGCCGACAATATACTTTTCTTCAGCAGTTGGAATGCCCGCAGGATAATCGCCAAGATCATACAGTTTGCCTTTTACTCTACCGTTGGAAACTAATTTAAAATATGGATTCATAAACTGGAAAGAAGGACCGGGAAAACCACTTCTTAAACTTCCGTATACAAAGAGATATAGGTTTGCATCGTTCATGTCTTAAAGGTACAATGCAGAAGATGGAGAAAAAAATATCCTTTATTTAATTTCAGGAAGCTGATTCAACCAGGAATACAAACACTTCTTTAGGGCCATGTACACCAACAACCAATGTTTTTTCAATATCGGCTGTGCGGCTTGGCCCTGTTGCAAAGGAGATGAACGAAGGAAGCTTCCCATTATATTTTTCACGGAGGAGCTGCAGTGCATCTTTGAGATCATATACCAATTGATTGCTGCATGCAATACAAACATGGATGGGCGCATACACACTTGTTGTACGCCCGCTTTCATTTGCACTGCTCAACACCATTGTTCCGGTTCGGCTCACCAATAATTCACAGGTGGTGAAGCTTACATCACAATCGGAAAGCTGATCATAAAATGAAACAGGAAATTGATTCTTCTGTAACAGCATCTTCAATTTTTCTTCCCTGCAAACAATCTTATTCCAATTATTTGCAGCCGAGAGTTGAAGTAACTGTTCAGCCATATCTTTTTCATCGGCACAGAAAATAAATTTACCCTGCAGTTTGGTAAACTCCTGTGCAAACTGAACAGCCAGATCATCAACGGGAGGCTGAAACACACTGCTATTCCCTTCACTTTGAGGAAAAGGAACAGGCACCTGATTGCTCAGTGCCTGTCTTATTTTCTTAAGAATATTTTCCTTTGCGGGAGAAACACTCATGATATATTAATTATGTTGCAGGATTTAATTCACGGCCTTCTTTGTCAACATTTGCTGCATGAGTTGCCGGTACATTATCTTCATCCAGCAACTTCTTATGTTCAAACGGACGTTTACCGATCAATGCTTCCACATCGCTCTGGAACAGCACTTCTTTTTCAAGTAATTCCTTTGCCAGCTTTTCTACATCGCCTCTTTTTTCGGTAAGTAATGCTTTTGTTCTGATATACGCTTCATCAATGAGTTTGCGGACTTCATTATCAATCATCTCAGCAGTCTTCTCACTGTATGGTTTGGTGAAAGTCTGTTCCTGTGTAGGATCATAATAGCTGATATTACCAAGCTTATCATTCATTCCGTAAACGGTGATCATGGAATAAGCAATCTTGGTAATCTGCTGCAGATCATTGCTTGCTCCTGTTGAAATCTTGCCAAAGAAAATATCTTCACTTGCTCTTCCTCCGAGTGTCATACAGATTTGATCATTCAACTGCTCAATATTATAGAGATACTGTTCCTTCGGTGTGTATTGTGCATATCCCAATGCAGCTGTTCCTCTTGGAACGATGGTTACTTTCAGTAACGGATATGCATGTTCAAGATACCAGCCACAAATTGCATGTCCTGCTTCATGATAAGCAATGATTTCTTTTTCTTCAGGGCTGATGAGTTTATTCTTTTTCTCCAATCCGCCAATTACACGGTCAATGGCATCCTGGAAATCAGTCATATCAACTGCAGGTTTTCCTTTTCTTGCTGCAATCAATGCCGCTTCGTTACAAACATTGGCAATATCAGCACCGGCAAATCCAGGTGTCTGTTCAGCCAGTTTATGAATATCAAGTGTTTCGGAAATCTTAATTGGTTTCAGATGCACTTTGAAAATCTGTTCACGGCCTTTTACATCTGGTCGATCAATAGAGATCTGGCGATCGAAACGACCCGGGCGTAACAAGGCAGGATCCAATACGTCAGGACGGTTTGTTGCCGCCAGGATGATGATACCGGTATCACCACCAAAACCATCCATCTCCACCAGCAACTGGTTCAATGTATTTTCACGTTCATCGTTACTTACAATTGCATTTCTTCCACGGGCACGACCAATGGCATCAATTTCATCAATGAAAATGATACAGGGAGCTTTTTCTCTTGCCTGTTTAAACAAATCTCTCACACGGCTTGCACCCACACCTACAAACATTTCTACAAAGTCAGATCCACTAATGCTGAAGAAAGGAACCTGTGCTTCGCCAGCCATTGCTTTTGCCAGCAGGGTTTTACCTGTACCCGGAGGGCCGATTAACAACGCACCTTTTGGAATTTTTCCACCAAGTGCTGTATATTTTTTAGGTTGTTTCAGGAAATCTACAATTTCCATTACTTCCACTTTTGCTTCATCTAAACCTGCCACATCCTGGAAGGTTACATTCACCCTTGTTCCTTTTTCAAACAACTGGGCTTTTGATTTGCCAATGTTGAAAATACCGCCGCCGCCGCCGGGGCCTGCGCCACCGCCGCTGTTCATTTTACGCATCAGTAAAACCCACAAACCAATGAGTACAAGAATTGGGAGTAATAAGCTGATCAATGGACTCAGCCAGTTTTCTTCATCTGTTGCATCAGAACTGGGAGCAGATACGGTAGGATTTGCTTTTAAAAACGATTGTACCTGTTCATCAAAATTCCGTACATCGGTAACCTTAAACTGAAAATGAGGACCTTTCTTGGGATCTACTTTAACACTTTTATTCTCTGCCAGAACTTTTTTGATATAGGGATCGCCAAATGCATCTTCTTTCAATGTTACTCTTACTGCAGCTTTATTCTTCACCACCACATAACTCTGCACATAGCCCTTTTTTAACATGCTGTCTAAAAACACTTCACGTGAAGTGGGTAATGCATCGGGTGCCAGACCACGGTACATATTAAATCCAATTAAGATAACAGCAATTATTCCATACAGCCAGTAAATATTAAACTTAAATGCTTTGCGGGGTTCTTTTCTGTCGCCGCCGTTTTCTGGATTACTTCCTTGATTCAAACTCATCTTGTTGTTTTTTTTCCTGTATCCAGGAATTCTGATAGTATTACAAATTAGTGGCTAAAAGTTTCAGTTTTGTTCCTGTTAATTTTTTTCTGACACTTTTAACGGGTATTAACGTCATTCATGATCCATGCTGTTGGCATCGCTCCACATTTCTTCCAGGCGGTAAAACTTTCTTGTTTCTGAATGGAAGACATGTACCACCACATTCACATAATCAACCAGCACCCAATGCGAAGCCGTCATCCCTTCATGGCGGTAAGGCCCTTCTTCACAGTTCTCTTTCACCCGGTATTCAATGTTATCAGCAATCGCTTTTACCTGGATTGTACTGCTGGCTTCGCAAATGATAAAGAAATCAGCAACCGCTTCAGGTATCTTACGAAGGTCGAGGCTGACAATGCTTTCGCCTTTTTTCTCCTGAATAGCTTTCAGGATGGTCTTAAATAATTTGCTGTTTCGGTTTATGCGGGAAATTGACTTGGTTTCTTTGCTCTTGGTAGTTGACAGAGATAGTGTGCTCAATCGATGGGTTGTTTAATGAAAAAATCTGTTTTTTGTTTTACCGCTTTTCAGCGGCATATTTACATTTCTTAATTTGTCCAAAATTAAACAATCTTCATCAACCTTGCCTCTTAAAAAATCAGATAGCTCCTGGATTGAACTGGACACGGTGGACAGCACCAACAACTATGCCATGGCAATGGTTCATGAAGGACTGGCACAGCACGGAAAAGTGGTGTTTGCTCACCATCAAACAAAGGGGAAAGGTCAGCGGGGAAAAGTTTGGGAAACTACGGCAGGTGAGAACCTGAGCTTCTCTATCATTGTACAACCCTCATTTCTATTGACAACCCAGGGCTTTCAGTTACTGGCAACCACTGCTGTTGCTGTTCGTAACCAACTGGAGAAAATAACCGGTGATGAAGCAAAGATTAAATGGCCCAACGACCTCTACTGGCGTGACAGAAAGACAGGAGGCATCCTTATTGAAAACGTATTTCGTGGTACACAATGGCAATGGGCCATTATTGGAATCGGGATCAATGTAAATCAAACCGAGTTTACCGGGCTGCAAAATCCGGTATCCATCAAACAGATAACCGGGCAGGATACCAACATCAAACAACTGGCACTGGGCATCCATTCTAACCTGATGCTTGCAATCGATCAGCTCCAAAAAAATGGGTTTGCCGGTTTCTATGATCAATACAACAGTCAGCTTTATAAACGCAATGAAATGGTGAGGTTGAAAAAAGGCAGCAGAAGTTTTGAAACCATCATTCATTCAGTAAGCGAACAGGGACAACTCATTACCGGATCAGACACAAATGAATTTTATGATTTTGGTGAAGTGGACTGGATCCTTTAAAAAATTAATCCTCTTTTGATTCAGTTCCTTTTCTTTCAAAGCCCCCGAAGCTTACCTTTGCCGTTCCCGTTAGCTATCGGGATAAAAACAATAACACATGAAAATTGCAGTTGCTAAAGGTGATGGCATCGGTCCTGAAATAATGGAAGCCGTACTGAACATTTTTAAAGCCAATAAGGTTCCCCTTGAGTATGAATTTGTAGATATGGGCAAGTGGGTTTTTGATAAAGGATTTAATAATGGTATGACACCTGAAGCTAAAGAAGCAATTGAACGCCTGGGCTTATTGTTTAAAGGCCCGATGGAAACGCCGAAAGGAAAAGGGGTAAAAAGCATTAACGTAACTGCACGCAAAACCTGGAACACGTTTGCCAATAAAAGAGCATTTAAAACACTGCATGGTGTTGATACCGTTTTCAGCAAAGCAGGCATCCCCATTGATCTTACTGTTGTAAGAGAAAATATTGAAGATACTTATGGCGGCATTGAACACATGCTTACTCATGATGTGGCATTGAGCCGCCGTTTTATTACACGCCCCGGCAGTATGCAGGTTATCCGCTATGCATTTGAAATGGCCCGCCAGGAAAAAGCAAAACGAATCACCTGTGGTCACAAGGCCAATATCATGAAAATTACGGATGGGTTATTTCTGGAAGTATTTTATGAAGTAGCCAAAGAATATCCTGAGCTGAAAGCAGATGATATTATTGTGGATGATCTTTGTATGAAGCTTGTTACAAAACCTGATCTGTTTGATGTGCTTGTTCTGACTAACCTGCAGGGCGATATTGTAAGTGACCTTTGTGCAGGTCTGGTTGGTGGTTTAGGTTTTGCCCCATCAGCAAACATTGGCGATCATATTGCCATATTTGAAGCAGTGCATGGTACAGCGCCGGATATTGCCGGAAAAAATATTGCCAATCCAACTGCATTATTACTGAGCGGATTTGCCATGCTGCGTCATGTGGGGTTAACTGAGAATGCAGACATCATTGAAAATGCTTTATTATATACACTGGAAAGTGGTATTCATACAGGAGACTTTGGCGACAAGTCAATTCCATCAGTGAATACAACGCAGTTTGCAGAAGCAATCATCGGCAACTTTGGAAAGAAACCTGAACTGGGTGCAAAAGAAATTATTCCGAATAAACCCGGCACACCTACTCCATTAAAATTAGAATTCAATTCAATGATGGTTTCGCATGAAGTTGAACAGGAAACCATTGTTGGTGTGGATCTTTTTATTGAAAGCGAAGAACAGCCAACAGAAATTGCAGTAAAATGTCAGCGACATGCAGGTGTTAAATTTAAGCTGGTGAACATCAGCAACCGTGGCACACAGGTTTGGCCAACAGGTTCAGTGTATACCAATCTTGTGAACCAGTATAATGTGCGTTTTGAAAGTATTGAAGATTATCCGCTGAATCAACAGGATGTTATTGGATTATATGTAAGCATGAGCGGTAACTTTAAAATCTGCTCCTTTGAATTACTGAATATGTGGGGTGATAAGAAAGCGTACAGCTTGGCACAGGGGCAGTAAAATAATTTTACTTTAAGTCTTCAGGGAGCTTCCGCAGAGGACGCTCCCTTTCTTTTTCCCTTGCTTCCACTTCAAATGGGTTGTTATAATATCCGTATTTTATACTGTACCACAAATACAGTGTAAGAAATTTCAACAGCCCGTGTTTTTTGTATTGCTCAATATGTACCAGTTCATGTTTAAGCCAGCGTTGGTCATTTAAAAAATCTTCTTTTGAGGTATTGTGTAAATGAATGGTTTTGCCAATAACCATTGCAACTTTATCAGCTTTGAGTTTTTTTGCTGCCAATAAAGCAAGAAAAGAATTTTCTTTGATTCGTATATTCATCTGCATAAATAGAGTGCACCCTAAAGATGCACTCTATTTAAACACGGTGTTATTAGAATCTGTTAATTATTTGCACCCCCAGCATCAATCCAGCAGATGATGGAGTTCTTCTGTGCAACAGTAAGTGTACCTGTTTTTGGCATTGCTCCGCTGATGATTGCCGCCCTGATCAATGATTTTGATGCACTGATCTGTGCATAGGTAGTAAGTCCACCCGGGCCATTTACTGAACCTGAATTATGACAACTGCTCTGACCGCAAACAGATTGAAAGATTGGATTTACATCAGTAGCAAAGCTGGTAGCAGCACCAACACAATTTGGCACAAAAGGAGGAGTACCGCCGCCGCCATTTCCTCCGCCAGTTCCGGAACCCGACTTGCTGCAGCTCATAATCAAACCAAAAGAAAACAATACGGTTAACAGGGTAAGTCCTTTCATAACTTTTTTTTAGTAAGTTAGGCCGACTGTTGAGATGAGAAAGATGCAAAAAGCCTGAACAGGGATTTTCAATGTTTGAACAGGGACAGGGCCTTTTCAGCCGGTTGCCTGTTTCAATAAGTCAAGGATTTGCTGCGTATGTTTTTTTGTATTGGGCCTGAGAATGATATGCTCAATGATTCCTTTTTCATTAATAACAAACGTTGTACGTAACAATCCATCATAAATCTTACCCATGAACTGTTTCTTGCCCCATACATCATAAGCATTAATCACCTCATGCTTTTCATCAGCAATTAAACGAAAGGGCAAACTGTATTTTGTTTCAAACTTTTTATGTTTTACCACTCCATCTTCACTTACACCAATGATTTCAAATCCCTGCTTTTTCAATTCAGAAAAATTATCCCGCAGGTTACATGCTTGAGCTGTGCAGCTGAGAGTATCATCCTGCGGATAGAAATAAAGAATGATTTTTTTTCCTTTATATTCTGTTGAGGAAATTTTCTTTCCATCCTGATCAACACCTTTAAATGCAGGAGCTTTATCTCCGGCTTTTAATTTCGTAACATAGTTTTTAAAGGGAACTTTTTTCGTTGCTGCTTTTTTTGTTGCCATGCTCCATTAACATTAATTCTGCTGAAAAGTTTATTTTCTTGTAAACCTGATTATTCTTTCTGTTACATTTCCTGCCTCATCTTCAATATGAATCATCAACTCATGTGTGCCTGGCTGACAATGCTCATCGGCCCAGTAAGTAAATCCATTACCACGTTGTACAAAACGTAACCACTCTCCATCAAGTTCAGCCCGGAAGTTTTTTATTTCGTGCCAGTTATCATTGGCCACAACTGTAATTCTTCCTCCACTGCTTAATACACCACCTTCTTTTATTCCCATAATAGCAATGGTTGGCGGCAATGCATCTGCTTCCAGCCGAACCTCTCCAAACTCCCTGAATTTTGCTTCATGCCATCCTTTGGTTACAGTTGTTTTCATAACATCTGTTTTTCCTTTTGCCGTTTTCACCATGATGATCCTGTTCTGCAATTCAGCAGGAATTGTTTTGCTTGGCTTGATTAAAATATGCATGGAATCATGCACAGGAATAGATGGAGTATGCAATACATGAATATTGGAATAAGCTGTTGCACTGGTTTTATAATTGTACACAAACCGGATGGCATCGTACAAACTCTTTTCACTTGTTGTGAGTTGAATGTCTTCCCTTTCAAATACATTGATTTGTGCGGGCAGCATGTACCTGCTGTCGTGCTGATGATTTGCAGGCGCTGTAACAGTAGCTGTTCTTTTTATTTTAAACTGAAGTGTGGATGCATTTCCGCTTGCATCTTTTACGACTATTTTTATTTGATGCGTGGTTGTATCATCCAGTACAACCATTCCATCATCTTTCCATTGTTGATACATTTTCAAACGATCACCCGGTAATTGAGTGATATGCTGATAATAAGGTCCGCCATTTGATTTGATTTTATAATCTGCATGTGCATTTAAGTAACGTGTTTCTAAATAATCAATATCATCTACCTGGAAACCACTTACAGGTTCGCCATCAACATAAGTTACTGCTTCATAAATTCCATTGGGATTAGGTACACCGGTAACACGATCGGTTGCAACAAACGCAAAACTGATACGGCTGCTGTTTACAATCATTGTTCCACCAGGAACGGAATATCCACCTGCCACTTTTACTAATGCCGTTGTTTTTGGTATTTGTTCATAAGTGCTTTGATTGCGATCATACACTGCTAACCGCTTCAGATCGGGTGGAGTAACATCATAAATATTAAAATCAAACAATAATGGATTTAAACAGGCTTCATCACTTGTTCTCCTGATTTCAAAATGAAGGTGCGGACCCTGTGAACCACCTGTGTTACCGCTATAGGCAATAAACTGTCCTTTCTTTACCGGGAATAAATTGGGCGGAAGATTTAATTCAATTTTCCAGCTTTGAGCTATGTATTGCTGTTCGATTACCCATTTCTGCAACTCGGGATAAAAAGCATTCAGATGAGCGTACAAAGAAGTATACCCGTTTGGATGATAGATATAAATTGCATTGCCAAAACCACCTGCTTCAATTTTTACTTTACCAATATAACCATCAGCTACGGCCACTTCCGCAACATTCTCATGCTGCTGGGTACTGAAATCGAGACCCATATGAAAATGATTGGGGCGCATTTCACCGTAATTCGCATTGAGCTTAATGGGTATGTTCTGCGGATTACGGAAATAACCCTTTGGATAATTTTTTGTGGGAAAAAGCTGAGCAGTAGCGGAATGAAAAGTGAAAAATGAAAAACAAAGAATGAAGAAATGTTTCAGCATGCTGCAAAAATAAGGCAGATAGAAGTAACGGCTTGCCACAAAGACGTTAAGACAGAAAGTGCGAAAAGCTGAACAGGATTCCAACTATCAAACGGAGCGTCGCCAATGCAGATGCACACTGCTGCTAACGTTCGTTACATAACCTGCTTGAAAAATCTGAATAACTGATGTAAAATTTTCGCCTCTTCATTCCGTTCAATCCAATACTTTTGCAGCCAAATTCTCCCCATGCCAAAAGATAATTCGATAAAAAGTGTGCTGATCGTAGGCAGCGGCCCCATTGTGATTGGCCAGGCCTGTGAATTTGATTACTCCGGCTCGCAGGCAGCCCGCAGTCTTCGTGAAGAAGGAATTGAAGTGATCCTGATCAACAGTAACCCCGCCACCATCATGACCGACCCAATGATGGCGGATAAAGTTTACCTGTGGCCACTCACAATTGAAAGTATTGAAAAAATACTGGAAGAGAATCCACAACTTGATTCTGTGTTGCCTACCATGGGCGGACAAACGGCTCTCAATCTTTGTAAAGAGGCTGATGAAATGGGCATTTGGGAAAAATATAATGTGAACATGATTGGGGTGGATGTGAAGGCAATTGACACCGCTGAAGACAGGGAGAAATTCCGCCAGTTGATGATTAAGATTGGCATTGGTGTGGCCCCAAGTAAAGTAGCCAATTCGTTACTGGAAGGAAAAGAATTTGCACAGGAAATTGGTATTCCGTTAGTGATCCGTCCGTCTTTCACTTTGGGCGGAAGTGGTGGCAGCATCGTTTTTCATAAAGATGAATTAGACAGTGCACTGGAGCGTGGATTACAGGCAAGTCCCATGCATGAGGTACTGGTTGAAAAAGCCTTGCTGGGCTGGAAAGAATTTGAACTGGAACTGCTCCGTGATAAGAATGATAACGTGGTGATCATTTGTACTGTAGAGAACTTTGACCCGATGGGTGTGCATACAGGCGACAGTATCACCGTTGCTCCTGCTATGACCCTCAGTGATACGGCTTTCCAGAACATGCGGAACATGGCGATTAAAATGATGCGTTCACTTGGAAATTTTGCCGGTGGTTGTAACGTACAGTTTGCCATGAATCCTGAAACAGAAGAAATTATTTCGGTTGAAATCAACCCACGTGTAAGCCGTTCATCTGCGCTGGCAAGTAAGGCAACAGGATATCCTATTGCAAAAATTGCAGCTAAGCTGGCCATTGGTTATTCACTTGATGAGTTGAAAAACCAGATCACACAAACCACCTCTGCTTACTTTGAACCGGCACTGGATTATGTGATCGTTAAAATGCCACGCTGGAATTTTGACAAGTTCAAAGGTGCTGATGACCGTCTTGGTCTGCAGATGAAAAGCGTTGGTGAGGTAATGAGCATTGGCAGAAGTTTTACGGAAGCCATTCAAAAAGCCTGTCAGAGTTTAGAGAACAATGCTGTTGGTTTAGGTTATTACGGACAAAGTGTAAAACATGCCGAAGAGCTGATAGAATATATCAAGGTGCCGAAATGGGACCGCATCTTCCGTATTAAAGATGCACTGATGGCAGGTGTAAGTGTGAAAACAATTGTGGAAGCAACCAAGATCGACCGCTGGTTTATTTACCAGATCCAGGATATAGTGAACATGGAAAGGGAGTTGATGAAGCATGATATGCAAAGCATCACGAAAGAATTATTACGTGAAGCAAAACGTATGGGCTTTGGTGATGAACAGATTTGCCGCATTATGAAAGAAGATGCTTCAGAAGATGAACTGTATGAAAAAAGGAAAGCCTGGGGTATTACAAGAGTGTACAAAATGGTGGATACATGTAGTGCAGAGTTTGAAGCAAAGACGCCGTATTACTACAGTACGTTTGAATAAGGGCTAAGAATTCAAAAGAGGAAAAGAGATAAAAGAGTTGAAAGCATCGGGGTTGATCCGGTGCTTTTTTATTGATGGTTGTGTTGCAAAAAATAACTATTTTTCTCATTGTCCATAACCATGTGTTTATTGGGAAATATCTGCAGATGCTATGACAGTTAGTTATTTCGTAACGACAGCTTTAATCGCAACAGGTAAACAAAAGTATTCATCGCCCCCTTCAACATCATCGTTGAAAACCCGATACCCGTTCTGGGCTTTCTGAAATTTTGTTTTACAGGAAAGACTTTAATTCTTCTCTTCTCATTTACAAACAAAGCGCTTAAAAGCACATTCGGAGCAAAGCAATTGGAAGGAACCTTTTTAAGTGATGCCTGAAGTACTTCCGACCGGATAAGCCGGTAAGGACAATTACTGTCTTTTATCCCCTTGCCAAAAAAAATACGAATACTGAAAGATGAAAGGCCGGAGAGAACCTTTCTGAAAACACCGGTTTGTTTTTCATTAATACGCTCGCCCAGCAATACATCATAAGTATGTCGCTCTTGCCAAAAAGATCTGAAGACATGATGATCCAGTTCATGATCCGAATCAATCTGAAAAACCCATTCAGCCACATCGCTTTCGTTGTAAGCTTGTATTAGTGTTGACCCATGCCCACTATTAGGTTTATGAATTACTTCGATTGCTGGGCATGATCCTGCAAGATCATCCAACAACAAACCTGATTGGTCTTTTGATCCGTCATTATAAAAGCGGATGACGAAATCAATGTTTAATTCTTTTAATATTCCTACCCAGTCTTCAACAAAAACTTTCAATATGCCTTCTTCATTATAAACAGGCACTACCATAATAAGTTCTATTGGATTAAGGTGTTGCATTGCTATTTCGCTTGAAGAGAATGTAGTCGTGTTTTCTGTATTGCTCCGTATAATTTTTCTTCAGGTAATCTTCCCATTGTTCCTGAAAGGCTTTACGATCAACGGGGTTTATTAAATAAAAGTCCAGTACACAGGTTGTTTTGTTTTTCTCCAGGCTTGCAATGATCTCTTTGATCACATTTCCATTCTTATCAAAATTTTCAAGGTGCTGACTGTACTGCGTAGTGTATATCCATTTAGCAGGTGAAAGCGAATTAAGATTATTGTTTAGCGCCAAAAAAGGTGTACTTCCCATTACATATAACTGCCCGTCTTTATTTTCAATGTCTTTTAATTGTTGCGTTAATTCCTCAACCTGTAAATAAACCTCCGATTGTTTCATTTCCCGAAGACCCGGAAACGAATTTTTCCACATAACAAAAAATAAACCGGCAGAAAAAATAAGCGCCAATGGCTTTATATATTTTTCAGATATATTCTTTTCCATTTCTTTCGCAATTACAATTATAGATATAGCAACGACTGCACTAAAGGTGAGTATGTAATGATATATTGCAACATAATCGATAATTCGTCCGGCAAATGTTTTTACAAAAAGCCCTATCAACAACGTACAAAAGCAAACAAGGTGAATTGGTACATTACTGCGTTTTATAATATAGCAAGTATGCAATAACAGCAAAGGAAAAATCAAAAACATGAACCTTGTATGAAACAGGATACTGAGTGTACCTGTAATTTTATAAAAGATCGGTCGCCGACTTTCATAAACGAAAAAATTAAACAGATAACTTTGCTGCCAGTAATCTGTAAGTCCTCCTTTTGCAGCAATCCACAGCAAAAGTGGTGCGGTAATCAACAGGAAACCTGCAGTCATAAGCAATACACGTTTAAAAATCAGTGTTGCATCTGCCTTTGTATCATCAGCAGTTTTTGAAAACAGATAATACATCACAAACGGAAATGCAAGCATCAACTCTTCCTGTTGCATATGAAAAACCAGGGCACATAAAGTACCTGAGAGTAGATACTTCTTGCCCGGGCTCATTAGTATTACAGAAAAAAGTATTGCCAGGAAACAAGCCGCATACTCTCTTGTAAGTAACCCCGACATCAAAACAAAAGGTGGCAATAAACAAACGAGAAATACAACAGGGTATAACCAAGCATTTGACAACTTAAGCGATCTGGCTGCCTTGTAAATAAAAAGACCGGCGATCCATTTTGTGATTACACCTAACAAGTAATATCCCCACGCTTTAAACGGCCATGCCAATGCCAGTAACAAAAAAATCAAAGGCGGTTTATGATCAAAAAATGATTTGTAAGGAACCTCTCCTTTCCAGATTGTCATGGCTCCGTAGATGAATACCTGCTTATCATGTCCAACTCCTGTGAGTGTCGGAAAAAGTGAAATACTCAATATCATTGTTATAAGCAACAATACAACTGCGTTCAGTTTATCTTTATTCATGAAGTATGAGAAGTTTGTATTTGATCTTCAAAAATTTCAAGAGCCCTGCTAATTGTCTCATGCATATCGTAGTACCTGTAATCACCAAGCCTTCCTGCAACAATCAAATTCTTTTCGGCTTGTGCTAACTCCCTGTAGTCATTCGCCAGTTTTGTATTAGCAGCATCCGGTACCGGATAAAATGGGTTGTTCCCATCGTCTGTTTTAGAATACTCAGTAAACACGAGTGTTTTCTCTTTTGTATATGTTCGTTCAGGATGAAAATGTCTTGGCTCATGCATGCGTGTATAAGGAACGGAAGCATCGGCAAAATTCATAACGCTTGTTCCCTGGTAATCTTCCACATTATACACAGACTTCTTAAACAAAAGTGTTCGCCAGTTCAATTTTCCCAAAGAGTAGTTGAAATACCGGTCAATAGGGCCACTGTAAATGATTACCGCATCTTTTCTGATATCTTCTTTTATATCAAAAAAATCTGTGTTCAGCCTCAGATCAATTAATGGATGCGAAAGCATTTTTTTAAAAATGGCAGTATATCCATCTGTTGGAATTCCCTGGTAAGTGGAGAAATAATAATTCTCATCATAGTTCTTCCGGAAGGGAAGTCTTTTCAAAAGAGATTCCGGTAAGTCTGCCGGGTTTGCATTCCACTGCTTTGCAGTATATCCCCTAATAAAAGCTTCATATAACGGTCGCCCCATTAAACTGATCGCCTTTTCTTCAAAATTTGTAATGGGCCCAAATTTTTCTGAAGCAGCCTGTTCTTTTAAAAAAGCTTCCACCTCAAATGGTTTCAGTGAAACTGAAAAAAAACTGTTGATGGTTTCAAGATTAATCGGCATCTGGTACACTTTGCCTGCATGGGTTGTAAGTACCTGGTGACGATATTGGTTAAAGCTGGTGTACTGGTTGATATAGTTCCATACTTTTTCATTTGAGGTATGAAAAATATGTGTGCCATAGGTATGAAATTCTATACCGGTTTCAGCATCCGTTTCAGAATGACAATTTCCGCCAATATGCGATCGCTTCTCTACCACAAGCACCGGGCAATGTAAAACATTCGTTATACGTTCGGCAATGACAGCGCCAAGAAAGCCACTGCCAACTATAACATACTTGTAATCAGATACCTGCATATACGCAAATATAATGGTGTATTAGTATCTTATTAAGAGTAATTCTATTTGACAATCCCGTCGTAATACTTATCATCGTTAGCAAGAAACTTTTGATCAAAAAAAAAGAAAAAACGCTCAAATTTTTTGCCGCACCCCTACCTTTGCAGCCAATGGCAAATACGATCCTTCACAACGAATCCATTCCATCTCAACGTAAAAAAATTATTGTTCTCGGCAGTGGCCCTAACCGAATTGGCCAGGGTATTGAGTTCGATTACTGCTGTGTTCACGGGCTGCTCGCCATCAAAGAATGTGGCTTTGAAGCCATTATGGTGAACTGCAACCCTGAAACAGTGAGTACCGATTTCGACATGGCCGATAAACTTTATTTCGAACCGGTTTACTGGGAACATCTCTGGGAAATCATTGAGCTGGAACAACCTTACGGCGTTATTGTTCAGCTTGGCGGACAAACAGCCCTGAAGCTTTCCAAACGTTTACATGAAAGAGGTATCCGCATTATCGGTACATCATTCGACAGCATGGATATTGCTGAAGACCGTGGACGTTTCAGTGACTTGCTGAAAGAGCTGGGCATTCCTTATCCAAAATACGGCACAGCTTTCAATACGGATGATGCCATTGATGTGGCTAAAGAAGTAGGTTATCCTGTACTGGTTCGTCCCAGCTATGTATTGGGCGGACAGCGTATGCGGATTGTATTGAATGAAGATGAACTGGAAAAAGCTGTATTAAGTCTTATCAAACATTTACCCGGCAATAAAATTTTGATCGATCATTTCCTTGAGCGTTGCCAGGAAGCTGAGATCGATGCGATCTATGATGGTGAGAATTTTCATGTAATGGGTGTAATGGAACATATTGAACCCGCAGGTATTCACAGTGGCGACAGTCATGCCGTATTACCTGAGTTCAATCTTACTCCGTTGATTGTTACCACCATGAAAGATTATGCAAAACGCATTGCACAGTCGCTGGAAATTCGTGGACTCATCAACATCCAGTTTGCCATTAAGGATGGTAAAGTGTTTGTGATTGAAGCCAATCCAAGAGCATCACGTACAACACCGTTTATTGCAAAAGCCTACCAGATTCCTTATCTCAACATTGCAACCAAAGTAATGCTGGGCGAAAAGAAGCTGACTGATTTTACGTACGAAAAGAAACTCACCGGCTATGCTATTAAAGAACCGGTATTCAGTTTTAATAAATTCCCGAACGTAAATAAAGAGCTGGGGCCTGAAATGAAAAGTACAGGTGAAGCCATCCGCTTTATTAAAGATCTCCGTGATCCATACTTCCGACAGTTGTATAAAGAAAGAAGTATGCACTTAAGCAAATAGTCTGAAGCGGGTTTTATAAGATTTTTGAGATAGCCTCCTGATTTTCGGGAGGCTTTTTATTTGAGAAATATTTTGCCGGAAAGGCGGGAAGAAAGGAAGAAATCTTACCGCCTTCCCGTCTTCCCGGCTAATAATGTTGTTACATGCTATTGTATTTTATGGCATCGCCTGTTGTGTCACACTCTTGTACATTCTGTTTTCATGGCACCAATTGAACCGGCAGGATGTTGTAACTTGTATACATGAACAAAGAAATTCAAGCCATCATCAACAGCCTGCAGCAGGTATTGAATGGTCAGCCTTGGTATGGTGAAGCCGTGCTTCCCATGCTGAAGAAAATTCATCCCGCTGTTGTGTATATCAATCCAAAGAATTCGCATGCAGCCATTGAGATATTATATCACATGATCAACTGGGCACAGTTTACATTGAATCGCCTGCAGAGAAAAATGGAGGAAGACCTTGTTGATTCAGAAGAATCAGACTGGCGAGATATCGATCCAAAAACACATACATGGAAAAGCGGACTGGCTGAATTTGAATCACTTCATCAGCAGATCATTGCCATCTTAAAAAAGAAAGACGATTCTATACTTGAAGAGAAAGTTGATTTCAGGGATTATAATTTCCGTTTCCTGCTTAATGGATTGATTCAGCATAATATTTATCATTTAGGGCAGATTGCTTTTTTGAAAAATTTACTTGGGGAATAAATCCTGCTTGCATTTTGCAGCAGCAGTTTTTATCTTACAGTAAACACGCTGCTGGCCATGATCCCCATCTGGAAAAACATCCCCTTCCTCCGGCTTCTGCTTCCCTTTGCAGCAGGTATTATTGCAGGATGGAATTTTTCGCTTCACTGGATGATCGCTGTTTATTTTATTGCAACAGCCCTTCCACTACTTCTTTTCTATGTATTATCGAATGAGCAAAAGAAATTCTTCTTCAGCTGGGTTCCCGGCACCAGCATATCACTTGCATTGATTGGTTTCGGTATATTACTTACATGGCTTAACCAGGTAAATCATCAGCAGCAATGGGTTGGTCATCAGTATAAGCCAGGCGACATCGTTCAGCTGCGTTTACTTGAACCCCTGAGTGAAAAACAAAAAACCTTTAAAGCACTGGCTGAAATTGTTTCTGTTCAGCAAAACGGGAAAGCAAAAAAAGTAAAGGGCAATATCATTCTCTATTTTCAGAAAGACAGTTTTCCTCCTGCATTAGATTATGGAAATATCATTGCTATTAATAAACCCTTGCAGGAAATTAAGAATGCAGGTAACCCCGGAGGTTTCGATTACAAACGCTATGCATTATTCAATGGCATCACTCATCAGTTGTTCTTAAAGAAAACAGAATATGTTGTACTGAATCAAAAGAAAACATCTGCTTTCTGGTCGTGGATGTACAGCACCAAAGCATATATCCTTGGTACACTTCGCAAACAAATTAAAGGTGAACAGGAAACAAGTGTAGCTGAAGCATTGCTCATCGGCTACCGTGATGATCTCGACAGGGATCTTGTGCAGGCTTACAGTAATACAGGTGTGGTGCATGTAATTGCCATCAGCGGTTTGCATTTGGGTTTGATCTACTGGCTGCTGCTGCTCATCTTTAAACCATTAGACAAATACAAACGCATCAAATGGCTGAAGCCCTTGCTCGTTCTTACATTCTTATGGATCTTCAGTTTACTCACCGGTGCAGGAGCTTCGGTGTTAAGAGCAGCGATCATGTTCACCGCTATTGCTGCCGGTGATCTCTTTAACAAAAAAGGAAATATTTACAACAGTATGGCAGCTTCTGCTTTTGTATTACTCTGTTACAATCCTTTCTATTTATGGGATGTTGGTTTTCAGCTTTCATATGCAGCGGTATTAAGTATTGTATTGTTTATGAAACCCATCTATCACTGGTTTTCAATTGAGAATAAACTGCTGGATAAAGCATGGCAGCTGAATGCAGTTACACTGTCTGCACAGATATTAACACTGCCGCTTTGCATATATCATTTTCACCAGGCACCAAATTTATTTCTCATCACCAATTTTGTGGCTGTGCC
>CAZOLW010000004.1:0-151282 GCA_964580775.1 uncultured Chitinophagaceae bacterium | reverse complement strand
TTATTCCTTAGTGCAAGCCAGTAGTACCCTACAAAAATTCCGGAAAGAAGACCGCTCTTCAGTATATACAGAAGAATGCTTTGGCTAGTCATTGGATTTCTTTTTAAGTTGTTTTAAGAGTAGTTCTAAGTCTTGAATGGACATCTGTTTTTTATCGATCAAAAACGAAACCACATTGGCATAAGAGCCCTCAAAATAGTTTTCAGTTAATCCGGCAATACGCTGTTCCGTATATTGTTCTTTGCTAATAATGGGGTAGTAGAAATTGTTGCGATTGGGGTTTTGAATGCCCACAAATCCCTTTTCAACCAGGATCTTTAACTGTCCGGCTTTGAGTGCGCTCACCAATGGTGCATGGTGATCGAGTACTTCAAAACTACCGCTGATGCCCGGTAACTGTACACCAATTACTTCGCCGCTGTATGTTTTTCCGAGTGGAGTTAATATTTCTAAATTCATTGTTTGTAGTTTATAGTTTTTTCGTTTGTAGTTATGGTCTGCTGAGCAGAGATCAACTACAAACTATAAACTGATTAACCCTTGGCTGCTGCCATTAACTTCTTGCCTTTTTCAATTGCATCTTCAATGGTACCAACCAGGTTGAAGGATGCTTCAGGATACTCATCCACTTCACCGTCCATAATCATGTTGAAACCACGAATGGTATCTTCAATGCTTACAAACACTCCTTTCAAACCGGTAAAGGCTTCTGCCACATGGAAAGGCTGAGAAAGGAAACGCTGTACTTTACGTGCACGGTATACAGTCATTTTATCTTCTTCGCTTAATTCATCCATACCAAGGATAGCAATGATATCCTGCAATTCTTTGTAACGCTGAAGAATCAGTTTTACATTGTTGGCAGTGTTATAATGCGAATCACCAACGATACTTGGAGTAAGAATTCTGGAAGTAGATTCCAACGGACTTACCGCAGGATAGATACCTAAGTCAGCGATCTTACGATCCAACACGGTTGTTGCATCAAGGTGGGCAAATGTTGTTGCAGGTGCCGGATCAGTCAAATCATCCGCAGGTACATACACCGCCTGTACAGAAGTGATTGAACCGTTACGGGTTGAAGTGATACGCTCCTGCATCAATCCCATTTCCGTAGCAAGTGTTGGTTGATAACCCACAGCTGAAGGCATACGGCCTAACAACGCAGATACTTCAGAACCAGCCTGTGTAAAACGGAAGATATTATCTACGAAAAACAGAATGTCTTTTCCTTTTCCTGTGCCATCTCCATCACGGAAATATTCGGCAATCGTTAAACCTGAAAGGGCAACACGGGCACGTGCACCGGGAGGTTCATTCATCTGGCCAAACACGAAGGTTGCCTTTGATGTTTTCAATCCTTCCATATCCACTTTGCTCAAATCCCATCCACCTTCTTCCATGCTGTGTTTGAAATTGTCGCCATAGTTCATGATACCGGCTTCAATCATTTCACGCAGCAGATCATTTCCTTCACGGGTTCTTTCGCCCACGCCTGCAAACACAGACAAACCACCATATCCTTTTGCGATATTGTTAATCAATTCCTGGATCAATACTGTTTTACCCACACCGGCACCACCAAATAAACCAATCTTACCACCTTTTACATATGGTTCAATCAGGTCAATTACTTTAATCCCTGTAAACAGGATTTCATTGGTTGTACTCAGATGCTCGAAAGCAGGAGGCTTGGCGTGAATAGCACGACCACCTTCTTTACTTACCTGGGGCAAACCGTCAATGGCATCGCCGGTTACATTAAATAAGCGACCATTGATTAACTCACCGACAGGCATTACAATGTTTTTCTCCGTATCAACAACTTCCATTCCACGAACGAGACCTTCGGTACCGTCCATCGCAATGGTACGAACGCTGTCTTCTCCAAGGTGCTGCTGCACTTCCATCACCAGAATATCTCCGTTAGGACGCTTCAATTCAAGAGCACTGTAAATTTCGGGAAGCTTGCCGTGGAACTGAACGTCAACTACGGCGCCGATAACCTGTTTAACCTTACCAGTATTGGCCATATTAAATGTATTTAAAGAAAAGGGGTTTTAAACTGGCCGCAAAGGTAAGGGTGAGGCGGTAATGTACCAATAAGAAGATTCGGAATTTTGCGATTGGGGAAAATTTGGTGGCAGGGGTGATTTTATCCTGTTTGCAAACCCTTTGAACATGTAAAATATCGGGGTACTCTTCAGGTAAAATGTCATCTTTCGCAACTTTTTATTCCCTTTGTGGTTATATCAATCAACGTTAATTATAAAACATAAATTATGAGAAAGATTTTATCTGCCATTTTGATGCTGCCGGTGTTGCTGCTTACATTCTCTGCCTGTAACAACGAACCCGAAAAAACAACGGAGAGCAGAGAGTCAAAGCTTAAAGAAGAAAATATTACTTATTCCGCTGACAGTGTAACCATGAATGGATTTGTGGTCTATGATGAAAACAAAGAAGGCGTCCGACCGGCGGTGCTGGTTGTACCTGAGTGGTGGGGGCTGAATGATTATGCAAAAATGCGGGCCACTGAACTGGCGAAGTTGGGATATATTGCCATTGCCATTGATGTGTACGGAAATGGAAAAACAGCCGACAATCCTGATAGTGCCGGGAAATATGCCATGCCTTTTTACCAGAATCCACAAATGACCAAGGCAAGGATTGAAGCGGCAATTGCTAAAATCAAAACATACAGTCAAACAGATTCAATGAATGTTGCAGCTGTTGGTTATTGCTTTGGCGGCGGGATGCTGTTAAATGTAGCCCGCCTCGGTACCAATCTGAAAGGCGTTGTGAGTTTTCACGGAAGTTTGATTGGCACCCCTGCTGATAAGAGTCTGCTGAAATCAAAAATCCTGGTTTGTCATGGAGGTGCTGATCCCTTTGTACCCGCTGCTGAAGCAGAAAAGTTCAAACATCAAATGGATTCCATTGGAGCCTCCTATACATTCAAGGAATATGCAGGTGCCATGCATGCGTTTACAAATCCTAATGCAACTGGCATGGGTGAAAAATTTAAGATCCCCATTAAATACAATGCAGAAGCAGATACAGCAAGCTGGAAGGATATGAAAGAGTTTTTTGGTGAGTTGTTTAAATAATAAAAAAGGGGATTGGCCAAAGGCCAATCCCCTTTTTTATTATAAGAATTTTTAAGTGCTTTATGTATTATACTTTCAAGCGTGATTGCATTACAATACCTGCCATCCAATTGCTTTATTTACAACTGCAGCAACAGCGCCGAGTACAGCATTGATGGTATCTTCCACTGCAATTAATCCTAAACCTTTAATACTGAGCAGCACCGTGCGGAAGGCGCTTTTCTGTATATCAATATGAAGCATTGCTTCCGGTTTTGTAATCTTTCCCTGCAGTTTTAATTTTTCAATCATCAGCAGTTTGTTTGCCATGTTCATGGTTTCATTTTCAGCATAAGGCTTTGCCTGTTTCCAGAATTTACCCAGGTTGTCTTTTGCAGCAGACAGCATATCTTTTATAAGTATTGATGTATCGAGTGACATAAAATAAGAAGTTAGAAGTTAAAAAATAGAAGGAAAAACATCATGCACAATGATCATCCTGATTTTGCCCTTTGCTTTAATGCCATTAGGAAATTGATGATGGCACCATACTGTGTTTCAAATGCATCTTTCAGCAATGTTACTTCTTCAGGAATCAGCAAGCCGTTTGCTTTTCCTTTATGCAGCTGTTCAAGTCTGCCAATATTTGCTTCCAGTTCTTTGATCATGCTCACCATGATTTTATTTTTATCAATGGCATTGTTGCGGATGCGTACAGTAGCAGCCTTTACTTTCAGCTTCTGGTAAAATTGTTTTTGATTGTCGTACTTCATCGTTGCACTTTCAGGTTCACCTTCAAGTGCCACAAAAAAAGCTGAAGTCATTTCCTGCATTTCAGTAATGGTCTTGTCTGTGATCTCATCGTAGGGCGCCAGCAGTGTTACCTTACAGGAACTGAGCAGCAATAAAAAAACAGCTGAAAGAAAACGGAATTTCCGGCGGAAAGGATAAGCGGTCAGCATAATGAAAAGGTTTGTACAGCAAAATACAAATCAGTTATCGCTTTTGCAAGCAGTGTCGCTGCTCATTCTTTTTTGCAGACGGCCATACCTGTAAAAAAAGTTTACCTTTTACCGTATGAAAATGGTTCATGTTTAAATACAGAATCCTTTTTTATGAGAACGTTTTCATGAAAACTTTCAGGTTATCACAAACAGATAATTTACCTTGGCGGCAATAAAAATTAAAATTCTATGGCGATACAACCCTGGCGGACAGGTATAATAACCCAGATTATTGACGAGACTCCGAACACAAAACGTTACCGCATTCAGATACCGGAACTGGAAGTTTTTGATTTCCAACCCGGTCAGTTTGTTACACTTGATCTTCCCATTCACGAAAAACCAAATAAACGCTGGCGCAGCTATTCCATTGCCAGCTGGCCCGATGGTACGAATGAATTTGAACTGGTAATTGTATTAAATCAAACAGGTGCAGGTACTCCCTGGCTCTGGGAAAATTTTCAGCTTGGTACAGAAATAACCTTACGTGGACCCCAGGGTGTATTTACCTTACCTGAAACTATTGACACCGATCTGTTCTTTATCTGCACAGGTACAGGCATTGCTCCATTCCGCAGTAAAGCACATTATATACTGAAGAATAATATCCCTCATAAAAATATCTATCTCATCTTTGGTACAAGAAAAAAAGAAGATCTGCTGTATTATGAAGAACTGTCGAAACTGCATGACGAATACGAAAGCTTCCATTATCTCCCTACATTATCGAGAGAATTATGGAACGGAAGAACCGGCTATGTTCATGCAGTTTATGAAGAGCTATTAAGCAAACGACAGGAAGCCCGATTTTTCCTTTGCGGATGGAAAGCCATGCTCGATGAAACAAAGAAGTCGATTTTAGAAATGGGTTACGACAAAAAATCCATTCACCAGGAGGTGTACGGATAGCTGAAATGGGGAGGTCAAAAAATGATCTTCAACATAAGCACGGTTAACAAGAATCAGGTTCTGCTCTAAAAAACTGTTGGTAATTTTGTTCAACTAAAAAAATCATTTTTATGGGTGCATCCTCACTCATTGTTTTAATTATTGCCGCTCTTGCCTTCTCAATTATTGCTATTCTTATTGCAAAAGTTGTTACAACTTCAACTAAGAACAAGCAGAAAGGTGAATCTATCGAATGCGGTATCCCTACTTCAGGTCCCAGCTGGATTCAGTTCAACGTAGGTTATTACCTGTTTGCGCTGATCTTCCTGATTTTTGATGTGGAACTGGTTTTCTTATATCCCTGGGCAGTGGTTGCCAAGAGTGTGGGCTGGCTGGCTTTAATAGAAATTGTGATCTTCTTTTTTATATTGTTTATTGGTTTTTTATACGCCCACAGAAAAGGGGCATTGAAATGGAAGTAAGGCCCCCTTCCGACTTCCCCCTGCAGGGGAAGCCATCAAAGCACAGCCCTTACTTATTTAGAAGAGTAATAAATTGCAATAGTTAAGAATTGAAAAATGGATGATTTAAAAAATAATTTAAATGCTGTTTACCCCCCTTCAGGGGATGGGGGCAAGGCTTCTTTTCCCGGTCAGATTCACGAAACTCCGGGTGGCGGCATTGTACTCAGTAAACTCGATGATGTCATCAACTGGGCACGCTCCAATTCCTTATGGCCTTTAACCTTTGCCACCAGTTGCTGCGGTATTGAATATATGGCCGTTGCAGGTGCCAAATATGATTTTTCCCGTTTTGGTTTTGAAGTAGCACGTGCTACACCAAGACAGGCCGATGTAATTATTATTGCCGGCACCATCGTAAACAAAATGGCTCCTGTTTTAAAAAGATTATACGACCAGATGGCTGATCCAAAATATGTGATTGCCATGGGTGCCTGCGCTATCAGCGGAGGCCCTTTTTTTTATAATACCTATTCAGTAGTGAAGGGAGCAGATCATGTAATACCGGTTGATGTATATGTTGCCGGTTGTCCTCCACGGCCTGAAGCGTTACTGCATGCATTGATTTCACTGCAGGAAAAAATAAAAAGCGGTTTAACCCGTGAACAAATTAAAGAAGGAAAAGAAAAGATATGACGAACGAAGAATTAAAGATCAAATTTACAGGGTTCGTTCCCAGCGTTACTTTTGACGAGGGTGGCGAATGGCTGAATGTTATGATTGAACCTGCAGACTGGCGGGCTTTTGCAACGCAGATCCGTAAAGATGATTCCTTACAATTCGATTTTCTTTTTTGTCTTACCTGTATTGACTGGAAGACACACTTAACCATGGTGTATCATCTCCGCTCAACCAAACTTCATCACAATATTGTGGTGAAAGCAAAACTCGACAGAACAAATCCTGAAATAGAAACTGTTTGCGATATCTGGCGCACAGCAGAATTTCATGAACGTGAAGTATATGAAATGTTTGGTGTGAAATTTCTGAATCATCCTGATCTGCGCCTGCTGATCCTGGAAGATGGATGGGAAGGAAGAAACCCCTTGCGTAAAGATTTTGAAGACCCGATTAATATGATAAAATTATAGGCGGCCCCCTCTAACTCCCCCGAAGGAGGAGGATAGCAGCACACAGGGCCAGCTTATTTGAAGATGTAGGTAACCTTTGAAACAGCTAAAGTTGATTGAAAGAAAAAAATTGAATTGTTGAAATACAGTTGTTGATTAAAAATAAAAAAGCCCGGTTTCCCCTCTTGGGAGGTATACAGGGGTGGATAATATGTACAGACATACAGAAATAATTAAAGACTTATCACAAGCTCCCGGGGAGGAAGGTGATTTAATCATTAATGTAGGACCACAGCATCCTGCCACCCATGGCGTATTGCACCTGGTCATTACATTAAATGGCGAAACCATTAAGAATATAGAACCGCATCTTGGTTTTATTCACCGCTCCATTGAAAAAATGTGTGAGAGCCTTACATACCGCCAGTTCATTTATGTAACCAGCCGTATGGATTATCTTTCATCACACATCAACAATCATGCATGTGCCTTATGTGTTGAAAAAGGATTACAGCTTGAGGTTCCTTCAAGAGCACAGGTGATCCGTGTATTGATGGATGAATTAACAAGAATTGCATCGCATGAATTATGGTGGGGAGCAATGGCCATGGATCTCGGCGCTTTCACTCCTTTTTTCCATGCCTTCCGTGAAAGAGAAAGTATCAACGATATTATGGAAGAAACCTGCGGTGCCCGGTTAACCATGAATTATATAGTGCCCGGTGGCGTAATGCAGGATATTCATCCCAACTTCCAAAAAAGAGTAAAAGATTTTCTTGTTTTATATAAACGTAAGATTGATGAATATGATGAGCTGGTAACAGGCAACATCATTTTCCAGAACAGGATGAAAGGTGTTGGTTATTTATCTGCAGAAGATGCAATTTCATACGGATGTACCGGCCCTGTTGCAAGAGGCAGTGGTGTAAGTTCTGATATCCGCAAACTCTATCCTTACGAAATATATGATAAGCTTGAGTTTGATGAAGTGCTGGAAACTGGTTGCGATTCATTTGCACGGTATATGATCCGTTTGCGTGAAATGAATCAATCGATCCGCATCATTGAACAATTGATTGATGATATTCCGGATGGTGATTTCCAGGCAAAAACAAAAGCCGTATTAAAATTACCTAAAGGAGATTTTTATACAAGAGTGGAAACAGCACGTGGCGAGTTGGGTGTGTATATTGTTAGTGAAGGCGGCACCACTCCTTACAGAATTAAATTCCGTTCACCCGGTTTCTCTAATCTTTCTGCTTTAAATCATATAGCAAAAGGTGGAAAAATAGGTGACCTGATTGCATCAATGGGAACATTAGATTTAGTTATACCTGATATAGACAGATAATAGCGAGGCCCCCTTCCGACTTCCCCCGAAGGGTGAAGCCATCGAAGCGCAAGGCTAACTTAACAAAGAGTTTGATGAACAAGAAAGATTCTGATTGATGTTGAATAAGAACTTAAGAGATGAAATGCTTAATTGCAAAAGTTAAATAATAAAATAAAGCCCGGCCTCTCTCTTTTGGAGAGGGAACGAGGGTGAGGTCTTAATATATGTGGAGCTTTAGTGAAATAGCAAAGAATTTTGATTCCTGGTTAAGCCAGCAAGTCAACCCAACATGGACAATGGTTATTGAAATGGTCATTGCAGGTGTTGCAGCCATTGGTTTGTTTGCAGCTTTGGGATTGGTGCTGGTAATCATGGAAAGGAAAGTGGCGGCATGGATTCAGATCCGTTTAGGGCCGAACCGTGTGGGGCCAAAAGGAATGCTTCAGTCACTGGCTGATACCGTAAAATTATTGGTGAAAGAAGGGATGACTCCCGATGGTGCAGATAAATTATTATTCAACACTGCACCGTTTATTGCCATGATTGTTGCCATGTTATTACTTGCACCGATCGGCTTTGCAAAAGATTTTCAATACTGGGATCTGAATATTGGAGTATTATATGTCACCGCAATTTCTTCTCTTTCTGTAATTGGTATTTTAATGGCTGGTTGGGCAAGCAATAATAAATACTCTGCATTGGGTGCAATGCGCAGCGGTGCACAGATTGTGAGTTATGAATTATCAGCAGGCCTTGCAATTCTTTCTGTTGTTGTGTTAACCGGCAGTCTTCGTTTGTCAGATATTGTGAATGCACAGGCTGATGGCTGGTGGATTTTCAAAGGTCATCTTACAATGTGGGTTTCATTTATCATTTTCATTATTGCTGTTACTGCCGAAACAAACCGTGCACCATTTGATTTAGCTGAAGCCGAATCAGAATTAACAGCAGGTTTTCATACAGAATATTCAGGAATGAAATTCGCTTTGTTCTTCCTGGCAGAATATATCAATGTATTTATTGTATGTGCCATTGGCGCTACTTTATTTCTTGGTGGCTGGATGCCGTTTCATATCGGCCACTGGGAAGGATTTAATCATGTGATGGATTATATTCCATCGAGTATCTGGTTTTTTGGAAAAACGTTCTTCCTGATATTTTTGATTATGTGGTTCCGGTGGACATTTCCCCGCTTACGTATTGATCAGTTACTGACACTTGAATGGAAATATTTGTTACCGATCAGTATGTTCAATTTATTACTGACAACGGTGCTCGCAATATTAGGTTGGCATTTTTAGTCCCAACCCCTAAAGGGGAGTAAGGCAAGAGTCTGATATTTTTCAATCAGGCATAATTAGAAAATGAAGAAAAGAAATATTATTAACAGCGAAAATAATTCCCCTTCAGGGGTCAGGGGCATATGTTCTTAAAAGATTACATAAAAGATGTTTTTGGTGCGCTTAAATCACTCGCTACCGGCATGAAGCGGACGGGTTATTATTTTACGCATCACAAAGAAATCATTACTGAACAGTATCCTGACAACAGGGATACACTGGTAATGGCTGATCGTTTCAAAGGCGAAGTAATCATGATTCATGATGAAAATAATGAACATGCCTGCACCGGTTGTACTGCCTGCGAACTGGCCTGCCCCAACGCAACCATCAAGATCATTACCAAATTTGATGTTGATGCTGAAACAGGAAAGAAGAAAAAAGCAATTGACACATTTGTGTACCATCTTGAATTATGTACCATGTGCAATTTGTGTGTGGAGGCCTGCCCTACTGGTGCAATTAAAATGGCACAGACATTTGAACACAGTGTGTACGACAGAAGTAAGTTGACAAAGAAGTTAAACCACGACGGATCTAAGATCCGTGCGGGTGTAGAATAAATTTAATTTTAGATTTTCATATAAAAGGAAATGACTGCATCTCAAATCATATTTTATCTTATCTCAGCTTTCATTCTCACAATGGGAATTTGTTCCGTTGTTACAAGAAAGATTTTTCGTTCGGCCATCTGGCTCCTGTTTTCATTAATGGGCATTGCGGGGTTATACTTCTGGATGGATGTTCAGTTTATTGCAGCCGTTCAGATTGTGGTATACGTCGGCGGTATTGTGATACTCGTCATCTTCTCTATTTTTCTTACCCAGCAATCGGGTAAAGAAATGGCGAAAGCACCAAAGGGAAGAACCATCTTCGGCATACTGGCCGTTCTGTTCGGATTTGCATTTACTTATTTCCTGATTCAGCAATACGGATTTACACCATCTGATAAATTGTTCGACACTGATGTTGCAAGAATTGGCAATGCCATGCTGAACACAGAACAGGGCGGTTATTCTTTACCTTTTGAAGTAGTAAGTATATTATTATTAGCAGCAATGGTAGGATGTATTGTAATTGCTCTCAAAATAAAACCGGAAGAAAAATGAGCGAAGTACCATTAACACATGTCCTGTTTGTGAGCACAGCACTGTTCTTTATTGGCATGTACGGTTTGTTTACACGCCGTAACCTCATCACTATGCTGATGGCAATTGAATTAATGCTCAACAGTGTAAACATCAACTTTGTGGCATTCAATAAATATTTATATCCCGAAAAATTAGACGGCATCTTCTTCACCATATTTATAATTACGATTGCTGCTGCTGAAGCGGCCGTAGCGATTGCCATTATCATCAATCTCTACCGCAGTCATAATTCAATTGATGTGGAAGATGCAACGGAAATGAAATATTAGAAGACCGAGCCCCCTCCGGCTCCCCCTGAAAGGGGAGTGTGCTGATGCACAGGGCCAGCATGTTAAAGATGTTGATTAAATGATAGAGTGTGAATGACTATTGAAGAAGAAAAGATGAAATGCTTAGATACAAAAGTTAAATTATAAATTAAAGCCCGGCCTCCCTCTCTACCGGAGAGGGAACGAGGGTGAGGCCTTTATATGAACAACTATACTTACATATCATTAATCCCTTTACTTCCATTGGCAGGTTTTGTACTGCTTGGTTTGTTTGGAAGAAAATATTTCAACGGTTCTGCCGGTATCATTGGTACAGGTTTGCTGCTGATCTCAACAGTACTTTCACTTTATACAGCTTACCAATACTTTTTAGTTGATGGGAAAGTGGGTGATACTTATCAAACAATTACTGCACTGAAGTTTACCTGGCTTTCTTTTTCTGATACAGTTTCGATTGACATGGGAATCATTCTCGATCCTATTTCAGTAATGATGCTGGTGGTTGTAACAGTTGTTTCCTTAATGGTACACATCTTCAGCCTTGGATATATGAAAGGTGAAGAAAGATTTGCTACTTACTATGCGTTTCTTGGATTGTTTACCTTCTCTATGCTTGGATTGGTTGTATCATCCAATCTTTTCCAGATCTATATGTTCTGGGAGCTGGTAGGTGCGTCATCTTACTTACTGATCGGTTACTATTTCCAGAAGCCCTCTGCAGTAGCGGCTTCAAAGAAAGCATTTATCGTAACACGTTTTGCTGATCTTGGTTTCCTCATCGGTATTCTTATCCTTGCTTTTTATGGTGAAAGTTTAGACTTCAACACCATCATTCATAATTTAACCACACAGCAGTCAACACAGTTTGTTGCCATTACTTCTGCTTCTTTTATTGGAGTATCAGCTATTACCTGGGGCTTAACAATGGTGTTCATGGGTGGTGCAGGTAAAAGCGCCATGTTTCCATTCCACATCTGGTTACCCGATGCAATGGAAGGCCCTACTCCTGTTTCTGCATTGATCCATGCAGCAACAATGGTGGTGGCAGGTGTGTATTTGGTTGCAAGATTATTTCCTTTGTTTGCAATCAATGAAACAGCATTATCGATTGTAAGAATTGTTGGTGTGGTATCTGCGTTGTTTGCAGCTGTTATTGCCTGTACACAAACAGATATTAAACGTGTACTCGCTTACTCAACCATGAGCCAGATCGGCTACATGATGTTTGCATTAGGTGTTAGTGGCAATGGTGGTGAACACGGATTGGGTTATACAGCTTCTATGTTCCATTTGTTTACACATGCATTTTTCAAATCATTGTTATTTCTTGGTGCAGGTGCAGTTATTCATTTAGTGCACAGCAACGATATGAAAGATATGGGTGGATTAAGAAAGTTTATGCCGATTACCCATCTTACATTTTTAATTGCCTGCCTCGCTATTGCCGGTGTTCCTCCTTTCTCCGGGTTTTTCAGCAAGGAAGAAATCTTATTGGCAGCTTATCATTCAAGCATGATCGTGTATGTGATTGCATTGCTCACTTCCGGCCTTACAGCTTTTTATATGTTCCGTTTATACTTCAGTATTTTTTGGAACAAACAAAGTGAAGTGCATAATGATCATGGTGAGGGAACATTCTCCATGAAACTTCCGCTGATCATTTTAGCAGTATGCACTATTGGTGTTGGGTTCATTCACTTTGGTCATTATATTTCAACAGATGGCAAAGCATTGGAAACTCCTTTCCATTTAATGTTCTCCATTGCACCGGTTTTAATTGGCCTATCAGGAATTGCACTGGCCATGTGGATGTATAAAAAAGAAAGTAACAAACCTCAACAGGTATCAACTGCACTGGGTGGTTTGTATAAAGCAGCATATCATAAATTTTATATGGATGAGTTATATCTCTTCATCACCAAAAAAGTTGTCTTCAATTTAATCGGCCGCCCTGCAGCATGGGTTGACCGTAATATTGTTGACGGGCTGATGAATGGAATTGCAACAACAACCGGAAAAATATCCAGTCTCATCAAAGGCGTGCAATCAGGTAAAGTACAGAACTACGCATTATACTTCTTTGGCGGAATAGCAGCATTAGTTATTATGTTTATTTATTTATGGAAATTATAAAATGAATCTATCCTTACTTCTCATATTGCCCCTTGCGTTTTCGCTTCTCCTTTTAGCAGTAAAAGGTTTGAAACAGGTACGCACTGTTGCACTGCTCGCTGCAGTTGCACAATTAGGTCTGAGTGTTTTTCTTCTGTTTAAATTTTTACAGGAAAGGGTTACCAGCAGCAGTGACTTTGTCTTTGATCAGAATTATACCTGGTACAAAGCACTTAACATCAATTATCATGTTGGTGTTGATGGAATCTCTGTTGCCATGATCCTGCTAACATCTTTTGTTGTACTGGCGGCTGTGCTTGTGTCATGGAAACAGGAACACATGCACAAAGAATTTTTCTTTCTGTTGTTGTTCTTAAGTCTTGGTGCATATGGATTCTTTATTTCGCTTGATCTCTTTACTATGTTCTTCTTCTTAGAAGTGGCAGTAATTCCTAAATTCTTATTAATCGGAATCTGGGGAAGCGGTAAAAAAGAATACAGCGCTTTGAAACTTGCATTGATGCTCATGGCAGGTTCTGCTTTAGTATTTGTAGGATTATCCGGATTATATTTCAATACCAGTATCAACGGCGTACATTCATTTGACTTATTGCAGATTTCACAACAGAATATTCCAGCCAATCTGCAAAACATATTCTTCCCGTTTGCCTTTATTGGTTTCGGAATTTTTACTGCGCTGTTTCCATTTCATACATGGGTGCCCGATGGTCACTCTTCTGCGCCAACAGCTGCTTCGATGTTCCTTGCAGGCATATCTATGAAACTGGGCGGTTACGGATGTTTGCGTGTAGCTACTTATTTAATGCCTGATGCGGCAGAACATTATTCAACAATTATTATTGTCTTATCCTGCATTGCAATTTTATATGGAGCTTTTGCTACCATGATGCAGACAGATTTGAAATACATCAATGCCTATTCTTCCGTGAGCCATTGTGGTTTTGTTTTACTCGGTATTGGTATGTTAACCAAAACTTCGATCAATGGTGCAGTATTGCAAATGGTAAGTCATGGTTTAATGACAGCCCTTTTCTTCGCCGTGATTGGTATGATTTACGAACGTACACATACAAGACAGGTGGCGCAGCTCGGCGGTTTATTAAAAGTAATGCCGTTTATTTCTTCGGTGTTTGTAATTGTGGGTTTGTGTTCACTGGGCTTACCCGGCTTCAGTGGATTTGTTGCAGAAATGACCGTATTCATGGGAAGCTGGCAGAGAGCTGAAACATTCTACCGCATTGCAACCATTGTTTCAGCAGCATCAATTGTTGTAACAGCAGTTTACATTTTAAGAGCAGTTGGTTCTTCTATTATGGGACCAATTAAAAATACAGAGTATTTAAAATTAGGCGATGCAGCCTGGAATGAAAAAACAGCTGCTGTGTTATTATTGGTTGGAATACTGATTATGGGTTTGGTTCCTTTCTGGTTAACAGATCTCATCAATCCCGGAACAGAAGTGATTATGCAGAAAATTGGAATGATCAAGTAAATTAAAATGATGAACGAATTTTTCATACTGATGCAACAGGAATTGCTGTTAACAGCAATCATCTTTATTCTTTTGTTTGCTAAACTTGGCTCAAAAGATTTAGAGCCCAAAACCCTTTTGCTGCTGACAAATATCTTACTGACCATAAACCTCGTGGCAGGATTTTTCTTTACTGCTGATGGCTCACTCTTTGGCGATATGTTTCAGACAAATGACCTGGTGCGGCTTGAAAAAAACATTCTGAACCTTGGTACACTGATCATCTCGCTTCAATCGTACAACTGGTTGATGAAACATAAACATGCAGCGGAATTTTATATCCTTATGTTTTCCACCCTGCTGGGTATGTTCTTTATGATCAGCAGCAGGAACCTCCTGATGTTTTATGTTGGATTGGAATTAGCAAGTATTCCTCTTGCAGCAATGGCGAATTTTGATCTAGATAAAAGACGTTCTGCTGAAGCTGCTATGAAATATATCATCTCATCAGCTTTTGCTTCCGGCTTATTATTGTTTGGCATCTCCATGATCTATGGAATAGCAGGAACATTAAACTTTGCTGAGCTGCGTGAAATTGCTTCTGTCAATCCATTATTCCTATTTTCATTCATTTTGCTGATTGCCGGTTTTGGTTTTAAAATCTCTGCTGTTCCGTTTCATTTATGGACAGCCGATGTATATGAAGGTGCGCCTATTGCCGTTACTTCTTATTTGTCGGTGATTTCAAAGGGCAGTATGATCTTTGTAATGACGAGTGTATTGTTTACAGTGTTTGATAAATTATTTTTTCAGTGGTACAATATCATGGCAGTATTGGCCGTATTGTCAATGGTTATCGGTAACCTGTTTGCCATCCGTCAGCAAAATATCAAACGGTTCCTTGCCTTCTCCTCTATTTCACAGGTTGGTTTTATTTTAATTGGTGTGAGTGGTGGTGATAATACAGGCTTCAGCTCAGTGATTTATTTTGTACTGATTTATATCTTCTCCAACCTTGCAGCCTTTGGTGTGCTGAGTTTGGTAAGCTCTGAAAAAGGAAAAGAAAGCATTGACGACTTTAAAGGTTTCTATAAAACCAATCCGCTGTTAACATGGGTATTGGCGATTGCTTTGTTTTCTCTGGCTGGTATTCCGCCAACTGCCGGTTTCTTTGGTAAATTCTTTTTAATCCTGGCAGGTGCCGGCAGAAATAATTATGTACTGATTACTATTGCAGCGTTAAATATGGTGGTATCGCTTTATTATTATCTGCGCATCATCAAAGCAATGTTCATGGATACCAATGAAAATCCGATTGAAAAAGTGGAAGTCAGCTGGAGTCCGAAAATTGCAATGGCCATCTGCATCGGAGGTATTGTAGTAACAGGATTGGTGAGCGGAGCTTATGAGTATATTTATTCGCTGGTTAAATAAATTGAAAATACAAATAAAGAACATCGAACAAAGAATACCGGATAACGAACTCAGCAACTTCATCATTCATTATTCATTGTTCATTATTTATTATTCATATGGCAATCAATAAAAATCACGAGTTTGAAGATCTGGATGGAGTGAAGTGTGCTGTCGTTGAAAAAAACGCAGGTAAAGACCGTGTTGCATTTCTCAAAGATTTGCTTGAATACAACAATTATAAAGTGATTGTTGTTCCTTCTCCCCCTCCGAAAGCTGCTCCTGCACCCAAACCTGTTGAGGGAGAAGCTGCCCCTGTTGAAGTTGCCGCTCCTCCGGCACCTGAAACATTTACCATTGGAGTAACTAATGTAATGTTCAATGTAACCAATGCCATTTTTGGAAGAGCATTGAAAACAAAGACCGGTCATATTGTTACTCCTGCTTACTGGCAACAGAAAGATGCTGTAAGCCATGATGAAATTCCTTACTACGAACAACATTAAATATCCAATCCGATGCAGGTAAAAAATTTATTCGACAAAGAAACCTTCGACGAAATTCTTTCCCGGATTCATTATGTCAATTCGCACAGTGAACGTTTATGGGGAAAGATGACTCCCGGCCAAATGATGGCACATTGCAAAGAAGCATTTAAAATTCCGCTGAGCAGCAAACCAATGCCGAGGATGCTGCTTGGTCTATTAATTGGCTGGGCAATGAAAAAGAAGTTGTACGATGAAAGTTCATGGGGGCAAAACCTTCCCACAGCACCTAACTTTATTATTAAAGGTGACAGGGATTTTGAAACAGAAAAAAACGAACTGGTTTCAATGATCACCAGTTTTCACCAGAGAGGTGCACTCGGCATTGGTGATAAAGTGCATCCGATGTTTGGCAAACTCACGGCTGAGCAATGGGGAAAGAGTATGTGGAAGCATTTAGATCATCACCTCATGCAGTTTGGTGTGTAATATCTCTGCCTTTCTATCTTTGCCGCAACAAACCAACTGAATAATATGGCAAATAAGCAGCTTTCGGAAATACCCGAAGATGAATTAAAGAAAAGAGAGAAAGAAATGACTGTTGCAGTTATACTCCTTTCAATTACAGTTATGATTATGCTTATATCTGCAATTTTTGGTTTTATAAAGAAAGGCTTTACTGCAACTACCATTTTACCCTTTGCCTTTTTACCCCTTGCAATTATCAACTTTTTGAACCTTAAAAAAATAAAGACAGAATTGGATTTGAGGAAAAAATAGCTTTTAAATATGCAATCCTTTTCTGTGGGTATTTCTGAGGAACTTATAGTTTAGTGAATCTTAAAATCTCGGGCGACTATTTCAGAAAAACACAATTGATTAGATAATTTCACAATGTGGAAGCTGCAGTTTCAACTTTTCAATATCATACTTATTCTTATCAAGAATCAGCTTTCTAAGTTTTTTAAACCCTGATAAATCAGGCAAAGTTTTAAACTCATTCCCGTTAATAATTAAGACTTCGAGATTCTTTAGCTTTAAAATTTCAATCGGAAATGTACTAAACTTACATAAGGAAAAATCAAGATGCTTAAGTTTTTGTAAAAATGATATAGCCTGTGGAAATTGTTCGATCTTACAGCCTTTTAAAATCAACATCTCCATATCAACTAACTCACCAATACTTTCAGGAATACTTTTGAGATTAGAGTAACCTACGATCAAAACCTGAAGTTTTTTCAGCTTTCCTATATCCGAAGGCAAAGACTCTAATTTACCTGCTCCGAGATCAAGAGTATTCAGCTGAGTTAGCTTTGTTATGGACTTTGGTAAATAACTTATTCGATTCCCTAACAAACTAAGTTTCTTGAGCTTAGTTAGATTACCTATTGATTCAGGTAGTACCTCTATTTTACTAGAGAAAATACTTAGCAGTTCCAGCTTTGAAAATTTGGAAATTGAATCGGTCAATATCTTGGTATTATACGACCCTGCATTTATCTGTATTTGCCTCACAATATCTTTTCTCCCAAGCATCTTTTCAATAACAGTATTCAAACTTGTGTCAGATTTACTCGGCTCTACAGTACTAATCACACTTTGTGCTAAATTCATAGTTGCAGAAAGTATACAAAGAACAAAAAGCAAATACTTGGTAATTATCTTCATAATAAAATAGGCGAAAGATTATTGCACATATAATATCTATTATACAATCACCAGGCGTTCCTACGGAACGCAGCCACAGTCTGATTCTTGGTTACCCATGAATTGTGCCGACGGCACAACAAACTGCCTAAACTAAAATATCAATGTGTTATGCTATTAAAGTTGGTTGATTTTCAGTAATAGTTTTGAAAACTCAGTGGAATTCTTCGTGTTCCTTGTGCTACTGTATTAATTGGTAAAGAAAAATAACACAATTACACCAGGCATACACAAAGTTCACTATGGTAACCTTAATTATGTCAACCCTTAATAGCATAATAAGTTAAAATATCATTCATTATAAAACTTATACCCGGCAACCTTTTTGTCCCGTAGGGACAACTGATCGGTAACAAGAAAACGAAAAAGGTTTAGCGTTCCAGAGGAACGCCTGCTGAAAAATTTCATCCGGTAAATACAAAGGGAATCTCAAATGAGATTCCCTTTGATTTTTCATACGGAATTATCTTTTACTTATAATCCTTTCAGTGTATGGAGGCGTTCCCACCTGCTCACTTTTGCTTCTTCTGACTGAACCATAAAGCGTGCTGCCAGTTCAGGATCTTTTGCCTTAATTACATTGAAACGGTTTTCATGATACATGAATTCGCTCAATGACATGGAAGGATCTTTTGAATCAACTACAAAACGTTCACCTCTTGGTTTCATCGGATTGTAATGGAACAGTGGCCAGTAACCGCTCTTCACTGCAAAATCCTGTTCTTCTGCACCTTTTGCCATATCAATACCATGTGCAATACAGTGACTGTAAGCAATAATCAATGAAGGACCAGGATAAGCTTCTGCTTCTAAAATTGTTCTTACAGTATGTATATCATTACCACCCATTGCAATTTGTGCAACATAAGCTGTTCCGTGTGCAATAGCCTGCAGTGCCAGATCTTTCTTACCGGTTGTTTTACCGTTTACAGAGAACTTCGCACTTGAACCTAATGGTGTTGATTTTGATTTTTGTCCGCCGGTGTTTGAATACACTTCAGTATCCAGTACCATAATGTTTACATTTTCGCCAGTGCTGAGTACATGATCCAATCCGCCATAACCGATGTCATAAGCCCATCCGTCACCACCAATAATCCAAACAGATTTCTCTGCAAGGAAATCAGCCAGGTGATAAAGATTGTTTGCTGCAACTGATTTCATATTCTCCAGTTGCTTTTTCAGCAAGCCAATCAGCACATGTTTCGCCTGTATCTCTCCTTCTGTTGTTTCCGGAGCAGCAACAATACTGTCTACTAAACCTTCACCAACAAATGGACGCATTTCATCGAGCAATTGCCTTGCAATGTCTCTTTTCTTATCATTGGCCATCTTAATACCTAAACCAAACTCGGCATTATCTTCAAACAGTGAGTTAGCCCATGCCGGTCCCACACCTTCTTTATTCGATGTCCATGGTGTTGTTGGTAAATTACCTCCAAAGATGGATGAACAACCTGTTGCGTTGGCAACGATCATTTTTTCTCCAAACAACTGGGTAAGTAATTTCAGGTATGGAGTTTCACCACAACCTGCGCATGCACCACTGAACTCAAACAGAGGCTGGAAGAACTGTGAGCCTTTTACAGTGTTCCTGTTTACTCTTGAACGATCCACTTCAGGAATGCTTAAGAAGTAATCCCAGTTTTCGATTTCTTTTTCCTGGAACGGTGTTTTATCCATCATGTTGATGGCTTTATGTCCGGGATCTGTTTTACTTGTAATTGGACAGAACTCAACGCACAGATTACAACCGGTACAATCTTCAGTTGATACCTGCAATGTATATGCTTCTGTTTCTTTATTCCACTCTTTACCGATTGGTGCAACATGTTTGAATGAATCAGGAGCTGATGTCAATAATTCCTTATCATATACTTTCGGACGGATAGCAGCATGCGGACAGATCATAAAACATTTACCGCACTGTGTACACAAATCAGCATCCCAAACAGGAACTGCATCAGCGATATTTCTTTTTTCCCATTTGGTAGTACCTGAAGGGAACTGACCATCAACTGGGAACGCACTTACAGGAAGATCATCACCTTCGCCGGAAATAATTTTTCCTAAAACTCCCTTCACAAATTCAGGTGCATCAAATGGAACTGTTGCATCCTGTTCTTTTGTACCGATTACGAGATTTTTATAATCAACTTCATGCAGATGTACCAGTGTAGCATCAACAGCTTCATAGTTTTTCTGCACTATTTTTTCGCCTTTCTTCCAGTAGGTATCGTAAATCGCTTCTTTAATTTTTGCAATGGCTTCTTCTCTTGGTAATACATTGCTGATGGCAAAGAAGCAGGTTTGCAGAATGGTATTGATCCTGTTACCCATACCGGTTTCTTTGGCTACGGTATAAGCATTGATCACAAAGAATTTTAAATGCTTGTGTTTGATCTCTTCCTGGATCTTCCTTGGTAATTTCTCCCACACTTCATCTTTATCATAAGGAGCATTTAAGAGGAAGGTTGCACCATAAGCCGCATCTTTCAGGATATCATACTTCATTAAGTAATTGAAGTGATGACAGGCCACAAAGTTGGCTGAGTTTACCAGGTAGGTAGATCGGATTGGGTTTTCACCAAAACGTAAGTGAGATGCAGTTAATGAACCCGACTTTTTGGAATCGTATACAAAGTAACCCTGTACAAAGAAGTCTGTTTTATCACCAATGATCTTAATGGAGTTTTTGTTTGCACTCACCGTACCATCAGCACCTAATCCAAAGAACAATCCACGGAATTTGTGCTGTGAATCGAGGTTGAATGTTTTATCGTACCACAAACTCAGATGTGTAACATCATCATCAATACCGATTGTAAAGTGAGTCTTCGGACGTTTTTGTTTCAGTTCTTTAAATACAGCTTTCACCATGGCTGGTGTAAACTCTTTTGATGACAAACCATAACGGCCGCCAATAACATGTGCATGATGATTTTCCTGTGACTCGTTCAGGGCATTCACCACATCCATATATAATGGTTCAGCCATACTGCCTGGTTCTTTACACCTGTCGAGTACAGCAATTGCCACAACTGATTTAGGAATTGCTTTGATAAATGCTTCAATAGAGAATGGACGATACAGGCGAACAATCAGTACACCTACTCTCTTTCCTTCTGAGTTGAGATAATCAACTGTTTCCTGTACAGCACCTGCACCAGAACCGATGATAATGATCAAGCGATCAGGATGCGGATGTCCGTAATAATCAAAGAGATTATATCTTCTGCCGGTCAGCTCATAGAACTTGTCCATTTCTGCCTGAACAATACCGGGAACTTTTTCATAAAAAGGATTGGCTGCTTCCCTGTTCTGGAAGAACACATCAGGGTTTTGAGCAGTACCACGGATAAATGGATTGTTGGGAGATAAGGCTCTGTCACGATGTTCAGTAATTGCCTGATCATCCATCATGGCTTTAATTACTTCATCAGGAATGATTTCAACCTGTGAAAGTTCATGTGAAGTACGGAAGCCATCAAAAATATTCATGAAAGGAACCCTGGATTTCAGCGTTGCTGCCTGTGCAATCAGTGCCATATCCATTGCTTCCTGTGCGTTGTTTCCAAATAACATTGAAAACCCTGTTGCTCTTACGGCCATCACATCACTGTGATCACCAAAGATGGACAGGGCATGAGTAGCTAAGCTTCTGGCAGCAATATGAAATACGGTTGGAGTCAACTCACCCGCAATTTTGTACATATTGGGAATCATCAGCAGTAAACCCTGCGATGCGGTGAAGGTAGATGCTAAAGCACCGCCCTGTAATGCTCCGTGAATAGCACCTGCGGCACCGGCTTCACTCTGCATTTCCATGATGCGGGGCACCTGACCGAAAATGTTTTTAATTTCTTTTGCACTCCACTCATCGGCCCATTCGCCCATATTGGAAGAAGGAGTAATTGGATAAATTGCGCAGACTTCATTGCATTTGTAAGCAATATAGGCAGCCGCTTCGTTACCGTCCATCACCTCTACTTCGGGCTTGGCTGGTATTACTTCAACGCTTTTATTTGTGTCCATAATAATTGGTTATTTTGAAGGGATAAAAGTACCAGACCTCAAAAAGGGAGGAAATGATGAGAATCAGCAAAAAAACTAATATCAATAGGATTTTCGAATAATCCGGAAGTTTATGTTGGGTATCATTCCGCTCCGTGACAAAAGTCATAGTCCATCTTATTTAATCATCGTTCATTTGCGATGAACAACGAAAGACTATGCAACGCACAACTACAGAAATCAATTACACAGTTAAAGAAGAAGCTCTTGCCAGGTATGCAAAAGCACTTTCCCACCCAATCAGGATTCGGATTCTGAATTTTCTTGAAAAACAGGCCTGCTGTTTTACGGGCCAGTTGACGGAAGAAATACCCATGGCTCAATCAACCATCTCCCAACATCTGAAAGAATTGAAAGATGCGGGGTTGATCCAGGGAGATGTGATGCCTCCAAGGGTTAAATACTGCATCAACCAAAAAGCATGGGACGAAGCCAAGAAAGTTTTTGCAACATTTTTTGAATAACGATTTCAATCCATTTACCGAAAACAGCATGCTGCATACATTATCTATATTGACTCTATTTTTTCTGGCCCAGGTTGGTTTTGCACAACAGTCATTTGTGAAGTACAGTGGCAAAATGAGTAAAATCGGCCAGGAAGGAAGAACCGATGCGGCCATTTTAGTTGATACCATCAACGCAAAACATTTGTATGCAATTGGCCCGGTGGAAAATTTACGGGGTGAAATCATTGTTTGGGACAGCAGATCTTTTGTTGCTGCAATTACAACTGAAAAGAAACCTTTCCTGTTGAGAGATGTAAAAGACCTGAAGGCAATCTTCCTGGTTTATGCAGATGTGGCTGAGTGGGACACTATTGTCCTCACACAAAAAATCAGTTCAATGAGAGACCTTGAAGCTGCTGTAACAAATGCAGCTCATCAGCATGGTACAGATACTGCAACTGCATTTCCTTTTCTGCTGTTTGGTAAAGTAAAAGAAGGAAGCGGTCATATTATGTTTAAAGACAGCTCTGTAACAACAATTAATCCTGAAACTTTAAAGCAGGCAAAACAGATCAATACATTCAGTAATCAGAAAGCACAGATGCTGGGATTTTATTCACAGCATCATCAAACCATATTTACACATCACGACAGCTATCTGCATATTCACTACAGGTTATGGAACAGATACCAGGCCGGTCATCTGGAAATAATTTCGTTTGATGAAGCAGAGCCGGTTAAATTATTATTACCACATAAATAAACTTTACAACAATGAAAAAAAATATTAAAGTATTAGGCCCCGGTTGCCCTAAATGCAAGACCACTTATAACAATGTACTGGAGGCTGTAAAGCAAACAGGCATTGACGCAGAGGTTATAAAAATCGAAGACATTGAAGAAATGATGAAGTACAATGTACTAACCACACCTGTACTGATGATTGATGATGTGGCAAAAGTGAAAGGCCGTATTGCCGATGTAAATGAAATTAAACAACTGCTAATTCAATAAGATGACAACAGATCAAACCCTTGTGAACGAAATCTGCCCAACAACAACACAGTCGTGGGTAAAGAAAGGCGCATTATTAGTTGATGTAAGAGAAAGAGATGAAGTGGAACAACTTGCTTATGATGTTCCTGCTATTGTGAACATACCACTGAGTGAATTTGAAATCCGCTATACAGAATTACCATTCGACAGAGACCTTGTACTGGTTTGCAGAAGTGGTGACAGAAGTTTACGTGCAGCAGGTTTTTTAATCAACCATGGCTATGATCCGGTGAAAGTAGTGAATATGAAACATGGCATGATCCGTTGGGTACAAAAGGGCTTTCAAACAAAAGGTGATACATCAGCCGTTGCAGAAAAAAATACAGACAGCGAATGTTGCAGTACATCTAACAGTAACAGCAGCAAATGTTGTTGATCTAAAAAGTAAATCATGTTCGACTGGGTACAAAATTTTGCTGACTGGCTTATTTACTCCGTATTTGGTATAGCGAATCATAGCAAATTAGGTGACGCTCTTAATTTCTTTGTATACGATACCATTAAGATTTTCATACTGTTGCTGATGGTTACCTTATTAATGGGTACAATTAATTCCTATTTCCCGATTGATAAAGTCCGCCATTTTTTAACCCGGCGAAAATGGTACGGCCTTGACTACTTCGTAGCATCTTTCTTTGGCACCATCACACCTTTTTGTTCCTGTTCTTCAGTTCCTTTATTCATTGGTTTTGTGAAAGGTGGTATCCCGTTGGGTGTTACACTGGCCTTTTTAATTTCCTCTCCTTTGGTTGATGCAGTTACTGTAGCTATTTTCTTCGGCATGTTCGGGCTAAGGACAACTCTTATTTATGTAATAAGTGGTATCATCTTATCAATGATTGCCGGATATATTCTGGGCAGAATGAAATTAGAACCGCTGCTCACTGACTGGGTAAAAAACTTATTAAAAACCAAACAGGTGCAGGATGAATACTCAGAAGAAGCACCAGTAACTTTCATGCAACGTGTTCCTTTCATTTTTAAAGAAGCACTGGAAATCATAAAGGGCGTTTCCATTTATATTTTGCTGGGGATTTCTATTGGCGGATTAATGCATGGTTATATTCCAACAGATTTTTTTGAAGAATATATCAGCAAAGGAAATCCATTCGCCGTTCCAATTGCAGTGATGATAGGTGTACCCATGTACAGCAACACAGCCGGTATTTTACCCATCATGCAGGTATTGGTTGAAAAAGGAATTCCATTGGGCACAGTAATCGCCTTTTCTATGGCGGTTGTTGGGCTGTCCATTCCAGAAGGGTTACTGCTAAAAAAAATAATGACAACAAAAATGCTGCTCATCTTTTTTGGAGTAGTTGCAGCATGCATCATCATATCAGGTTATTTATTCAATCTTATTATGTAAAACAAATCAAATAGTATGAAAAAGTTAAGCATCACATTGTTCTCCATTCTGGCTATTTTATTTACCTCCTGCAACAGCCAGGCTCAACAAAACAAACAAACACAAGTTGCTTCAGGCACGATTGAAATGATTCAGTTTCATTCTGAACACCGTTGCGTTACCTGTGTATTAATTGAAAAGTTGACAAGAGCAACCTTAGCCAACAACTTTTCAACCATCCCTTTTACATTAGTAAATGTGGATGATAAGACAAATGCAAAAAAAGCAGAGCAGTTTGAAGCAACAGGTACTGCACTGTTTCTATTCAATCCTAAAACAGGTAAGAAAAAAGACCTCACAGAATTTGCATTTATGAAAGCCGGCAGTGAAAAACTGTTTGAAGAAGAACTGAAAAAACACATTCAGGAGTTTATAAAAGGATAACATGGATTGGTTAACTGATCTTGCACAAAACAGGGAGCTGCCCTTTCTGGCAGCTTTCGCATTGGGATTACTCACAGCGATCAGCCCCTGCCCGTTAGCAACCAATATTACTGCCACAGCCTATATTGCTAAAACACTTACTGACAAACGAAAAGTACTACTCAGTGGTGTGTTGTACACTTTGGGGCGGATGTTTTCTTATACAGCTCTGGCGGCCCTTATTTATTTTGGAGCCAGTAAGTTCCAGGTAGCAAAATTATTTCAGGGCAATGGTGAAAAGTTCATTGGCCCGTTGATGATCCTTATTGGTTTAATTATGCTGGGTGTTATCAAATTCAATTTTCTATCCAAAGGAAATTTAACTGACAAACTTTCAGAAAAATTCAAAGACAAAGGACTGCTCGGTTCTTTTTTATTGGGAGTAGTATTTGCATTGGCTTTCTGTCCTTACAGCGGTGCCTTGTTCTTTGCTATGCTTATACCAATGACTTTATCTGCATCAGAGGGGTTGGGATTACCAGTTGTATTTTCAATTGGCACAGGCTTACCCGTTATTTTCTTTGCATTTGTAATAGCATTCAGTATTGAGAAATTAAGTATGTATTTCAAGGCCATCAGCAAAGTGGAGAAGGTAATGCGGATTATGGCAGGCCTCACTTTTTTACTTACCGGCCTGTATTACATAAATATTTATTTAAAGATTTTTTAAGCCACTCCCGTTTTCAATTAAAATCGTAATATTGCGATTAAATAAATTAAATGGGAGCAACAAAGGCGGATGAATTTTCAGTAAAAGATAACCGCATTGCAAAATACGCAAAGGCTCTTTCGCATCCGGCAAGGGTTGCCATTATGCACCTGCTCATTAAAAAACAGGCCTGTATTTGTGGCGACATCGTAGAGGAACTCCCCCTTTCACAAAGCACCGTATCACAGCATTTAAAGGAATTAAAAGCAGCAGGTCTGATTAAAGGCGATATAGAAGGAAAAAAAGTGTGTTATTGTATTGATGAAAAAGAATGGAAAAAAGCTGAATCCCAGTTGCAGGGTTTCTTTTCGGCGTTTCAGCCATTAAAAGAGAAATGCTGCTGACACTGATAACATTCAACTGTAAATTCTACTAATTAAGAAATATATGTACGATCTGATACAACAACGCTGCGATGCACTGGTCAAAAACTTTGGCGAAATACCGGCAGAGCGGAAAATACTCTTAGAAAAAATTTCATCCTATATAAAAGGTAAGACCGTTAACAAAGAAACAGCCAACCTTGTGTATGTGTGTACACATAATTCACGCAGGAGTCATCTTGGCCAGGTGTGGGCAGCTGTTGCCGCAGCCTATTACGGTATAGAAAATATTAAAACATTTTCGGGAGGTACAGAAGCAACAGCTTTTAATCCCAATGCAATCAAAGCACTTGCAGTTGCCGGATTTGAAGTGAAGAAAACAAGTGAAAGCAAGAACCCTCTTTACGAAGTGTACTTTTCTGAAAACAGTTTCACTACCTGTTTTTCCAAACTATATAATGATGCAGAAAATCCTTCACAGAATTTTGCAGCCATCATGACCTGCTCTGATGCAGAAGAAAACTGTCCGTTCATACCCGGCTGTGAACTTCGGATCGGTACAACTTACAATGATCCGAAAGCATTTGACAATACTGTTCTTCAGGATGAAAAATATACAGAGCGCAGCAACCAGATAGCCATGGAATGCTTATATGTTTTCTCAAAACTTACTGACAACTAAATTTAACCAATGAGTGCAAACAACTGTGCCCCTGCACATGAACGAAAAAAATTAAGCTTCTTAGACAGGTATCTTACTTTATGGATCTTCCTCGCAATGGCCATTGGTGTAGCCATTGGTTATTTTATTCCTTCTTCATCAAAACTTATCAATTCATTTTCATCGGGCACAACTAATATTCCTTTGGCGGTTGGATTAATCTTAATGATGTATCCCCCACTCGCTAAAGTGCGTTATGAAAAAATGGGTGAAGTCTTTACCAATGTAAAAGTGCTTACTGCTTCATTGCTGTTGAACTGGGTGATTGGACCCATCCTGATGTTTGTATTAGCCATTACCTTTTTAAGAGGTTATCCTGAATATATGATCGGTGTGATCCTCATCGGTCTTGCACGTTGCATTGCCATGGTGGTGGTTTGGAATGAACTTGCCGAAGGCAACCGTGAATATGCAGCAGGTCTTGTTGCCTTGAACAGTATTTTCCAAGTGTTGTTTTTCAGTGTGTATGCGTATGTATTTATAACCCTGCTGCCGCCTTTGTTTGGTTTGAAAGGATTAGCAGTTGATATTACCATTGCTGAAATTGCAAAAAGTGTTGGTATTTATTTGGGGATTCCGTTTGCTGCCGGTGTCATCAGTCGCTATGCATTAATTAAACTAAAGGGTGAAGAATGGTTTCAGCATAAATTCGTTCCATTGATTTCTCCTATTACATTAATTGCATTGCTGTTTACCATTGTGATCATGTTCAGTTTAAAAGGCGAACTGATTGTGCAGATACCGTTTGATGTATTTCGGATTGCGCTTCCTTTAGTCATTTACTTTGCTATCATGTTCGTGGTTAGTTTCTTTATCGGCAAATCATTCGGCGCTGATTATTCAAGAGCAACATCTGTAGCTTTTACTGCAACAGGAAATAATTTTGAACTGGCTATTGCCGTTGCAATTGGTGTATTTGGTATCAACAGTGGTGAAGCATTTGCCGGAGTGATTGGCCCGTTGGTGGAAGTGCCGGCATTAATTGCATTGGTTAATCTGGCTTTCTGGTTTAGAAAGAAATATTATGTTGGGATTGAAGAAGTATGATACCCCTTTTTTGAAAAGAATAATCAGATTACGAAACGTCCCTTTCAGGAGACGTTTCTTCGAAGTAAGTGAAATAGTTAATTTGATTTCTTAAAATACCTTTCACTTCTCCTGATTCTATCTCCAACAGAAGAATAACTCTCGATATTTGTGCTCATACCGTAAAACAAAAGTTTTCCGTTTATTTTTATAAACTCAAAATCATGAGCTTGTTTAACTGTGTTGCTCTCAATGTCTGAATAAGTGGTAAAACTTATTTTATATATAATGATTTCATTTGATTTTGTGTGTGTATCATATGTTGTGTCTCTTTTTTCAGCGGAAACTACATAAGTTCTATTTTCGATTTCCTGTCCAAGTTGAGAGAAATGAAAAAACCTGAATGCAGAAATTATAAAACTGTCGATTGTTTCGAAATTATTTTCATAATCGAATCTCGGGGGCTCTTCACAAACCGAACAAATTACATTTGGCCGAGACATTTTCCTGATTCGCTCTGCGTCTACTCTTTTAACTGCCTCAAAAAATTTGTAAAATGTATCTACGACTTCATTTTCCTTATACTGAATTACTTCTTGTTGTTTAATATCTGTCAGAGTAACATCTTGAATTTTTACTTTGTTAGTAGAATCAGGATTTCCGTAATACCCTCTTGCTTTCAATACACCTTCTTTTTTTAACTGGACTAATTCTGCAACATAGTTTCCATAAAGAGCTTTGGCTTTTTTATTTTCAACTTTATAATATGGAGAAGGGAAAAATTCTTCAAGTGATCTTCTTGATCTCCCTTTTACATCAAAAGAAACTTCGTTTAAGAACTCCATTTTATGAGGTTTGATACGATTTTTTGTGGAATCAGCCAGATCATAACTCATGGAAGAGTATGGGCTTGCCCATTGACCATCTTTTGTTTTGTAAAGGGCGTCATATAAATATCGCTCATGATAAAACGTATCCTTATACATGGAGACATAGAGTAAAACTGTTTTATAGTTTTCAAATTGAGGCCGCCCATAATGATCATACACAATAAACTCAATGGTGTTTCTGCTATAATCACCACAAACCTTTTCTATTATTTTATATTTCGCTTTGAATTTTGCATATGGAAGTGCAAATGAATCTTCGGATATATCCTGTTCCATTTCTGTCACATCAATTTTTTCGCCGACAAAAATTAACAGCTTATCCTGTCCGGGGTTTTCCATGCAACTGGAAGCACCGAAATCCTGGTTCCTGCAGGAAAATAGAACATATAAAAATGCAAGTGAAAGAAATGTGTGGGTTTTCATTGGCAAAATTTATTCTACACTAGAACACTACTGCTATCAGACTATGCTAATGTACAAAAAAGCAGCTATCAATGCTCCAATAACCGGCCCAACAATCGGCACCCAACTGTAACCCCAATCGCTGTTGCGCTTATGCTTTATAGGAAGAATAAAATGCATCAACCGTGGACCAAGATCTCTTGCAGGATTGATGGCATAGCCGGTTGGTCCGCCCAAACTCAAACCAAGACCCAACACCAGTAAAGCAACTGGTAAAGCATCCAATGCACCCAGACTGTTTTGAGGTGCAGCAATAAACAATACACCCAGCATCAATGCAAATGTTCCGATTACTTCAGTTAACACATTAAAGAATGGACTTTTAATAGCAGGACCGGTACAAAAAATTGCCAGCATCGCATCTGCATCATTTGCTTCGTCAAAATGTTTTTTGTAAGCCAGCCACATCAACAAAGAACCGGCCATAGCTCCCAGTAATTGTGCAAGAATATATAGCGGAACATTGGCCCAGTCAAATTTTCCAACTGCTGCCAACGCAATGCTGATGGCAGGGTTTAAATGTGCACCGCTGATCGTTGCACTACTGTACACCCCAACAAAAACTCCAATGGCCCAGCCAAAGCTGATGACGATCCAACCCCCACTATTACCTTTTGATTTTGCAAGCAGTACGTTGGCAACAACACCATTACCAAAAAGAATGATAAACATGGTGCCGATAAATTCAGCGAGGAAAGGAGACATATGGCAGTCGTTTGGTTTAACAGTTTCAGTATGATTCTAAATTATATCAACCTTAGTTAAGGTTTCAAATCGAATCTGGCTAAACTAAGCTACTTGAATTTTCAGAATCTGAGAATATTTTATTCAGCTTTGGCTGCAGAATCCAAATACCAACAAAAAGAAAGCATAATAAAAGCAGGTTTGGAAAGTAATCTCCAAAACTTACTTCCCTTTTTTCTGTGAGCATCGCAATTATTTTAGCCGTAAAAAATAACACCTGAAAAATTGCGTAAAAAATATAAAGTCCTAAAAACGTTAAAGGTATATCTGTGATGCTAAATGTTTCGGTGTGTATCGTCCCGAAAAAGGCTGGAAACATCTGGCTGACAAATACAGAAATTAAAATCACAAATACATTAATTCTAAACAAATTAAAATTCATTCCTGCCTCATCAAATAAGGTGATTTTTTCCTTCCCATAAAAAGATATCGAATAAACCCAGATAATAAATGTAAGAAATGCAATTCCATTAATAATTTCCTGAAGTGGACTTGGTGAAACCCATGCCCCGCAAACAATGATCAGAATAAATAATTGCCAGTGCCTGAATGATAGTATTTTTTTCATGGTAATAGTGTATGCAATTATACTTCAATCAACATATAACACTGCGCATGACAACAGAGTCTCTTACATCATACCTCGTACATCTAACACCGTACATCCCTCACTTCAACAAATACCCTTCCGCCACTTCATTAAATTCTTTCAGCTGCTGCTGCTTCCATGCTTCATCCTTATTCATTTCTTTCATCATGATATCAGCAACGAGTGGTGCTGCTTCAATGGCGGCTTTTGCATCAAGAAACAATGCTCTTGTTCTGCGTGCCAATACATCTTCTACCGTCATTGCCATTTCATTTAATACGGCCCATGCAACTTCTGCAACAGTATAAGGAAGTTCGGGATGAATCAATTGAGAATAACCCTGGCCCTGTAAATAACGGATGGCTGCTGCATCACTGCCGTAATAATGTAAAGGATCATTAAAATCAACTTTCTTCATCCAGCCATGCAGCTTCATCGTTTCTGTCTGGCAACGGGTATAAGCCAAGCCTCCGGTATAGTGAGCTTTCAAAATTACTTCCTGCGCCATCTTTCTGTACGTTGTCCACTTCCCTCCGCTGATATTCACCATACCACCTTTTGAAACCCAGATGGTATGATCACGGGGAAGCAGAGCAGTTTTCTTTTTACCGGGAACTTTTACCAATGGACGCAATCCGGCAAACACACTCTTAATATCGCTGCGTTGCAATCCTGTATGTACATAGCGGTTGAAGTGATTGATCACAAAGGTGACTTCTTCTTCCAGAGCAACGGGTTCGGCACTTGCATTTTCAACGCTTGTATCTGTTGTGCCTATAATTACTTTATCATGAAAAGGAACTGCAAACAATACACGCCCATCATCGGTACGTGGAATGAACAGGGCCTGTTCGCCGGGAAAGAATTTTTTATCAACTACAATATGAATTCCCTGCGATGGTGAAATGGTTTTTAACAACGCATCATCATCCATCTTTAATATTTCATCTACAAATACTCCTGTTGCATTGATGACGATGGTTCCTCTTGCTTCATACACTTTACCATCCAGTGCATCTTCAATCACTACACCTTTCGCTTTTTCCTGCTCATGAATAAGACTGGTCACTTTACAATGATTCAATACCGTTGCACTTACATCACCTGCCGTTAACGCAAGCGATACACAAAGTCTTGCATCATCAAACTGTCCATCGTAATAAGAAACACCCCCGCTTAGTTTTTTTCCATCCAGTCCTTTAATGTATTCCTGTGTTTTTTTGATGGATAACATTTCTGTTCCTCCCAAACTCAATTTGGCTGATAAAAAATTATACACTTTCAAACCCAGGCCATAATATAATTTCTCCCACCAACGGTAAGCAGGTAAAACCAATTTTAACGGATGTGCAATATGCGGAGCATTCTTCAGCAGCAAACCTCTTTCACGCAGTGCATCTCTTACCAGTCGAAAATTTCCCTGCTGCAAATATCTTACTCCACCGTGTACCAATTTTGTTGAACGGCTGGATGTGCCTTTTCCAAAATCATGCTGCTCTACTAATAAGGTTTTATAACCACGGGCTGCAGAATCAACTGCGGCACCAAGGCCGGTTGCACCACCACCAATAATGATAATATCCCAGTGATTGGTTGTTTTTAATTGCTGTATTTGTTGAGATCTGTTCAGTTTGTAGTTTTTAGTTTATAGTTCATAGTTTGAATCAGAACGACTGCAATATTAATGAAAGAGTTTGAGGTTTGGAGTCTCAACTGACAAACTGCAAACTCCTAATAACTCATCGCTGCTTTCACCGCCTTTGCCCAGCCACTGCTGAGGCTTTCTCTTTTCTCTTCTTCCATGCCTGAAACAAATTTCCGTTCGATCTGCCATTGCTGCTGAATTTCATCAATACTGCTCCAGTAACCGGTTGCCAATCCTGCAAGATAAGCGGCTCCCAATGCCGTTGTTTCCGTAATACGTGGACGAACAACCGCTGTATTCAGCAGATCACTCTGGAACTGCATCAATAAATTATTAACAGTAGCTCCACCATCAACCCTCAGTTCTTTAATTTCAATTCCTGAATCGGCTTCCATGGCTTTTAATACATCAGCGGTTTGATAAGCGATGCTGTCTAATGCAGCTTTGGCAATATGTGCAGCAGTAGTTCCTCTTGTTATTCCGACAATCGTTCCTCTTGCATGCTGATTCCAGTAAGGAGCGCCTAATCCTGTGAATGCAGGCACAACATAAACACCATCACTGTCTTTTACTTTGGCTGCCAGTTCTTCCACTTCAGCCGAAGTGCGGATGATGCCCAATCCATCTCTTAACCACTGCACTACCGCACCGGCAATAAATACAGAACCTTCCAGTGCATATTCTGTTTTGCCGTTGATCTTCCATGCAACAGTCGTTAATAAATTATTTCGTGAGATCACTGCTTTCTCTCCTGTATTCATCAGCATAAAACATCCTGTGCCGTAAGTATTCTTAACCATACCGGGATGTGTGCACATTTGTCCGAACAATGCACTTTGCTGATCGCCTGCAATACCGGCGATGGGAATATTAACTGCGGTGAGAATATTTTGTGTTTTGCCGTACACTTCACTGCTGCTGCGGATCTGCGGCAGCATATTACCGGGAATATTAAAAATCTTTTCCAGTTCACCATCCCATTGCAATGTTTGTAAATTCATGAGCATGGTGCGGCTTGCATTACTTACATCTGTAGCATGTACCTGTCCTTTTGTTAAGTTCCAGAGCAGCCATGTATCAACCGTACCAAAACAGAGTTCACCTTTTTCTGCTCTTGCTCTTGCACCTTCCACATTGTCTAAAATCCATTTCACTTTTGATGCACTGAAATAAGCATCCACCACCAACCCTGTACGCTGCTGAATAAGAATATGGAGGTTCTTCCGTTTTAATTCATCGCAGAAATCAGCTGTTCTTCTGTCCTGCCACACAATGGCATTGTAAACAGGTTTACCCGTGTTACGATCCCACACAATAGTTGTTTCCCGCTGATTGGTAATACCAATGGCATGAATATCTTCTGTTGTTAAACCGGCATGAGTAATTGCTTCTGCAGCCACACCTAATTGTGTACTCCAGATTTCTTCGGGGTCATGTTCCACCCAACCCGGCTGCGGAAAAATTTGTGTAAACTCTTTCTGTGCAACGGATACAATGTTTCCGTCGTGATCAAACACAATGGCACGGCTGCTGGTGGTGCCCTGGTCGAGTGCAAGTATGTATTTCTTCATAACACATACAAGATATTGAAAAACTTACTTAAAACAGGATATGGCTAAACCCGATATTGATATTTGCATCAAAGGCAGAATGGGAGTATATATATGATGGAGATAAAGTTCCGGGATCGTAGTACTGCCAGGAAATGCCTCCATAAAAGTTTAACCTCGTTCTGAAACTGACAAAGTAACTGGCTGAAACATTTATACCCGGTGTTATTGCAAAGCCCTTTGATTGATGAAAAAAATTACTGAACATATATTGCGATTGAATATTGAAAGCTCCATTAATCATTGTCCGGTTACTGGGATAATACCCGACAGCATAAAAGGCATTCAGCAATAATCCTGAGTCGGTTGTATCGTATAAGTTTGGTTGTTGTGGCGGGTTATTGCCATTTTGAAATTCAGCTTTGTTTCTTCCCCATTCCTGAACAAAAGCAAAAGAAGCTCCCATGCTTTTTTGCCAGAATAAATTAACCGGTTTTTGTTTTTCAATCCCGATTACAGGTTCATAACCATACGTAACCCTCCTGATGCTTGTTTTAGAAAATACCGGCAGTTTCTCTTCACCTCCATTGTACTCCCATTTTACTGATGGTCTCATTCTGAAATAATAAATCGTTCCTGCCTGTCTGCCAGGATTAAAAGCCAAAGCCCAGTTATCATTTATTGTTGTGAATAAAGAAATGGAAGGTCCCTTAACAAAATTGTTTGCCTGAAAGAAAGAGTCAATTTTTGTGAGTTCATAAATGCGGCGCATCCTGCTGTCAAATACACGGCGGTTATTGATACCTGTAATTAACCTGGCCAGTTCGTTCATTTTTTCAGCTGAAATATCCTGATCCAGTAAATTCATTTTTTTAAGATCATTCACTATAAACATAGCCATCTGGGCATCCTGCACATTTTCTAACCTCCCTTTACCAACTCCAATGGAGACTCTGTCCTGAAAATTGAATGTATTACTGTTTACTAATCTATTCTCTCCCGATTGACGGGTGTTGTATACATTTACATTGAAATCATTTCCAATTTCAAAAAATGTATTTTTTTTAAAAAAGAAACGATCAATTCTGTTCCAGCTTCCAAGCAGTACTGCAGATCTGTCTTTTATACCCGGTGCTTCAATGCGGTTGAAATTTGAACTGTACGATGGGTTCAGATTGAAGGTTGAAGTATGCTGCCGTTTATCTGTACTGATGGCTTTGAAATAATCTAAGGAAGGGCTTGAGTTGAATGAACGGCGCTGCATATCGCCTGAGTTAACGTTTTTTGAATCTAATACTCCCCCACTTAGATTAATATCTAATTCCAACCCCCTTACACCCGGAGTGCGGAATTTATAATCCTTTAACTGAAAAGAAGAATCCTGAGCGTTTGTATGAGTAACTGTAGAAATGAAGACAATTAAAATGGTTAGGGTAAATCTGAGGTTCATAAAAGTTAGTTTATATATGGCTTACCGGACAGTTCAAAAGTAAGCGTGTTACAATTATTCGTATTAAAAAAGAATCATAATTTAAAGTATAAGGATTGTTAAAGAAAACTCTGACTATTTTCGTGGAATAAAATTCCTGAGAAGAATTCCATGAAAATTGAACAGGTCAGCAATAAACAAACAGAAAAAGACTTTTTACAGGTAGCTGTTAATATATATAAACAGGATGCCAACTGGATCCGTCCGTTGGACAAGGATATTATCCAGGTATTTGATCCGGAAAAGAACAAAGCATTCCGGCATGGTGAAGCTACCCGCTGGATTTTACAATCAGATGATGGCAAACTGATTGGCCGGGTAGCTGCATTTATCAACGACAGATACAAATCAAAAGGTGATGAAGTTCCTGTTGGCGGCATGGGGTTCTTTGAATGTATCAACGATCAAACAGCAGCCAATCTTTTATTTGATACAGCTAAACAGTGGCTGCAAAGCAAGGGCATGGAAGCAATGGATGGGCCAATCAACTTTGGTGAACGTGACCGCTGGTGGGGATTACAGGTGGAAGGTTTTCAGCAACCATTGTACTGCATGAACTATAACCTGCCTTACTATCAGCAGCTGTTTGAAAATTACGGCTTCAAGGTTTTCTTTAACCAGTTTTGTTATTCGCTGAAAGTAAAAGACAAACTCGAAGAACGATTCTACAGGCATCATGATGAGTTGTCAAAAGACCCGAACTACAAAGCCGTTCATATTAAAATGAATGAGCTGGAAAAATTCGCAAGGGATTTTGCCACTGTTTATAATAAAGCATGGGCCGGGCACGCAGGACTGAAACAAATGCAAGAAAAAACAGCTATCGTTATGTTCAATGCTATGAAGCCGGTGATGGATGAACGCATCAGCTGGTTTACTTATTATAAAAATGAACCGGTTGCCATCTGGTTAAATATGCCCGATCTCAATCAATGGTTCAAGCACCTCAACGGCAAACTGGATCTCTGGGGCAAACTGAAATTCATTTGGGTGAAGGCAACCAAACGCAATAAAAAATTCACCGGAATTATTTTCGGGATAGTTCCGGAGTTTCAGCGGAAAGGGGTTGATGCTTTTATGATTATGGAAGCTGCAAAAGTGATCCAGGAACCGATGCTCTATGATGATTATGAAATGCAGTGGATCGGCGATTTCAATCCGAAGATGATGAATGTGGCGGCCAGCCTCGGCACACATATCAGCCGGAAATTAATTACCTACCGTTATATCTTCGACAGAACAAAAGAATTTAAACGGCACCCGGTCTTGTAAAAAATTCTTATCATTACTGTAATATGAATACACAGCTGTTTCAACAACTGCATAACGAAGGGCTGGTTACAGACAGTTCCTTTGAAAAAGTAAAAGAAGATGCTGCCAAACAATTATTTTCCATTCACTGGGAAATTAAAACACTGTTATACCTCGGTGTATTATTGCTAAGCGGCGGCCTTGGCATTTTAATCTATAAAAATATTGACACTATCGGTCACCAGGCCATTCTTGCTTTTATTGCAGCAGTTTGTGCAGGTGCTTTTTATTATTGTGTAAAAACGAAACTCCCTTTTTCAACTGCAAAAGTTGAATCGCCAAATGTTTATTTTGATTATGTACTGCTGCTGGGCTGTTTAACCTTTGTGAGTTTTATTGCTTACCTGCACTTTCAATACAATGTGTTTGGAACACGTTACGGGCTGGCTACTTTTTTCCCCATGCTGGTTTTGTTTTTCTCAGCTTACTTCTTTGATCATTTGGGTGTGTTAAGTTTAGCCATTACCAATTTAGCTGCATGGATCGGAATTACTGTTACACCTTCTCAGCTATTACGTGTAAACGATTTCAACAGCAGTACCATTATTTATACTGGTTTGTTCCTGGGAATATTCCTGATTGCATTGGCGTCTGTTTCAAAGCTGAAAAAATGGAAACACCATTTTGAATTTACCTATGCCAACTTCGGCACACATGTTCTTTTTATTTCCTGCCTCTCGGCAATGTTTCATTTCGACAGAATATATTTAGTTTGGTTTCTATTACTGGCTGTTCTTGCTTTTTTTTCTTACACGAGATCAATGCAGAGTAAGTCCTTTTACTTTTTAGTGGTAACTACATTGTACACTTATGTTGGACTCAGCTATGCAGTTATACAATTGCTTGATTCAATGGGTACAGGTTTTGACATGGGCGCTGTTTATCTCAGTTTGCTATATTTCATTGCTTCAGGAATTGGTCTTGTATTATTCCTCATCAGTTCAAACAGAAAAATAAAAGCACTATGATTGTCTATAACAAAACATCCCTGCACCATGAACGGATACAGGAACAATCAACCACTGCTTTTGAAAATAATTTTATCAGCAAAGAGGAGTTGCAGAATATCAAACAGAAATACCCTGTTCAGTTTTATACGCCGAATATTTTTATCCGCATTGGTTTATTCATTTTAACCGGGATCATTCTTTCCTTTTCTTTCAGCCTCTTTTCTATGCCGTTTATGGGCTCCATTGAAAATGCATGGAAGGGTCTGATGCTTTTTTTTGCATTACTGACCTATGCTGCATTGGAATTCATGGTTCAGTCGAACAGGCATTATAAATCTGGAGTTGATGATGCGCTGTTGTGGAATTTCGCCGGGATGCTATTCGGCAGTATCAGTTTAATTCTTGATGCAGGTGCATTAACCAATTGTGTGCTGGCCTTCCTTATTTCGTTTTATTGCAGCACCCGTTTTGCAGACAGGATCATGAGTGTGGTTGCATTCCTTTCTTTGCTTGCAATCCTGTTCTTTCTTTTTACTGATCACCTGGGGATTTCCAAAGCGATCATTCCGTTTGTGCTGATGGCTGCTTCTGCTGCCGTTTATTTTGTAGTGAAGAATTTGGAAAAGAAAGAAACTCTGAAAAACTATGAACATTGTTTTACCATGATCATCATTGTAAGTCTGCTCAGTTTTTATGCCGCCGGAAATTATTATGTGGTAAGAGAAGTGAACAATGCAATGTTTCATTTAACCAGTGATGGCTCTTTACCGTTTGGATGGATGTTCTGGATCTTAACTGTTCTTATCCCCATACTTTATATTGCAAGAGGCATTCAAAAGAAAGATGCTATTTTTCTGCGTGTTGGCTTATTGCTGATTGCAGCCATGATCTTTACCGTGCGGAATTATTATCATCTTATTCCTCATGAGGTGTTCATGACCATTGCCGGTTCTGTGTTGCTGATTCTTTCTTACGGATTGATCAGTTATCTCAAACAACCGAAGTTTGGTTTTACCTATGCAGAGCTGAACAAAGAAAATAAAATGGAAAAGCTGCAGATTGAATCACTGATCATTGCTGAAACATTTGGTCAGCAATCCAAGCCAACTGAAACAACAAAGTTTGGTGGTGGGAGTTTTGGTGGTGGTGGAGCGGGGGGAGAGCTTTAATTCTTACCATTTACCAGAAACTTTATTCAATTTTTAGCAAGAAATAAGAGTGCTGATCAAATATCCCCATCCAAAATTACTTCCATTTCTTTCCCTAAATTGCACCCGTAGTTATGGATAAATTCATCGTTTCGGCACGCAAGTACAGACCCCAGACTTTTGATACGGTTGTGGGACAGAGTCATATCACCACCACGCTCAAAAATGCAATCAGCCACAACCAGCTGGCGCATGCATTTTTGTTCTGTGGCCCGAGGGGTGTGGGCAAAACCACTTGTGCCCGTATCCTTGCCAAAACCATCAACTGTGAAAACTTACAGCCCAATGGTGAAGCCTGCGATACATGTGTGAGCTGCCGCACGTTCAATGAAGGAACCTCACTCAATATTCACGAACTCGATGCTGCCAGTAACAACTCGGTGGATGATATCCGTTCGCTGATTGAGCAGGTTCGCTTTGCTCCGCAGATGGGCAAATACAAAGTGTATATCATTGATGAGGTACACATGCTCAGCTCCAGTGCCTTCAATGCTTTTCTGAAAACTCTGGAAGAACCTCCCTCCTATGCCATTTTTATTTTAGCCACAACCGAGAAACATAAAATTCTGCCAACCATTTTAAGCCGTTGCCAGATCTTCGATTTCAAACGCATTACCGGCAGTGATACGGTTGATCACCTGCAGGAAATTGTAGACAAGGAAGAAATCAAAGCAGAGAAAGCTGCATTACAGGTGATTGCACAAAAGAGCGAAGGCTGTATGCGTGATGCACTGAGCATCATGGATAAGATTGTGAGCTTTACCAACGGTGAATTGACTTACCAGAATACATTAGAGCATCTGAATATTTTAGATGCTGATTATTTTTTCAAACTGTTAGATGCGATGCAGCAACAGCAACTGGCTGATGCCATGCTGCTGTTTGATGATATTAACCGCAAAGGTTTTGAAGGTGATATGGTGCTGAATGCCATGAGTGAATTTTTCAGGAACCTGCTGGTTTGCAAAGATGAAAAAGTGGCCAACCTGTTAGAGGTTGTTGAAAGCTTCAAAGACAAATACATTACTGCTGCGAAAAAAACCTCTGCTTCATGGATCATCAGCGCATTGAACCTGCTGAATGAATCAGAGATCAATTACAAGCAGGCACGCAATAAACGTTTGCATGTTGAACTGGCGCTGATCAAACTCACTTACCTGCAACAGGCCATCGACCTTACATCTGATAAAAAAAAAGTAACTGATAAAGCAAAGGCTGTTCAGTTCAGGGCATTAAAGCCGATGAGTGTTGGCGAAGTGCATATTGCGGAAAGCAAAACGCAGCAAACAGGTGCAGCTAAATTAATTATTGAAGAGCCGAAGCAAAGCTATCAGCCATCTTCCTTCGTTAAAACCCCGGCGGACAAGCAAGCTGCAAGCAATACCCCTGCAGTGTCAACTGCAAAAGTTTCAACAACCGGTGGTATGAAAGGTGGTCTTTCAAGAATCCGTCAGAAAATTTCAGACGAGAATAATCTTGTTACCACTCAATCAAAACCAATAGAAGCTGAACAGTTAAGCATTGCCTGGCATGAATATATTCTCAAATTAAAAACAGCACAGAAGCATTCAGTTGTTTCCACTATGGAAATGATGGAATGCAAAATGAAGGGCGAAGAAATATTTGAAGTGATCTGTTACGGCAATATTCAGCTTGGTTTTTTAAAGCAGGAAAAAACAGCACTGCTGGAACATATGCAGCACTTCTTTCATAACCCCGCTATTAATATTCATGTGGATCTGGTGGAGGCACCGGAAGAAAACAATCCTGTTGACCGTCCGCTATCAACCAAAGAACAGTTCATGAAGATGACGGAAAAATATCCGCTGGTAAAGGAATTAAAAGACCGGCTGGGGATGGAGCTTGATTATTAAAAACAATTCGTCATTTGATGTCAGATCAGTGAAATCATTCTGTCTTTCCATTAATTATTTTTGAAAACCTGGGTAAGGTTTTCTCATTATCGTCGTACAATATCAATTTCTTTTGAGCTGAATATAAAAAAATGGAAGGATACTTTCTTGGTTTGAATTTTTTGATAAACTCATTATTCAGGTCAAGTAAGAACGTACTATTTCTCTTGCCTTTCAGGTTATTCCCGTATTTATTCAGAAACATGGCCGTGGTGGCAGGATTGTCAATTGTAATAAAGTATACAGCTGCTTTATCGAAGTCCCTGTGATGCTGATTCATATACTGAAAAGCATGCTGGCAGTGATCGCAGGTTGCATCAAAAAAAACAAAAAATAACATTTTTCCCTGAGCCAGGTTAGTATTTGTAAAAATACTTTTATCCTGTTTATACAGTTTAAATGCCGGAACAATTTCAGCAGGAACCTGTGCAGAAATTGTTGCAGAAATGATCAGAAATAAAAGAAGTACTTTAGTTTTCACTTATATAAAATTCTGAATGATTTACACTTTTACGATTACCAGTGTTTCCAGATACTGTTTAGCCCGGTATATTCAAGTGTTTTTATTTGCAGACTATTTTGTGATTGAATATTAATTTGACTGAATGGTTTATTCGGGAAAAAAATATCTGTCATTACGGAAAGACCATCATCTGCAAATAATTCTATGGAAGCACGATCAATAATAAAAGTAATCCTGCTGCCGGCTGTTTTTGCTATTCTTGCTGCTGTATGGCGTACTGCAAACCCCTTTTCAAAATTTGTTTTACCTGATTTTGTACGATCAATAAAAAACTGATTTGTTGCTTTATCATATCCTGCAACCAGCTGCTCACCCAGATCATTTGAAAGAATGAAATTAAAACTTTCCAACTTCTCAGAAAACAATTGAATCATTGCGGAGCCATTCAACGAACCTGTATTTGCAGTAAGATTGTAATTCTCAACCTTAATATTTTCAATCAGCTTTGTTTTGTTTTGTATCAGTTTCAATTCTTTCACCGGCAGGGAAGCGATATAATAATGATTGTCCACTTTTTGAACAGCCAACTCTCTTGGCAAAGTAGTGGCACCTCTCCATTGAGTTGTAGGAACCACATTTGCATACTGCCAGTTATTCATCCAGCCAATAAAAATTTTTCTGTTCCCGGTATTGGACCATGTGATTCCTGCATAATTATCAGTGCCATAATCTAACCACCTGGTATCTGTTTGAAATGGTGTAAATGTTTCTCCATTAAAATTACCTGTGAAATATTGCGTGGCAGATCCCCCATTAGGGCCACCCGGATTTATGCTTACCAGCAATACCCAAATCTTTTTTCCCTGGTAGTTAAGACTAAACAGATCCGGGCATTCCCAAACACCTCCATGTGCACCAATTGACGAGCCAAATTCACTTTCCTTAGTCCATTGTTTCAGGTTCTTCGAAGAATAAAAAGTGATGTGGTCTTTTGTAGCCAGGGTCATGATCCATTTTTTACTTTCTTCAAACCACATTACTTTAGGATCACGGAAATCTGTTATACCTGGGTTTTTTAAAACAGGGTTACCTGCATATTTTGTCCATGATTTTCCTTCATCAAGACTATATGCTATACTTTGATTCTGAAAATCATTTCTTCCTGCTTTCTCTCCCTTTGAGTTATGATGTGTAAAGATAGCAACCATGGGAATCTGTCCTTTTTTGCCAAAGCCGGAGGTATTATTTTTATCAACTACTGCACTACCAGAAAAAATAGTACCCAAACTGTCAGGATAAATTGCTGTTGGTTCATGCTTCCAGTGGATAAGGTCCTTGCTTGTAGCGTGCCCCCAATGCATGGGTCCCCAAATTGAACTGGAGGGATGATACTGGAAAAACAAATGATAAAATCCTTTGTAATAAACCATTCCATTAGGGTCATTCATCCAGTTTGCCGCAGGGGAAAAATGAACTTGTGGCCGATATTGTTCATTCATCCATTCAGTATTTGATTGGGCTGAAACTGTGTTAAAAAGCAATCCTGCTACTAATGTGCAAATAAGAATTACAGATTTCTTCCTTTTCATAATTATTTTTCTATTGGTAATATTCATTAAAAAACTAAAAGAAGGAGGAAGTGGAAACCCCCTCCGTATTTAACAGATCTAACGATTGCTTACTGCAATACATAGATATAAAACAACTTTCCGTTTGAATAACTCTGTCAGTTTTTTCATTCTGCTATTTTTAATTCACTTTGCTTCCGTTATAAAATACCAGCTGCTCTTTCCAAATTAATACCCCGGGTTTTGTTTATACAAACCATCGGTAAATGTGATCTCTGATTGGGGAATGGGCAGGTACTCGTCTCTACCTGCAGTAAACACAGCTGTTGCTAAAAATGGCCTTCTCGTTTTCTCAATACTTATGTAGTTATTTAAAGATTGGGCAGCAATCCCCCATCTTACCAAATCAAAGAAGCGTGCTCCCTCTGTCGCAAATTCCAGGCGTCTTTCCCATTGCAAAGCAGTACGTGCATAGGCCTGTGTCCAGCCAGCTGCAGGATATGGCTGCGTATTATAATTTGAAGGGAAACTGCCATCTGCTTTTTTAAGTTTTCCGGTACTTGCTGCAGCTCTTGTTCTGATTTGATTTATTAATGGCAAAGCATTTGCCTGTTGTCCTAATTCTATATATGCTTCTGCCTGCATCAATAGAATATCATCGTACCTGAGAATATCATAGTTTTTTGCTGTACCCATGAATGGCCCGAGTTTAAAATAAGATGCACTGGTTGCCAATTGCTGATTACGCATGGTATGAAAATTCCCATATACGCCGGCATCACGAACCCAACTGTTACTGAAAAGTTTTGTATTATCATACTTATATGGATGTCCGTCAATACCAACTGTATGGTCAAGACGTGGATCTACTGTTGCAGTATTCAGATTGGCAATGCTGTTATTGAAAGTTGTAAAATTGGGTAACCCATTTGCATCTGTTGTGTGTGCATTTACCAGGTTTTGACTTGGAGAATGAAAACCGCAGCATCCATATTGCGGTGCACCATGAGGATAATTTAACCCATCTTCAAAACTCAATCTTCCGGCAGTTGTACCATCATTGATTGTAAATTGAATGGCAAAAACAGATTCGGGCCCATTCTCAGTTTCAGGCAAAAAGTTATTGGCGATATCACTGCTCAGGGAATATTTACCCGAAGAAATAACTGCCTGTGTTAATGTAATAACTTCCTGCAATCTTGCTGCATTAATACCTGTCACATGATGAGTTGCATCCTGTGTATAAGCCTGGTACAATCTTAATTTTGCTAAATATGCCTGTGCTGCTAATTTATTAGCTCTTCCAATTTGTGTCTGTGTTACAGGTAAGTTGTCAATTGCATACTGAAAATCAGCAGCAATTTTATTCCATGAATCTTCATTTGACAAATCATTTGAAACTTTCAGGATTTCTTCATCTGTCGCATTTTCATCAAAGATGGGAATATTCTTGTACAGTAATTTCATTGTAAAATAACTGTGTGCTCTCAGAAACCGCAACTCAGCCAATCTAATTTTTTTAATGGGGAATGAAGTCTCAGAAAGAGAATTAACTGCACGAAGTGCAACATTGGCCCTGCCGATAGATTTAAATAAATTTTTCCAGGTGCGGAAAACAAATGCATCCATTGTCGGTGTTACCAGGTTATAATGTTCCATGGCATCTATTTCACCAACATCACCTGTACCGCCTCCGCCTTTATAAGCGTCATCAGAACGGACACTTCCATATACCCAATTGCTGTAGATGGGGCCTATCATATCTCCATTACCAATTGCAGAATAAGCTGATGTAACCAAGCCTTCAATCGCATCAGGCGATGTTAAATCGGATGATGACAATACACCGGTTGGTGTATAATCCAACACTTTTTTACATGAACTGAACAGCAATAGTCCTGATGTGATAAAAGCAATTATTATATTCTTTTTCATTTTTGATTTAATTTTTGATTCTTAAAATGATGCGTTGATACCAACTGTAAATGTTTTTGGTATGGGAACCGGATCCAGGTCGATTCTTTCAGGATCAGGACTTAAATAGCTTTTGTTTTTGATCAGGAATAAGTTTTCAGCCATTGCATAAAAGCGTATTCCTGAAAAGACAGCCTTTGGTACAACATTATATCCTAATTGAATATTTCTCAATTTGAAATAAGATGTGTTCACCATAAAATAATCAGAAGTACGGCCTTCGCCATTGTTGTCTTTCAGTGTTAAAGCAGGAACTCTTGTGTTTGTATTTTGCGCTGTCCATGCATTGAATACACCGGGGCCAACATTTTCCCTGCTTCTCATGAGGTTGTTAAAAAGTGTATACACATCAAATCCTGTTCTGCCGGCAACCCCTGAACCAAAGATTGCTAAATCGAAATTTTTATAACTCAAATCAATTCTTGCACCATATTCAAGGGCGGGAAGTGTGGTACCAATCCATGTTCTGTCAAGATCATTAATTACTTTGTCGCCGTTTATATCCACATAACGAATTCTGCCTGGGCCTGCACCAATCTGGGTTGGAGCAGCATTTACTTCTGCCTGTGATTGAAACAGTCCGTCTGTTTTATATCCGAAAATATCAAACTGGGAATGACCTATAATTGTATTGACAAGATTGCCTGCATATGCCGGGCGTACATTTTCAGGTAACTCTGTTATTTTATCCCTGAAATGAGCAAAATTCAATCTTATACTGTACACAAAGTCTCCAAATTTTTCACCCTGATATCCGACTACAAATTCCCAGCCTTTATTACTTTTTGATGCGCCGTTAACAGCCTTTGATTGACCTTCGCCCAAAGCTGATGCCACAGGTGGAGTAATTAAAATACCGGTTGTGTTGCGTGTGAAATAATCGAATGAACCAAAAATAGATTTGTTGAATATTGAAAAATCAACACCTATATTCAGCTCTTCAGTTGTTTCCCATTTTAAACCTGAGTTGGCAGCCTGTATTTGTACAAATCCTGAAGGAAGTGTACCAGTGTTACCTCCTGAAAGGGAATAAGCTGTACCAATATTCATATACTGTTCCCAGAATCCACCAACAAGTTGTGCCAGTGTTGTACCATATCTTGTGTCAAACAAACCGAAACGTGCAAGGTCACCAATTTGCTGATTACCCACTCGCCCAACCCCTGCTCTCAATTTTAATTCAGTGAAAAGCTTATTGTTTTTCATGAAGCCCTCTTTGTCAATTCTCCAGCCCAAAGAAGCAGCAGGGAAAATACCATATTGATTGTCTGCACCAAAACGTGACGAGCCATCACGGCGAATAGTAACCGCAGCTAAATATTTATCAGAAAGACTGTAATCAACTCTTGCAAATTGTGAAAACAACCTGTTTCCGGTTGAACCTCCTGTAACGGTTGTATTACCTGTACCTGCATTCAAAGTGAAATAGTCTTCTGTTTGAAGTGCATAACCTTCCTTTTTAGTTGACTGGAAATTAATATCAGTTTTAATATATTCTGTACCAATGAGAAACTTGAAACGGTTATTTTCATTCAGGTTTAAATTATACCGCAACGTATTGGAAAACGTAATACTTAAATAATGATTTTGATCAAAAGATAAACTGTTTGTAGTGCGGCTTAATGCACCTTCTGTAAATGTTGGCGTGATAATTTTATTTAAATAAGTGGCATTATCGGCACCAATATTTGATTTGAAATATAAATTTTTAATGGGTTGAATTTCTACAAATACGTTTCCGAATGAACTCAACCGGTTGGCATTATTCCATTTTGCCAAGTCCTGCATATGCAGCGGGTTGTTTCTGTCAGAATAACCTGCTCCTAATTCTCCCGCATAGGTAACTCCATCTTTCTGGAAAACCGGAATGGTAGGTGCTAATGTAACTGCCAAAAATGTAGTTGAGGCACCGCCAAGATCTCTGGCGGTTAAAGTTTCATTTGAATTGGCAATACGTAAATTGAGTCCAAATAAAACTTTATCATTAAACGACTTTGTAAGGGCATTAATACTTCCGCTCAAACGTTCATAGCTGGTAAATCTTAACATGCCGGTATTCTTAAGGTATCCAAAGTTTATTTCAACAGAAGAGTTCTTATTCCCTACTGAAGCTGTTAAACTGTTATTCGTTACAATACCTGTTTTATACATTACATCCTGCCAATCAGTATTACCTGCAGGTGTATTAGGATCGCCACCAACAAATGGTTTCAACGTTACGTTATTTAATACAGGATTTGTATAATTGTTGTTCCAGTCAAATGCATAAATTTCACCATACCCAGATGCAGGATCCTGACCGTCGTTTACTGAAGCCTGCCATAATGCTCTACCTCTATCAATAGAGTTGAGCATTTTGAACCGCATTGATTTTTCTGACTGCGTTGACAAACTGGTATTAAATTGAAAATTCACTTTCCCGTTTGTATTCCCCCCGCTTTTCGTTGTAACGATAATTACTCCGTTAGAAGCACGTGCACCATAAATAGATTCAGCAGAAGCATCTTTTAATACCTGCACAGAAGCAATGTTTGCAGGGTTCATATTTTGAAATACTTCCGGTCTTGTTGTAGGAATACCGTCAATTACATAAAGCGGATCATTATTGCCAAGCGTATTTGCTCCACGAATTAATATCCGGCTGTTCGATCCATTAACAGAACCATCTTTTTCTATGTACAGGCCGGCTACACGACCCTGTAAAGCCTGCATTGTATTTCCTGAACTGTTATTCTTAACAGGGTTCAGATCAACTACAGCAACAGCACCCGTTAAATCAACTTTACGCTGCGTACTGTAACCTACAACTACAATCTGTTCACCTTCTTTTACACCTTCTTCCATTTCAACAGACAAGGATTGTGATGTGCCAGTGATTTTAATTGTTACAGTGGTCATTCCCACATAAGTAAAAACAAGGTTGTCACCAACAGATGCTTCAATTGAAAACTTACCATTTGCATCGGTTGAAACAGATTTGTTCTTAGCCTGCACGGTTACACCTGCAAGCGGTACTTTATCCGTTTTGCCAACAACAGTACCGGTTATTGTTTTTTGTTGGGCAAATGTGAACATTGCCAATAATAAAAGTGGCAGCAAGAAAACTAATTTTCTCATAATCGTTGTGTTTAGAGTTAAATAATTGGTCATATCATTTTTTTTCAGCAAATGGCTTTCTCGTTTATCCAGTTTCAATATGCAGCTGATTGATTTCTTCTGGATCATAATCGGGACATGCCCCGCTATAAGTTGCAACCAAAGCCCCAACTGCACAGGCAAACTGTAAAGCCTGTTCCGGTTTTTTGTTGTTAATAAATCCGTGTAACAAGGCGGCCAGAAAAGAATCACCGCTTCCAACAGTATCGGCCACTGTAATTTTTATTCCGGGATAAGAATATAAAACATCATTGCAAAAAAGAATTGCTCCATCTGCACCTTTTGTAACAACAACTTTATCAATATTGTATTTGCCAAGGATAGCATGAATGAGTTCAATATCTGACTCTGCATTTGTATACCAGCCTCCGATTAGCTTTAATTCATCGTGGTTTAACTTCAGCAGGTTTGCTTTTTCCATGAGTTGTTCTACACCTTCTTTTGAATAATGAGGTGCCCGCAGATTAATATCAAGCACACGGTATTTTGCCTTTTCAATTAATTGGAATAATGTATTCCGGGATACTTCACTGCGTGAAGCAAGGCTTCCAAAAACAAAATACGCTGCTTCAGAAATAAGGGAACCCATTCCATTCTGCCACATAATATTATCCCATGCAACAGGTTTTACTATATCATAAGTCACTTCATTATTTAAGTTAATCTGTGCATTAACAACTCCTGTAGTAAGTCTTTCATCTACCTGAAAAAAATCAGTGCTGATCTGTTGCTCTTTCATCAATGCAAGAAGATCCCTGCCCCACTGATCATTTCCAATTCTTGTAATCAATACCGGGCTTATTCCCAATTTGCGTAAATGATAGGCTACATTCATTGGAGCTCCTCCGGGTTTGGCTCCGGTTGGAAGTATATCCCAAAGAATTTCTCCAAAACAAACCACTTCATGTTTATGTATGCTCTTCATATAACTGATTTATTGAATGGCTAATTTTTTCTCCAAGTCTTCCAACGACACTCCTTTTGTTTCAGGCATTTTTGTGAGCACCCATATCAATTGCAAAACCATCATTCCTGCAAAAAATGCAAAAATGGGCCAGGGGTTGTCTTTGAAAATCCCTTTCTTATCATCAAGAAAAAATGGTGTAATCAGTGTAATGATCGCTGCAAATACCCAGTGTACACTGGCACCAAATGATTGCCCGGTAGCTCTGATCTTGTTAGGAAAAATTTCTGAAATAAATACCCAGATTACAGCACCCTGACCAACTGCATGTGCCGCAATAAACAACAGCAAATAGCCCATTAATAAAACAGGGCTTGCATGAAATGCAAAACAGATTGCTACCATAGAAAGACTCAGTATATAACCAAGCGAACCTATAAGCAATAATTTTTTTCTGCCGAGCCTGTCAATAAGATACAGACCAACAAATGTGAAAATCAAATTCGTGCCGCCAATGGCAATAGAATTCAAGAGCGAATCTTTTGCACCTAAACCGATTTTGGAAAGTATTTCAGGGGCATAATATAAAATGAAATTAATGCCTGACAGCTGATTAAAAAATGCAATCAAAAATGCAAGCCAGATAATAGCTTTATGTTTAGAACTGAAAAATTGTGTTGTTTTCCCAGCCGGCGATTCATGCAGATTGCTTTTTATGATGGAAGAAATCTCAGCATCAGGATCCTGCACACCTATCAGCAGCAATGTTTCTCTTGCTTTTGCAAGATTATTTTTCTTGGTAACCAACCAGCGTGGGCTTTCCGGTACACTCATAACCATTACAGTATAAATAATGGATGGAATGGCTAATACTCCCAGCATCCAGCGCCAGTCATTTGCACCGCCAACTCCCTGTAAAAAATAATTGGAGAGAAAGGCAACCAATATCCCAAATACAATGTTGAACTGATACATAGCACCCAGCTTACCCCTTGTGGCAGGAGTGGAAATTTCAGAAATATAAGTAGGCGCCACTACAGAGGATACACCAATTCCAACTCCGCCCATGAACCGAAAAAAGGAAAACGTGTAAGGATCCTGTGCCAATGCGGAACCAAAAGCCGAAACAGCAAACAGTATCCCTATCCAGAACAATACTTTTTTTCTACCAAACTTTTCAGTGGGAATACCTCCGAATATGGAGCCAAACAATGTACCCCAAAGAGCCATTGACATAATAAAGAAACCGTGAAATAAGGGAGAAGTATGCCAGAGCTCTTTAATAGGTAGATTCGCACCTGAGATCACAACAGTATCGAATCCAAAAATAAAACCGGCAAGGGCCGCCACAATTGACCACTGGAAAAGTTTATTTTTATTCATATAGCAGCTCGTTTGAAAAGTAAATGTAGCTTCCAACCTCCCTGATTGATTTCTGATATCGTTTCAATCTGTTCTAAAATCATCTTTAAGCACCTATTCCCTTAAATCATTAATTATCAGTTGCTTAAAAAGAAGTGCTTAACAGAAGCAACTCTATTTTGTATAAATTTGTAACAGCTTTTATAAAATAATACCAGGCTGTTTCATTACCGGATAAGCCATTTTTTAAAAAAGAAACAATATTGAAACGATTGGGTCGATTTTATAAATAGGATTGGCAAAAATTGCTCAACTTGCTGCCATGTTTGCTTTGCGCTTTATAAAAAAGTATCGACTGAAAAGAATTATCTTCTTTTGTTTGTTATCTGGCTTACTCCCGCTTTATATGGTTTCCTGTTCTTCTCCGGAAAAAAAATTCAGAATAGGTTTTTCTCAGTGCCAGGGCGGAGATGACTGGAGGAAAACGATGCTTGCTGAAATGAAGAGAGAACTTTCCTTTCATGATAATGTTGAATTTATATACAGAGATGCTGAAGCTGACAGTAAAAAGCAACTGGAACAAATTGAGGAACTTTCAAAACTGGGTATTGACCTTTTAATTGTTTCACCGAATGAAATTCAGCCCTTATCCAGAGGCATAGAGAAAATTTTCGAATCAGGCATACCTGTGGTTCTGGTTGACAGAGGGATCAACTCAAAAAAATATACTGCTTTTGTAGGCGCCTCCAATTTTGAAGTAGGTCAAAATGCCGGGAGATATGCTGTGTCAATGTTAAAAGGAAAAGGAACATTAATTGAAGTAATGGGGCTTTCTGACGCTTCCCCGTTTATAGACCGGCATAAAGGTTTTATGGATATTATTTCAAAACAGCCAGGTATTACTTATCTGAAAACGCTGGAAGATCACACAATTGATTACGAAAAACAATTAGCCTCTACCTTACTTACAGAAAAAAATATTGACCTGATTTTTGCACAAACCGATTACATTGCCGTAGATGTTTACAGAATTTGTAAAAAAACAGGTGTTGAAAATAAAATAAAAATTATAGGTGTTGATGGCCTTCCTGAAGATACCCTGGGAATGGGCATGGTAGCTAAAAGAATTCTTGCCGCAACTGTATTATATCCGACTGGTGGGCAGGAAGCCATCAGCACGGCAATGAAAATATTAGAACATCAACCTTACCAAAAAGAAAATCTGTTAGCCACCAGCATTATTGATTCCACAAATGTGCGGATCATGAGGCTCCAGAATGATAAAGTGGTTGCCCAACAGCAGGATATTGATAAAAGGCAGATAAAGATTGAGGAGCAAATTGCCATAACACAAAACCTCACCAATATTATTCTTGTAATATCTGTAACACTGGCTCTCGCCTTGATTTTTGGTGGTATTTTATTTTATTACCTCAAGGAAAATAAAAAAATAAATAAGAAACTGGAGCTGCAAAAAAATGAAATTTCAGCACAGCGAAATCAGTTAATTGAACTGGTGGATAAAGTAAAAGAAGCGACTGATGCTAAGTTTCATTTCTTTACCAATATCTCACACGAACTGAGAACACCTCTTACACTTATACTTGGCCCGTTAGAAGACGCTTTGTCATCATCTAAATTACATTTTACGATAAAGAGTAACCTGGATTTTATTCAGAAAAATGCCCTCCGGCTTCTGCGTCTTATTAACCAGTTAATGGATTTCCGGAAAATAGAAGAAGGCAAGATGAAACTGAAAGCCTCCGAAAATAATATTGCAGGGTTTGTAAATGAAATAACTTCTTCATTTAATGATCTTGCCCATAAGAAATCTATCTCATTCAATGTTTTAACCAAAGTAAATGACCTGAACCTTTGGTTCGATGTAACAATGCTTGACAAGGTTCTTTTCAACCTTTTATCAAACGCATTTAAGTTCACCCAGGAAAAAGGACGCATTGATGTTTCAATAGACAAAAGCATTGACGGCAAGCATGCAGTTCTGAAAGTTGAAGACACTGGAGTTGGAATGTCAACGGATGATGTGGAGCACGCATTTGATGTTTTTTACCAGGGTCACAGCAGTACATTTAAAGGTACAGGGCTTGGTTTATCTTTGTCAAAAGAATTGATTTTACTTCATCACGGCACAATTACTATTAAAAGTGAAAAAGGCAAAGGAACATCATTTGAAATACGACTACCAATTGGAAAATCACATCTTCAGAATGATGAAATACTTTCAGAATTGCCTCCTGATCTGAACATTTACGAAGAAATTAAGATCTATACAGCGGATATTGATCCTGTACCTGCCGTTGAAGAGGCCGGGGAAAAAACGCAAAAAGATTTTTCTGTACTCCTTATTGAAGATAACGATCATTTACGGGCATTCCTAAACAAACGGCTTGGCGTTCGCTATGAAATTCACGAAGCTGAAAATGGTGATGAAGGCATCAGTATTGCCTATGACATAATACCTGACCTGATAATCTCTGATATCATTTTGCCTGGCCATAATGGTTTACAAATCACAGAAAAGTTAAAGCAGGATATACGTACATCTCATATACCGATCATTTTATTAACAGCAAAAGGAAGTATTGAAGAACAGATTGAGGGCATAAAATCTCAGGCAGATGCATTTATTGTAAAGCCCTTCAACCTGGAGCATCTTGAAGTCACTATTAAGAACCTTTTAAAAAACAGGGAAGTTTTAAGAGAACATTTTACCAGTGAACTGCCAACAGAAACAAGATCAAATTCATCCAGTAAAATTGACCGTAAGTTTATAAACGAATTTTCTGCTATTATTGAAAACAATATTTCTAACGAAGATTTTTCAGTTGATCATATCTGTAAAGAAATTGGGGTTTCGAGGGTTCAGTTATACAGAAAGGTAAAGGCCCTCATTGGTTACAATGTAAATGATTATATCCTGATGGTAAGAATGCAAAGGGCCAAGTTTTTACTTTCAAATGCAGAGAATACAATTTCTGAAGTGGCATTTAAAGTTGGTTTCTCATCACAGGCTTATTTCTCAACAGTGTTTAAATCAAAGTTTGGTGTAACTCCGTCAGAATATAAAACAGGAAAAAGTTTGTAGTATTTAAACGTCAGAAAAATATCCGCTGGTAAAGGAATTAAAAGACCGGCTGGGGATGGAACTGGATTATTAGTCTAACTGAAAATCTGGGTTCACACTTATCTTGTCAAAATCAAATCATAATTAGCAACTGAGTGAATAATTAAATTGCCATTTTTGATTTCGTATGATGGCTTGATGCAGGGGGATAATGATTGAAGGTGACATGACATCAGAACATCACAAAAATTTCTGCCCCAGTCATCTTCGTTAATTTTCGTTAGAAATCCAAGCATGATATCTAAATCTTTTCCATTTTCAAATTTACAAGTTCCGCCTATTTCATTTACAATCGTATTACCAGTAAAACTTCCATTATCCTTAAATGTAATGGTAATGTAGCGGCTTGCATTTGCAGGTGGCAGGTTAACCGTTCCATTTACTTCACTTATTGTTTCAACTAATTTCCATGTACCGCTTAAATCGGTTCCCTGAGTTGCAGGAGTTGGAGTTGTTGTTCGATTACAACTTATCAAAAACAAAGCTATAAATACCATTAGAAGTATTGCATCTGCTTTTATTTTTCTTATTGAGAACATCTGATTGAAATGTTGCATAAGATCAAATTGTTTTTCCTGGTTTTACATTTTTTCAAGCACAAGATCATAACGCATCGCCGACTTGATGTATAATCTCCTGCCTGTTATTGAATATTCGGAAGGTTTGCAGGGATGAATTGACTGCAGGCTGCAGGACATCAGCACTGTTAATAAGCCTCTGCCAAAATCGTCTTCAATTACCTCGGTCATGGAAAAAATACCGAAGTTAACTTTATTGCTGTCGATGATTTGATAAGTGCCTTCGCTGAATGTATTCACCAATGTCTTGCCGAAATAAGTTCCGTCGCTCCGGAATGTAATGGACAGATAGCTGCTGGCTGATGTTGGGGGAAACTGGCTGGTGGAGGTCGCCCTGTCAATAACTTCTGTCAGTTTCCATGTGCCGGTTAGTACGGTATCAGGGTCCTGCTTTTTACAGGAACTGATCAGTAACAACATGAACAATGCAGGAAAAAACAGTTTCATAAACCAAATTTAATACTATTGACACGGAAGCTGAGGGTTTCGTTGCAGCCGGTTTAAGAAAAGGAAAGGCAGATTTAGCAGGGTATCAGCACATGAAACTGAAGCCGGAAGCCGATAGTATTTAGTCTTTAGCCGGTCATTTTTGTGGCAGACTTTTAACTATCGACTATTGACTAATGACTATCGGCTTGTTTTTCCTCTTTTTGCCTTAATTTCACGCCCTTATTACGACTTAAAAAAACTGATTATATGGCCGAAGTAATACGTATGCCACTGTTGAGTGATACCATGACCGAAGGAAAAATTGTGAAATGGAACAAACAGGTGGGCGACAAAGTAAAAAGCGACGATGTGCTGGCAGACGTGGAAACCGATAAAGCCACGATGGAAGTGGTTGGTTATGCCGACGGCACATTATTATATATTGGTGTGCCCGAAGGAAAAGCAGCACAGATCAATGAAATCATTGCCATTGTTGGTAAAGAGGGTGAAGATTATAAAGGTTTGCTGGATGGTCCTGCTACTCCATCAGCTCCAGCCGCAAGTACCCCTGCTCCTGCTGCAACCGAAACAGCCGCTGCTCCTGCAGGTGTTGATGCTGATGCATTGGCGAAAAGTCTTGGTGTAACAGTAATCCGCATGCCGTTGTTAAGCGATACCATGACCGAAGGAAAAATTGTTGCCTGGAATAAAAAAGTAGGTGATGCTGTAAAGGCAGATGAAAGTCTTGCTGATGTTGAAACCGATAAAGCTACCATGGAAGTGGTTCCTTATGTTGATGGCACTTTGTTATTTACAGGTGTTGAAGCAGGCTCTGCTGCTAAAATAAATGAAGTGATTGCTATCATTGGTAAAGCAGGTACAGATATCAGCGGATTATTAAGTGCGTTGAAAAATACAGGAGCTGCAAAACCACAAACAACTGCTGCCGGAACAGCAAGTACTCCTGCAGCAACTGAAACACCAGAAGCTACTCCTTCTTCATCTTCTACTAACGGAAGATTGAAAGCATCTCCCTTGGCCAAAAAAATTGCTGCCGATAAAGGCATTGATCTGAAAGCCGTTCATGGCAGTGGCGATGGCGGAAGAATCATTAAAAAAGATATTGATAATTACACCCCCTCCTCCGCTAAAGCTACGGAAGGCAAGCCAGCTGCGGCAGCTTCTGCTCCTGTGGTTACATTTACACCGGGTGCCGGTGAAGGTTTTGTTGATACGCCAAACGGAAGTATGCGCAAAACCATTGCCCGCCGTTTGGGTGAAAGTCTGTTCACTGCTCCGCATTTCTATTTAACTATGGAGCTGAACATGGATAATGCCATGGCAGCACGTACGCAGTTAAATGCAATGAGCCCTGTAAAGATCAGCTTCCAGGATATCATGATCAAAGCATGTGCAATGGCTTTGCGTAAGCATCCTGCTGTAAACAGTTCATGGATGGGTGAATTTATCCGCACATACAATCATATTCATATCGGCAGTGCTGTTGCAGTTGAACAGGGATTAATTGTTCCTGTATTCAAATTTGCTGATCAGAAATCATTGAGCCAGATTGCACAGGAAGCAAATGGTTTGTATGATAAAGCAAGAACAGGTAAACTGCAGCCACAGGAATTCAGCGGCAATACATTTACGATTTCGAATTTAGGTATGATGGATATCGAAGATTTCACTGCCATCATTAATCCGCCAGACAGCTGTATTCTTGCTGTTGGTAAAATCAAAGAGATCGTTATTAAAAAAGCCGATGGAAATTTTGGAACAACCAATGTTATGAAAGTAACCTTGAGCTGCGATCACCGCAGTGTGGATGGTGCAGTTGGTGCAAGCTTCTTACAAACACTGAAGAAGTTTATTGAGAACCCTGTAACCATGCTCGTTTAATTGCATACAATTCTTTTTCATAGATCCCGTTACAGCTTTGTAACGGGATTGTTTTTTAAATGAAAACATATATTAGCAGAATGAGATTAAGATTGGCTGTTGCTTTACTGTTTAGCTCTGTTGTTACTGCTTCAGCACAGGATACTTTAACTGTTGCTGACAGTTCACTCGTTCAATCAGTAAAAAAGAACAGCAGGGCAATCAAACCTGTTTCTTATATCATACCTGCGGCCATGATCACTTATGGCTTAGTTGCACTGGAAAGCAAACCGCTGATACAACTCGATCAAAATATCAAAGAAATAATCTGGGATAAGAATCCGCACAAAACAACAAGGATCGATGATTATACAGGGTTTGTTCCAATTGTTGCCGTTTATGCATTGAACATGGCGGGAGTAAAAGGCAAACATAATTTTGTTGACAGAACATTATTGCTGGGATTGAGTTATGCTCTTGCTGGTGCAGTTGTAACTCCTGTTAAACATCTAACCAATAAACTTCGGCCCGGTGGTTCAAACAGACTGTCCTTCCCTTCAGGTCATACCAGCCAGGCTTTTGTATCAGCTGAATTTTTGCGAATGGAATATAAAGATGTTTCGCCATGGTATGGAGTTGCCGGTTATGCTGTTGCAGCAGCAACCGGTTACTTGCGGATGTACAATAACAGACACTGGGTGAGTGATGTAATTGCCGGTGCAGGCGTTGGAATTCTTTCAGTACAGTTCGTTTACTGGGTCTATCCAAAGCTTAAACAGAAATTCTCAAAGAATAAAAATGGAACAGCTATGATTGTTCCCTATTACCGGGACAAAGAAGCTGGGTTAGTTTATGTCGTGCATTTAAGATAAACCAATTCAACTCATTTCCATTTCCTGTTCAGTATATCTGCTGCATGGTTCTGGCAAAAAAAGCCGATATTGAATATCGTTTGCCATCATACTGAAACAATATGATTTTAAAAAGCACCATCCAGTTATTGCGGTTTCATTTCTCCTTTTTTTTAATGCCGGTATATTTCTTTGCATTAACTCAACTGGTAAACATCAACTGGACAAGAGCCATCCTCATCTTTGTTATTCTGCATGTGTTGGTTTATCCTTCCAGTAACGGATACAACAGTTATATGGACAGAGATGATACTCCTATTGGAGGATTAAAAAAACCATTACAGCCAACCAAACAATTATTCTATGCAACAATCCTCATGGATATACTGGCAATTGGTTTAGGTTTCTTCATCAGTCTATGGTTTGCATTGGGTACATTGATCTATATCACAGCTTCAAGGATGTACAGTTACCGTGGTATCAGGTTAAAGAAATATCCTTTGACAGGTTATCTTACTGTCATCACATTCCAGGGAGCATTGGTTTTTTGGATGGTGTATCACGGCAGTCATGAAATGCTAAAAACATCCATGCCTCTTGCAGCAATGATTGCTGCCAGTTTATTGATTGGCGGTTTTTATCCGCTCACACAAATTTATCAGCACAAACAGGATCTGGACGACGGAGTAAAAACCATCAGCTATAAATTAGGCTATAAAAAAACATTCCTGTTTTGTGCATTCATTTATTCTGTTGCCATGCTGTTAGTTGGTTATGTATTTTTTTCATCGCTGATGGTTAGAGAGTTCTTTGTTTTGTTCATCTTTTTCATTCCCATTCTCGTATATTTTTTTTGGTGGGCGGCAAAGGTTTGGAAAACAGAAACCGCAGCAGATTTTTTAAATACTATGCGGATGAACTTTTTAGCAAGTACCTGTACCAATGCAGCATTTATCACCGTGTTAATTATGAATCAGTTTGAGTAAGATCATTTCTATTGGTACAGCAGTCCCTGCATTTAAACATGCACAGAAAGATATTCTGCAGTTTATGCAGCAGGTGTATGCACTGGATGCAGTTGAAAACAGGAAACTGAAATTCCTTTATCACCAAAGTGGAATTGAAACACGTTATTCAGTAATCCCCGATTACAGTCAGCAGATCAATGAATGGAAATTTTATCCGCACAGTGAAAACATGGAGCCGTTTCCAAGTATTGAACATCGTATGAGCTGGTATAACCGTCATGCCCCGCAGTTATCGGTTGATGCCATCCGTAATTGCATGGAACATAAAAATCACAGTCATGAAATCACGCATCTCATTACCGTCAGCTGTACCGGCATGAGTGCACCCGGACTTGATTTAATAGTAACAGATATGATGGATCTTCCGAAAACAATTTTCCGCACTTCCATTAACTTCATGGGTTGTTATGCAGCTATTCATGCAATGAAACTGGCAGATGCCATTTGCAAAACAGAACGGAATGCAAAAGTGATGATTGTTTGTACAGAATTATGTACGCTGCATTTTCAAAAAGATCCCAGTCCGGATAATATCACTTCTACTCTGTTGTTTTCTGATGGAAGTGCTGCTGCATTAATTGTTCATGATGAAGATGAACACGAGGGACTGCATTTGAAAAGTTTTTACAGTGAAATTGTTGCCAAAGGAAAAAGAGATATGGCATGGGAACTTTCATCCACTGGTTTTTTAATGACGCTGAGCGGATATATTCCTGATTTGATTGAAGAAGATTTTGAGCCATTGGTGGGCCGTGCGTTACATCATGCAGGGTTAGATAAAAAACAAATCAGCAACTGGTGCATTCACCCCGGTGGTAAACGGATTGTTGATTCGATTCATAAAAGTCTGCATCTTACAACTGGTGAACTCGATACAAGTTATAAAGTACTGAAGGAACATGGCAACATGTCTTCGGCCACTATTTTATTTGTGCTGAAAGAAATCATGGAATCAACAGATCGCAAAAATGATCAAATGATTTTTGGAGCAGCATTCGGACCGGGATTAACGATGGAAACTTTTACTGCTTCAGCACATGCCTGATTTCTCCCAACGATCGTACCAGAAAGAATTACTCGACAGGGATGATATCCCGTTTGAAGACATCAAACAGAACATGAAAGAACTGGATTTCATTAATACTTATCTCGGGGGACATCAAATTACCATTGCAGGGCTTCAACTCTTACTCAAGAAAACAACTGCACAAAAAATAACAATCTGTGAAATTGGCAGTGGAGGTGGGGATAATTTAAGTGCAATCAGGAAATGGTGTTCACAGAAGAACATTATGGTAAAGCTGATTGGTATTGATATCAATCCAAATTGTATTGCTTACACCAACTCAAGAAAAGAGAATGAAGGAATTGAATTCATTACGTCTGATTACAGGTCAGTAAGCTTTACTGAGAAGCCTGATATTATTTTTTCTTCTTTGTTCTGTCATCATTTTACTGATGAAGAACTGCAACAGCAATTCGTCTGGATGAAAGAACAATCCCAGCTTGGTTTTTTTGTAAATGATTTGCACCGGCATTTTTTAGCTTATCACTCCATAAAAATACTGAGCCGTATTTTTTCAAAATCCTATCTTGTAAAGAATGATGCACCGTTAAGTGTACTGAGAGGTTTTTCAAAAGAAGAACTGCAAAACATTCTGCAAAAAGCTTCCATACATTCAGGTCAATTAAACTGGAAATGGGCTTTCAGGTGGTTACTGATCTTTCATCATGAGTAATGAAAAACAAACATATCATGTTGCTATTATTGGCGGAGGGCTTGCGGGACTTGCCTTATCCATTCAATCTGCAAAAGCAGATTATAAAACCATTCTGTTTGAAAAAGAAAAATATCCCTATCATAAAGTTTGCGGTGAATACATCAGTCTTGAAAGTTGGGATTTCTTAAAACGGCTTGGTCTTCCGCTTGATCAAATGCAATTACCCATCATTCAACAACTGAATGTATCTGCACCTGATGGAACATTGTTTCAGCAACAACTTCCGTTGGGTGGATTCGGAATCAGTCGCTACACATTAGATAATGCATTAGCTAAACTTGCAAAAGAGGCAGGTGTTGAAGTGATGGAAGAAACAAAGGTGGGTGATGTTGAATTTGAAAATGATTTGTTTACTGTTTTTACTTCAGCTGGAAATTATAAAGCATCTATTGTTGCCGGTTCATTTGGCAAACGAAGTAACCTGGATGTAAAATGGAATCGAAATTTTGTTCAGCAAAAACCTAATAAGCTCAACAATTATATCGGCGTAAAATATCATATCAAAACAAACTATCCTGCTGATTTAATTTCTTTGCACAATTTCGAGAATGGCTATTGCGGTGTTTCACAAATTGAAGAAGGAAAGTATTGTCTCTGTTATTTAACCACTGCCGATAATCTGAAGAAAAGCAACAATAATATTCAGCAGATGGAAAAAGAAATTCTGTTTCAAAATCTGCACCTCAAAAAAATATTTACTGAAGCTGAATTTTTATATGATACGCCTCTTACTATTTCGCAGATCAGTTTCGATAAAAAAGCATTGGTTGAAAATCATATGCTCATGGTTGGTGATGCTGGTGGAATGATTACACCTTTATGCGGCAATGGTATGAGCATGGCCCTCCATGGAAGTAAACTTGCATTTGAAAACATCCATGCATTTCTGCAAAACAAAATCAGCAGAACAGAAATGGAAGTCAACTATGCACGGCAATGGAAACAGCAATTTGCAGGCCGTATAAAAATCGGCCGCATCATTCAGCGTTTCTTTGGAAAAAGCATCGTCACCAATCTGTTTATAAGGGCATTCAAAATATTTCCTTTCCTTGCAAAACCATTGATAAAACGAACACATGGTAGTTCATTCTGAAAAAATAATTTTCAGTAATTATTGAAACTTCGAAACAATGAGTTAACTTAGGGGCATGAAATTATCTGAAGCCAGGCAGCAGTTCATCAGCACATGGGGAGCAATGGGTACACATTGGGGAATTAACCGCACAATGGCACAGGTACACGCACTGCTGATGATCAGTCCTGACCCGTTAACACAGGACGATGTTATGGCGCAGCTCAATATCAGCCGGGGTAACGTAAACATGAATGTGAGAGATCTGATTGATTGGGGCCTGGTAGATCGTGTAATCATTTCGGGGGAAAGAAAAGAATACTTTACTGCAGAAAAAGATATCTGGAAAGTAGCAACACAGATCATCAAAGAACGTAAGAAAAGAGAACTGGACCCGATGATGAAACTGATGGATCAGCTGAGTAAAGTGGATGGCGATAAAAAAGATAAAGACGTAAAAACATTTATTGATACAATCAATGGTATCAAAAAATTTGGAGCACATGCAGACAGTATGCTGGATGTTTTGGTGAAGAGTGATGAGAGCTGGTTTTTGAGTACTGCACTGAAACTGTTTAAATAATTTGAACTGGATTACAAATAAGCCGACATCAATCGGCTTTCTTAAAAATATATACTTTCATTTTTTTCTGAAATATTTATAACTATAAATATGAAAACATTTAAGCTGATTGAATTTTATGTAAACGTCCTGCTCATAGCAGCCTTCGCCATCAGTTATTTTATAAGCCGTGAAGGTGGCATGCTGTTTATCGCTTATTATACTGTTGGTGCAGTACAGTTGTTCAGTATGATCCTGCACGCAGTGAAAAGATGGTATACAGGTAAAAAAAGTTTTCGTTTGTATTATCACTGGCTGGTGTTTTTGTTACTGTTGCTGATTCCTACCGGTATAGGTTTGTATATTTTATTATATGCATCCCCTTTCCTTGCAATCTTTTATACCTATATCTGCTGGCGTGAACTGCAATATGTAAAACTGAAAGAGTTTGTGCATTTGAAATGATTCAACTGCATCAACAATAACAGCGCAACCAAATCTTAAGTGTATGAAATATGTCATCCCCGACTGGTTTATCATTGTGGGAGCACTTGGTCAAATGTTCACTGCTTTAATTTATCCATACATCCGTCATAAAGTATTCGACTGGTACAACGATATCAAAAAATTAAAACCGCTCAACCAGGAAATTGCTAAAACCTATGGCAGGTATATTCAGGGATTAAATTTCTCCTTTGGACTCATCTCCATATTGTTTACAAGTGATTTGAAAAATCAAAGCGCTTTGGCAGTTGCACTTACTGGTTTAATTGCAGCTTACTGGACAGGAAAAGTGATTACCCAGTTTGCATATTATCCCATGTATCAAATTCCCAATAAACTCATCTTTAAAGTTGGCGAAGTATTGATGAATACATTGTTTGTAACATTCGCTGTCATCTTCATCTGGTTGTTTGTTACAAACCTGGTTGGATATCTAAAAACATAGAATACAGACATTTAACTGATAAAATATTTGCTCCTTACCTTTACTGAATGAAAAAGAAAACCCTTGTTCTTGGTGCATCAGATAATCCGCAGCGGTACAGCTATCTTGCAATTAACAGTTTGCGTAAAAAAGGTCATGATGTAGTTGGGATTGGCCGGCACAAGGGTATTGTTTCTGATGTTGACATTCAAACAGAAAAAATTCCTGTTGAAGAAATAGATACCGTTACTCTTTATCTTAACTCTGCTCATCAAAAAGCTTACTACGATTATATCCTGTCATTAAAACCTAAACGCATCATCTTTAATCCGGGTGCTGAAAATGAAGAGCTGAGTCAATTAGCTGTTCAGAACAATATTCAGCCGGTTGAAGCCTGCACATTGGTGATGCTGAGTACAGGACAATACTAAGTTGAGGTTTGAAATTTGAAATTACCGGCTTCATATAAACTATCAGCAGATGCCGTATCATCATTATTGAAAACCTTCAGCTGAAAGAAGTATCATGGTATAAGTCATTACAAAAGATACATCTGTCAACTGATGCCGGGAATTTCAAACTCCAAACTCCAAACCTCAAATTTCAAACCCGCTTCTTCGCTTATCCCCAGCTGTTAATAAACACTTAACTGTACATTCTTGCTGGTACCGGAAATATATTCGTAAATTAGGAAAACCTCAATTTATGAACTGGAGACGATTCAATGGCGAACAAATCAGACTTCCGATCAAAGATGAAGTTCGCTCTGCCATTATCAGGGAAACAGAAAAAGGATTTCGCTTAAAAGTTTGTATTGGCACCGACAGCCAGGTAAAAGGAAGCGAAACTGAATTTGCAACAGTGATTGTTTTCTTACGTGAAGGCCGTGGTGGCTTTATGTTTATTCACAACGAAAAAACAAAACAGCGTTATTCCATTAAGGAACGTATGCTGGTGGAAGTTGCCCGGAGTATTGAAATTGCGTATGAACTCTGCGATCTGTTTACAGAGTATGATGTTGACATGGAAGTACATGCCGACATTAATACCAATCCGCATTTCAAAAGCAACGAAGCGTTGCGTGAAGCAATGGGTTACATCCTTGGGATGGGCTTTGCCTTCAAAGCTAAACCTGAAGCTTTTGCCAGCAGCAGCTGTGCCAACAAAATTGTAAACTGATTACAGTTTACGGTTCTGCTTTAAACCGTGCGATCCACGGTTCGTGAACTTGTCTCCTTAATTTTTACTGAATACAAAGTAATACTGCCGCCGCAACTCCTGCTGTCTCTGTTCGTAGTCTTGTTTCACCAAGCGTAACAGGAATGAATTGATGCTGTAATGCCAGTTCAATTTCATTTGGAGTGAAATCACCTTCGGGACCAATAAGAATAATACGATTTGGAGATGATTTGATTTGTCCTTCGACTCCGCTCAGGATGTTTACTAATGACTGCCGGTCAGTTTCAATACAGTGAGCAATGAATTTAGTTGACCCGTCTGACGCCCCCGTCTGACGGATATAATCATCAAGCTTTGTTGGCTCATGAAGCAACGGCAACCATGTTTGCTGGCTTTGCAGCATTGCACTTATCAATATTCCATTCATACGGTCATAACGGAAATGCTGGCGCTCTGTGCGTTCACAGAGCAAAGGAATAATTATTGTTACACCTATCTCGGTTGCCTTTTCTAAAAACCATGCAAAGCGGCTTGCATTTTTTACCAGGGAAATGGCAATGGAAACTTTCTTTGCAGCCTGAGGCCTATAGCTTGTTGCTTTTACTCTTACTGCACAATTCCGTTTATGTGCATTGGTAATTTCAGCTGTCAATAAATTTCCTTTCCCATCCGTAAGATTTAGTTCTTCGCCTTCTTTCATACGCAGCACCTGCACCACATGTTTTGATGTTTCTTCATTCAATGTTACAATAGTTGATGAAGCATCTAAATCGCCGATATAAAAAAATGGATATGCCATAAAAACAAATGGAGAACAAATCTAAGATTCGTTCTCCATGAACTATTTGATTATTCTGTTTTAAAAAGGAGTTTCTTCATCAAAATTCATATCATTCATCTTGCTTCCTTTCTGCACAAATACTTTCGGACCATCATCCTGCGGAATTGGTTTCCAGTTTCCACCGCCCGGCAATGCACCCCCACCCATATCAGATGAATCATCTTCTACAAATTTCTGAATATGCAGCAATGCACGTAGCTTGATTGTTTCCAGCTGACCGTTTCTGTGCTTGGCAATACGTACATGGGTTTCACCACGGTTACTTTCACCAAATTCATTAGAAGTGATATCATAGTATTCCGGACGGTACAGGAACATAACCATATCCGCATCCTGTTCAATGGCACCCGATTCACGGAGATCACTCAACTGCGGCATCTTGTTTCCTTCTTTTCTCTTCTCCACTTCACGGCTTAACTGTGATAATGCAATTATCGGAATACCCAACTCCTTTGCAAGACCTTTTAAGTTTCTTGAAATATTACTGATCTCCTGTTCACGGTTGGTATTTTTATTACCTCCTGCCCCACTCATCAACTGCAGGTAGTCAATGATGATCAACCCAACATTATGTTTATTCACCAGCCTGCGGGCTTTGGCACGTAATTCAAAAATATTCAATGCCGCACTGTCATCAATATAGATCGGCGCTTTCGCCAATCGTTCAATTCCTTTTTTATACAATTGCTGTACTTCATGATCTTCCAGTTTACCACGGGAAATTTTTTCCAGCATAATTTCACTTTCAGCCGAAAGTATACGCTGCACCAGCTGTCCGGCACTCATCTCTAATGAAAAGAAGGCAACTCCTGTTGGTTTTGTTGGATGCAATGCTGCATTTCGGGCAAGGTTCAGCGCAAATGCCGTTTTACCAACGGAAGGACGTGCCGCAAGAATCACAAGATCTGTTGGCTGCCATCCATAAGTAACTTTATCCATTGTTGGGAAACCGGTAGGAACACCCGTTACATCTTCATCCTTGTTCCGCATGTCTTCAATACGCTGAATAGTTTTGATCAGCACATTATCAAACGAATCAAAATTTTTGCGGAGATAGTTATTGGTAATTTCAAACAGTTTGCTTTCTGCATCATCGAGCAAATCAAATACATCAGTACTTTCTTCATAAGCATCACCAATGGTTTCACCGCTGATACGGATTAATTCACGCTGCAGGAATTTTTGCAGAATGATCCTGGCGTGTGCTTCAATATTGGCAGTAGAAACAACTGTATTGGTTAAACGGGTTACAAAGTAAGCACCACCTACCATTTCAAGTTCTTCTTTTAATTTCAGTTCTTCCACCACCGTAAGCAAATCAATGGGCGAGCTTTTGGTGGTTAGTCCCTGCATGGCACGGAAAATTCGCTGATGGGCATCTACATAAAAACATTCAGGTCGTAAAATTTCACTAACGGTATCGAATGCACTTTTTTCAAGCATTACGGCACCGAGTACTGCTTCTTCCAGCTCTTTTGCCTGGGGTGGAACCTTTCCATAAACCATGGTGGAAAGGTCAAGAGACGGCTTTCTCTTAGACTTGCGGTCTTTATTAACGTTTGTCAAATCCATGTTGCTAAAAAATAGAAGGTTTGGTTTTGGGCTTTTTCAGAAACAATTTCAAACAGAATTCACATGTTATGGAATTGTTACTGAAACAAGGGTGACGAATGTAATCGCAAAATCAATACAAGCAAAAACAAATCCAATCATTAATTTATTCTACTCCAGTTCACATCCAATTCAGGGTTATCCACCGATTTTCCCATTTCATTCACATAAACCCACCCGCTTATCCTCAATTTAATTTATTTTTTCGCCCCGGCCCAATGTATTTCCACACCCGCTGTGCAGAAAGATTTTACCCCTTTTTTTTTGCCGGGTGCTTCAGATTACAATATGAAGTTTCAGCGATTTTCAGCCGTATTTCAGTTCATTCAATGCAGTCACAGTAAGGCTTTGCGGCTTAAAAACAAACGCAAAAAAGTAAAAAAACAGCTATTCTGCAGAATCTTCGCCTGTACAATACAGTTACTGTTTTCAGCAGTAGAAAAGCAGTGAAAAGTCCTTTGTGCATCAAGCATCCAATGAATTATCTTTGCAGCTTTCTGAATAAAAGAGTAAAACCAGAATGACAATAAGTTATAAGTGGCTGCATGAGTATTTGCCGGTGACTGTTGAACCAGAACGTTTAAGCCGCATTCTTACTTCAATTGGTCTTGAAGTGGAAAGCATGGAACCATACGAAGAAATCAAAGGCGGATTAAAAGGATTGGTGATTGGTGAGGTACTTACCTGCGAAAAACATCCGGATGCCGATAAGCTGAAATTAACCACTGTAAATGTGGGTGTTGCTGAACCTTTGCAGATCGTTTGTGGCGCTCCCAACGTAGAAGTGGGTCAAAAAGTGGTGGTTGCAACAATCGGCACAGCGATTTACCCGGTTAGTGGTGAACCATTAACCATGAAGAAAGCAAAGATTCGTGGTGTTGAAAGTCATGGAATGATCTGTGCTGAAGATGAAATTGGTTTTGGCACCAGTCATGCCGGCATTATGGTATTAAAGCCGGAGGCTCGTCCCGGAATTCCTGCTGCTGAATATTTCAAACCATATACTGACTGGATCATTGAAATTGGTTTAACGCCAAATCACATGGATGCGATGAGCCATATGGGTGTGGCAAGAGATGTAATAGCTTATCTCAATTTCCACGATAAGAAACAATACAACCTGAAATCTCCTTTCAGTAACAACTTCAAGCCCGATAATAAAACATTACCCATTGCGGTTAAGATTGAAAATAAAGAGGCCTGTCAGCGATATGCAGGTGTAAGTATTTCGAATATAACCGTGAAGGAAAGTCCTGACTGGATGAAGCAACGCTTAAAAGCAATCGGGTTAAGGCCTATCAATAATATTGTTGATATTACCAATTACATTTTGCATGAAACCGGACAACCATTACATGCATTTGATGCAGACGAAATTACCGGCGCAGAAGTAATTGTAAAAAATCTTCCTGAGGGAACAGCCTTTCTTACACTGGATGAAAAAGAAAGAAAGCTGAATGCTGAAGATCTGATGATCTGCAATAAAGAAGAAGCCATGTGCATTGCAGGTGTATTTGGCGGAACAAAAAGCGGTGTAAAAGAAACAACGAAGAATATTTTCCTCGAGAGTGCATGGTTCAATCCTATTACGACACGTAAAACTTCCTTTCGTCATAATCTGCGTACAGATGCAGCAACACGATTTGAGAAAGGTGTTGATATCAGCAATACAGTGAACGTATTAAAACGTTCTGCTTTACTGATTAAAGAATTAGGTGGAGGTGAAATTGCCAGCGACTTGGTGGATGTTTATCCAAACCCAAAACAAAAACTGCAGATTGCTATCAAGTATCATTACCTGAAAAAGATCAGCGGAAAGAATTATCATCCTGATACGGTAAAGAAAATTTTTGAATCACTGAATTTTGAGATCGTTAAAGATTCAATTGATGAGTTATGGGTGTCGCCGCCATTCAGCAAACCGGATATTGAACTTCCGGCTGATCTGGCAGAAGAAATTATGCGGATCGATGGATTAGATAATGTAGAAATCCCAACAAGTATCACTATTTCTCCATCAACTGAACTTGATTTTACTCCTTTTGCCTATAAAGAAAAAATAAGTAACAGTCTTGCCGGACAAGGGTTTCATGAAATCTTCACCAACTCTATTGCCAACAGCGCATGGTACAGTGAAGAAGTACTGGCAACTACTGTTAAGATGCTCAACAATCTGAGTGCAGAGCTGAATGTAATGCGTCCTTCCATGCTGGAAACTGGATTGCAGTGCATTTCATTTAATCTCAACAGAAGAAATAATAACCTTCGATTGTTTGAGTTTGGCAAAACATATACCACTTCAGAAGTAGGTAAATATTTCGAAACAGATCACCTGGCAATTTATACTTCCGGCAACACAGAAGCATCCTGGAAACAGAAAGCTTCGGCAACTGATATTTATTTCCTTAAAGCAGTTGTGAATGGAATTTTACAACAGGCTGGTCTGAATGCTCAAACGGAATTATTCAGTGCAGAAAGAGATTTCAGCAGTGGAATTCAGTATAAGGTTAATAAGCAGATAGTGGCAAAAATTGGTATTGTTGATGCGAATCAATTAAAACAGTTTGACATCAAACAACCTGTTTACTTTGCTGATATTAACTGGAATGTTTTAACCAAACTGGCGTCAACAACTAAACTGGAATACAAAGAAATTGCCCGTTTCCCCGCTGTGGAAAGAGATCTGGCGATTGTTATTTCAAAAGCAATCAGCTATGCTGAAGTTGAAAAAACAATCTTCAATGCTAAAGTGAGCCGTTTAAAATCTGTTTCCCTTTTTGATGTATTTGAAAGTGAAAAGATTGGTTCAGGAAAAAAATCCATGGCACTGAATTTGGTTTTCCAGGATGATGAGAAAACCCTGACCGATAATGAAACAGAGAAAATGCTGAGCACGCTGATCCAGGCCCTGGAAAAACAAATGGAAGCTGAGATCAGAAAATAATTTTTACTAATTAAACACCGGCTTATTGTGGCATTGCTTGACCAACATATTCAAACCCTGCAGCAGAAAATGCAGCTGTTGGTAAAAAAGCATCAGCAATTGGAAAAGGAAAACCAAAAGCTGAAACAGGAACTTAACTCCCTGAAAGAAAACAGTTATGATCAAAAGCAGGAGTTTGAAGTCATGGAAATGCAGAACGCCATTTTAAAAGCGTCACAACAGCAATTAGATGATAAGGAGAAAAAGGAGCTGGAGAAAAAACTGACTCATTTTATTAAAGAAATCGACCGCTGTATTGCTATGTTAACCCAATAAAGGTCAAACTCTTTTTACCAGTCTTACTTTCATTTCATTTTCGCCGCTCTGCAGTTCAACGGTATAAACGCCGTAAGGAAGATCGTTTAAGCCATTCCATGTTAAAGAATTCTGATGGTGGCTGTCTGTTTCCATACTGCGGCAAATAGAACCTTTATCATCTTTCAATACGGCTTTAAATCCGTTAATTTGGGGTGAGAAAAGTTCCAGGGTCAACGAGTCTAGAAACACCTGTGGTTTGATTGTTGCGAACATTTTTTTGTGGTTTGGTTTCGGTAAATATCAGTTCTCAGGGGTCTTTCAAAAATCAGCAGTCAAACAAAAGAAAATGGATTTAATTTACTTGGGGAGTCTAATATAGAGCATCAAATTCATATTTCATAATTATGGAAACATTAATTCCGGTAAATATCATCATTGGCGACAGGAGCTACCGTATCAAAGTAACCCCTGAAGATGAAGAACATGTGCGCAAAACAGTAAAAATCATCAATGATAAAATCCTTGAATTCAGAAGCAGTTTTGCCGGGAAAGACATGCAGGATTATATCGCCATGGTATTGATTTGGTATGCTACGCATGTAACCTCAGAAAATAAAAATATCGCTGCTGAAGGGGATGAAATCCAATCAACTGAAGCCTTGAAAAAGCTGGAACAGCAAATTGACCAGTTACTGAACCCATCTCGATAGTTGGTCATCACCCTTGCACTTTTTGAGTCACGGTCATCGGAATTGCCATCAGCATAGTTTCAATTTTGTTTTGAGGCAAATGTTCTGATTTAATTGTTTCAGGAACTCCAATTTGAGCAGCAAAACTAAAACTGAGACTATTACAGTCAAATTAATGCTTCAAAAGCTTTCTTATTCTCCCTCACTAATGACCATAAGTGGCTTATTTTTAGTAATTTCGCCGACCATATTCCCACTATGAACAGAAACAATACCATAGAGAGGAACGATTTGCTGACAGAATTAAACAAACCAGTTAAAAACAATGGAACCCACAATTTTATACATCATAATCGGAGCTGTTACACTTATAATCGGTGTGATAGCAGGACGATTTGCCTTCGCCAAAAACACGAAAAAGCAGGTTGAAGAGGCAGATTTTCAGGCACACTCAATCATTAAAGAAGCTGAATTAAGAGCCGAAACAATCCGCAAGGAAAAAGAACTGGAAGCCAAAGAAAAATTTGTTCAACTCAAATCAGAATATGAAAGAGAGGTGAATGAACGTAACCGTAAAATTGGCGAAACAGAGAACCGTGCCCGTCAAAAAGAGCAGTCTATCAACCAGAAAGAAGGCAATCTTGAAAAGCAACTCAAGGAAAATGAGGCGATCAAAGAAAACCTCAATCGCCAGATAGAGGTTGTGAACTTAAAAAGAACTGAACTGGAGAAACACCAGGAAGAACATATCCGCCGCTTGGAAAAAATTGCCGGCCTCAGTGCGGAAGAAGCAAAAAATCAATTGATTGAAAGCTTGAAACAGGAAGCTCATACAAGAGCCCTTGTTTTACAGCAGGAAATTATTGAAGATGCCAAGCTGAAAGCTAATAAAGAAGCCCGCAAAATTGTTATTCAGTCAATACAGCGTACTGCAGCTGAGCAAACAATTGAGAATACAGTTACTGTATTTAACCTGGAAAGCGACGAAATCAAGGGACAGATCATTGGTCGTGAAGGTCGTAACATCCGTGCCATTGAAGCGGCAACCGGTGTTGATCTGATTGTTGATGATACCCCTGAAGCAATCCTTCTTTCTTCATTTGATCCCCTTCGCCGTGAAGTTGCCCGTTTGAGCTTACAGCGTTTGGTGGCAGATGGCCGTATTCACCCAGCACGTATTGAAGAAGTGGTGGAAAAAACCAAGCGTCAGCTGGAAGAACAGGTAATGGAAATTGGAGAACGTACCGTTATTGAACTGGGTATTCATGGTTTACATAAAGAATTGATCAGAATGGTGGGGCGTATGCGTTTCCGTTCATCTTACGGCCAGAATTTATTAATGCATAGTCGTGAAACTGCCAATCTCTGCTCTATTATGGCGGCAGAACTTGGCTTGAATCCAAAACTGGCCAAACGTGCCGGTTTGCTGCATGATATTGGAAAAGTGCCCGATGAAGAAACTGAATTGAGTCATGCATTGCTTGGTGCCAAGCTTGCTGAAAAATATGGTGAAAACCCGGCCGTAGTTAATGCTATCGGCGCCCACCACGATGAAATGGAAATGCAGTATGTAATCTCTCCTATCGTTCAGGCTTGTGACGCCATCAGTGGTGCAAGACCGGGAGCCCGTCGGGAGATCATGCAGCAGTACCTCCAGCGTATCAAGGACCTTGAAAGTCTGGCGATGACCTACCCTGGAGTTGAGAAGGCTTATGCCATCCAGGCTGGCCGTGAACTTCGTGTAATTGTTGAGGCTGATAAAGTAACCGATGCTGAATCAGATAAACTGAGCTTTGAAATGGCCCAGAAAATACAAACCGAAATGGTTTATCCCGGCCAGATAAAGGTTACTGTAATCAGAGAAAAAAGAGCTGTAAACGTAGCGAGGTAATAGAAAGTAGTTGGGAATTAGGGATTAGGAATGTTGGGGGCTAATTTTTTTTCCAAATTCCGAGCAACAAATAACAAATTCCTGCAAAAACCCCCTACCTTTGCCGTCCTAAAAATTAAGAGTTATGAACGCCGCTGTTGCATTTATACATGAACAATTAACTGCTAAAAAGGAATATCCTAAATTTAAAGCAGGTGATAACATTACTGTTAACTACAAAATCGTTGAAGGCGGTAAAGAACGTATCCAGAGCTTCCGTGGTGATGTGATCAAACGTCAGGGTGTAGGCGCAACTGCTACATTTACAGTACGTAAGATCTCTGATGGTGTAGGTGTTGAGCGTACTTTCCCGTTCAGCTCACCCAATGTTGATTCAGTTGAACTGAACAAAGTTGGCAAAGTAAGCCGTGCAAAACTCTTCTATCTGCGTGAAAGAAGCGGTAAAAGTGCCCGTATTAAAGAGAAGCGTATTAAATAAGCATATTACGAAAGCGGGAAGAAATCTTTCCGCTTTATACTTTTATATAGTATCTTACGTTTATAATCCAATACTAAAAGAACCAGTACAATACCGAATCCCATCCCTATCGAAACAATCTTTACTCTATTGTTAATTTTTAAATCATTGTTTCGGTATGAAGAAAGTATTGTTGGCATTCGCAGTAGTTACATTTTTATTAATGTCCTGCAACAGAGGAATCAGTCCTTACCAGGCAGCTAACGGCAAAGCTGGTAAATGCGGAAAGAATTATATCCGCTAAACTGACTAAAGTTAAAAACATTGTAACCTTCCTCGCAGAAGGTTTTTTTATGCAAATCTTTCTGCAAACGTCTTTATAAATAACTGTAACTTTGTTTTCCTACTAAATCGAATATTATGAATTTTCAACCCATACTTCTCGGCGTACTTGGTACACAGGAAATCATCCTGATTGTTATTGCCATCCTGATTCTTTTTGGTGGCCGCAAAATTCCAGAGCTGATGAAAGGCCTTGGTAAAGGTATCCGTGAGTTCAATGATGCTAAAAGTAATGTGCGTAAAGAAATCGAAGACAGCACAAACGATACCCAGCAACCCAAGTAATTATTTCTATCATTATTTCCCCTACTTCACTGATTGAAGCTGCATAGCTATTTGTATCCATTTGCAACCATAAAGGATTATCATGAAAGCCTGCTGACGAATAAAACTTCCTGCAAAGAGGCAGTTGATTATTATTTGTCACAGATAAGATTGTATAAAGGTTTAAATGCGCTTGTTCATTGTTTTGATGAAGAAGCAAAGCAAAGAGCCGCTCAGTTAGATGAACATCGCAAAGCAGGTAAAACAACCGGCAAACTGCATGGTGTTGTTTTCACTATCAAAGATGTAATTGCATTTAAACAGCATCCTGTTTCTGCTGCATCAAAAATTCTAAAAGGTTTTCATTCCATTTTTAATTCAACAGCTGTTGAACGCTTACTGGCAGAAGATGCCATTATCATCGGGACCAATAACTGCGATGAATTTGCCATGGGCAGCAGTAACGAAAATTCTTCGTATGGTCCGGTGAAAAATTTAATTGATCAGGAACGTGTACCCGGCGGATCATCGGGAGGCTCAGCAGTTGCAGTTCAGGCAAATCTTTGTATGATTAGTTTAGGCAGTGATACCGGTGGTTCTGTTCGTCAGCCGGCAGATTTCTGCGGAGTAGTTGGAATGAAGCCAAGCTATGGAAGAATCAGCCGTCATGGCTTGATTGCTTACGGTTCAAGTTTTGATCAGATTGGTGTATTGGCAAACAATGTAGAAGATGTTGCACAAGTTCTTGCTGTTATTGCAGGTGCTGATGATTATGACAGTACTGTTTCATCCTTACCTGTTCCTGATTATGTTGCAGACTTAAATCAACCAAAATCAGCCAAACCTGTTCTGGGTTATTTCAAACAAACATTAGAGCATGAAGGATTGGATACCGAAATCAAATCAGCTCATGTTAACTTCATCAACCAATTAAAAAAAGATGGGTATGAAGTAAAAGAACTTGATTTTGATCTTATCGATTATATCGTTCCTGCTTATTATATTTTAACAACTGCTGAAGCAAGCAGCAATCTCTCCCGTTTTGATGGAGTTCGTTACGGACCACAGGCAACACCGGTAAAAGAAGAATTAACAGAATTTTACTCAGCCAACCGCTCCGATGGTTTTGGTAAAGAAGTACAACGCCGCATCATGCTGGGAACGTTTGTATTAAGTGCCGGATACTATGATGCGTATTATACAAAAGCACAGCAGGTAAGACGTAAGCTCTACAATGAAACAAAACTGGTATTCAATGAGGTAGATGTTTTGCTGATGCCGGTATCTCCTTCAACTGCATTTAAGATCGGTGAAAAAAGCAGTAACCCGATTGAAATGTACCTGGCAGATATCTACACTGTTTATGCCAACCTGGTTGGTATTCCTGCCATCTCTATTCCCCTCTTTCAGCATAGCAACAGACTACCGTTCGGGCTTCAACTGATGACAAAGCATTTTGATGAGCTATCTTTGCTGCGCCTTAGCAACGAATGGTTGAAAACCTATAAGGCAGTTTAATTTTATTATGCAGAAATTTCTATTGCTCATACTTCTTAGTGGAAGTTGTCTTTTGTCGTTTGCACAGAAAGACAGTTCAGGCAATGGAACTGTGGCAGATACAGCACAGGGTAACGTTGACAAATACGGATTTCAAACACTCTTCGTTAACAAAGAATTCAATCCGGCTGTATCGTACGATGCACAGATTCATCCGCAGGCATGGGGCTTTATCCAGGATTATTTAGCAGGTCATGGAAAAAGTTTGACGAAAATGAAAGGCTGGGGCGTTCCTTACTTTACATTAATTGATAATGTACTCATGCAATACGGGTTACCGCATGAGTTAAAATACCTGGCAGTGATTGAATCAGGTTTAAGTACAGGTGCAACAAGCTGGGTTGGTGCCAGAGGTCCCTGGCAGTTTATGCCTTATACTGCTAAAGAATATGGATTGATGGTGAATGGATGGGTTGATGAACGTACCGATTATTTCCGCAGTACACATGCGGCAGCAAAATATCTAACCTATCTCTATAAAGATTTGAATGATTGGCTGCTGGTAATTGCAGCTTATAATGGCGGACCCGGCCGTGTGTACAGTGCCATTAAAAAAAGTGGCAGCCGTGATTTCTGGAAGCTTCAATATTATCTCCCTGCAGAAAGCAGAACCCATGTAAAGAAATTCATTGCCACTCATTATATCATGGAAGGGAAAGGTGGCGTAACAACTTCAGTGAATAACGGTCAGCAAAATAAACCCGCAGAATTTGCACCCGAAAAAACAGATCCCAATATTGATGTGCAAAGCATTGCAGGAAAATTCAGCTCAGTTGTAATGGCAAAAGACCTGATGATTGATTTGATGTATTTCAATCAGCTCAACCCCAACTTTGATGCAGTACTTGCCGGTAACAATACCTTTGATCTCCGTCTGCCAAAAGAAAAAATGCAGGTCTTTAATAAAAACCGGTATAATATTTTAAGTGAAAGTGTACAGCTGCTGATGCGCTTTTATGGCGAACAGGGAATGAAAGATATTTATCCAAAAGTTTCTGAATTGCCGGAGATGAAGAAGAAACCAGCACCTAAGAAAAAAGGATAACCCGAGCATTTTCAGATTTACATTTTGACCCCACTTTGCTAATTCAGATGACTATGGATGGAAAGAGCTACACGCATTCTTTTCCATCCACGATCATCATTACCAGATTTACTGAATAACAAAACTTTTTGTTTCGGGTGGTTTGTTTCCTTCCATGATGACCACTCTGTAAATACCAGATGAGTAATTGCCAACATACAGGTTATGCATTCCTTTGTGAAAATTACTGTTTAGATATACCCTGCCACTCATATCAATGATCTTTATGTTTATCCTGTTTTCATTTACAATCATCTGTAAATTATTTCTTACCAGGTTGCTTGTCATTGATACTTTTACTGACTCAGTCCTGCGGATTTTCAAAGCCTTCACAACAGATATAGAAAATTTTCCATCGAGGTCAATTAATTTCAGCCTGTAATAATTAACTCCATAAAGATTTAAATTCTTGTGTTTGAAGTAATAGTTGTTTGAAAAAGAACCTTTACCCTGAGCCTGCACAATTCCTATTTTATCAAATAAATTTCCAGTGGTGGAATGCTCCACCTCAAAGTAAGAAGTATTCTCTTCCTGTAATGTGGCCCATTTCAGTTCAGCCTGACCTGATGTTTCAATTACGTCAAAAACACCCCAAACAACCGGAAGCGTACCCGATGCCTTAGAAACAACTACATTATTAGAGTTATAGGTTATACTATAACCAGCCGGCAGACTTGCAGAAGTAAATGTTCCGGTGAATGCACCGGTCGTTGTCATTATAACGTATGATTGATGAGGAACTCCGGAGTTTTCTGTTACAATTAACCTGTTTCCATTCAATGAAATGTTGCCTGTTAAATCTAGTTGGTTATGTCCCGAACCTGGACCAGAACCATCAAATATTTCGATACTTATACTTGAACTCTGGCCTGTTATTGCACCTTCACTGATGAAAAGAATACCCGGTGAGTTTCCCGGCTTCACAATTCCATTGTTTACAATAGTACCTGGCGTAAAATTAAAACTTCCTATTCCCTGCAGAGTTCCTGTATTGGCAAAACTGATTCCATTATTCAGGAAAGAGTTAGAAGACATTTTTTTAAATGTTCCATTATTCACAATTGCAACCGTACCTCCATTATTTACAAAGCCCCTGCTTGAACTGAAGGCTTCGTTGATAAGACCATCGTTGGTGAAAATTGAATTACTCAATGCAATATCACCTGATGTATTTCCGGTTACCCAGTTAAACGTACCCTTATTATTGAAATTTGCTCCAATTGTTTTTGTAAAGTTACCGTCAAGGTTAACTACGGAACTTGCATTAGCAGTTGTTTTTAAAGACAGTGTTCCTCCGTTCCAATTAAACGTGCCGTTTATTTCAGCGTTACCCATTCCTCCAATCATTTGCAGATTGCCCAGATACATTACTCCATTAACCAGAAAGTCGGTGCCCGGTCCGTCATTAATCGTTAATCCGGCAGTTTGAATATTTACACTTCCATTTGTTTCAACGACTAATTGATTTGCAGTAACTGCAACATCTATATCAATGCTGTCATTATTACTTATTGTAATAATACCTGCCGAAGCGCCCGGAACTGTTGATGCAGCAACCCAATTGTTCCCATCAAATTTTCGCCAGCTCGATGTATTACTCCATTTTCCTCCATTAGGTTTTGGTGCGTTAGTTTTATAATCTCCGATATTTGGAGAGTGTGCTGTTGATGTTCTTTGCGAAAGAAGGAGCCACTCATATAAGTTCAGACTATCCTGTGTTTTACCTGAGCCTCTTACTGAAGAACCATTTGCATTTGGTGCTATCTGAATGCCACCATTATTACAACCATTATTACAAGATCCGGTTTTACCATAATAATTAGCTGTTGGCCTGAAATTGGGATCATAGGCTCTTCCCCACGCTGAATGTCCAACACCCTGTATTACGGTTAGCTTGTTAGGTGGGTTTGGACTAAGCATATTTGTGCTGTCATGATAAGCTACATCAGCATTTAAAAGATAGTCCTGCTCTCCTGCAATTGTCCAGGTACGTACTCCATAGCTTGAGCCAAAACGTAATCCTGCCTCTACTCCGGTAGCAGAATATCCGTTACTTGCATTTACACCAGCACTGCTTGCTGTTGCCATGGCAGCAAAATTTTTAATGAAAATTGAATCACGGCTTCCTAATGTTGAAAAGGTTCCTCCACCTCCGGCTGACAAGCCTGTTAAATAAATTCTCGTTCTGTCAATCCTGTATTTATTTAAAATTGCAGGAAGCATATACTTTAGTTCTGTATAACTGTAGCTCCATGTAGAAGCCTGAGGCGAAACAACAATAAAACTATCCTGTACACCCGTTAAAGGATTTACAGCAACTGCATTCCAGCCATTAGCAATTGCTCCCGCAACAGATCTTGGTGAAGCAGTATATAGTTTTGAAAGTTCTGCAACAGATGTTCCGGTTTCTCCGGCACCATGCAAAAAAATTATCAGCGGATAAGTTCTGGTTGTATTCGCATAGCTGGTGGGCAACCATGTAAGGCCATACGTCAAATCACCATTACTGTTTTTTTGAAATTGATCAACTATTTGTCTTCCCATGATTGTTTGGGAATACATACCTACTGTAAGCAGTAAGCATGCACTAAGGAGTACAGCTTTTTTCATCAGGATACGGTTAAGGATGTTGAATTTTAATTACAGTATAAATGTCTGCAAACTTTAATCCAAAATATAAATTCGAATAAAATATTTTAAAAAATAATTAATACCTGAAAAAATAATAAGTGTTTCTACTACACATTAATGCAGCATCGTAATAACTCCATATTTATCTACGATATAATTAATTGACAATATTACCAGTGTTGTGAAAAATTACCATGTCAATGTACGTTTATGATTAGTGATGCAAATAGATTTTGCTAAAACTTCTGAATCATCAAAGAACATGAAGAAGACCTGAAAGCTATTTATCCCAAAGTTTCTGAATTACCGGAGATGAAGAAGATTTAAGTCAAAACATTTTTTATTGCACTCGCTTTCAATATACATTCTTCATACTCCTTCTCCGCATCACTGTAAAACGTAACACCACTTCCTACAAGGTAGGAAAGATAATTAGTGGATGCATTGTACAAAATACTCCTGATCACTACATTAAAATCAAAATTTCCCTCAGGAGAAATATAGCCAACTGCACCGGAAAAGATCCCCCGTCTTGTTTGTTCATACTCATTGATAAGTTGCAGTACTTTTCGTTTGGGCGCACCCGTCATACTTCCCATCGGGAATGTAGCATAGATAATATCTGTAAATGTCAACTCATCGTTTATTTCTCCGCTGATGGTTGAAATCATTTGGTGCACCTGCGGAAATGAATACACAGCAAAAAGTTCATCCACTTTTACAGTTCCTTCTTTACACACACGGCTGAGATCGTTGCGCACCAAATCAACCACCATCACATTTTCGCTCCGGTCTTTTTCACTTTTGTATAATTGATTCTTCAGCACTTCATCTTCAGCCGTATCTGTTCTGTCTCTTTTTAATGTTCCTTTAATGGGCTGCGACAGCAACTGATTTCCCTGCTTTCGTAAAAAACGTTCAGGGCTTGCACATAACAGGTAACTGTTATTTACTTTATAAAATGCAGCAAATGGATTAGGGGATATAGTTGTGAGCGATTGGTATACCTGCACCGGATCAATAATGGCATCTTCTGCAAAAAATTCCATGCAGTAATTCAGTTCATAACAATCTCCACGAAGTATATGCTGACGAATGGACTGAATGCTGTTAAGATAATCTTCTTTTGATACACGTTCTTGAATCTGCAGGTTATTCTTATGTGAAGAAGATAAAATTGAATGATCTCTGATTTGCTGAAATACTTCTGCATGATCATTCTTCAATGAACCAATACTGATTTCCTTTTCACTTAGCTGAAAAACATATTCCGGAACAAAGAAACACAGATCAGCAAAACCAATCTTATCGGAATGTGCTGATTGCAACTGCTCCGTTTCATTTTTCAAATCATAACCCAAATGACCAAAGCACCAGTCGTTTTGCTGATCAAGAAACAGTTGTAATTCATGCAATGCAATTCCTGCATTGGCTGTAACAGATGCCACAGCACCGCAGCCAACAAGACATTCATAGCTATGGCCGGGTAACTGGTAATGATGGTTATCCAGAAAAGCACAAATGTTGAACCGGTTACACCAGCTCAACATTTGACTTTTTGTTTCAGACAGATCTGTTATTGAAAAAGATTGAAAGCTTCTTTTCACTTAGTTATTTAAAAATCATCATCGTCATCATCAAAATCATCAGCACCGCCAATTACATCAAACTCTTTGAAATCATCATCCACTTTAAAATCATCTTCCTCTTCTGCTGCTTTCTTTTTACCACCTGTGGCGCTCTTGCCTTTTGATTTTGGTATATCAAACTCTTCAAAGTCAGGGTCGTAATCATCCCCTTCTTCACCTTTGTTCCAGTCATCATCTTCCTCTTCACCTGCATCATCATCGTCATCATCATCAGCTTTAGCTTTGCCTTTTGATGCAACTGCTTTACCACCCTTTTTCACTACGGGTTCATCCTCCATTTCAAAATCATCATCGTCATCATCATCCTCTTCCTGGTTTTTTTTAGATTTGGTATCAGGCTTCTTTACCGGTTCGGATTTGTGCGATGAGTTGTCTTCGGTTTTCTTAATTGACTTTGCCATTTTTAAACAACGATTATGCTGTAAAATTTAAACGGGTTTTTGAATTAGCCAAACTTTTTCGATATTTTTTTTCTAAACATTTTCCCTTATGGATAAATGATCTGATCTCTTCCCGGTCCGTTAGAAACATATTTCACTTCAACTCCTAGATATTCATTGATGAAAGCAAGATAAGAATTCATCTGTTCAGGAAGATCGGTCCATGATTTACAATCCACAATGGGTTTGCTCCAGCCCTTAAAAGCTTTATAAACAGGATCGATTTTCACTTTACTGATCTGGAAAGGAATCTCTTTGGTTTCTTTTCCTTCAACAAGATAAGAAGTACAAACCTCAAGATCAGTAAAACTATCCAGCACATCTGCCTTCGTCATCACAATCTGTGTAACGCCGTTAATCATACAGGCAAACTTCAACGCTACCAGGTCAATCCAGCCGCAACGGCGTGGGCGGCCGGTGGTTGCGCCAAACTCTTTTCCGATCTTACGTAACTCATCACCTGTTGCATCAAACAGCTCTGTAGGAAACGGACCGCTGCCAACTCTTGTACAATAAGCTTTGGTAATACCAATCACCTCACCAATTTTATTTGGTGCGACACCAAGTCCGGTACTTACACCTGCTGAGATTGTATTGGATGAGGTTACGAAAGGAAAGGTTCCGAAATCTACATCGAGCATGCTGCCCTGTGCACCTTCAGCTAACACACGTTTTCCTTCTGCAATTTTATTGTTGATGAAATATTCGCCATTAACAATATTCAGTTCTTTCAAAAACTCAATGCTTTCAAAGAATTCTTTTTCCCACTCACTGATATCTTCTGTAAAATTATAATTGTCGAGCAGTTGCTGATGCTTTGCACGAAGCTTGTTATACAGCACATTAAATTCAGGATCGAGCAAATCGCCAACACGTAAAGCATTACGGCCGGTTTTATCCATATAAGCAGGACCAATTCCTTTTAAAGTAGAACCGATTTTTTCATCCCCCTTTGCAAGCTCTGCTGCTTTGTCTAATGCACGGTGCGTTGGTATAATTAAGTTGGTACGCTCGGCAATGAATAAATTTTTCTTTACATCCACTCCCATAGAAGCAACCTTGTCGCATTCTTTTTTGAGTGTAACAGGATCAAGCACAACACCATTGCCGATTAAGTTCACAATGCCGTTATGAAAAATTCCGCTGGGGATTTGGTGCAACACTACTTTTTCGCCTTTTACATATAAAGTATGTCCTGCATTTGGTCCGCCCTGGAAGCGTGCAATCACATCATAATTGGGTGCAAAAAAATCAACGATTTTTCCTTTTCCTTCGTCGCCCCATTGGAGGCCCAGAATTACATCAACCATAAAATAATTTGAGTGGGTATTTGAAGCCGCAAAAATAAGAGAAACAGAAAGGGAAGACGAAATAAAAATTAAGTTGGGGAAAACTACTGTTCAGTATCATACCGTTCCACTGTCTGGATGCCGGGTAATTTGTACAAACGGGTAACCAATTCATCCAGTTCATCCTTGTCGTGTACAAAGATTTTAATGTTTCCTTCAAACACACCTTCCTTGGCTTCAATAGTGATGGCGCTGATGTTTAACCGCATTTCACTGCTGATGAGGCTGGTGATCTTGCTCACTACACCTACATCATCCACCCCAATGATTTTGATACCGGTGAGAAAAGAAATTTCATTGTGCTTGGCCCATTTTGTTTTAACAACCCTGTGACTGAAGTTCGAAAGTAATCTGGCAGCATTGGGGCAATTGGTGCGGTGAATGATTAAACCCTTGCCTGTTGATACAAAACCAAACACATCATCGCCGGGAATTGGTTTGCAGCAATTAGCCAATGTATAAACAATCCTGTCGCTACTTTCGCCAAAAATGATGAGTTCAGAATCCTTGGGTGAAATGGGTTTATGCGGATCGTAATCCGGCTTTGGATCCATGGCTGGTTTTACCGGCTTGGGTAATTCCAGTTTATCACCATGCAGATGCAGGTCTTTAATATCCTTGAGGTCGATGTTCTTCGTGGCAATTCTGTAATACAGATCCAACTGTGAAGGAACCTTGTAGAAATGAACCAATGTATCCACATTCTGCACATCAAAGCTGGCGCCCATTTGCTCCAGCTTGCGTTGCAGAATATATTTACCATCATCAGCCACTTTTCTTTTCTCTTCCTTCAGTGCATCTTTGATTTTGCTGCGGGCCTTGGCCGTTACAACAAAACTTAACCAGTCTTCACTTGGTCTTTGTTTACTGCTTGTAATGATCTCGATCTGGTCACCACTGCGCAGCTTATGTGCAATAGGAACTAACTTATGATTAACCTTGGCACCAATACATTTTCCACCCACATCACTGTGTACACCAAATGCAAAATCAAGTGCTGTTGCTCCAAGCGGCAGCATTTTTACATCACCCTTTGGTGTGTACACATAAATTTCTTCAGCAAGAAAAGAACTTTTGAAATCCTGTAAAAAATCAAGGGAGCTGCTGTCCTGGTTATTCAGCACTTCACGGATGTTGTGAAACCATTTATCAAAGCGATCTTCATCACCACTGCCTTCTTTGTATTTCCAGTGAGCAGCCAACCCCTTCTCTGCAATTTCATTCATACGCTTGGTACGGATCTGCACTTCCACCCATTTACCCTGCGGACCCATTACGGTTGTATGCAGGGCTTCGTATCCATTGCTCTTGGGATTACTCAGCCAGTCACGCAAACGCTCAGGACTGGGTGTGTACATATCTGTAACAATGGAATAAGCTTTCCAGCAATCTTCTTTTTCTTTTTCCTGCGGAGCATCAATGATCATTCGGATCGCAAACAGATCGTACACTTCTTCAAAACTTACACCCTTCTTTTTTATTTTATTGGAAATGGAGTGAATGGACTTTGGCCGTCCATAAATTTCAAAACTTGTAAAACCAGCCCTCTCCATTTTTTCTTTAATGGGCTTGATGAATTCATTGATATATCGGCTGCGTTCACGTTTTGTTTCTGAAAGCTTGCGGGCAATTTCCTTGTAAATGTCCGGCTCCAGGTACTTCATGGAAAGATCTTCCATTTCCGTTTTGATATTATACAAGCCTAACCTGTGAGCAAGTGGAGCATAGATATAAACCGTTTCACTGGAAATCTTCAGCTGCTTCTCCCGCTTCATACTGTCGAGCGTACGCATATTATGCAAACGATCTGCCAGCTTGATAAGTATTACTCTCGGATCATCAGTCAGCGTCAGTAAAATCTTTTTAAAATTTTCTGCCTGCTGGGTTGAATTGGCATCAACAACGGTAGATATTTTGGTGAGCCCATCAATGATCCTGGCAATTTCATTTCCAAATTCACGGGCCACATCTTCCAGTGTAATATCAGTATCCTCAACGGTATCGTGTAATAAGGCACAAATCGTTGAACGCACGCCCAGTCCAATTTCTTCCACACAAATCTGTGCTACCGACAATGGATGCAGGATATAAGGTTCACCGCTTTTACGACGCATGGTTTTATGAGCATCAGCCGCCATTTCAAAGGCAGTACGCACCAGTTCCTTATCGCCTTTTTTGAGTTTTGTTTTGAGTGATCGTAACAAACTGCGGTAGTGACGAAGGATTTCCTTTTTTTCCTGTTCAGGAGTAAGGGTATAGGCCGGTATGGTGGTTGTCGATTCCAGTGGACCACGAATTTACGAAAAAGCTCCCTCCCAAAACGAATGAATACCTGAAACCCCCTACCTTTGCAGCCCGTTTTTAAACAAAAGTTCTTCCGGATGTGGTGAAATTGGTAGACACGTCAGACTTAGGATCTGATGCCGTAAGGTATGGGGGTTCGAGTCCCTTCATCCGGACCAAAAAACAAGTTATCAGCTGATAGCTGGTAGCTAAAAGCTTCAAAATATGGCTACAGTTACAAGAGAAAACATTGGTTTGTTAAATGACAAACTCACTGTAAAAATTACAAAAGAAGAATATTTTCCTGCGTTTGAAAAAACCCTGAAAACGTACAGCAAACAGGCAAATATTCCCGGCTTCCGTAAAGGCATGGTACCTGCAGGAATGGTAAAGAAAATGTACGGCCCCGGCATGTTTACAGAAGAAGTGATCCGCAACATTGAAAAAGGATTGAACGATTACCTCGCAGCTGAAAAACTGGAAATTTTTGCTCAGCCGCTTCCTATGCCAAACGGCGATTTCAAACCAAATATGGACAGCCCTGCCGATTACAGCTTTGATTTTGAAGTTGGTTTAAAACCTGCTTTCGAAATCAACCTCGGCAATATCTCTGCTCCTTACTTCAGGGTAAAGGCAACTCCTGAAATGGTGAACGAAGAAATTGAGCGTTTGCAAAACCGTTTCGGCAAAATGACCGAACCTGAAACTGTAAGCAGCGATGACAATGTACTGAACCTCACTTTTGAAGAAGTTGATGCAACAGGTAATGCAGTTCAAGGTGGGTTAAAGAAAGACAATTCTTTATTGGTTAAATATTTCTCTGAAGCTTACCGTCCGAAATTACAGGGCTTAAAGAAAGATGATACACTGGTGATTGAGCTGAATGATGCATTTGAAGAAAAAGAACGCAGTTGGGTTGTAAGTGACCTCGGTTATAAAGAGGCTTCTGAAGCTGCAGGAAAATCATTCAAAATCACCATCACCAAAGTTGGTTTAATTGAAAAAAGAGAACTGAACGAAGAGTTCTTTAAAGAAGCAGTTCCGGGAAAAGAAATTAAAACAGAAGCTGAATTCCGTTCAGCACTGGAAGCAGATATCCAGGCTTACTGGGATAAACAAAGCAGCAACCAGGTTCAGCATCATTTATACCATGTATTATTAGAAGATGTGAAAATGGAACTGCCTGCAGGATTTTTGAAAAAGTGGATGGCAACTTCCGGTGAGCAGGCAAAAACTCCTGACCAGATTGAAGCTGAATACCCAACTTTTGATACACAGTTACGCTGGACTTTAATCACCGACAGGATCATTACCGAAAATAAACTGGATGTAACTCCTGAAGAACTGAGAGAAAATCTGAAGCAGCAGGTACTGGGTTACTTCGGCGGAATGAACCTTGCAGATGGTAATGTTGAATGGCTTGATCAATATATTGAAACCTTATTGAAAGATGAGCAGCAGGTTGACAGCACTTACCGTAAACTGGTAACTGAAAAAGTATTTAACTGGGCCGAACAGCAGGTGAAGAAAGAAGAGAAGATTGTAACTGCTGAAGAATTCATTAAAATGAATGAAGAACATCAGCATCATCACCATTAAAATGTACGACCTACGTGGTTAGATGTACGATGTAAAAAGATACAGTCCCGCTAAGCAATTGGCGGGATTTTTTTTGTCAGACAGATTGTTATTCAGCCATAATAACCGAACATCAACAACGCAAACTGCAAACCACAAACTTCAAAACTGTATTCCTGCCTTATTGTCCTGCTTTTATCCTTTGCATGGTATTTGAAAACATTTCTATTTCAACCGATTACCTTAACTTCAAACCGGAAAAAAAATCACTATGGATATCAACAAAGAATTCGAAAAATATGCCGTTAAACACCGTGGCATCTCCGGCGCCACCTTGCATAATTATCAAACACAGTTCAGCCCAACCAATCTTACGCCTTACATCATTGAAGAGCGCCCGATGAATGTTGCCAGCATGGACGTTTTCTCCCGTTTAATGATGGATCGTATCATTTTTCTGGGCGAACCCATCAATGATTATGTAGCCAATATTGTAACAGCCCAGTTATTGTTCCTTGAAAGTACCGATCGTACAAGAGATATCCAGATGTATATCAACAGCCCGGGCGGAAGTATCTATGCAGGTCTTGGTATTTATGATACCATGCAGTACATCACTCCCGATGTAAGTACTATCACAACAGGTATTGCCGCTTCAATGGGCGCCGTGCTCATGTGTGCAGGTACAAAAGGAAAGCGTACGGCATTGAAACATTCACGCATCATGCTGCATCAGCCATATGGCGGTGCAGGTGGCCAGGCAACAGACATTCAGATCATGGTGAATGAAGTAAAAAAACTCAAGAATGAGTTGTACGAAATCATTGCCTACCACAGTGAGCAAACCTTCGATAAAGTAAAAGAAGACAGCGACCGTGATTTCTGGATGACAGCTGCAGAAGCAAAAGAATATGGCCTGGTAGATGAAGTACTGATCATGAATCCAAGAAAAGTAAAAGAAAGCTAAATCATTAAAAAGAAACAACTATGTATCTGCATAATTCAAAATTTCCCTTTCGATTCGAAGACGAAGAAGAAGAGGAACCAAAAGAAAATCCATTAGAGAATTTTACCGCTGCTGCCTTCGGTCCTTACAATAAAAAATTCCTCGAAGAACGTAAGATCTTTTTTTGGGGAGTGGTACACGACAACTCTGCTAAAGAGATCGTCAATAAATTATTGTACCTGGAAGCCATGAAACCCGGCGAAGAAATCAAATTATACATCAATAGTCCGGGTGGTGTTGTAACCAGCGGTATGGTGATTTATGATACCATGCAAATGATCAGTTCGCCTGTAAGTACCATCTGTATGGGTATGGCAGCTTCCATGGGTTCAATTCTGTTGAGCGGTGGTGCAAAAGGCCGTCGCTTCATTTTCCCCCATGGCGAAGTAATGATTCATCAGCCAAGTATTGGCGGTGCGCAGGGAACCAGTGCCGACCTGGAAATCCTCGCCAACCAGATTGCCAAAACAAAAGAACTGGGTGCAAAAATTCTGTCAGAAAACTGCGGCAAATCCATTGATCAGGTGTTAAAAGACTTCGATCGTGACTACTGGATGGATGCAAAAGAAGCCGTTGGTTATGGCATCGTTGATGGTATTCTCGATAAATTATAAGATTTCAACCGATATTATCATAATAGGGGGAAAAGCACAGGGGCTTTCCCCCCTATTTTATTTATTCTATGCCCTTTACAAAGGTTTATTATCTTTGAAGGCAGGTTTGCCCATGCAAACCTGCTAAAAAAATCCATTTCAAATGGCAAAAAACAACATGCTGCATTGTTCATTTTGTGGCAGAAGCAGGGACGAAGTGAAGATCTTAATTGCAGGACAGGAAGGGCATATCTGTGAAAATTGCGTAGAACATGCACAGGAAATCATTGCACAGGAATTACAGCTCCGCAATGAAACCACTACTTCCAATTTTAAACTCAACGTTAAAAAACCGGTTGAAATAAAACGGTTTTTAGATGAATACATTATTGGACAGGATGATGCCAAGAAGGTACTGGCAGTTGCTGTTTACAATCACTACAAACGCTTAAAGCAAAAAACAGAAAGCGAAGTTGAAATTGAAAAGAGCAACATCGTTATGGTGGGTGAAACCGGAACAGGTAAAACCCTGCTGGCAAAAACTATTGCACGCTTGCTGAATGTTCCTTTCGCTATTGTTGATGCAACAGTGTTTACAGAAGCCGGTTATGTAGGTGAAGATGTGGAAAGCATTCTTACACGTTTATTGCAGGTTTGTAATTATGATATAGCTGCTGCTGAAAAAGGAATCGTTTATATTGATGAAATTGATAAGATAGCCCGTAAAGGCGATAACCCATCCATCACAAGAGATGTAAGTGGTGAAGGTGTGCAGCAGGGTATGCTGAAGTTACTGGAAGGAACAGAAGTGCTGGTTCCACCACAGGGTGGAAGAAAACATCCTGAACAGAAACTCATCAAGATCAACACACAGAATATTCTCTTCATTTGCGGTGGTGCGTTTGATGGTATTGACAGGGTGATTGCCCGTCGTGTTAATACCAATGCAATTGGTTTTAATGTAAACAATGAAGAACAGGAACTCATGAAGAAGAACCTGCTGCAGTATGTAAATGCACAGGATCTGAAATCATTCGGTTTAATTCCTGAATTGCTGGGACGCTTACCAATCGTTACACATCTCAATCCATTGGATGCTGAAACATTGCGCCAGATTTTAACTGTTCCCCGTAATGCACTCATCAAACAATACCATAAGTTATTCGAAATAGAAGGCATAGAGTTAACGATTGATGATGACGTATATGATTTCATGGTAACAAAGGCAATGGAATATAAACTGGGTGCAAGAGGCTTACGCAGTATTTGCGAAAGTATTTTAACGGATGCCATGTTTGATTTACCCGGCAGTGATGAAAAGAAATTTCATCTTACACTCGATTACGCAACACATAAGTTTGATAAGAGCAAATTGAGTATGCTCAAAGTAGCATAAATAGCCCCAGCCCTAAAGGGAGTAATAATATTATGAACCTGTTGATTATTTTCAACAGGTTTTTTTATTCCATTATATTTGGGATGTCAACTTGAATTGTAAACTTAAATATTCCCCTTTAGGGGTTAGGGGCTTATGCAGGATTTAATTGACCGCTTAATGGCAGAAGGATTAACAGAAAAACAAGCCTATAAAGCAATTGATGTCATTAAAAATTTCGCCAAAGAAAAGTTCCCCATTTTTGGCGGAGCCATCGATGGTTTGTTTGGTAAATACGGAAAGAAAGAAGAAGAAGACTTCCTGGATTAATGAAAATAAAAATGCCGCTTCAAAATTGAAACGGCTTTTTTCTCATGTTGATTATTCTACTTTAAAACTTCTCTTGCAATAACAATTTTCTGTATTTCGCTGGTGCCTTCACCAATAGTACAGAGCTTCGAATCTCTGTAATATTTTTCAACCGGAAAGTCTTTTGTGTAACCATATCCGCCAAAAATCTGCACGGCATCATTACTTGTTTTCACGGCAATTTCACTGGCATAATATTTTGCCATGGCGCCTGCTTCGGTTACTTTTTCTCCACGGTTTTTTAAATCTGCTGCTTTCATGATCAGTAATTCTGCAGCTGCTATTTCGGTAACCATATCTGCCAGTTTAAAAGATATTCCCTGGAAATTTGAAATAGGCTGATCAAACTGGTAACGTTCCTGTGAATATTTTAACGCTGCTTCATAAGCTCCTTTGGCAATACCAAGTGATAAGGCCGCAATGGAAATCCTTCCACCATCCAATATCTTCAATGCCTGCCTGAAACCATCTCCCACTTCACCAATTCTGTTTGCATCGGGTATGCGACAGTTATCAAGAATCATTTCAGAAGTTTCACTGGCACGCATGCCCAGTTTATTTTCTTTCTTACCTCCTCTAAAACCTGCTGTTCCTCTTTCCACAATAAAAGCAGTTGAATTGCTGCTGGTTCTTGGTTCACCTGTTCGTGCAATAACTACTGCTACTTCTGCACTGATTCCATGTGTAATCCAGCATTTGGTACCATTGAGTACCCAGTCATCGCCTTCCTTTACAGCTGTAGTTTGCATATTGGCCGCATCACTTCCGGTGTTGGGTTCTGTTAATCCCCATGCACCAATCCATTCACCACTTGCCAGTTTTGGCAGATATTTTTTCTTTTGTTCTTCACTGGCACAATACAAAATATGCCCGGTGCAAAGTGAGTTATGCGCTGCAAGACTTAGTCCAACAGAGCCACATACTTTCGCCACTTCAACAATGGCGGCAACATATTCATGATAACCAAACCCGCTGCCTCCATATTGTTCGGGAACGAAAATGCCCATTAATCCAAGCTTGCCCATTTCCTTCAGTACATCCTTTGGAAAATGCTGGGTTTCATCCCACTCCATCACATGCGGTTTAATATATTTCTGTGCAAAATCACGGGCTACATCTGCCACATGTCCGGTCAATTCTGTCTGAGCAAAATTCATGTACTTGGTTTTATTGTTTCTAAGCTTACAACATTGCCTCTCTTGATAAACAAGTTAGGCATTTGATTCCGGCAGGTGGAAAAAGAAGTTGAGCCATGAACTGATCCTCGAACCAGTACCATGACTCAACGATTTACATATAGCAATCAATCGAAACGGCTATGCAAATATAGGAGATTTGCTAACATATGTTAGCGGAAAAAGAAAAATATTTTTCCTCTTATTCAACAGTCAGGTAAGGAGCTATTTTCCGAAGCAGTAAGTCATCAATGGCGCCCAGTTTTTGTAAGTCTGTAACTGATTTAAATTGACCATGTTCAGTCCTGTATTGTACAATGGCATTGGCGATGGCATTTTTGATATAAGGATGAGATTTCAACTCATCCAGCGTTGCACTGTTCAGGTTAATTTGTTTGATGGAAGAAGATTTCACCATCAGTTTTGACTTTATTGCCTGAAATGTTGAATCGGGCAACCCGAATGTTTCTGCCACCTGCTCAACTGTAGCAAACCCTCCCAGTCTTGTGCGAAAATTAATGATACGCTGTGAAAGCTTGCTTCCGATACCGTATAACTTTTTCCATTCAGTTGTATCAGCAGTATTGATATCAATCACGAAATTTTTACTTTCTGTTACCCCGAATTTCTTTTCAGTAACAGCTTCTGAAAAGCCAGTTCCTTCATTTTTATTTACTGTTGCCTTTTCAATCTGCACAAATGGAAGTAAGCGTTCAACTTCTGCCTCACGTAATCCGTAAATACGTTTAATATCTTCCGGCTTATAAAACTTCCCGCCTTTGCTGCGGTAATTAAGAATGGTCTTGATAGTTTTTTCTCTTAAGCCAAGCCGTTGCCATTCTTCAGCACTTGCAGTATTTGGGTTGAAATAAAACAATTCACCAGCCGGCTCATCTTTTGTATATCTGTTAGCTGGAGTATATTTTGGTTCATACAATTGATCATTCTGTTCTTCATTTTTTCTATATTCATTCCGCTCAGGAATAATTTTTAATTGCGCCAGCTGATTTTCAGTTGCTGTATCAATAACCAGCTCCATTTCATCTTTTACTAAAAAAGGAAACATGGTAGGAAGAAGTGCAAACAATACGGCCGCTGTTGCCAGCAGAATAACTGCCCGGCGTTCTTTTTGGGAGAAGGTAAAATATTCTCTGATCCATTTGGTTTGAGTAAACTGCATCCTTAAAAATAGCAGTTGTCAAAAAAAAATCAAATACTACAAAGCGGGTAGTGAAAGGAGTCGGTTTAAAGCTCAAGCGTTAATCCATCGTAACTTAAATGAATTCCCGGCGGTAATTCACTTTCAATTACATCATGTAACCCAAGCTGGTGACTGATATGTGTGAAGTAAGCTTCAGGCACTCCAAGTTCCTGCACCTGTGCAATCGCTTCCTCCAGATTATAGTGTGAGATATGTTTTGCCTTGCGAAGGGCATTCAGCACCATTACTTTGCTGCCTCTTATTTTTTCTTTCTCTTCCTCTTCAATATGATTTGCATCGGTGATATAAGTAAAAGGGCCAAACCGAAAACCAAGTACCGGCATTTTTAAATGCCATACCAATATTGGCTCAATTAACAGTTCATTTATCGTAAAGGGTTTGTCAGTAATTGTATGCAGGTTTATTTCCGGAACTCCGGGATACTTTGTATCAGAGAATGCATAATAAAAATCACGGCGCAAAGCTTCTTCCGTTAAATAATTGCAGTACACCTCCATCGGTTTCTTAGTAATGAAGTTGAATGATCTCACATCATCCAATCCTGCCATATGATCTTTATGCGGATGGGTAAAGATAATGGCATCAACTTTTTTTACATTCAAACGCAACATCTGGTAGCGGAAATCAGGAGTGGTATCAACAACAATGGTTGTATCTGCAGTTTCAACCATGATGCTGCTGCGTAAACGTTTATCTTTTTTATTGGTGGAAGTGCAAACTTCACAATCGCAACCAATCATGGGTACTCCGCTGCTGGTGCCTGTGCCGAGAAATGTAATTTTAATGGGAGGATAGCTCACTGATTAAAAATAAGAAATAAAAAATGACGAATGAAAAATGAAAAAGTAAATACAAAAAAATACTTTCCAAAATTTCATTGCATTCTTTACTCCTCTGTTTGCTTTGCAGCTGCAAGTGCCATTACTTCATCATATAATTTCTGTGATTCTGCCGTTAAGGCATCGTATGTAATATTTACCTGGGGAATTAAATCAATAACGGTACTGATACGGCTTTCAAGCAACAGGAATTTATTCAGCACCACCACTTTCCTGTCTTCCAGTATACAATAGCCACTTTGAAAATTGCCTCTTTCATAACGCACCACATAGCCACTTTCTTCCAGGATGGCCTCTAACTTATCTAAACCTGTTTGATTGTATTTCATAATCCTAACCCCTGTCCGACCAGTCATCCGGGCGGGCCTAAAGGGGGATTTTTATCTATTTAAATATTGCTGCGAATCTACTTGTATATGGATTGTAACTGCAGATATTTTTTCCACAGTTTTTCCCTGACTATTAACTATTAACTATCGGCTATTTACTGGTCATCCGCACAACCGGTATGATCATTTCCTCAAGGCTTACTCCCCCATGCTGAAAGGTATTACGGTAATAATTGGCGTAATAGTTATAATTGTTGGGATAACAGAGATACACATCTTCCCTTGCAAAAATGAACGACGAATTTACATTGGGTGTCGGCAATCCGATTTCCTTTGGCTCACGGAACGACAGCACATCTTTCGGTTCAAAATTGAGATTACGGCCATGTTTATACCGGATATTGGTGGTGGTTTCTTTATCGCCAATCACTTTGGCAGCTTTCTGCACACGGATACTTCCATGATCAGTTGCCATCACTACATTAATCTTCTTATCAGCAATTTTCTTTAATGCCTGGTATAAAGGAGAATGTTCAAACCAGCTGGCTGTAATACTTCTGTAACTCTTTTCATCATTGGCCAGTTCTTTCAGCACTTCCATTTCTGTTCTGGCATGACTGAGCATATCCACAAAATTGTAAACGATCACATTAATATCGTTCTTCATCAGGTTGTGAATATTGTTTACTAAATCCTGTCCTGCCTGGTGATTCACTACTTTGGTGAAAGATGCTTTCAGATCGCCCTTGCCGAGACGTTGTAACTGTGCACGGAAAAATTCTTCTTCATGCATGTTTTTTCCGCCCTCATCATTATCATTCTTCCATTGCTGTGGAAATTTCTTTTCAATATCAATGGGCATCATTCCGCTGAAAATAGCATTGCGGCTGTATTGTGTGGCTGTTGGCAGAATGGCATAAAATGAATCTTCTTCTAAAATGCGGAAGCTTTCAGCAAAAATTGGCTGAATATATTTCCACTGATCAAACCGCAGGTTATCAATCAGAATAAAAAAGAGTGGAACGCCTTTTTCCAGATGCGGCAATACTTTAAACTGCATCAGGTTATGGCTCATAATAGGAGCTTCTGTTGCTTTCGGGTTCAGCCATTGAGCATAGTTCTTTGAAATAAACTTAAAGAACTCATTATTGGCCTCACCTTTTTGTGTTTGCAGCACTTCACTCATTTCCGGACTGTCGGCCTTGCTCATCTCCAGTTCCCAATACACTAATTTTTTATAGATTTCCATCCACTCATTATAACTGGGGCTGCTGTTCAATGCCATGAACAAATTGCGGAACTGCTGCTGGTAAGCCGATGTTGTTTTTTCAGACACCAGCCGTTTATTATCAATGATTTTTTTTAAACTGAGTAAAACCTGGTTGGGATTAACCGGCTTGATGAGATAATCGCTGATCTGTGAACCAATAGCGTCATCCATCAGGTTCTCTGTTTCATTTTTTGTAATAAGTACAATGGGAATAGATTGATTTACCTCTTTAATCTTGGTGAGTGTTTCCAAACCCGTAATGCCAGGCATGCTTTCATCCATCAGCACCACATCAACCGGGTTTTCTTTTACATAATCAATCGCATCAAATCCATTTGTGAGTGTGTGTACTTCGTAACCCTTGCTTTCAAGAAAAAGTTTTTGCGATTGAAGGCTTTCAATTTCATCATCAACCCAAAGAATTTTTGCAACTGCCATGTAGATGTTTGTTATTTAAAGTTAAGTACACAAGTTACAGGAATCAGGGCACAAGATATTACCTTTGCACACTTGCAGGTTTGATATTTAACAGTTCAGGAAAATGAAATTCAGAAAGATAGTTAATGACCCCGTTTATGGTTTTATTACGTTTGATGACCACCTGATTTACCAGGTTTTATCACATCCTTTTTACCAGCGTTTACGTCGTATTCATCAAATGGCATTGGCGCATATGGTGTATCCCGGTGCTGTTCATTCAAGATTGCATCACAGTATGGGTGCTTACCACTTAATGTGCCTTGCCTTAAGTGAATTAAAAAGCAAGGGGTTTGAAATTACAGCTGAAGAAGAGCAGGCAGCAAAGCTGGCTATTCTGTTACATGATGTAGGGCATGGACCTTTCAGCCACACATTGGAACATGTGCTGATTGAAGATGTGCACCATGAAGAAATATCATTGCTCATTTTTGAACATCTCAACAAAGAATTTAACGGGGCACTTGATCTGGCGATCTCCATTTTTAAAGGAACCTATCACAAACAATTCCTTCATCAGCTTATCAGCAGCCAGTTAGATGTGGACCGTATGGATTACCTCACCCGTGACAGCTTTTACAGCGGTGTGAGTGAAGGAGTAATTGGATACGACCGTATCATTAAAATGCTCACCGTTCACAATAATGAATTGCTGGTTGAAGAAAAAGCCATCTACAGTATTGAAAAGTTCCTGGTGGCAAGAAGACTGATGTATTGGCAGGTGTACCTGCATAAAACAGTGCTGAGTGCTGAAAATATGCTGGTAAAAATTCTGGAAAGAGCCAGAATTCTTGCCAAAGATGAAAATGGCAACTTTTCATCATCCCCGGTGCTGGATGAGTTCTTAAGAACCACCCAGTCGGCCACTTTCATTCAAAACAACTTGGCTAAGTTTTGCGCACTGGATGATTATGATATTCTTGCCTCCATCAAAAAATGGGTCAATCATCCTGACAGGGTAATCAGCACCCTAAGCCAATGGCTTCTAAACAGGAACATGCTTAAAACAAAATTGAGGGTGCAGCCTTTTGATAAAAAAGAAATTGAGGCCATGCAACAAAAAGTACAGCAGCATTTGTCTTTAACTGCAGAAGAAATACCATTTTTTGTTTTTGATGGTATTGCTGAGAACCGGATGTACAATCCCGGCATCGAGCGTATCAACATCCTGTTCAAAGATGGCAGCGTAAGGGATATTTCTGAAATTGAATATGGATTGATTTACCAGGCAATCGACAGCCCTGCTAAAAAATTCTACCTTTGCCACCCTTCTTTAAAGTAAAGTTGGCATTTGGAATCATAAAAGATTGTTTGTAAGCGTTTTTGAAAGTAACTTTAAAACATTAAGACAGGATACATGGATTTTTCGGCTTCGCAAATCGCACTTATCGTAAAAGGAACAGTAGAGGGAGACCCTAATGTAACAGTTCGCTCTTTCAGTAAAATTGAAGAAGCGGTTGCGGGCCATCTCGCTTTCCTGGCCAATCCCAAATACGAAGATTATTTATATTCTACAGGCGCTTCAATCATCATCATTAATGATTCACTGGAGTTAAAACAGCCAGTGAGTGCAGCACTTATCCGTGTACCGGATGCTTATACTGCGTTTGCAACATTGCTCCAGGCCTACGAAAAGATGATGGAGCAAAAAATGGTTGGTGTTCAGGAACCTTCATTTGTAGCCAAATCGGCCGTACTGGGAGAAAATGTTTTTGTGGGAGCCTTCAGTTATATTGGGGAAAATGTAAAGTTGGGAAAGAACGTAAAAGTTCATCCCCACTGCTATTTGGGAAATAATGTAGTTGTTGGTGATAACTGTGTTCTGCACCCGGGTGTAAAAATTTATCATGATTGTACCGTAGGTAATAAAGTTGCCATTCATGCGGGAACGGTACTCGGTGGCGATGGTTTTGGTTTTGCACCGCAGGCAGATGGCTCTTACAAGAAAGTTCCTCAAATTGGGAACGTCGTGATTGAAGATGAAGTGGAAATTGGTTCCAATTGCACTATTGACAGGGCAACAATGGGCTCAACAATCATTCGCAGAGGTGCGAAACTCGACAATCTTATCCAGGTAGCCCATAATGTAGAAATAGGAAGTTATACTGTAATTGCGGCCCAAACCGGCGTAAGCGGCAGTACAAAAATTGGTAACAATGTCATGATTGGTGGACAGGTTGGTATTGTTGGACATATCAGCATTGCCGACGGAAGCCGCATCAATGCACAAAGCGGCGTAAGTAAATCGATGAAAGCCCCCAACAGTGTGGTTACCGGCTCACCGGCTTTTGACTATACCAGCACCCTTCGCAGCCAGGCTATTTTCCGAAATCTCCCCGAAATGGAAAAGCGGATTGCTGAGCTGGAATTCCTCATAAAACAGCTGATTACCGAAAAAGAAAGCATCTAGTTTTTGCCAGCTTTTTGAGCTTACAGGCAATTACCCTCTTTTTTATTACTTTCGTGCCCATGAACAGCAGTAACGGGAACGAAAACTCTAACCAACATACTTTAGCAGAATCGATCACTATTTCAGGTGTGGGTATTCATTCAGGTCATTCAGTTACGATGGTACTGGAACCAGCCGACCCCAATACCGGTATTGTTTTTCAACGTACTGACCTGAAAGATCAGCCAACTGTAAAGGCTGATGTTGATTTTGTAGTAGAAACCAACCGCAGTACAACCCTTTCAAATAATGGCGCAACCGTAAACACCGTTGAACATTTGCTGGCCGCTTTTGTGGGCTGTGAAGTAGATAATGTGCTTGTGAAAATTGACGGACCGGAAATCCCCATACTCGATGGAAGTTCACGCCCTTATGTTGAAGCCATTGAAAAAGTGGGCAGATTAAAACAAAATGCCATCAAAACATGGTATAGCATCGACCATAATATTTATTTCCTTGATGAAAACAAGAAAGTAGAAATGGTTGCAATGCCATCTACTGATTACCGCATCAACACTCTGATTGATTTCAACTCACCTGTGCTGGGTACACAACATGCACAACTGAGTAATGTGGGTGAGTTTAATACTGAAATTGCTCCCTGCCGTACATTTTCCTTTTTTCATGAACTGGAATACCTGCTTAAAAATAATCTCATCAAAGGCGGCGATCTGAACAATGCGATTGTGGTAGTTGATAAATCTGTAAGTGATGAACAGCTGGAAACATTATCAAAAGCATTTGGCAAAGAAAAATTTGCAATTACCAGCGAAGGATATCTCAACAATCTGAAACTAAGGTTCCCCAATGAACCTGCACGTCATAAATTGCTTGATCTTGTTGGTGATCTTGCACTTGTGGGAATGCCTTTCAAGGCTCATATCATTGCCAACCGCCCCGGCCATGCAAGTAATGTAGAATTTGCAAGAAAGATTAAAGAACATATTAAGAAGAATCGTTTCAAAGTAAATGTGCCGGTTTATTATCCCGAAAAAACACCGGTGCATGATGTAACAGCCATTGAAAAAATATTACCGCACCGCTATCCTTTTCTATTGGTAGATAAAGTGATTGAATTAACAGACACTTTAATTGTTGGTGTAAAAAATGTAACCTACAATGAACCCTATTTCCAGGGACATTTCCCCGGTAATTATGTTATGCCAGGGGTGTTGCAAATTGAAGCACTTGCACAATGCGGTGGTGTATTGGCCATTCCAAAAAATACAGAAGATAAATACGACACTTACTTTCTCAAAGTGGACAACTGTAAATTCAAACAGAAAGTTGTTCCCGGCGATACCTTAATTTTAAAAATGGAATTAAAAAGTCCGATAAGGCGTGGTATTTGCGAAATGAGAGGGACTATTTTTGTGGGCAGTAAAGTGGTATGCGAAGCCGATCTCACTGCTCAAATTGTAAAACGACCCCAAGAATGATTAGTAACCTTGCACATATTCACCCGAAAGCTCAGATCGGAGCCAATGTTACCATTGACCCATTTGCTATGATTCATGATGATGTTGTCATTGGTGATGGCACGCATGTCATGAGCAATGTCACCATTTTTCCCTGTTCAAGAATTGGAAAGAATTGTAAATTATTTCCCGGTGCTGTAATTGGTGCTGTTCCGCAGGACTTGAAATACAGGGGTGAATATACATTGGCTGAAATTGGAGATAACACAACCATCCGTGAATGTGTAACGGTACACCGTGGCACAACTGAAAAGAACACTACAAAGGTTGGCAGCAACTGTTTAATCATGGCGTATGCACATGTGGCACATGATTGTATTGTTGGTAACAATGTAATCCTTGCTAACTCTGTACAATTGGCCGGGCATGTTACAGTAGATGATTTTGCAATTATTGGCGGACTCAGTGCAGCTCACCAATTTACACATATCGGCCGTCATACATACATTGCCGGCATGAGTGCCATCCGTAAAGATGTTCCTCCTTTTGTAAAAGCAGCAAGAGAGCCCTTGAGTTATGTAGGCATTAACAATGTTGGATTGAGCCGCAGGGGTTATTCAAAAGAAACCATTGAAGAGATCTTTAAGATTTATCATATACTGTTTGTAGAAAAACATATTGTGTCAAAGGCTGTTGAGCTGATTGAGCAAATGTTACCTTATACAGAAACAAGAGATGAGATCCTGAACTTTATTAAAAAATCAGAGATCGGTGTTATCAAACGTAAATCTCAAAACGTAACTGATGAAGATATTGCTTTCTGATGCCGGCAAGCGATATAACAGGGAATGGATCTTTCGTCACTTCACTTACGAATTCAGTAACGGCAATGCATATGCCATCACCGGGAACAACGGTTCGGGTAAATCAACTTTATTACAGGTGATTGCAGGTGCAGTTCAGCACTCAGAAGGAAAGGTTGATTTTTATAAAACAGAAAAATCTGTTTCATCAGAAAATCATCATCAGTATCTCAGCATTGCAGCTCCCTATTTAGAACTGCCGGAAGAAATGACGCTGATAGAATTCTTAAGCTTTCATCAATCCTTCAAACCATTTCTTTCATCTCTTACTGTTCAGAATATCATTACCATTCTTAGTTTAGAAAAAGCAATTGACAAACAGATCCGCAATTACAGCAGTGGCATGAAGCAAAGGGTAAAATTGGCACAGGCCATTTTAAGTAATGTGCCGGTTGTTCTGCTTGACGAGCCCTGCACAAACTTAGATGCAGAGGGCATTTCCTTATATCATCGTTTGATCAATGAATATTGTGGAGATCGTTTGGTGATCGTCAGCAGTAACGATGAAGAGGAATATAATTTCTGCAATTTCAAGATTGGCATAGGTGATTATAAAAACTGAGTTTATGTATTTCCATCATCTCTCCAGCATCAAAGCAAATGAAAAATTCCCGGGTTATTCCGGCAAGTTTATTCATACAGGAACATCCACTATCGCCTTCTGGGAAATTACCGCCAACTCTCCCATTCCTGAACATTCTCATTTTCATGAGCAGATCATGCATGTAGTAGAAGGAGTATTTGAATTAACAGTTGACGGTCAAACAGAACAGTTAACAGCCGGTGCAATTGTTACCATTCCTTCCAATATTAAACATGGAGGCAAAGCCATCAGCAATTGCAAAGTTATTGATGTGTTTATGCCGGAGAGAGAAGATTATAAATAGATATTACCAGCCGGTTGCTAATAAATTCCTGGCTCCTTTGATACCGCATTTCTGATATTGATGATAAGCTGTTGCAGCCCTGGTTCTGATTTGCTCGCCTGTTTCGTTTTTTATCCAGCCATCAATAGCAGCTTTCAACGTGTATGCTTCCGGGCTCATTAAACCATTGCTCCATAAAATTGGGTTTGCACCAGTTTCCTTTACATGTGAAGAGAAATACTTTTTACTGATACAGGCAAGTATAACTGCATCTCTTTTCTTATCATTTGCCTGGTTGTACTTTTCATTGATACTGAAATCCATTAGTCCATCATGCCCGATAAATGCAAGCAGGTTGGCGTTACCTCCACTATACAAAGTATCGTTTCCGTTTAAAACAAAATCATCAAAGCTACCTGCACAACTTTTCAGAAAATCAATTGTAGCCTGTTTGATTTTTGCTCCATCATAAGCATCAGCAACTAAGTACACATTTTCGATTTTATGTTTGAACAGACATCTCTCTAAAATTATTCCTGATCTCTGCTCAGTTTTGATCAGTTTCCAGTCAGCCTGTTTTTTGAAATATGATTTCACTCCATATGCAGCACCCCAATACAAATTTCTTTCAGGGGTCCTGTCCATTTCCAATTGCAGCCGGAACTTTTACTATTCCCTGGTTGATATTATCGCACAGGGCAACAAACACATGAATACCTTTTGATTTATTTTGCTTTGGAGGAGCAACAGAAATGGCAGTCGTTTTTCCGGAGGAAACAGGTGACTTCTTTTTTAAACCACAGGAGATACTATTGAATAATGCAAGAGAAAAGAACAGCAGATGAATCAGCATAAATGAAGTCTTTTTCATAAGATGCAATTTGTGTTGCAGTCCACAATTTCCAAATCTTCAAATTTGTAATCTTCAACTCAACCCCTGCTTGCTATCAGCAAATTCAAATCGGTGTACTTTAAATCAAAACGCTGACTGAGGTAAAAGTTCGTGAGAGAACCTTTGTAGAGATAGATCCCATTGCGGATATTAAACTTATGCCATAGTAATTTCTCCAGTCCGCCTTCATCAGCAATCTCCAGCAACAATGGCATCAACACATTGCTGATAGCCTGTGAGGCTGTACGTGCAAAGCCACTGGGTATATTCGGCACACAATAATGAATAACGCCATGTTTGATAAAAATGGGACTTTCATGACTGGTTACTTCACTGGTTTCAAAACAACCACCCCTGTCGATACTTACATCCACAATTACACTGCCCGGCCGCATGGCTGCCACCATTTCTTCTGAGACAACAATTGGACTTCTTGCGCCGCCAATGGATGACAAAGCACCCACTGCCACATCACAGGTTTTTAACTGCTTGGATAATATCTTGGGTTCTATAACGGAGGTCCACATACGATGACCAATAGCCGTTTGCATGCGCTTCAACTTATAAATATTATTGTCAAACACCTTTACACTTCCACCCATCGCTAATGCTGTACGTGCTGCATATTCGCCCACAATACCAGCACCGATGATAATAACCTTTGTTGGCGGAATACCACTAATTCCTCCCAACAATACGCCCTTTCCATTGTTGAAACTGCTCAGGTATTGTCCGGCGATGAGCATTACTGCACTGCCGGCAATTTCACTCATACTCCGAACGATGGGGTTGTTGCCTGAGTCATCTTTCAGGTTTTCAAAAGAAAGGGCAGTGATTCTTTTCTCCATCATAGTTTCAAGAATCCCTGCTTTCATCACTGCAAGGTGAATGGGAGAAATAATCGTTTGTCCCGGCTTTAATAATTCCAGTTCATGTTCGCCAACCGGTGCTGATTTAATAAGTGTATCGCATTGATATACTTCTTTGCGGTCGTAAGCAATCTTCGCACCTGCTTCACTGTAATCTTTGTCTGTAAAATGCGAACCTTCGCCGGCAAGATATTCAATCATCACCCGGTGACCATTATTCACCAGCACACTTACCGCATCTGGTGTAAGAGCGATCCTGTTTTCCTGGAACATCTGTTCTTTAGGGATGCCTATGAAGAGTTGTGCGCCTTTTGCTTTGATATCGAGTTTTTCTTCTAAGGTTTCGTAGCTGAACGAAGCACTCACTATTGGTTTAGATAAAGCCATACAATCGCTGCCGGTTGATTTGAGAAATAAGTCCAGCTACCTGCGGGACCCTGTTCATGCGGTAAAAATAACACAAATCAGTACGCACATGATTGTCCTCAAATTACAAAACTAGTTTGGATAATGTATCGTTATTCTTCGTGCAGATGCATTTATCGTTTCAATACGCAGATGAACCGTATCATCAGGCAGTAAACCCGGTATTTTTTCGGGCCATTCAACCAGACAGAGTTCGCCACTGAACAATACATCTTCCACCCCTGCCTGGATGCCTTCCTCCTCATCTTTGATGCGATAGAGGTCGAGATGATAAACGATGGTGCCACTTTTTGTTTGATACTGATTAATGATGGAGAAAGTAGGACTGCTGACGGTATCTGTTACTTCCAGTACATCACACAAAGCATGAATAAAAGTTGTTTTTCCTCCACCCATGGCCGCATCAAAAGCCCATACTTTATAGTGCTGTAATTGCTGCCACAGTTCAGCGGCAGCAGTATGAATTGTTTCTAATGTAAATTCCCTTTGCAAACTGTTAATTTGAATAATGGTTGCAAAGATATTGATTGAGCGGCTTGCTGTTCTTGCGTAATTTTGCTTTATGGAAACGGCGAATTGGAAAGTAGAAGGAATGAGTTGCGCCAACTGTGCACTCACCATCAACAAATACCTCGAGAAAGAGGGTGTAAAGAATGTTAAGGTAAATGCATTAAGCGGCGAAGTGATTTTTGATATTGTGGAAAATGAAGTAACTGATAAACTGGAACAGGGCATCGCTTCACTTGGTTATTTTGTTGCTGAAAAAAATGGGATTTCAACAAGAAAGACAGAAAAAAAGTCAATCAACAAATACCTGCGTTATGTGCTCATCTGTGCACCCTTTACACTGGTGCTGATGCTGCACATGTTTGACAAATGGTTTCATATTCACTGGCTGATGAATCCATGGTTGCAGCTGGGTTTATGTTTGCCTGTTTTCATTATTGGTATGAATTATTTTGGGCGGAGTGCCATTAAAAGCATTCGCAATGGAATGCCCAATATGAATGTGCTGGTGGCCATTGGTGCAACTGCAGCCTTTGTGTACAGTTTATACGGAACCCTTACTGGTCAGGCTCAGGAATACATGTTTTATGAAACTGCTGCCACCATTATTACGCTGGTTTTCCTTGGCAATTATTTAGAAGATGCTTCCATACAGCAAACACAAACTGCATTAAACAGTTTGGCGAAAAGCCAGAAAGTAATGGCGAATATGATTGCGTTTGATGATCAGCACCATGAACAGATCTTTCCTGTTGAAAATACTGTATTGCATACGGGTGATTTGATTTTGATTAAAAGCGGTGAACAGATTCCCGCTGATTGTAAAATACTCTGGGGTGAAGCAACTGTAAATGAAGCCATCATTACGGGTGAAAGTTTGCCTCTCACCAAAAAACAAAAAGATCAGTTAATTGGTGGAAGTATTTTACTTGATGGCACGGTGAAAGCCCAGGTTACAGCTACAGCAAAAGATTCAGTGCTTGCTAATATTGTTGATCTTGTTAAGCGGGCACAGGGCGAAAAACCTCCGGTACAGCAACTGGCCGATAAGATCAGTGCCATCTTCGTTCCTGTGGTATTAGGTATTGCAGCGGTAACATTAGTCGCCAACTGGATCATCTTAAAAGATTTTACACCGGCTTTGATGCGGAGCATTGCTGTACTGGTGATATCCTGTCCATGCGCCATGGGTTTGGCAACACCTGCTGCCATAGCTGTAGGCTTAGGACGTGCTGCAAAAAATGGAGTGTTGTTCCGGAATGCAAAAAGTTTAGAGTTGTTTAAAAATATTACACAGGTCGTATTTGATAAAACAGGCACATTAACCACAGGTAATTTTGAACTGGCATCCTTTCAAATTCTTGATCAGAATATTTCAGAAGAAGAATTTAAACGCATTGCGTTTTCACTTGAAAAATATTCAATTCATCCCATTGCAACATGCATTGCCACTGCATGGAAAACAAATAAAGACATCCGCTGGGCAAAGATTGAAGAAGTGAAAGGTCTTGGCATGAAAGCAGTTTCTAAAGAAGGAAATGATGAGTGGATTGCAGGCTCGTACAAAACTGCTGCAGCTTTAACAACAGATGACACGCACAATGTATATATCATAAAAAACAATCAGCTTGTTGGCTGGATTGATGTAAAAGATGAAGTAAGATCTGAAGCCATGTCTGTCATCAACTACCTGAAGTCGAAAAATATTAAAACCATTTTACTCAGTGGCGATGGAAGAAAAAAATCTGAGCTCATTGCAAAACAGCTTGGCATTGATGAAGTAATTGCGGAACAAACACCGGAACAAAAACTGGAGGTTGTTGAGCGGTTAAATAAAACCACTCCTACTGCCATGGTTGGTGATGGAATTAACGATGCCCCTGCCATGGCAAAAGCGACGATCGGTATTTCATTAAGTGAAGCATCACAGGTAGCTATGCAAACAGCTGATGTGGTACTAATGAATCATGGATTAAAAAATCTGCCGCTTTCACTTGGCTTGGGTAAACATACATTCCTCACAATCAAACAAAATTTATTCTGGGCATTCTTCTATAATATTATTGCCATTCCAATTGCAGCGCTTGGGTTTCTTACACCCGGCTTCAGTGCACTGGCAATGGGTTTGAGTGATGTGGTACTGGCGATTAATTCAGTGAGGTTGTTTGTGAAGAAAGTTGTGTAAACGTCAGTCGTGAGGGGTGAGTCGTGAGTTGGATACACCGAATTTTCTCGACTCTTGAAAATTGTTTAGCTTGTAAGAAAAATCCTATGTTTCTCGAATTATCACACACCAAACTTGATATTTTTAAACTATCACGTGAATTCACTTTACTGTGTTATCAGGAAACAAAAACCTTTCCGGCAGAAGAACGCTATGCAATGGTTCAGCAAATAAGAAGAGCAGCATTATCAGTACATCTGAACCTGGCTGAAGGTTCATCCAGGAGATCAGATGCAGAAAGAAGAAGATATTATGAAATTGCCAGAGGATCATTAATTGAAGTAGATACTGCATTTGACATTGCAGTACAATTAAACTATACAACTAAAGAATTATTACAAAGCCTTGGTGATTTGATTGTCAGGTGTTTTCAAATGTTATCCAAAATGATTGTACATTAACTCACGACTGACGATTCACGACTCTCGAATGACAACTCACCACTCACAACATGCCTGACCTCTCTTCCATATTAAAACAATACTGGGGTTATGATTCTTTTCGTCCTTTACAAAAAGAAATCATAGAATCTGTTCTTGCAGGAAAGGATACGCTTGCCTTATTGCCAACAGGTGGAGGTAAAAGCATCTGCTACCAGGTTCCAGCGTTGGCGAAAGAAGGCATGTGCATTGTTGTGTCGCCGTTGATTGCATTAATGAAAGACCAGGTGGAAACACTGCATCGCAAAAATATTACGGCTGCAGCAATTTATACAGGTATGCCGTTTAAGCAGATCAAAGACATTCTGCAGATGGCCGTGAATGAGCAGTTGAAATTTTTATACGTTTCACCTGAACGTCTGGAAACAAATCTCTTTCATGAATACCTGCCCGGAATGAATGTGCAGCTGATTGCAATTGATGAAGCTCACTGTATTTCACAATGGGGTTATGATTTCCGTCCTTCGTATTTAAAGATCATCAACTTCAGAAAAGAATTACCGGGTGTTCCTTTATTAGCAGTGACAGCTTCTGCAACTGCATTGGTGCAGGATGATATCTGCAAACAACTGCAGTTCCGCAATCATCATATTTACAAAGGATCTTTCTTACGGGAAAACCTTTCTTTCAGTGTGTTTAAGATCGACAGTCGCATCAATAAGATTTTACAAATACTCAATAACGTACAGGGTTCTGCCATTGTATATTGCAAAAGCAGGAAGATGACACAGGAAGTGGCGCAACTTTTACAGCTGCAAAAAATCTCTGCTGATTATTACCATGCCGGTTTAAGTAATGATGAACGGAGCAAACGGCAGGAAGCATGGCTGCAAAATCAAACACGGGTAATTGTCTGCACCAATGCATTTGGAATGGGCATTGATAAAGCAGATGTACGTGTGGTGATCCATCACGATATGCCTGATTGTTTAGAAAACTATTACCAAGAAGCTGGCCGTGCAGGAAGGGATGGAAAAAAATCTTATGCTGTTTTACTGTACGAAGAAAGAGACCTTGTTGACCTGAATAATTTATCATCCATTCGTTTTCCTTCCATTGAAGATGTAAAAAATGTGTACCGCTGTTTAGTAAATTACTTACAGGTTCCCAGTGGAAGCGGCGAACTGCAGTGGATGGAATTTGATCTGAATGATTTTGTAAAAACCTTTTATCTCAATGTGCACACAGCCATATATTCACTGAAGCTGCTGGAACAGGAAGGATGGATCAGTTATGCAGAACAAATTTTCTTACCTGCAAGAGCTGTGTTTACAGCAAGTAAAGAACAGCTTGCTGCATTTGAAAAAGAACATCCGCAGCTTGAGCCCATCATCAAAGGATTGCTGCGCAGTTATGGCGGTATCTTTGATATGGAAGCATTTATCTCCGAAAAACAATTGGTCACTTTTATTAAAACTGATCTTGATACAATCAAAAACGGATTGATTCAACTGCATCAGCAGGGAATTATTCATTATACTCCGCAAAAAGAAAAACCGCAGTTGCAGTTTTTAGAGAACCGCCCGGCAACGGAAGATCTGTTTATCAATCCGCAAAACCGGTTACTCCGCAAAGAACAATTTGAGTTGAGAGTAAAAGCCATGATCAATTATGTAAAAGATGAGACCATCTGCCGCAGCAAAGTGATCGGGAATTATTTTGGTGATGCTGCTATTGAAGACTGTGGTGTTTGTGATGTTTGTTTATGGAAAAAAGGAAATGATATTTCTCCGGCAGAGTTTGAACGCATTCATCTATTCTTAAAAGAAAAAGCAGGCACGGATGGGGTTGTAGTGAAAGAATTATTAACAAAGCTGGGCAGCAAACAAAAAGAAAAGTTTTGGCGGGTGATTGATCATTTAGTGGCGGAGGAAAAAATTAGTCTTAGTAAAGAAGGTTTATTGAGAGTGAAATAGCTTTGCTGTATTGCACAAATCAGCTCTTGGATATTTATTCAGCAAGGCTTCGACAAGCTCAGCCTGACAGCGTCTTGTCACATTGAGCTTGTCGAAATGCTGACAGGCAGTTGATTCTGCATTTGAAAATACATTCAATTGCCAATTCATAAAGGCTTCATACTAAACCCATCATAAAATCGTTTTTAGTACTCAGTTGCCTGACCAAATTACACACTATGCGGTTACATTCATTCTTCTTTACTGCACTTGTCCTTTACTCATTGGTTGGTTGTAAACCCGAACAGGTTACTCCTCCTCCAACTGGTCCGATCATAATAAAAGACACGACTATTGTTAATCTTTCTTACGGAACAAATGCAAGTCAGAAGCTTGATCTTGGTTTACCTGCAAACAGAACTGCAAACACTTCATTGGTTATTGTTGTTCATGGAGGAGGTTGGTCAACGGGTGATAAAGCAGAATTAACCTGGTTGCTGAATGGATTAAAACAACGGGCATTTGCTGTTGCCAATATCAACTACCGGCTTACTTTAAATACAGCAGACAATTATAAAATGCAACTGGATGATCTTGACAGTGCCATTCAATTCACTTTAAGACAGGCATCTGTTTATATATTCAATACACAAAAACTTTACATTGTTGGATATAGTGCCGGCGGGCATCTTGCGCTCAGCTATGCATATACCAGAAATGCAAACGGAAAAATAAAAGCTGCAGGTTCATTGGCAGGGCCAACTGATTTATTCAACATGTCTTACTACAACTTCAATATTTACAACTCCATTCTTGAACCGTTCCTTGGCATGCCTTTATTTCCTGCAACACCAGCATCTGAACTGCGATATAAAAACTGCAGTCCGCAATACCAGGCAACAAACAGTTCACCTGCTACTATTTTCTTTCATGGTGAACTTGATCCGGTTGTGTACTTAGAAAACAGTGTAAACTTAACTGCAAAGCTGGGCACATTGAGTGTAGATAAAAAACTGATTACTTATTCGCTTACTTTTCATGACTGGTGGAATGATATAGCCAAAACAACCAACGCATTAGATGAATTGAAGAATTGGTTTAACGGGCATTTGTAATGAATAGCTGATGGGAATCAGTTGCTTTTATTAATGAATGGATTACCTTCAAAAGGTGTAAGAGAATTCAATTTTAACCAAATGAGAATAATCACCACTTTACTATTCACAATATTGATTAGTAGTTTATCAATTGCCCAAGACTCTTCTAAAGCACCTCGCTTGCAAACAATTGGAAAATTTGATTTATCAATTCAAGGAATTGGTGCAACAATAGAACAACCTTTATTTCAAAAGATATTAATGGGAGCCACAATTGGAGTCGGGGGAGGTTATTACAAACAGAATGAATGGAACTTTTTTAACGTAATAAGTTATGATTGGGTATTCTTTAAGCCTGTCTTTTACACTAACTTAAATCTAAATTATTTTTATAACAGAAAGCCTTGGTTTAAAAAAACAAAAAGATTTTAATCAATACAGGTGATTTCATTACTATAGGAACCAAATATACCTCCCCTCGGGAAACTGATAAATTTTCTTTTAAAAAGACATTTATTGCATATGCGCATACGGGTATCCAGAGAAGATTTGGAAATAAGATAACTTTTCAGACATTTATAGGAGGGGGTTATGCGTGGTTGCCCACTAAGGCTGAAAGTGGTTTTTATCCAAGTATCGACATGAAATTGTCATACGTTCTATTTAAAAATAACAATAGATTTTAAAACTCGCTATGCAAGTCTCCTGACTTTTCTTTCTTTAAAACCACCCACTCTTCTTCCTCGTCGATCTTCCACCCAATCCCAATGCACCAAGTAATGAACGGGTAATCACATTTGCAGCAGTTCGTCCAACCTGCTTTACTGTTGGGTTATCGAAAAATCCTTTCTCTTCTTTGGCTGCTTTCTTTTCTTCTTTCGCCTGTACTTTTTCTTCTTCTGCCGCTTTTGTTTTTTCTGCAGCCTCTTCTAATTTGGCATTAATGATTTCGTAGGCGCTTTCACTGTCTAATGTCTTTGCATATTTTTTCTCCAGTTTGCTTTTCGCTAATAACGTATCCACTTCTCCATCACTCAATATATCCATACGGCTGCGTGGCGGAACTAACATTGTATGCACTAATGGAGTGGGGATTCCTTTTTCATTCAGCATGGTAATAAATGCTTCACCAATTCCCAACTGTGTCAGCAATTCATCCACATCATAAAATTCTGTTTCAGGATAGTTTTGGGCAGCCTGCTTAATTACTTTTCTGTCAGCAGCAGTAAATGCCCTTAGTGCATGCTGCACTTTCAAGCCCAGCTGTGCCAGTACACTGGCAGGAACATCCTGCGGATTTTGTGTACAGAAGAAAATACCAATACCCTTTGAACGGATCAGTTTAATCACCGTTTCAATCTGCTGCAGCAATGCTTCATTGGCTTCCTGGAACACCAAATGTGCTTCATCAATAAACAGTACCAGTTTGGGTTTATCCAGATCACCTTCTTCAGGCAGGGTGGCATATAATTCAGCCAGTAAACTCAGCATAAACGTAGAAAACAGTTTTGGACGATCCTGCAATTCCATCACACGGATAATACTGATCATTCCTCTTCCGTCATCACTGATACGCATCAGATCATCCACATCAAAACTCGGTTCACCAAAAAAAGCATCTGCTCCCTGCTGCTGCAGTTCAATTACTTTACGTAAAATGGTTCCGGTGGATGAAGTGGAAATTTTCCCATAATCTTTTTCAATGGTATCCTTTCCTTCATCACTGATGTATTGAATAATCTTCACAAAATCCTTTAAATCGAGCAAGGGCATTTTGTTATCATCACAAAACTTAAAGATCATAGCAACGATTCCCTGCTGCGTATCATTCAATCCCAAAATCTTTGACAAAAGTATCGGGCCAAACTCACTCACGGTGGCACGCAGGCGAACACCTTTTTTATCTTCACTCAGTGTCATCAACTCAACAGGGAACGCAGCAGACTTATATTCTCCACCAATACTTTTTAAGCGTTCTTCAATTTTTGAATTGCTTACACCTGCAGCAGCTATACCACTTAAATCGCCTTTAATATCCATCAATACAACAGGAATACTTGCATCACTCAATCCTTCTGCCAGCACCTGCAATGTTTTTGTTTTACCTGTACCGGTTGCACCCGCAATCAATCCGTGGCGGTTCATGGTTTTCAATGCAAGAAACACATCAGCACCGGCCACCACTTCTTTATCAGCCATTCCTGCACCAATACGGAAGGTTTCACCTTTAAACGTGTACCCGTCTTTTACTGCCTGTAAAAACTTTTCTTTATCTGACATAACAATGTTTTGTGGTTCGAAAGTTAAGATAATGATTGAATCAAAAAGAAATTAAGACCGGCTTTATTACCGTAAAGTTGTATTGCTGAAATCATTCCATCAAAATATCTTCGTGCAAGTTTTTTCTCATACATAGTTTGGGTTACAATGAAAGAGACTGTCTTTGATGATTGCATCGCCTGATCAGATTAAAAGATTCAGGCTAACCTGTGAACAGCACCTGTACCTTATCATCTCAGGCAGCCCTCTTTTCTTACAGTTCCTCTTCCCGTTCCAGCATCAAGATGGCGCCCTGCGGAACAATAAAATATTTTTCGCCTTCATAAATCACTTCGGTTGCACCGCTTAACAGGAAAATAGCCAGGTCGCCTTCTTTTGCCTGCAACGGTACATATTTCACCTGGTCTTCTTCACTCTTCCATGGTTCATCATCCACCGGCATAGGAATCGCATAGCCGGGACCTGTTTTGATCACATAGCCCTGCTGTACTTTTTCTTTTTCCTGCACACCGGGGGGCAGGTATAAACCACTGGCAGTACGTTCATCGGGCTGACTGGGTTTAATGAGTAAGCGATCGCCAATGACAATAAGTTTCTTAAAACGGTTATCGGATGTAATGCGCATAAAGTATCGTTGAACAGCAAATGTAATAATGAAAACCCTGACGGCGGTTGCAAACCCCGTCAGCGGTTTGCAGAATGATTACTGCAAACAGATATCTCCAATCATACTTTGCTTACTCTTTCTTTAACAAAATATTATTGGCGCATTTGCAGGCAGTGGAAATGATTTACCTTTATTTCACAATAAAATAAGATACAATGGAAGAAGCTAAATCAAAGGTATTGCTCGTTGAAGACGACAGCAGTTTTGGAAATGTGTTGAAAAACTATTTAGAGCTGAATGATTTTGATGTAATACTTGAGCGTGACGGCCGTTTGGGCATGGCTGCTTTTCAGCGTGAAAAATTTGATATCTGCCTGCTGGATGTAATGATGCCGCATGTAGATGGTTTTACACTGGCTGAAGAAATCCGTGATATTGATCCAGATGTTCCTCTTTTCTTTTTGAGCGCAAAAACAATGAAGGATGATATTTTAACCGGCTACAAACTGGGAGCTGATGATTATATCACGAAACCTTTCGACAGTGAAGTGTTGCTGATGAAGATCAAAGCCATCCTGAAACGCAACGAAGAAACAAAACACGAGACAGAAAATAAAGAATTCGACCTGGGTATTTATCATTTCAATCCCAAACTCCGCCAACTGATTTCAGGCGATACAACCAATACACTCTCTCCAAAAGAAAGTGAATTGCTTCGTATGTTGTGTGAATACAAAAATGATCTGTTACCAAGAGAAACAGCATTGAAACGCATCTGGGGCAGCGATACTTATTTCAATGGCCGCAGTATGGATGTGTACATTGCCAAACTCCGTAAATATTTAAAAGAAGATCCAAAAGTGGAGATCGTAAATATTCACGGTAATGGTTTCAGACTGGTTGTTTCAGAATAACTAAACTCTCTATAAGTAAAAGCCTCCTGTCAGTAACAGGAGGCTTTTTTATTTTGTTTGAATTAATCAGCTTTAGGTTTTAATTTTCCCGGCTTCCAGTTTTCTTTTGTTTCCTGCTTTGCAATCTTCACAACATTATTTAATCCTTCAATAAAAGCAAGGATCTGTTTGCGTCCGGTAAATTTTACAGCCGATGATACAAAATGCGGGGGCAAATCAACCCAATGTTCACCAAGGGCTTTCAAAAAAGATTTTACTGTTCCTGATACTTCTTTCTGTGTACTCTTATCTGCTTTTGTAAACACGATGGCAAAAGGAATTTTCCATTCGCCCAACTGGTTGATAAAGCTGATATCAATTTCCTGTGGTGTGTGACGGCTGTCGATCAGCACAAATAAATTGAGCAGGTTTTCCCGTTTGCGGATATAATTCTCAATCATCTTGATCCATTGCTTCCTTTTGCCCAAACCCACTTTGGCATAACCATATCCCGGCAAATCAACCAGGTACCAATCGTTTACTTTATGTGTTTTTTCATCAATACTTTCAATCACAAAATGGTTGATCATCTGTGTTTTGCCCGGTGATCCGCTGGTTTTAGCCAGTTTCTGGTTATTGCAGATCATGTTAATGAGGGAAGATTTGCCCACATTACTCCTGCCGATGAAGGCATATTCTGGCTTATCGGCTTTGGGGCAGTCATCTACTTTAGGGCTGCTGATAACGTATGTTGCTGATTTAATATTCACCGCTGCAAGATAACAAAGTTGCTTTGCGTTTGAAGTTTGAGATTTGAAGTGGGAGGAACCCCCTACTTCGTACATCTTACATCGTACTTCCTTCTTACCTTTGCCCCCCATGGCTGAAGAATATTTACACGACAAGATTGTACCCGATACAAACTCTGCTCAAACCAAGAAAGAACAGGTGGCAGAGATGTTTGATACCATTGCTCCCCGTTACGATTTCCTGAACCGTTTTTTGTCGGCTGGAATAGATGTGAGTTGGCGCAAAAAGGCATTAGCTAAACTAAAAGACCTTCATCCCAAACTGATCCTGGATGTGGCTACCGGCACAGGCGATGTAGCCATTATGGCTGCCCGTGAGCTGCAGCCCGAGAAAATCATCGGGATTGACATCAGCGAAAAGATGCTGGATGGCGGCCGCATTAAAGTGACTGCTAAAGGTTTAGACTCGATTATTGAGCTCAAAAGCGGCGACAGTGAAACAATAAACTTTCCCGATGCCACGTTTGATGCAGTAACAGTAGCATTCGGAGTACGGAATTTTGAACACCTCGAAAAAGGGCTGAGCGAAATTCACCGTGTGCTGAAACCGGGTGGGAGATTGGTGGTGCTGGAATTTTCAAAACCATTGATTCCCGGGTTTCGTCAACTCAGCAATTGGTACATTGGATTTATCACTCCAAAAATTGCCGGGGCTGTCAGTAACAAAAAAGCTTATCAATATTTGAACGACAGCATCAAAGCATTTCCTGAAGGGAAACATTTTGTTGCCGTCTTAAATAAAACAGGATTCAGAAACACTTCATGCAAACCACTTACGCTCGGCATATGCAGTATTTATTGCGGCGACAAATAATCGTACTCTCCCTTCTTTTTGCTTTTTGTTTTTCAGCGTTTGCACAAAAAGAAATCAATCTTCCCAATCATGAAGGGAAGCCTTATTATTTTGGAATTACCCTGAGTGGTAACAGTTCCTACTTTCATCTGAATCATGCTTCTAAATTTTTGCAGGATGACAGCGTATCGGTTGTCTCGCCTGTTAAAAAAGGAGGATTTGGTCTGGGTTTGCTGGGCACACTTCGATTGGTTCCGCACCTCGAAGTAAGATTTAACCCCCAACTTCTTTTTACTGCCCGTGGTATTAACTACTATTTAAAATATCCATTGATCGGCGACAGTTCCTGGCAGGAAAAAACGGTTGAAAGTATTTATACAAGTCTGCCTATACAACTGAAGTTCAGCAGCGACAGAATAGGAAATTTCAGGGTGTACATTTTCAGCGGTGTTAAATATGAATTTGATCTGGCCAGCAACAGCCAGAGCCGTCGTGCAGAAGATCTCATCAAACTCAATAAATCTTCTTTTGGTTATGAAGCCGGTTTAGGTTTTCATTTTTACTTCCCTACATTCATCTTCAGTCCTGAAATTAAAGTGAGCAACAGTTTTGGCAATGTGCACAGCCGTGATAAGAATCTCATTTACTCCAATGTGGTTGACAGGATGCAGGCAAGAATGATTGTGTTCAGTATTCATTTGGAGGGGTGATGGGTTTGATAGAAACACGGATGACACGGATGCTTACTGATTTATACAGATAAAGCAAAATTTAATCATTCATGGATCTTTTGTTTACCCGAAAGTATAAATACACGAAGTACGATTCAATTGAAAACGTAAGGGAAGAAATCAAAAGTATTACAAAAAGAAAATGGTACGATTCCTCAGACAATATTGCAGGTAAACTTGAAGAAGATAGCAGTTTTCAATTTACTCATAAATGGAGTTTTAGTTTTACACGATGGATTGAAAAAAGCTCTGCTTATTTAAATGGACAACTAAAATCTGAGGACAATAAAACCTCCATTCAAATAAGACTGAGACCCAACTCAATGTTTGTTCTTACATTTTACATCCTCGCTATCGTTTTCCTTTACAATTTATTTCAGCCAAATGCCCTTACTGATGAAGATGCAATTCTGAAGCTATTTTTTATTGCTTTTTTTAACTTACTTCTATATACTATGATGATGGTATTTACATCCGGGCTCAGGAAAAATTTTGAACGGGCTTTGCATTTACAGCTAATTGAATAGAAAACGGCTTCTTACTTATAAATTGATTCTGCCTTGCACATCAATAAATTTTTATAATCCGTTCTCATCAGCCTTAATCCGCCTCATCCGTGTTTCTATCCCTCTCAATAATCATACTCTCTAAACCACAAATTCATCCTTACTCCCACCCCAAACATTGCTGTGTTTTGTGCAGCTGCTGAACCTTTGGTAAAACGGCGCAGCAGCAAATTGGCATCAATAAAAATATTTTCATACACTTCGTAGCTTGCTAAAAAAGAAGCATTGAGTCCTTTACTGCTTACACCATTCAGCATGGTATAACCATAGTCACCTGTTCTGCTGTCTGTATTCAAACGAAAGATATCAGCACCTGAGTTGCGGCCACTGGCACTGTCTAACCCCTGTTTCCAGTAAATCACTCTTCCTGTTAAATTCAGTTTTCCTGTTGGCTGATAACGGAGAACAGCAATCAGTTCATTAAAATTGGCACCCAAAGGATGAGCCAGTGGTTGCTGATAATGTGTATAGCTGGAAACAGAATCATAATGCGTATAAGTAAACGGACGCACACGATTCCATTCCACCTGCAGATCAAGATTGCTTACATTCGCCACATCAATATATTTCAACCCCAACTGTGTTCCTGTTTTATTGGCCCACCAGCTTTTATCTTTTCTTAATTCAGCAAAGTTGAATTCATCAATCAGCAATTGCCCGTATACCTGTACTTTCTTCAGCAGGTTGGCTTTAAAGTCAGCTCCCAGCATGGCATTGTCTTTACTGCCAAGATTTCCTTCAATACTTCTGAAGAAAATGATTGGGTTCATATAACCAAACTCAAAATGATCTTTCCTTCCAAACACCACACTTTCAAACACACCTACATTCAGCCATGGCATTACATTCATACTTAAATGATGCATGGTGGCATATTTCTTCGGCACAAGATCATTGGTACTGTTGTTTTTCCCTTTAGTATGAAGTTCCATAAACAGGTTCTGGTAGTTGAATTTCCAGATGCGTGTATTGATCTTAACAAAGAGCTGGTTGCCGCTGAAATCGCTGAGGAACAAACTGCGGTAGCCATTGCCGATAAAGTTGCGGTCGTACCCGATCTGGAAGTTGATATACTTCGCCGCTTTGAATGTAAATGAACCTCTTGCATCAATATAATCAACCCCTGTTTGCTTGAATTTTTTATAGAAGTTAGCTCCGGGTACAGCGCCAACACTGTCAATCCAGTTCTGCACAAACAAAGGCCCACGTTCCTGCACATCCATTACCATTGCCGAAAAACCTACGCGGTTGCCGATTCCTCCACGAACATTCAAACCACGTTGATTTAAAAACGTATTCTGCGATGTATTCTTCAATTCAACCGACTGACGGTAATTGATCATGGGATTCACTGCAATAAAAAAATCATCACCATATTTTTCAATGAAACTGGCAGGCGTTTTATAAAAATTCTTCAGGAACGGTTTTTTGCTGTTGAAAGTAGATCTGTCGCCCTTAACCCATTCCTGGTTGTTGAGGTATAAGCTGCGTAGATTGAATTGATCCACCTTCCCCAACTTTAAAGCAGTATCAGTGTTATAGAAAAGAAGTTTGATTTTGAGCATGGAATCGGCCTTTGCACCCAACCATTCCACTGCATACCGGCGATCGTAGGGTTTGGTGGTTGTGAAGTTGAGATCACTGATAGCACCGGTTTTGATCTCCAGCCGGTCAATAAAATGAAGGTGCTTTGAATTTTGCTGCAGATAGCTGCTTTGAGCAGCAGAAAAAAAGGATATTGCAAGAAAAGCCACACTAAGACTGCATTTGCTAAATTGCATGCGGTTGTTATTTAATGGTAAAAATAAGTTATACCGACGATACAAATAAACATCGTTTCACTGAACCCTGAAATGCTTTGTATGCCGGTATAATACCGAAAAGATTTATTTATTAAAAGGGTATTATGCAAAATTATCTGCTTAAAAATTGTTTGGTTGTAAATGAAGGAAGCATTGCTGCCAATGATGTACTGATTATGAACGGAAGAATTGAAAAAATAGCCGCTTCCATTCAATCATCTTCAACTGTCACCGAAATAAACGCTGAAGGAAAGTATTTATTTCCCGGTGCTATTGACGACCAGGTGCATTTTCGTGAGCCCGGCTTAACTCATAAAGCCAATATTCATTCTGAGGCAAGGGCAGCAGTTGCAGGTGGTGTTACTTCGTTTATGGAAATGCCGAATACTATTCCCAATGCACTGAACCTGGAATTACTGGAAGATAAATACAAGATTGCTGCACAAAGCTCCCTCGCCAACTATTCGTTTTACATGGGCACCAGCAACCAGAGCGCTGATGATACGTTGAAAGCAAATGATTTTAAGAATGATATCTGCGGAATAAAAATTTTCATGGGGGCAAGCACGGGCAATATGCTGGTGGATAATTATAATACATTAGACAGAGTATTCCGTGAAAGTGAAATGCTGATTGCCACACACTGCGAAAGCGAAACCATCATTAAAGAAAATTATGAAAGACTGAAAGCAGAAAAAGGCGAACTGAGTGCTGCAGATCATCCTTTGATCAGAAGTGTTGATGCCTGTTATGAATCTTCATTAATGGCAATCCAGATTGCAAGACAGTACAATACCCGTTTGCATATTCTGCATATCAGCACAGCAAAAGAACTTGAGCTGTTTAGCAATATGATGCCGCTGAAAGAAAAACGCATTACTAATGAAGTATGTGTGCATCATCTGCATTACACTGCCGATGATTATGCAACTCTCGGCTACCGCATCAAATGCAATCCTGCCATCAAATCAAAAGAAAATAAAGAAGGATTGTGGAAAGCATTGCTTGATGACCGAATTGATGTAATTGCCACCGATCATGCACCGCATACTTTAGAAGAAAAAGGATTGATCAGAAATTCGGAGGGTTTTCTTCGCCCCTCTCCTTTGGAGAGGGATGGGGTGAGGCCGGGGCCTTCGTATGAACATGCACATGCCGGACTTCCGCTTGTGCAGCATCCGTTGCTGCTGATGCTGCACTATTATAAAGAAGGAAGAATTTCACTGGAGAAGATTGCTGAAAAGATGAGTCATGCGGTTGCAGATTGTTTCCAGATCAAAGAGCGTGGTTATATCCGTGAAGGTTATCATGCGGATCTGGTATTGGTTGATCTGCATCAAACCTCAACAGTAAGTAAAGAAAACATCCTGTACAAATGCGGCTGGAGTCCATTAGAAGGATTTACATTTCCGGCAAGTATTACCCATACATTTGTAAATGGCCATTTGGTTTATGCAAATGGTACTATAGATGAATCTCATAAAGGACAACGGTTAAAATTTGAAAGGGGCTAACGCCGGAACATTTGGAAATAGACAAAGTCACATATTACGATCTCTCCATTCTCAACAACGAAGAAGAATATTCGCTGCTGCACCGCATCAATTTCTGTATAACAGATGGCGGCAAACAGCGCCTGCAATACATTCTTACACATCCGCATCATAACCTGCAAAGGATTGAACAGACACAAAAGGCCTTGCAGCAGATCGGCGCAGTGATGCATCAATGGCCGAATGAGATCAGTAACGGAACCATACTGATGCTGGAAAAATTTTATGGTTACCCGTTTGATAAGATCCCTGACAGCACTTCCCCTTTGCCCGCTTTTTTATATAAAGCGTTTGATGCGCATGATTATAATCTCGTAAGGTATACGGTTGGACATTTCATTGATTTCCTGAAAGGGATGAAACACCTGGAAAAATTATTATCAGCTGACGATATTTCACCCCTGCTGTTAACCATTGTAACGGAGATCAGGAAACGGTTAAAAGAAGATCTTGTTCAGCAAATGATTGCAACAGAAAAATCAAAGAAGTTATCAGCACCAAAGATGCTTCGCTTTGGCAATTACCTGCGTTATGAATTCAGGCAGAGTGCCGAACTGTTGATTGATCTTTATCATCAACTCGATGCCTATTACAGTATGGCAAAAGCAGTACAGAAATTTGATCTGCATTTCCCTAAGATGCAGGAAAGCGACGAACCGATGATCCAGGCAAAAGGATTATATCATTTGTTACTGCAAACGCCTGTTGCGTATGATATCACACTTAATCCGCAAACCAATTTTTTGTTTTTAACGGGGGCAAATATGGCAGGCAAAAGCACTTTCATCAAATCAGTAGGATGTGCTGTGTACCTGGCGCATCTTGGTATGGGTGTACCTGCACAAAGCATGCAGCTGAGTTTGTTTGATGGATTGCTGAGTAATATACAGGTGCAGGATAATATTGTGAAAGGCGAAAGCTATTTCTACAATGAAGTGCAGCGCATCAAAAATACGGTCATAAAAATTACTGATGGAAGAAAATGGCTGGTGCTGATTGATGAATTGTTTAAAGGCACCAATATACAGGATGCCATGCATTGCAGTACAGCCGTGATCAAAGGATTATTGAAAATTAAAAACTCACTCTTTATTCTCTCCACCCATTTGTATGAAATTGGTGAAGAGCTGAAAGTATATCCCAATATTACGTTTCGTTATTTTGAAACAACAGCCACTGAAGATCAACTGTATTTCAGCTATCAGCTGAAAGATGGTATCAGCAACGACCGGCTTGGTTATTTAATTTTGAAGAGAGAAAAAGTTGTAGAGATGCTGGAGAATTTACCCTAAATCCCTGAAGGGACTTTTAAAACAGGTTTACTAAATTTAAATCATCTAAATAACAGCATTCTATCCTAATTATTTTTTATGAAAAAATGGTTTCTGCGAATCGGTATATTCCTTGCTGTTGTCCTGGTTGTTTACAATATCTGGGCAATGATGAACCGTGCCAAAGAACATAAAACAGGCTGGAGCAAATCACCTGAGTTTAAAATAAGATTTGAATATATTGAAGAAGGCATTGATTCTGGAAAAGGAAATATCATTGGTATTCAACCGTATTTAACTGCATTAAATTATTCTACTGCTTTTAATTTTGAAATATCTCTCCGCTTTTATTTTGAGCAATTGAAACGGGAAAATAAACTGACAGAAAAATCGGTTGTTGTATTACCTGAATATATCGGCACCTGGCTGGTGGCAGCAAATGAAAAAGAAAAGATCTATCAGCAAACAACGATCAACGATGCAATGAAAACCATCGTTACTTCAAACCTGTTCAAATTCTTTTACAGTTATACCCAATCGCCTGCTAAAGACAAAACCAGCTATGCCATCTTTTACATGAAAGCAAAGCAAATGGCAGAACAGTACCAGCAGGCCTTTTCAACACTTGCAAAAGAATACAACTGTACCATTGTTGCCGGTTCCATTGCATTACCTGATGCATCGCTTGATCAGGAGGGAAACATCACTATAAAAAAAGGTGCAGATATTTTTAATACTTCAGTTGTATTTGGCAACGACGGAAAGATCATTCCTCCATTAGTGAAAAAAATATTTCCAATTGAAAGTGAAAATGGTTTTACCCAATGTGGCAGTAAAGAACAGCAGCCCATCTTTCAAACCAAAGCAGGAAAGATGGCAGTCTTAATTTGTGCCGACAGCTGGTATCCTGAAGCTTATGCAAACATCGCCGGCAAAGCTGAGTTTGTTGTTGTGCCTTCACTTGGTGCAGGAACTGACAGCGTTTGGCTGGCACCGTGGAAAGGATACAATGGATTTAAAGCGCCTGCTGATGTAGATACAGCCGATTACAAAAAAATTACGGAAGGAGATGCCTGGGAAAAATACAGCATGGGTAAACGTGCTGTTCAATCGGGCATTCATTATGGACTGAATGTATTTTTCACCGGATCGATGTGGGATATGAAACCGGAAGGGAGAGTATTGATTTTACGAAGAGATTCAACAACTATACTACCGCCTGCTGTTGGCAAAGGAAGAATTGTAAATCTATACCTACAATAATCGTCATTCTACTAGCGCATTTATTTGCTAAATAGCAGCAATGCAGAAGAACGGATTGCGAAGCAACGATGAACAATCAGGGCTCATCAGTTGGTATCCAAAATTCTTATTAACTTGTCTGCTCAAACTTCTTTAACTCAACTGGATGCTCGTTAAAACCTTTGGAAGCGCTGTATACGGAGTGAATGCCATTACCATAACGGTAGAAGTGAATGTTTCAGGCGGGCTGAAGTTTTATATGGTTGGGTTGCCCGACAGTGCCGTGAAAGAAAGTGAACAGCGTATTGAAAGCGCCTTAAAAACAACCGGTCTGTATTTTCCCCGCACCAAAGTAATTGTGAATCTTGCTCCTGCTGATATCCGCAAAACAGGAACAGCCTTTGATCTTCCCATTGCCATCGGCATATTAGGTGCAACAGAACAGATTGAAAATCCTGAACGGTTAAGTGAATATGTAATCATGGGTGAGCTGAGTTTAGATGGAAGCATTCAACCCATTAAAGGTGCATTGCCCATTGCTATCCAGGCACGTAAAGAAAATTTTAAAGGCTTGATTGTTCCCAAACAAAATGCAAAGGAAGCCGGCATGGTGAACAACCTGAATGTATACGGAGTATCGCATGTAACGGATGTGCTCAATTTCTTTAAAGACGAAACATCCTTACAGCCAATTATTGTTAATACAAGAGAAGAATTTTTTAACGACCAGTATAATTTTGAATTTGATTTCAGTGATGTAAAGGGGCAAAAGAATATTAAACGGGCTTTAGAAATTGCAGCTGCAGGAAGTCATAATGCAATTTTAATTGGCCCGCCCGGTGCGGGAAAAACTATGCTGGCAAAACGTTTGCCCACCATTCTTCCTCCATTGAGTTTACAGGAAGCACTGGAAACAACGAAGATTCACAGTGTGGCAGGTAAGTTGCCTGAAAATTCAACCCTGATTTCAAAACGTCCGTTTCGTTCACCTCATCATACAATTTCTGATGTTGCTTTAGTTGGTGGCGGCACCAATCCGCAACCCGGAGAAATTTCACTGGCTCACAATGGCGTGTTGTTTTTAGATGAATTACCGGAATTTAAACGGACCGTGCTTGAAGTCATGCGTCAGCCAATGGAAGAAAGAAGGGTAACAATATCAAGGGCAAAGATTGCGATTGATTTTCCTGCATCTTTCATGCTCATCTCTTCCATGAATCCATGTCCATGTGGATTTTACAATCATCCTGAAAAAGAATGTACCTGTCCGCCAGGTGCTGTACAAAAATATCTGAATAAAATTTCAGGTCCGCTTTTAGACAGAATTGATCTGCATGTGGAAGTAACGCCGGTTCCTTTCAGCGAATTATCAAGAGTGGAGGATGGAGAAACATCTGCCATTATCCGTGACCGTGTGATTATTGCAAGAGATATACAGGCCGAACGTTATAAAGGGGTAGATGGAGTGTATGCCAATGCACAGATCAGCAGCAAACAGTTAAAAGAAATCTGCGTTATTACACAGGCCGGACAAACATTATTAAAAGCAGCAATGGATAAACTGAACCTGAGTGCAAGAGCCTATGACCGGATTTTAAAAGTAAGCCGTACCATTGCAGACCTTGCTGAAAGTGCTGATATTAAAATAGAGCATTTAGCTGAAGCTATTCAGTACCGGAGTTTAGACAGGGAAGGCTGGGCAGGGTAAAATTATCAGCCGATTTTTTTCGACGCTTTAAAGTATTAATTCAGGCAATTTCTTACTTATGTATATTGCATACCTGGCATGGAAGAGCAGCAATCAATAACAGGAATTTCAGTTGTAATACCCAATTACAATGGCAGCAATCTTCTGCTCAAAATTATTCCGTATTGTATCCGGGCTTTGCAAAACACAAATCTTCCCTATGAAATAATTGTTGCCGATGATTGTTCAACAGACAATTCAATAGAAGTCCTTCTCAACAATTTTCCTTCGGTTAGCATCTCACCTGCTCCCGTTAACAGTGGCTTTTCAATTACAGCAAACAGGGGTATCTTTTCTTCAACTTATAATTGGGTCTTACTGTTAAACAGTGATGTAATATTAGAGCCGGATTATTTTCAACCGCTTCTTAAATACACTGTACAGGAAAAGCTGTTTGCAGTAATGGGGCGGATAATTGGCTGGGAGGACGATAAAATACAGGACGGAGCAAAATACCCGGTGAAACATGGAAGCAAAATAAAAACATCAGAAAATTATCTGCTTGCAGACGAACAGTTAATGAAGAACGGGCTATTGACGATGTATGTATCAGGTGCAAATGCTTTTATCAATAAAACGATTTTCTCTTCTATCGGCGGCTTTAACGAGCTGTTCTCCCCTTACTATATTGAAGATACAGAACTCTCACTCAGGGCATGGCGGCTCGGGTACAGTTCTGTTTATGAACACTTTGCTGTTTGCCGTCATAAAACATCTTCTACCATTTCAACTTCAAGAAGAAAAAAAGAAGTTGAAATTATTTACCGACGAAACAAAATGTTTCTTCACGCTATCCATCTGGATGGTATTTCCAGAATAATCTGGACAATTCAACTGTTTCCTGAAATCATTATTAAACTTCTTCTATTCAATTCCAGTTTATTTTCTGCCTTTTTACAATTTGTAAAAAAATATCCTGCTGTAAAACAAAGCCGGGAGAAGATGAAAAAATTAAGTGCAGGAAATGAATTACAGTCTGTTAACCTGGTTTTAAAAAAAATCAAGCGTTCAATTAAAACACAAAAGATACTGTTCCGCTCTTAAGCATATGCCCTTACAGAAGTAACCCTTATTGAATGTTTCAGGTATGAAAACCACGGGAATATTCTTTTCTTGTGTGCTAAGAGCGTTCTTGCATGTTTCATTACATACAGAAAAAATTTGATCCGGATTTTATTATCAGGAAATTTTTTATACTCGCTGAATAAATGATTTGCCATATTTTTTGCTTCCTGGTTCATTTCAGGAATAGTGATAAAATAACCCAGGTTAATAACTGCCTGCTTATAAAAAGGTGTTTTTGGCTTGGCGGCCCCGGTTGCATTACTGTCATGCACCCTGTGCCAAACAAGAATCTGGTTTACATGCACAATATTTCCAATACAGCATGCTTTAACTGCCAGCCACCAATCGTAGTAGACATCTTTTGGAAACGGAAGTGCAACGTTCAGCAATTCTTTTCTGAATAACATATTATGCCCGGAAATAGGGTTGTACAGAAATAACATCCGGGGATCATTGCCTTCATGAAAATTGACAAGTCTTATGCTCTTTATACTCGGTTTTTTGTTTTCGGAAAATCTTGCCGAAATACCATGTACAAGCAATGTGTCTTTTTTTCTCTGTATAACGTTTACCAGGATTTCGATTTTTTCAGGTACCCAAATATCGTCATGGTCAGCAATGGCTATCAGGTCACCTTTGCTTATACTGCAGGCATAATTAAAATTCAGATTATATCCAAGATTCCTTTCATTTTGACTAAACCGGATCCGATCATCATCCTTTGCCATTTCCAAAACAAGTTCCTTTGTTGCATCTGTTGACATATCATCAACAACAATCAACTCAATATTCCTGTATGTTTGATTAAGTATTGAATGGACCTGCTCCTCAATATATAAAGCTCCATTATAAGTACACAAAACAATTGACACGAAAGGTTGATTCATAAAAATGCCCAGTTGATATTTTTCCTGCAAAAATTGAGCCCTGAAAAGATTCAGATTCTGATATTTCTCCCTGCAATAATATTCAAAAAGAAATTTACACTTTTTTATAATTCCTGTACTCCATGGGAAACCATCCGGTAAGCCTGAAAATTACCCGCTTGAGCTTATCCTTTAATGATACATACTTTAAATTCATATCAGGTTGAAAAGGCCAGTTCTGCAATTTTATCCGATCTTTCATTACTTCAGGATGCGTTCCCTTAAATGGTTCTACCGGTTCTCCCGCCAACTGGTAATCGTAAACTGATTTACTTAACTCTTCAAAATAGGATTCCGTATCATCTCTTTTATAAATATGAATGTTGTCATTAATCTTCATCTGCAGTGCATTGGGGTTTCTAACCCAGCCATAATGATAAACTGATGCATCAATAAGTTTAACCGTTAATTTTTCATTTGGTTTTTTCCTGAAACCCTGTGCATCCCTGTACGAAAAAAAGTTTTTGTTATTCCTTATAATCCTCACCTCTCTTCTGTACCAGGAGTATTTTGCGCCAACATAATTGTACGATCCAAAAAAATGAATGTAGTTAAACAGCAATCCGTCAATTTTTCTGTTATTCAACTGATCCTCCATTGCCTTTCTAATGGCTGGGTAATCGGCTTCATGAATAACCTCATCTCCCTGTATATAAAAAGCCCAGTCATATTCAGGTGAAATAGCCCGAAATGCTTTATCCGTTTCAAGTGCAAAAACCCTGCCCCCCGCCTTTTGAGAATCGTCCCACACTGTTTCTATTACTTCAATTTTAGCATCTATTGCCCTTATCCTTTCAGCTGTATGATCTTCAGACTTTCCAACTGCAACAATCACTTTATCGCAAAGCGGAAGGATTGATCTGAGTGATTGTTCAAATGGGAAATCGTATTTCTCCCCATTTCTGATAAATGAAAACCCGCAAACCTGCATATCAAGTATTTTATTTATTATCCTTCCTCATTTTTCGGAAAAAGCAGAATCTTACTATTTAATTATTTCCTCAACTGCAAAAATACACGTTACAAAATAAACAATCCCCTTACAGCTGCCAGCCGTTTTTAAAAAACGAGCTTTCCAGGCCATCGTTATTTTAACGGAAATCGGATATTTCATGTCAGTATGCTATGATCATTTGCTCTGTTAAAGCGCAAATTTCCCTATTCTTCTTATTTCCTGTAAACTTGTCTTATTTTTAAAACTGGTTCATTCTTTGAACCAACCAACCTTTACTTTTTACATATATTATGAAATTACTCATCAAATATCTTGCTCCTTATAAAGGACTGATTGCTCTTACCATGGCGTTGGCAGGTATCAATATCGGGTTCTCCCTGATTGATCCCATCCTGTTTGGTAAGTTGATCAATCTCGCCAACCATCACCAGGGAATCGAAAAACCTCCAACGCATAATTTTGACTGGAACAGGTTCTTCACTTCTTTTACCTGGAAAGAACCCGGTGTATTTTTTGTTTTGACTGCTTCCATTTCTGTTGCAATGGTGAGTCGAATTGCAAAAGCCTTCCAGGATTATTTTCAAAGTTTGACCACACAGAAATTCGGAGCAAAGGTTTTTACAGATGGTTTAATGCACGCCATGAAACTTCCCTACCAGGATTTTGAAGATCAGCGCAGCGGTGAAACACTTTCCATTTTAACCAAAGTAAGAACGGATACAGAAAAATTTGTGTCAGCATTTATTAATATTCTTTTCCCGGTTATCATTGGTATCATCATAGTTGCAGTTTATGCTTCGTCGATTCACTGGACTTTACCTTTTATTTATTTTGGAGGAATCATTTTACTTGTGATCATTTCCAATGCTCTCAGTAAAAAAGTAAAAGCTGTTCAAAAAACAATTGTGGCACAAACTACACAGCTTGCAGGTGCAACAACTGAATCGCTTCGCAATATTGAACTGGTAAAAAGTTTAGGCTTAACAGAACAGGAAGTAACAAGGCTCAATAAAAATACATTCAAAATACTCGGACTTGAATTAACCAAAGTAAAACGGATCCGCAGTATCAGTTTTATACAGGGAACATTTGTAAACACATTACGTCAGGGTATTTTATTTATGTTGATGTGGGTGATATATGAAGGCAGGATGGATGCAGGTCAACTCGTAACCATGCAGATCTTTTCGTTCTTTGTGTTTGGACCGTTACAGGAAATCGGCAACATTCTTCTTTCTTACCGTGAAGCAGAGGCTTCTATTACTAACTTTCATAAGCTGATGGAAAAGAAGCCGGAAGCTACTCCTGTCAGTCCTTTGCACTTAGGCGATATTCAAACGCTGAAATTTAATGGAGTTTCATTTAAACATCAAACAGCTGGACAGAATGCAGTTACCAATATTAACTTTGATGTAAAGGTTGGCGAAACGGTTGCCTTCGTAGGCCCATCGGGTTCAGGTAAAACAACCATGATGAAACTGCTGGTGGGATTGTACCGTCCGCAGCAGGGAAATATTTTATACAACGGCATGGATGAAAACTCCATCAATTTCGAAGACCTTCGCAACCAGATAGGCTTTGTAACACAGGATACACAACTGTTCAGCGGTACCATCAAAGAAAATTTATTATTCGTGAATCCACATGCAGATGATGAATTGCTGAACGATGTGCTGAACAAAGCAAGCTGTCAGCGTTTATTATCAAGAGCTGAAAATGGTTTGGAAACAATGATAGGCGAAGGCGGATTAAAATTAAGTGGTGGCGAAAAACAGCGTATCTCTATTGCACGGGCATTATTGCGCAAACCAAGATTACTCATCTTTGATGAAGCTACGTCTTCATTAGATTCAATAACTGAAGAAGAAATTACTTCAACCATCCGTGATATTTCATCTGAACGAAACCAGATCACTATTTTAATTGCACATCGTCTTTCTACTATCATGCATGCCGATCGTATTTATGTACTGGAAGGCGGAGATGTGGTTGAAACAGGATCGCACCAGGATTTACTGGAAGAGAAAGGCCTGTATTATGCCATGTGGCGCCAGCAGATTGGTGAACGTAAAAAAATTGTTGCTGTTGCATAGAAATTCATTCCTGTTTTTGTGATAGAAATCACTTTTGCACAAAGCTCTATAACTTACCTTTGTGCAAATTTTTTCAGCATGGGTTCATCGAGGCCTCGTCCGAATTATTTGTGGAGTATATTATCAATGAACTGTCCCCGTTGCAGAAGAGGTAAGCTGTTTAAAGATTACAGTGCTTACAACTTCAAGCATACGTTCGATATGCATACTGAATGTGAAGTATGCAAACAGAAATTTGATATGGAACCCGGCTTCTGGTATGGAACAGGCTATGTTAGCTATGCGCTGGCAGTTGCACTTTCCGTTTCAACATTTGTTGCATGGTTGGTATTTATTGGCGTTTCATTCGATGATAACAGGGTGTTGTGGTGGTTGCTGATCAATTCCATTTTACTGGTAGTATTGCAGCCATGGATGATGCGGTTGAGCCGGAGTATTTATCTCTACTTTTTTATCCGGTATAATGAAGATTACGAAACATCTGAGCCGCAGAAATTTGATTATTGATGAATCAGTTTTGTAACTTATGATTTTTTTCTTCTGTATCAAGCATTGTTCTAATGAGGCTTTGCTTTTTCAGCTCCATATCACTCAGCTCAATATCAATTGCTCTTGTACTGAGGATGATCTCCATCAACGAATAGATCAATGACATCAACAGACTTAAAAGGCTGGCAGCAAATACCCAGTTAGCCGCAACAAAGTATGTTTTGAAAATAAGATACATACATACTACACAGAGTAAAAAACTAAGCACACCAAGCGCCTGCATATTCCGGATTAAACGGATACGTACATGCAGATTCCTGATCTGTCCGTGAATCAGTGAACTTTGTTTCTGTTCATTATATTCATCATGCAGACTTCTTACCAGGCTTGCCAATGCAAGAAACCGGTTGGTATAAGCCAGCATCAACAGAGTAATTGCAGGAAATAATAATGCGGGGGTATTAATTGATAATTCCATACCCGAAAGTACAAATAGATTACAATAAACGGCCGGGTTCTTCTTTTACCGGGTTATTAATTCCACGAAAATTCTAAAGGAATGTTTACTTTAAAACTAAAGTTCCTGCCCATATTATAAACCCCCATTCTTCCAGTGGCCATGCTTTCACCGGCATATTTTAATCGGTTGAGATGATTTTGATAGGCAACATCCAGAATGTTTGCAGCAACTATATAAATACTGACAACCGTCTTCCCTTTTCGAATGAACTCAGTTCCTAATCCTGCATTAAGTAAAGTATAAGAAGCTGTAGCAGTTTCAGTATTAAATGTTGTAAATGCGTTTGACTGTTTAAAATTCTGATCCACTTCAATTTTGAAATAAGTATTCCCTACAACCTTCGTATTTTTCTGAAACAGATCAAACCTCACTTCGCTTAAGATTCTTGCTGCCGGTATAAACGGAATATTTCTGTTGCCTTCAACGGGAGTTGAAAGCACTCCTCTTACAAAAGAAAACGAATTTTCAAAGTGCAGCCAATCGAGTGGATGCGGATGAATATCAACCGAGAGTTCCATGCCGTAAAGGTTTGCATTCTGCTGTACAAAACGGAAGAGGTAGAAATCATTTCCATCAATTGTTACAATAGAATCATTCCCTGATACAGCCGGTGCTTTTTCAAAGAAGATATAATTCCTGATACTGTTATTAAAGAAAGAAGCAGCAAACGACAAATGTTCTGCATTCAACTCAATACCGGCATCTACCTGGAAACTTTTTTCTGAAAGTAGATTTCTGTTCCCCACTTCATAACGGTTGGTTCCTTCATGAGCACCATTGCTGCCAAGTTCCGCCATATTCGGGGCCCTGAAGCCCTTGGCCAGGTTGAAACGCAGCAATAATCCTTTTGTAAATTCATAAGTAAATCCTGCACTGCCCGATGTGTTTGAATAATTTTTATTGAATGCGTCAAACTTAATATCAGTTCCTTCACGCATTTCTTCTCCGCTTATATTGCGGTAATCATAACGGATACCTCCGCTTAAATTCAACCGCTTTATTTTCTTCTGCACAAATGCAAATGCACCTGCATCATTTAAACGGTAATCAGGAATGATGGCTTCATTTCCTTTGTTTTTATTCTGCTGATTCATACCGCTCAACCCAAACGAAAGTTTCCAGTCATAAAAATCGTTGATGTGATACTGTGTATTATAGTTAACTGTTTTCAGATCAAAAAACAATTCTTTTTCTTCCGGATCATCTGCATTGCCAAACTCCATCCGCTGGTTACGCTGAACACCCACATTTACATTCAGCTTCCCTTTTTTCATAAAAAAACTATTATCACTTACCAGTTTTTGATGAATGATATGCTGATAAGGGACTAAGGGATGCACAGAAGAAAAATCTGTATCGGTTGCAATTGTTTCCAAAGCAGTACCGCCGAACTTAATAAAATGTCCATTACTGTCTCTCTCTCCTTCCACCAATCCGAGCTTCTGATTAAAACTGCTGAACACTAAATGACTGTAGCCCCATTTTTTATTCAATCCAATAAACCCTCCTGCATTGTGTTCATTAAATTTTGAATTGAATACATAACCATCATATTTATTCTTGTAGTCACCTGCTGCTTTTAAAGAGCCATACATATTAAATGAAAATCCATTTTTATTTCCTGCAATATTGCCAAAGAAACCACGCTGACGGTTATTGGTTTGATAATTACTGAACAGGTTGGCTTTTATATTTCCTTCCGGAATGGGTGCGTTGGTAATAAAATTGATAACTCCTGCAATTGCATCTGATCCATACATCAATGAGGCCGGACCTTTTAAGATTTCGGCTTTCTGTATACTGTATTCATCCACTTCAATTCCATGTTCATCTCCCCATTGCTGACCTTCCTGCCGCAAACCATCATTGATCACCACAACCCTGTTATAACCTAATCCACGAATCACAGGTTTGCTCACTGCTGGCCCGGTGCCCATTTGACTGATCCCGGGTTTCTTTGTTAATGCTTCAATGATGTTAGAAGAACCTGTTTGCAAAAGTTCCTGCCGCTTCATTAATACAACAGGCGTTGTCATTTTCTTTAATGATGTTGCTGTAGAAACCCCTGTTACCACCACTTCATTGTTTTCTGCAATGGTTGGTTTTAGCTGAAATACTTTTTCTGTTTCGCCACTGATTAAAATTGATTCAACCTGGCTGCTGAAGCCGCTGTATGAAACTTCAACCAGGTGATTTCCTTCGGGGATATCTTTCAGTGAAAATTTTCCTTTTGAATCTGCCGCAGTACCTCTGCGGATATCGGGGATATAAATACTTGCTCCCTGCAAAGGTTCACCAGTGAAGCTGTTCACTACAGATCCTTTAAAACTGGCGGTCCTGTTCTGACTTTTTAACGAAAGAAAAGAACAACCCAGAAGCATTAAAAAGAGGAGTTTCTTTATATTGATTTTTTGAAACATTGTTGCAAATATATGCAACACGCTTGTTTCGTTCCAAATAAAATCTAAAAATTATCTCGCCTTTAGCATTGGCTTAACCTGTTGGGTCATTCCATTTTGGAAGCGCATATAATAAACACCGGTGGGCAATCCGTAAGAATCAAAACTTACTTTGTAAGTACCGGGCTGATTATATTCCTGGTCTACGGGAGTTTTAATTACCCTGCCAAGTACGTCCATTACCTGTACCAACGTGTGGCCTCCTTTTGTTGTAAAGCTGATGGTTGTTGATTGAGTAAACGGATTGGGATAATTCGAGATCAGGGTTATTCCTGTATTCGTATTATCTACTCCAGTTGTACCGGAGCAACTGCCATTGGCACATAAAGCCAGCTGTTGAAAATTTTGCAGCATGATGGTTTGAAGGGTTGTGTTATCTACACAAAACCAATTCTGCAAGAGAGTTGAATACACACTTCTGAAATCGTATTGCATTGGCACATTATCATTCACTGTGGCATTCACAGGTATTGTTGGGTTGACACCTGTAACACCGGGATTTACTTTACTTCCAAACACAAACATAGGAGCTGCAGCACCATGATCGGTACCAACACTTGCATTAGATTTTACTCGACGCCCAAACTCAGAAAATGTTAAACCCATTACACGATCCTCTACGCCCATTCCTTTCAGATCATCCTGGAATGCTTTAATGGCATCACTTAAACGTTGCATTAATGTTGCATGATTACCTGTTGATGTATCAGCATTTGTTTGCAGTGAGTGTGTATCAAAACCACCCATACTTACCATATAAACTCTTGTTTTCAATCCGCCCTTCACTAATCTTGCAACAATTTTTAACTGATCAGCTAATGTATTTCCGGTGGGGTATGCACCCTGAGTTGGAACTGCATTAGCAGCTGCAACAATCCGAGTTGCATACTGATTGGTTTGTTGCGCAACCAAACGCACATACTGTAATGCATCGCCTGCAGGTGTAGCCGGTGCAGGATCCTGCACGCCATTGATGAGATTATAAAAATTAGTAGCACTTGTAATACTGATGCCAGTGTTTACACTTGGCCCCTGGAAAGTTAATGATGTTGTAGAACCAATCTGGATACCCAATGGATCAGGAACTGCTGCGTTAGGATAACCAATGGGATAGTTTGGAAACTGATCACTTAAATATCTGCCAGCCCACCCTGTTGGTATTTCTTCGTTACTGTTGGACGCACTCATCCAGATATCAGTAGCACGGAAATGAGAGAAATTTGGATTGGGATAACCAACGGCCTGTACTAAACGAAGCTTCCCGTCATTGTACAAAGATTGTAAACCGGTCATAGAAGGATGCAGACCAACAGCACTATTACCTGTTAAACTCAATACTTTGTTTTGAGCAATGGCAATATTGCTTCTTGCATTAAAATAATTATTGTATTGATCTAAAGGGATCACCATGTTTAATCCGTCATTGCCACCATTGAGCTGAATGATCACCAATACCCTGTCGGTTTCAACATAGGTATTCAGCAGTGCTGCCATGATGGGATTATCGCCCAGCACTTTCACAGAAAAACCATCAACCAATGAAGGAAGAATGGCGGCGGGAATTGTATTTTGAAGAAATTGTCTGCGTTTCATGTAATGTCCTTTTTATGGATGATCGTTTTTCAGTTGGCTTATGCCAATTGATACTCTGCCAGGTTCATAAAATATTTATACAAACCACGCAGCCTTGTATTCACAATATTAAAGTTGGCGGTAATTGGACTGGCGAGATAAGCCTGCCATGCATTGGTCCAGTAATAATCCTGGTCTTGTCCTGTCAGCAGGAAATCTTTCTTCAGCTGATCCCTTGATTGCTGCGACAAAGGCATTTGAAAAATGATATCCAGTACATCAACAATCAATTGATTGGGGTCACTTGGATTGGGTAATGTTTTTGTAAACTCAACAGCATCAATCACAATCTTTTTTCCGTTTCTTGAATAGCCGTTTCCAATCATGATATCACTGAACTGATTCCGTTTGGGAAGTGTATCAGAGTTCACCCATAATTCATAATACTGTGGTGTTTGATAATAAGCAGGCCAGCCGGCAACATTTGGAGGATCACCGATATTCTGTTGTGCATTAGCAGCCGCAGTCATTATATAGTTCCACATTCCATAAGCATCTGCGTATTCAGTAACTGAGTTTGGAAATACAATATTCCATTCACGGCAGATAGAAATAATGTGATCCAGCGGTGCTTTTATCTGTGCCCCTTGGTTTAGTACATCAAAAAAGTGTTCGCTTTTTAATAAAAGAGAAAGTGCCGGTTTTATTTCCCAGTTGTTTGTGCGCAGATGAAGTGCCAGTGGTTCAATAACATTGGCTTCAGTTGCTGCATCAATTTCTGAATACACAAAAAAACGGTATAATTTTTTTGCCATAAACCTTGACACAACAACATCTTTACTGAAAATCATATTCAGCAGATCTGTTATTTCAAGATCACCGGCAGTGGCACCTGTTCTTCCGGTAATGATGGTATTATTATAAAAAGAAGAGAATACTTTATTTGTTGAGTCATGTCTTGATGCAGTAAAATAAGCCGGGAAGGTATTGACGTTTGTATCAACCCGCCAGCCCGTTAATACTTTAGCCGCAGCTTTTACATCAGCCTCTGTATAATTGGGATTATTTTCTTTTCCGATTGTAAACAACTCCTGTAACTCACGGCCATAATTCTCATCGGGTGCAGTTGCTGTATTGAAACGGCCATTGAGATAAACCAGCATGGCAGGATCAAGAGTAATATCTCTTACCAGTTGCTTAAAATTCCCCAATGCACCTGTACGCATCAGGTTTACATGTTTGTATAACAGATTTCCGTTACCCACATCAACTGATTCTGTTGCAAAATGATTGTGCCAGAAGAGCAGCATCTTTTCACGGATACTTCTGTCCTGGTTGATCATTGCACCCGTCCACCATTTTTTCAAGGCAGCTCTTCTGCGGCTCTGAATTGTACCATCATTGTTTACACTGCTGATCCATGTTGTACCTGCTGCCACATCATTATCCGGTGTTGTTGCACCGGTTACACCATCATAATCTTTTACCGGAGGTGCTGGCATTGCTGCTGTGGGATTCAATAATTCATCTACTGCTTCACCCATTGTTTTTGAGGCAAAATAGGTAACATCAGCAGCCTTTGCACCAAACATGGTTCGCTTAAGTAAATGGACAACTTCATTCTTAGTCCATGGGCCTGAGTAGGGGTTCATCCCCGAAGCTGTTCTGGCAGCAGTCGATTTTTTAATGGCTAAAGCAGGGCTGGATTTCTTACCCGCAGTCAGGAACTCTCTGCGATCCATAGTTTGGTTGGTTTAAAAAGATGAAGATTATTGCGCTATTATGACTTTAAAAATACAAAAAGTTTAATCCTTACTGTAACAATAAAGAAGCCCTCACGGCAGTTAACGCTGTATATACCTGTTTTTTCAGCAAAAAAAAGAGCGGCCAAAGCCGCCCTTCCATTCTCCAGTGCTTAGTTTACGAAATATTTTCAATGATACCGGCAATGCCCTGTCCGCCCCCAACGCAGGCCGAAACAATGCCATATTTTTTATTCAGCCGTTTCATATCATTGGTAATTTGAATAGTAAGTTTAGCACCTGTACATCCTAATGGATGACCCAGTGCAATAGCTCCTCCATTAATGTTCACTATCTCCGGATTGAGCTTCAGTTCACGAATCACCGCCAGCGACTGAGAAGCAAATGCTTCATTCAATTCAATAAGATCAATATCGTTGATCGTCATCCCGGCCTGCTTCAATGCTTTTGGTATGGCTTCAACAGGCCCAATACCCATTAAGCGTGGAGACACGCCTGCCGATGCACAATTCACCAAACGGGCAATTGGTTTTAACCCCAGTTGATTGATCAAACGTTCACTCATCACCAATACAAATGCAGAGCCGTCACTTGTTTGTGAAGCGTTACCTGCTGTAACAGTTCCATTTACTGCAAAAGCAGATTTCAGTTTGCTCAATGCTTCAATGGTTGTATCAGCACGAACACCTTCATCCGTATCAACCGTATAATTTCTTTTTTGCTTTTTCCCTTTAGCGTCGAGGTAAACTTCCTCTACATTGATTGGAAGAATACCGCTTTTGAAATAGCCGCTTTCAATCGCCGCTTTTGCTTTTCTGTGAGAGTTGAATGCAAACTCATCCTGGTCAGCACGACTCACATTATAATCTTTTGCAACTGCTTCAGCTGTTAAACCCATACTGAGATAATAGTCGGGTTCATCCTTCGCAATAGAATAAGCAGGAACCGTCTTCCATCCGGCAGTTGGTACGAGGCTCATACTTTCTGTGCCCCCTGCAATAATACATTCAGCCATACCCATCCTGATCTTTGCAGTGGCAATCGCAATTGTTTCCAAACCACTGGCACAATAACGGTTCACCGTCATACCCGGCGCATGAACGCCCACTGCTCTTGCGGCAATGATGCGGCCCACCTGCAAACCCTGCTCGGCTTCAGGTACAGCATTTCCCACAATTACGTCATCCACCTGTTTGGGATCAAGTTGAGGTACTGAAGCCAGTAAGCCTTTGATGACATCAATGGCCAGGTCATCGGGACGGGTAAAACGGAACACTCCTCTTTTTGATTTACCAACAGCGGTTCTGAAACCGGCAACGATATAAGCTTCCTGCATGTTTGAAAGTATTATTTTTCATGATTCATAGTCCATGGTTAAAGGCTAGTGCGTACAGCAAAGGACTATGAACCATTTGCCACTATCCTAAATAGTTGTTTATGCAACCTTCTACATCAAAGATAAGATTTCAAAATAAATCTGGACAAATGATTGATGTTAATTTCTGATCCGGTTTTGGAGATTATCTTCGCACCCATGTACAAGCTGATACGCTCCTTTTTCTTTTTGTTTGATCCTGAAAAAGTGCACTACTTCGCCATGAATGCGCTCAATGCATTTTGTTCCATTGGCTTTCTGCGGAAGATTCTTGCATCAGGCTTCAAACCATCGTCAAAAAAATTACAAACTGAAATGTGGGGACTACAGTTCCCGAATCCTGTTGGACTCGCTGCCGGCTTTGATAAAAATGCCAGCTATCTGCAGGAACTTGAAGTGCTTGGTTTTGGTTTTGTTGAAATTGGAACAGTAACTCCATTAGCTCAGCCGGGAAATGACCGACCTCGTTTGTTTCGGCTACCTGAAGACCAGGCCATCATCAACCGCATGGGTTTTAATAATGAAGGGGTGAAAGCGGTGGTGGAAAGATTGAGAGAATGGCAGATACGTCAGTCGGCAGTCGAGAGTCGGCAGTCCAAACACTCAGCACTCACGACTCACCACTCACGAATGATTATAGGTGGTAACATCGGCAAAAACAAAATCACTCCAAATGAGGATGCGTGGAAAGATTATGAAATTTGTTTTAATGAATTGTTTGATTTTGTTGATTACTTCGTGGTGAATGTGAGCAGCCCTAATACTCCCGGTTTGCGTGAACTGCAGGAAAAAGATTCGTTACGAAAAATATTGTCACATCTGCAAACATTAAGAACAGAACGTTTAAAGCTGAAGAGTGATAACGGAGTTCAAAAACCAATCCTGCTGAAGATTGCTCCTGATCTTACTCAATCGCAGTTAGATGATGTAATTGACCTGGCACAGGAAATTCAATTAGATGGATTGGTTGCTGCCAATACTACAATCAGCCGTGATAATCTAAGTGCTGCATCTGCTGAAGTAAGTAAAGAAACCGGCGGATTAAGCGGCAAGCCACTTACAAAAAGATCAACTGAAATCGTACAATATATTCATCAAAAAACAAATGGCAGCATTCCCATTATGGCCAGTGGAGGGATTTTTACAAGCGATGATGCGAAAGAAAAGTTTGCTGCCGGCGCTTCTTTTGTGCAGGTATGGACAGGTTTCATTTATGAAGGCCCGGCAATTGCGAAGAAGATATGCAATGGCCTTTAACCGAATACGCTAAATTTGCAACTCAATTTTATTTCACATGGATTTTTCTGTTTTATTTACTTCGGAATCGCTGATCAGCTTATTGGTATTAACCATCCTTGAAATTGTACTCGGCATTGATAATGTCATTTTCGTGAGCATTATCATGAACCGGATGGAAAAGAAAATAGAAAAGAAAGCAAGAACGCTGTGGATCATATCGGGTATGATCGTTCGTATCACATTACTCTTTGGACTTACCTGGCTGCTTGAACAAAAAGGGAAACCCATTTTCACCATTCCGTTTATCGATAAAGGAATTGATCTTGCCAGTTTAGTAATGCTGTTGGGTGGTTTATTCCTGATTTATAAAACAGTCAAAGAAATTCATCATAAACTGGAAGGTGAAGTTGAAATTGCCAATGGTACCAGTAAGGCGCTTGGTTTTGCTGCAGGCATGGGACAGATTGTCCTTATTGATATGATTTTCAGTTTCGACAGTATCATCACAGCCGGCGGAACAGCCAAACATATTGAGGTGATGATTGTAGCCGTTGTAATTGCAATGACGATTATGTTTTTATTCAGTCCGAAAATTTCTTCTTTCATTCATAAACATCCAACGCTGAAAATGCTGGCACTTTCATTTTTGGTGATGATTGGGTTTGTATTAATTGTTGAAGGATGGGCAAGTGAACAGGCCGAGCAACTGCACCTGAAAAATTATGTGTATTTCGCAATGGCCTTTTCAGTTGGCGTTGAAGCATTGAATATGATCATGCGCAAAAGAGCTGCAAAACGAATTAATGTTGTAGAGTTAAATGAACCGGTGCTGAAAGAAAAAGAAGAAGAATATTCAGATCAGGCAAAGTAAGTACGAGTATTAAACTACTATGGACATTAATAAATCTATAGAAGAATTAGAAAATGATACTTGGAAAGAAACAAATTTTCCAACTCCGCTTGTTGAGAAATGTTATAAATACAGGAAGATCCCTATAAAAGACCTGACTATTGAGCAAACCCGTTTATTAGTCAATCAAAATATCGGGCTTGAAATTCTAATTCCAAAAGCAATTGACATTTTAAAAGAACACATTTTTGCAGAAGGTGATTTTTTTGAGGGTGATTTATTAAGTGCAGTTCTTAACGCAGAAAAGAATTATTGGTCAATGGATCAAAAAACCAAAAGGGAACTTATCAATTTATTAATTGAAAAAAATCAAGAATTAAAAGAAGATAACTCTCCAATAAGTTCAGACCGGAAACTTCTGAAACAAATAGAAATGTTCATAAAATCATAAGACTATATCTAACTGAATAATGTTGGATTTATTCCACCCATCGGTTTCTTCCCTAAATGTTCATACGCTTTGGCAGTTACTTCCCTGCCTCTCGGTGTGCGTTGTAAAAATCCTTCCTGTATTAAGAAAGGCTCATACACTTCTTCGAGTGTGCCTGATTCTTCGCCAACTGCTGTTGCGATAGTGGTGATACCAACAGGCCCTCCTTTGAATTTATCAATGATGGTGAGCAGAATTTTATTATCCATATCATCGAGTCCATATTCATCCACGTTCAATGCTTTTAATCCATGCTGTGTTACTCCCAGATCAATTACACCATTACCCAGCACCTGTGCAAAGTCACGCATACGTCGTAATAAGCCATTGGCAATACGTGGCGTGGCACGGCTTCTTCCTGCAATTTCTTTTGTTGCATCGCTGGTAATCTTCACACCTAAAATTCCTGCAGCACGCAAAACAATCTTCTGCAATGTTTCAGCATTATAATATTCCAGTCTTGATTTAATGGCAAATCTTGATAACAACGGTGCACTAAGCAAACCGCTTCTTGTTGTTGCACCCACCAATGTAAATGGATTGAGATTGATCTGAATGCTTCTTGCATTGGGCCCGCTGTCAATCATGATATCAATCCGGTAATCTTCCATCGCTGCATATAAATATTCTTCTACTACTGTACTCAAGCGATGAATCTCATCTATAAACAATACATCATTCGGTTCAAGATTAGTCAGCAGTCCGGCAAGATCTCCCGGCTTCTCAATCACCGGCCCAGATGTTTCCCTGATATTCACTCCCAACTCATTTGCCACAATACGGCTCAAGGTTGTTTTGCCCAAACCGGGAGGACCATGAAACAACACATGATCCAGCGCTTCACCTCGCATCTTTGCCGCCTTGATAAAAATCTTCAGGTTATCAATGATTTGCGACTGACCCGAAAATTCTTCAATACTCGACGGACGGATATTATTTTCAAACTCCTTATCAGCAGAAGTTAACGCTTCTTTGTCGCTATTTAAATTGGGATTCGCCATATCAGTTGTAACTTACTGTAAAACTAAACAATAAAACTTATCGTTATGAAATGTCCATGAACGGAACCCTGTTCTGAACCGGATAATTGCTTTCATGGACATCCTATCTGACAAATAAAAACAATAAAAATGAAACAGATGAAAATCGGAATTCTTGGAACAGGTGCGGTTGGACAAACAATTGGTACAGCCCTCATTGCAAAAGGACATGAGGTAATGCTTGGAAGTCGTGCAGCAGGCAATGAAAAAGGAAATGGCTGGGCTACAACTAACGGAACAAAAGCCAGTAATGGAACATTTACAGATGCTGCAAAATTCGGCGAACTTATTTTTATCTGCTTAAACGGATCCATTACTCCGGTTGCATTGCAGCAGGCCGGTGCAGAAAACTTCAATGATAAAGTGGTGATTGATGTTACTAATCCACTCGACTTTTCACATGGCATGCCTCCTTCTTTATTGCCGCAATACTGCAACACTTATTCACTGGGCGAAGAAGTACAGAAACTGTTACATGATGCAAAAGTGGTGAAAGGATTAAACACGGTAACGGCCAACCTGATGGTGAATGCAACACTGGTGAACAATGCTGATCATAATTTATTCATCTGCGGTAATGATGCTGATGCAAAGAATACAGTAAGAAAACTGCTGTCAGAAAACTTTAACTGGAAACCGGAAAACATTCTCGACTTTGGCGATATTAAATCAGCAAGATTAACAGAAGCCATTGTTCCTTTCTGGGTTGGGGCTATGCAGGTGTTGGGGACGCCCATGTTTAATTACAAAGTGGTACAATAAGATTACAGGTACTGATTCAACTGCAGAATCAAATCAGCATCGGGACAATTTTTTAAATAGAATTCTTTGTCGCTCATTCTGCATACACCGGGATAATCTCCTTCATTTAATTCAAGATTATCAATAATCTGGAAATGAAGATGCGGAGGCCAGTGACCATTTTCTGCAGGTACGCCGAAATGAGCAAACTCCTGCCCACGGTTAATGTATTGCCCATCAACCATTGCAAGATCATGCAAACATAAATGACCATACAAAGTGTAAAATGCAACGCCATCCAATTGATGAAGCAAAACAATGGTGGCTCCGTAATCACCATACTGATCATTGAATTTATAACTGTGAATCATTCCACCAAGAGGTGCACATACGGGTGTTCCTGCCTCGCCCCAGATGTCTGTTCCCAAGTGCAATCTTCTTGGTTCGCCTCCATCAACTGCATCAAATACTTTACTTCTGCTGTACACAGTACGATGTTCAGCATAGCCGCCAATGCCAAACTTAGCAGAAGCCTGTTTCAGTTTCTGATCAACATAATCGCTGTAAAGCGTTACATCTTCAATGATTGTTTTTGTAAGGTCCTTATTGGCTTCTGTGAAATCCATCTTCAGCAACTTGTCTTTGCCGGGTTCAAATGAAACTACCGGATAAAACAGGTGCCTGTTCTTTTCTAAAATATTGATGAGTGGTGCTGTCATTCTTTTGTTTGCAGTTTACATTAGCATTCGCTAATTTTCTACACTAAAATTAATAAGGTTATGAATAAGCTCTTTCTCTATTGCCTGATTTTATTTTCATTTCAATCAGTATTGGCGCAGGAGGTTCCTTTGTGGATGCGTTATCCTGCACTTTCTCCTGATGGAAAAGTAATCGTCTTCAGTTATAAAGGCGATCTGTACAAAGTATCTGCAACAGGCGGAACTTCCATTCCTTTAACCATGCATGAAGCACACGACTTTATGCCTGTGTGGAGTCATGATGGCAAATCTATTGCATTCGCCAGTGACCGCTACGGTAATTTTGATGTGTTTGTTATTCCTGCTGAGGGTGGTGCTCCTGTACGGGTAACCAATAACAGTGCAAATGATTACCCATCCGATTTTACAACAGATAACAAACGGGTCGTCTTTGGAAGTTCACGGCAGGTGAGCGCCAATAATGTTCGTTTTTACAGTCCACGTCTGTTTCAGAATTTATACAGTGTACCTGTTACCGGTGGCCGTGCCGTTTTACTGAGTGAAGCAGGAATGGAAAATGCACATTTCAACAGCAATGGTTCACAGATTATTTTCCAGGACCGCAAAGGTTATGAAGATCCCTGGCGCAAACATCATACATCGGCCGTAACAAGAGATATCTGGATGATGGATGTAAGTAAAGGCACTTACCGCAAAATGAGTGGCTTTGAAGGCGAAGACCGTGAACCTGTTTTTAATGCTGACGGACAATTCTTTTATTACCTCAGCGAAAAGAATGGCGCTCAAAATATTTATAAAGCTCCTGTGCTCAACAAAATGGCAGAGCAACAGCTGACATCTTTCAAAGATCATCCGGTACGTCATTTAAGCCGCAGTGATGACAATACACTTTGCTTTACCTGGAATGGCGAAATCTATACCATGAAAGAAGGCGGCAAACAGCAAAAAGTCAATATCACAATCAACAGTGATTCAAGAACAAATACAGAACGCATTTTACCCATTGCGGGTGGTGCAACAGAATTTGCCGTTGCTCCCAATGGAAAAGAAATTGCATTTGTTTTTCGTGGAGAAGTGTTTGTAACAAGTATGGAAGGCGGCATTACCAAACGCATTACCAATACAGCAAAACAGGAACGGATGATTGCATGGAGTCCCGACAGTAAGAAACTTATGTATGCTGCTGAAAGAAACGATAACTGGGATATTTATCAAACAACAATTCAACGGAAAGAAGAACCTTATTTCTATGCATCCACTGTTTTGAAAGAAGAGCCACTTATTGCAACAGAGGAAGAAGAATTTGCTGCGAAGTTTTCTCCCGATGGAAAAGAGATTGCTTATCTCGCAGACCGCAATATTCTGAAAGTATATAATCTTGCTTCAAAGAAAACAAGAATCCTCTTACCAAAAGGGCGCAACTACAGTTATGCTGATGGAGACTGGGGATTTGAATGGAGCCCCGATAACAAATGGATCATCTGTGATGACCAGGAAGGAACCTGGCAGTATGGAAATCTTGCATTGATCAAAGCTGATGGCAGCGGCAAGATTGAAAAACCAATTCAATCGGGTTATGGACAGGGAAATATTAAATGGGCAGTTGATGGAAAAGTTATTACATGGGTGAATGACCGTTTCGGCCGCCGCTCACTTGCATTGAGTGGTGGAAGAGAAGTGGATATTTATGCAGGCTTTCTTGATCAGGCATTGTTTGACAAAATGCGTTTGAATAAAGAAGATTATGCATTGGCCAAAGAAAAAGAAGATCAGGAAAAGAAAGCTGATACAACCAAAGGCAAAAAAGATTCTCTTGCTAAAGTGAACTGGCAACCAAAGTTAACCGGCTTTGAAGACCGTGTCATCCGTTTAACCATCAATAGTTCTTCTGTTGCAGATTATGTAATTAACGGAGATGGTTCGAAGGTTTATTATCTCTCTTCGTTTGAAAGAGGTTTTGATCTCTGGGTAACAGAACCACGTACACGAGAAACAAGAATACTGGCAAAGCTGAGTGGATCTCCAAGCAGTCTTGAATTATCGAAAGACGGTAAAAATATTTTCCTCATCAATAACGGAACCATCATGAAGATTGATGCAGAAAGTGGCAAACCCACTCCTGTTGGCATCAGTGGTGAAATGGTATTGAATGCTGCAGCTGAACGTGCTTATATTTTTGAACATGCATGGAGGCAGGTAAAGGAAAAATTTTATGACCCTAAAATTCATGGCATTGACTGGAAGATGTATAAAGCAACTTATGCCCGTTTCCTTCCGCACATCAACAACAACAATGATTTCCAGGAATTGCTGAGTGAACTGTTAGGTGAACTGAATGCATCGCACACAGGTGGCCGTTATTCACCACAATCACCAACAGGAGATGTTACTGCAACACTTGGTTTACTGTATGATGAAACATTTACCGGAACAGGATTGAAGATAGGTGATGTAATCAGTAGCGGACCATTGGACAAAGCAACCAGTAAAGTAAGAGCCGGACAGATCATTGAAAAAATTGACGGTGAAGAAATCAATGACTCTTTCGATTGGGCCAAATTACTCAACCGTAAAACAGGAAAGAATGTGTTGCTGAGTTTATATGATCCGGCAGCGAATACACGCTGGGAAGAAACAGTGAAACCTATTTCATTCGGTGAAGAATCCGGACTCATGTACAAACGCTGGGTAAATAAAATGCGCATGATGGTGAATGAAATGAGTGGAGGCAAAGTAGGTTATGTGCATGTGCAGGGAATGAATGACGGAAGTTACCGTACCGTATTTGATGAAGTATTGGGTAAGAATTACAATAAAGAAGCATTGATTGTAGATACACGTTTCAATGGTGGAGGTTGGTTGCACAATGATTTAAATACATTCCTCAGTGGAAAATCTTATTTAAAATTTGCACCACAGGGCAATCTTGTTAATTCAAGTGAACCATTTGACAGGTGGAGCAAACCAAGCTGTGTGCTGATGAGTGAAAGCAATTACAGTGATGCATATATCTTCCCTTATATCTACAAACAAAATGGACTTGGTAAATTAATCGGTATGCCGGTTGCCGGAACAGGTACTGCAGTATGGTGGGAAACGCAGATCGATCCAACGATTGTATTTGGTATTCCAATGGTGGCAACAATCGGAAAAGAAAACAGGCCAACTGAAAACCTGCAGGTTGAACCTGATATCAGGGTTGAACTTCCGTTTGAAGAATTCATGAAAGGAAAAGATGCACAGCTGGCAAAAGCAGTAGAAGAAATGCTGAAAGAAATTAAAAAATAAAACGACACAACGCATAAAAAAACCCCGACTCTTTGGTCGGGGTTTTACTTTTTTATAGGTTAACTAAGAACAAAAGCCGGTTGCTTTGCGGGCAACAACTCTTCCATTGAAAAATGTATTTCGTCAGTCAATTTATTTTCAAGTATGCCGGCGAAGGTTTCAAAATAATCAATCACATCTTCACGCAAATTGCGCTTTAGCCAGCGAAATCCACCGGGTAATTGATTCAACACATCCCTGTCTTCTAAATATTCAAGATTATGAATATCACTTGCTGTTAATCCAACCTCCTGCAGTTTACTGATCAGCATAGATGCGGGTGCATTTGTTACGCCGCAATAATCTTCGGCTAACTCTGTCCACTCGCCTATTCCTGTATGTGCATAGCTGAGGATTTCTTCTTTACTCAGCCTGGTAACTACCTGCGTTAAATTTCCACAGTTACAGGTCCCGTGATTACCCCATGCATACTGTGCCCCATTCCTCAACCTTGAAGCAGTTTCACGCAGAGCAGCTATCAATTGCAGATTTGGATAAGCCATACTTAAAGTTCAGGAAATCTAAAAACACCTATACATTTTGTTGAAACTTTAACGCTTATGAAAAATATTTCCATTAACAATACGTTTTAAAGACTATACCTTGACTTTTCTATGCATAATCGAATCGTATTTCTCCTTTCCTTTTTACTCATGAACTTTTCTGTTTCACATGCACAAATGATTACCGGTGTGTGGAAAGGAAAAGTTGGCAATGGATTACGGCCATCGAAACTTGAATTAAAACTGGTACAGCGTGGCGACAGTTTATTCGGCACTTCCTATTACTACGAATCAGCAACTAATTACCGTCGCTATGCAGTGAAAGGATATTTCAACCAGCAAACCAATGAAGTTGTTTGGTGGGATGATGAATTACTGGAAGCAAAAACACCACGGGCAAATATCTTATCACCCGGTGAACTTCCTTTACTGATGGAAGCAGATTTTAATTGTCCCGGTGAAGGTGTAATGATGCTGGATGGAAAAGCAGTAACCAAAGAAGAACAGAAAAACAAAGGTGATCTGCATCTAGATAAAATTGAAACTCCTGCTTTTAAAGATGAATGGGATTATGTAATTGAGAATTATACAGTGGGCACCAATGATCCGGAATTTATTGACAGCATTGCAGCCATTCACAGAGTAACGAAGCAACCGGAATCTGTTGCTGTAACAACTGTGCCGGAAGTGATCAATCCTCCAGAAGTGGAAAGATCAAATCCGGAACCTGTTGTGGTGAAAATAATTCCACCTGTTCAAAAAGATACTGTTCAGCAAATTACAAAAACAGAAACTCCTCTTCCGCCCAAAAAAGAAACACTGCCGGTTATTTCAAAAGCTCCGGCCATAGTGGAGAAATTTATTGAACGCAAAAGAGTTTTAACTACTGAATTACCACTGGAAGGCGATACGATTGAAATTCATTTCTATGATAATGCAGAAATTGATGGTGATTCTATTTCACTGTTCATGAATAACAAACTTGTTTTTGAACATGTACGCTTAAGCGACAAACCTTATGTTGTAAAATTTGCTGTGAGTATGTTAAGTGAAGCTAATGAACTGGTAATGGTTGCAGAGAACTTAGGAGCCATTCCGCCAAATACTTCTTACATGATTGCGTGGGTCAACAATCAACGCTATACAGCCAATTTAGAAAGCTCAGAGAACAGCAGTGCGATGATACGGTTTGTGCGAAAGAAGTGAGTAGTGTCACGCAGAGATGCAGAGAATGCGGAGAAATACAAATTCATACTAAAAGGGAGGTAGCTTTTAAAAGCTACCTCCCTTTTCATTTTTTCCTCTGCTCCTCTGCGTGAAACAATGTTTTATTTCTTTACCTCTTCAACTTTGTATTCTTTCAAATGCCTGTACACAAGGTTTTCATTTTCCACTTTAATCATCCGCAGTTCCATAAATGTACTGTCAGCATCGTAAAAACCAATGATGCATGAAAACTTTTCCGGGCCTTTCTTCAGTTCAGGCTTGGGCATAAAACCCATGTTCGGAAACGAAAAAATCTTTTCCCCGGTTACTTCCTTATACTGAAACCTTACTTCATACTTGAGTGATTCTTTTTGTTCAAACAAAGACACTTTAAATTTCCAGTCGGGATTCAGCGGATCATTTACATCTTCAGTATATTCTTTTACTGCCATAGCACTTACTGTTTTTCGTTCGGCTGTAAAAGGTTCATTATTGTTATTCTTACCACCATTACATGCTGTAAAAGCAATTGCCACTGCTAAGATCAAATACTTCATTCTCTGTTATTTTAGTTGTTTTAATATTTCTTCAATTGCTTTCATTAACTGCGGATCTTTTCCTGACACTTTATCCTCAAAGGTATTGATAACAAGAATATCAGGCTGCACACCTGTTACTTCCAGATCTTTTCCTTCCAGACTGTAACAACCCCATGCCGGCATACGTACAAACGAACCATCAACCAATCCAACACCTGATGTAAAGATGATCCACCTGTATGTTTCATTACCAATGATCTTTCCCAGCTTCAAAGCTTTGAATCCCTGCGCCGTCATTTCAGCATCACTGAGCGATTGCTCATTAATCAGCAGCACAATTGGTTTGTCACTTGGTGAAAAATTCGGCTGACGGGTTACTGCACCTTCACGGTACTTCCATTGCAGGTAAGAACGCTGCGATAAAAACTTCAGCACTTCATCATGTACATTACCGCCTGTATTATAACGCAGATCAAGAATCAATGCATCCTTGTTTTGCAGTTCCTGTGTCATATCTGTAATAAACTGTTCCAGTTCACCTGTGCCCATATTTTTCATATAACCATAAGCAATTCGTCCCTTGCTTTTTTCATCAACTGTGTGCTGGTTACGGTCAATCCACTCTTCATAAAAACTACTGTACATACTTGCATCAGGATGCAGCTTCACTTCAATTGTCTGATCGCCTCTGCGGAAAGTCAGTTTCATTTCAGTGTCAAGCGAAGGTTTGGTGAAATAAAAACTTCTGTCAACTTTTTTGTCAACTGTTTCGTTATTAACTTTTATCAGTTCATCACCGGGCTTCAACTCAATTCCTTTTTTATCAGCAGCCGAACGTTTTACTACATACCTCACCTGGTAAGGCTGCTCATTGTCGAATACAATTCCTGTTTCCATTGTACGGTTCTGCAAAGCAATGGTTTCATCTGTACCAAAGGTTGAGAATCCCTGGTGCGAAGAATTCAATTCACCCAGCATATCATTTAACAGGATCCGCAGATCTGCACGGTTGTTGAGATAAGGTAAAAACTGCTGATAGTATTCTTTTGTTTTTTTCCAGTCGAGCCCATGAAAATTTTCATCATAATAATTTTCCTGTATCTGTGCCCATGCTTCATCAAACATCTGGTCAAACTCACCGGCCAGATTTCTCCTGTACACAAAACTCATATTGATTGGATCAGCTTTATTCGCATCCAGGTTCAGTTTGTTAATTGTACCGTTGATGAGGATAAAAAATTTGTCGCCTGATTGTACAAAATCAAACCCACCTCCCGTTACACCTGCAATGCGTTCCGTTTTGTTTTGTTCAAATGGTTCAATCGTTGTTTTCCATAAGGAATATTGTCCCTCTGCATGGTTACTGCTGAAAAGCAAAGTTGTCTTATCTCCTTTTTGATATACCTGTTGTAAAAACTGCTGACCAAACTGCGGGCTTACCTGTTCAATTCTTTCCATCAGCCTGTCCTGATCAATAACAATGGTTTTTTTAGCAATGGAATCGGCAGCTGCCTTTTTCTTCTGCGATGTATCTTTCTTTTCTTCTGTAAACAATTCACTGAACTTATCCATTCGGAAAGGTGCATTTAGTTTTTCAAGTGGAATGCGATACACATGTGCTGAATTTGTACCGAAAGGATAAGATGGCTTTAAACGTTGTGAAGTAAAATAAATATACTGTCCATCAGGCGACCAGATAGGATCTGTTTCTGAAATACCAGTTTTTGTAAGATTGATGGTTTTGTTTTCATTGATATTATATACAATGATATCCTGTTCAAAATTGCGGTAAGCCGTAAACACAACATATTCATCATTGGATGAAAAACCAGGGTTGCTGTTTTGAAAACCCCAGATCTCATCTTTCACAATTAATTTATCGGCCATTGTTTTCAGATCAAGCAGGTGCACTTCATTTCTGCCGCTGAGATATACAGCCTTTGTTCTTGTTTTGTTGAATGCAATGGAACGGTTGTTCCGCAGATCATTACTGATTTGTTTAGGCGCATTGTTTGTTCCTGCAATAATTGTATAGAGGTTGGTATAACCTTTCACAGTTTGTGTGTACAGCAATGTTTTGTTGTCGCTCAGCCATTTCACTTCTGCTGCACGCTCAACTGTATTGCGTTCAACCTGCTGAATAAATTTACCTTCTGCATCGCTTACAAATAATTCACCCCTTGCAGTAAAAGCAATTTTCTTCCCATCGGGTGATACATCAAAGGCCGAGATATTTCCCTTTACATCAAAATCTTTTTCTTTGGGAAGAATATTGTTGCGTGAAATAGAAATGGCGAGTTTGTTTTCTTTTCCTGTTGCTGCATCATAGATCCACAACTGGTAATCTTTTTCAAATACAATCTTCCCACCATCTGCATTTACCTGTGGAGTTTTAATGGAAGAAGAAAATTTAGTCAGCGCTTTTTTATTGCTGCCTGCAATTGTGTACAAATTGTATTGCCCGTTGAATTCATCAGAAATAAAATAGATACCTCCTTTACGGTCAATGCTTGCACTGAAATCTTTTCCTTCCCAGGTCGTGTATTTCTTATGCTGTTTTGTTTTAAGATTGTACGATTGAATATCGGGATTGAATGCGCCTTTATATCTTTTACGCTGCACCTGGTTACTGCTTTCCCATGTATCGTTGAAAAAGATTTCACCTGAAGTTGGATGCTCTACAAGATTGTGATCGTACAGAAAAAAATAATCAGCAAAAACTTTTAAAGGAGTGCCGCCATCTTTTGATACTTTAAATCCTGAGATCTGTCCGTTGCGGCCACTGTTGAAATAAATGTATTTGGAATCCCAGCTCCAGCTGGTTACTTCATCGCCACTGCTGTGAAACGTAAGCTGCTTTATATCGCCACCATTGATTGACATGATGAAAACATCTGCATTGCCATACTGTCTTCCGCAGAAGGCAATCCATTTACCATCGGGAGAGACCCTTGCTGATGTTTCATAACCCTGCATGGCAGTGATACGTGTGGCCTGTCCATCTTTAACAGCTGCTTTCCACAAGTCGCCTTCATAACTGAAGACAACAGTTTCTCCATCTGGTGTTAAGGTTGGATTGGAAAGGAAATAAGCATTTCCTGTTTGAGAAAACGCAGTTTCTGCAAACAACAACAAAAGGAAAATAATAAGTTTCATGATAGTTTATTTTGGAACAGCAATGTACGAGGAAAACCAATTGACAGATAACCGTTCAGAACAATTTGCAGCCATATTTAATACCGCTTTTATAATAGGAGTCTAAAATGCTTTTCTGCGGCATAATACCATCTAAGATTTCAACGTAGCCTTTAGACTACTTATTAAATCAAGATGGTATTATTTGTAAAAAAAATCCCTGAATCAGCAGGTTGCTGATTCCGGGATTAGCTATTTAATAAACAGTAAAAATTATACTACCAGGTTAATCATTTTGTTCTTTACGTAAATGATCTTCTTCGGTTGCTTCCCGTCGAGCCATTTCAGCACCACTTCATTACTCAACACGATCTGCTCCACTTCTGCCTGTGTAATATTCAAGTCAAGTGTAAGCTCAGCCCTTGTTTTACCATTGATGGCAACTGGGTATGCTTTGCTTGATTCAGCAACATACTTCGCTTCAAATTTGGGGAAGCTTGCATCCAGAATGCTGTCTTTATGACCCAGCAAATCCCAGAGCTCTTCACTCACATGCGGAGCATAAGGAGTGAGCATGATGAGTAACTGTTCAAGAATTTCTTTCTTGTGGCATTTCAGATCACTGAGTTCATTCACAGCAATCATGAATGTGCTTACACCGGTGTTGAAACTGAATCGTTCGGTATCATCTTCAATTTTCTTAATGGTTCTGTGAAGTACTTTCAATTCTGCATCGTTTGCTTTTTCATCCTTCCACACCTGTCCTTTTACTTCATCGTAAAACAAGCGCCATAATTTTTTCAGGAAACGATGAACACCTTCAATGCCTTTTGTATCCCATGGCTTGCTGATCTCTACCGGACCGAGAAACATTTCATACATGCGGAAAGTATCAGCACCGTACCTGTTTACCAAATCATCAGGATTAACCGTGTTGAATTTAGATTTACTCATCTTCTCTACTTCACTGCCGCAGATATATTTGTCATCTTCTAAAATAAACTCAGCAGTTGCATACTCGCCATTGCGCCATTTCTTGAAAGCTTCCGTATCAAGTTCATACCCATCCACAAAATTTACATCAACATGTAATCTTGATACATTTATCGCTTTGAATTTACTCTCCAACAACTTTAAGAATCTTTCATCTCCCTTTAAAATATTGCTAAGAAACTCTATTTTCTGTTGTAATTCTAAGTCCTTGATTTTCTCATATACCCCATAGGAAATAAATAACTGGCTATCTGGATAATAAAGCTCGAACATATCACTTGCTATCTCAAGACGATATACAAATCTTGAACTTCCCTGTATCATCCCCTGATTCACCAATTTCTTAAACGGTTCATCAAAACCAATATGTCCAAGATCATACAAGGCTTTCGTCCACATGCGGCTGTACAATAAATGTCCTACTGCATGTTCTGTTCCTCCAATGTATAAATCAACCTGGTTCCAGTAATCAGAAACTGTACGGTCGCAAAATGCTTTGTCGTTATGCGGATCCATATAACGTAAGAAATACCATGAAGAACCTGCATAACCGGGCATCGTGTTCGTCTCCAAAGCCCCCCCACCCCCCAAAGGGGGGATTTCAGACCCGAATTGATTTATCCAGTCTGGTATGTTGGCAAGAGGACCTTCGCCCTCTGGCCCTGGCTTATAATTTTCAACTTCAGGTAATAACAAGGGTAACTGATCTTCTCTTAATGGATAAGCAATTCCATCTTTCCAAACAATTGGAAATGGTTCGCCCCAGTAACGCTGACGGCTAAAGGCTGCATCACGCATTTTAAAATTCA
>CAZOLW010000003.1:0-222932 GCA_964580775.1 uncultured Chitinophagaceae bacterium | reverse complement strand
TTCCGGTGAAATGCCTGTTACTGTATTCAAGCCAGCCTTTTTCATATTGCCAGGGCAATAATCTTCTGGCGATAGTCAGGTGCGGTTCAAGAATAAAATGCGGCTTGTTATCATCATTCAGTTTCATGAGCCGCTGTGCTTCTGTACGGATTTGTTTCACCAGTGTTTGAATGGGAATCTTACTTACTACATTGATATAAATAGTATGACTTGGAAAACTTCCATAATCCCTCAACTCTACCTTGATGGGAGGAAAACCCATAGCAACCATTTTCAAACGGTTGACCAATCTCTCTTCCATCATTTCATACTGCAGAAAGTTTGCCAGTGTAATATGTGGTTTACCATGTTTTGCATATTCAGAATGATACTCTTTTGCAAACTCATTTTTTACTTTCATAATTCTGTTCCACAACTCTTCATGTGGACTTAATACGAGCAGATACTCGTACACCCGGTAACCGGGAATGGTTGATGTTGTAATAGTTTGTAATTGCATAACCCATCTTTTTAACCTCACCCTCATTCCCTCTCCAAAAGAGAGGGAGGCCGGGCAGAGAGTTCATACTTGAAAAATGTTGTACACTTCTGCTATGCAAAATCATCAGCCTTTAGGATGATTAACAGCAGAACGGGGTTACTGAAGTATCGGTCGGTTATTGAAGATGAAAAAATATTCTTCAAAATCGTACCACTAAATTACTAAAAGTTTTAGTTTTACAAAACTTATTTACAAACCCTGAAACAATTCTGAAAAATATTTGAGCAATTTCAGGCCCGTTGCGATGAATATTTTTCAGGATTGTTCGATGCGGCAAAAAGCAATAAACATGCACGCATCACATAAAAAAATCTGATCACCTCTCTTTTTGCTGAAACTAAAAGAGATTAAACTTTTTCTATGGACGGGGAACAATTTTTCGGAGCTGCTTATAAAGGCAGCAAAAACTTTTCGCAGCAGGAAGTAAAAACAGCCAATGCTACCGGCTTTGGTGCTGCAGCGGATGACTATGCCGAACGTGGCATTGATCTTAATGAACAACTCATTAAAAACAAACCGGCAACATTTTTCTTCCGTATGAAAGGTGATGCCATGCGTGAGGCGGGGATGTTTGATAATGATATCCTGATCGTTGACCGGTCGTTAAAATTAACGAGTGGAAAAATTATTGTGGCTGTGCTGAATGGTGAACTGATGGTGCGGCGTTTTCACAAAAACTTTTCGTCGGCTTTTTTAATTCCTGAAAACCCGAGATACAAAACCATTAACCTGGCTGAGTTCAGCGATTTTCAGTTATGGGGGGTGGTGGTATACTCGATTCATTCTTTAGGTTGAGGCAAACCCCGTCAGCGGTTGCAAACCCTGACGGCGGTTGAATTAAAGAACGTTCTTTTTATATAATAGTCTTTCAATAACCGCTGACGGGGACTGTAGCCGCCGTCAGGGTTACGTCACTTAAATTATCAATATGTACACTGAGCCTTTTACCCCTGGTAATTACTTTCACATTTACAACAGAGGTGTAAACAGTGAAGATATTTTCAAAGAAAAAAGGAATTATTATTACTTCCTTCAGCAATATAAATTTTACTGTACAGACGTTTTGGAAACCTTTGCGTATTCGTTATTGAGAAATCATTTCCACATGTTGGTATACGTAAAGGAAAATGTACAGGTACCTAAAAAAACAGGCGAGGGCCTGTTTCAATTAAACGCATCAAAACAACTTTCACATTTTTTCAATTCATATACTCAATCTGTTAATAAAGCACATAACCGAACGGGGCCGCTATTTGAGTCGCCCTTTGAAAGAAAGCTAATTGACAATGACAGTTATCTGACTTCTGTAATTTATTACTGTCACTATAACCCTCAACTACACGAATTTGTGCCCGATTTCAAAGAATGGGAGTTCTCTTCTTTTCATTCTATTTTAAAGAACGATTCTGAATTTTTAGCATCACAAAAAGTATTGGATTGGTTTGGTGGCCCGGCCGCTTTTGAAAAAGCACATAAAAACACTTATGAAAATGATCAAATGAAAAAGTTCTGTATTGAATAAATATTTTATTTACAAAAACCACCGTCAGGGTCTGCAACCGCTGGCGGGGTTTGTTCGTCACCCGTTGGCGGGTGTTTAAAATAAATTGAAATAAATGATATTAACAGAAATATGCTCCGATATGAAACCACCGTCAGGGTCTGCAACCGCTGACGGGGTTTTAAGCTCTCCCTTCAGGGAGCGGGGAGGGTTTTACGCTATTATTGATTGTAATAATTTTTACTGTTCCTGCGAACGCTTATACAAACCACATCTGGACAAGAAACCTGTTGTTGTGCTCAGCAACAATGACGGGTGTATTATTTCAAGAAGCGATGAGGCAAAAAAATTGGGCGTTGAAATGGCCGGGCCTTATTTTATGGCCAAGCCGTTAATTCAAAAACATGGAGTAACTGTTTTTTCGAGTAATTATAATTTATACGGTGATCTGAGCTGGCGGGTAATGGAAACATTACGGATCCTGTTAGGAGAACATAAGGTTGAAGTATATTCTGTTGATGAAGCATTTTTAGATCTCAGCATTTTTCCCGCTTCTGATCTGCACCGCATTTCAAAAGAACTGAAAGAAACAGTAGAGCAATGGACCGGTATTAAGGTTTCAATTGGTGTGGCTCCTACTAAAGTGCTGGCAAAGGTGGCCAATCGCTTATCAAAAAAAAACAAAGAACTAACAGGAGGAATTATGGTACTTGATACAGATGAAAAAATTGCTGATGCACTTGAAAGAACACCTGTTGGTGATATTTGGGGTGTTGGTTATCAATATGCAAAAAAACTAAAAGAACAATGGTTTATTGATGATGCGTTACAGCTAAGTAAAATGAGCGAAGAGTTTGCGAAAATGCATTTGGGTGGCGTGGTGGGCGCAAGACTTGTGAGAGAATTAAAAGGTATTCCATCCAAAGACATGGAAGATGAACTGGTGAATAAAAAAATGATCGCTACCACCAGAATGTTCGGCAGCCCGGTAGGCGATATCAATGATATTAAAGAGGCCGTTGCTACCTATACGTCAAGGGCTGCCGAAAAATTAAGAAGACAGCACAGCGCTGCAAAAGTGATCAGCGTGTTTGTGGTTACGAAAGACCAGGATCATATGCTCAACTTTAAGAAGACGGGTACTATCAGCAGTTATATTACACTTCCGGTTGCCACTTCGTTTACCAATGAATTAATTAAACCGGCGGTTGAACTGGTAGATCAGTTATTTGAAAAAGGTCAGCGTTATAAAAAAGCTGGGGTAATGTTAAGCGGTATTGTTCCTGATGAGTCCATCCAGGGAAATTTGTTTTTCCCTGAAGTAAAAAACAATGGTCGCATGCTGATGAGCATGATCGATAATATCAACTTCAGTCAGCGGGATGATGTACTGAAGTTTGCCGCCAGCGGAACAACAAGGGATTGGAAAATGCGGCAGGAATTACGCAGCCCGAGATATACTACAAGATGGGATGAGTTGTTTGAAGTGAGTTAAGTAAATAAGGTGCCTTGGGGGTCATCGTCTAAAAATTTTGGTTTACTTAAATTCAATCCGCATTCTTTATTGAGTTTATCAACCAGATAAACCGTAAGTTCCGGTGATGTTGCCTCATCATGCATATGCATAAAGAAATACAATTCTTCCATTCCATGATCTAACCAGTACTTCATCCGTTCAACCCATGCATCACATCTGGTGTAATCAGATTTATGCAGACTGTTACCAACATAACGGATGAATGCTTTCGGTACCGTTAAATGCATATGTGCACAATCTCTTCTTCCTGCTGTATCAGTAATTACAGCACCCATATTCATTTCTTTCAGCGTAATAAACATTTCATTGCGGATATCTTCTTTCGCAAACCAATCAGGATGACGTACTTCAAGAAAAAATTGCAGATCAGTTGGTAACGATTTTAAATAATCAAACAATTCATTCTTTCTCTTTGGCGAAAACGTATCACTCACCTGCACGAAGATGGGACCGAGATGTTCTTCAAATCCAACAATACCACGGAAGAATTCATTGGTAATAAAATCCTTCCCTTTTAAACTACCACGATGTGTTACACCCTGGTACATTTTAGGACAGAACTTAAAATCTTTTCCCGTTGCTTTCTCTGCCCACTTGCGTGTACCAGGCTCACCATACACTTTGTAATGTGTTGCATTCAGTTCAATACTGTTGTAATGCTCCACATAGTGCTGTAAGAAGTCTTTCTCTTTTGTTTTGGGCGGATAGATCTTTCCTACCCATTCTGTTCTTCCCCACTTGGCACAGCCGAGATATACTTTTGCATCCTTTACAGGCTTGTCTTTCAGTATTTTTTTATTGAATGCTGGCTCTGCCGGTAATGAAAAATCATTACTATCCAGTTCATCATCAGGTATTCTCCCAAACTCCATATAAAATATTTCTCCAAATCTACTGATACTGATAATTATTGTAACTTTCCTTCATGCGTTTTTTATACATTCTTTTGCTTTGCTGTTCTTCTGCTTTTGCGCAGCAGAAGCCAAATATCATTTATATTATGAGTGATGACCATGATGACGATGCCATCAGTGCTTATAACAAACAATTCATTCAAACACCCAATATTGACCGCCTGGCAAAAGAGGGCATGCGGTTCAACAAAGCATTTGTTGGTAATTCCATCTGTTCGCCAGTAAGAGCAACCCTGTTAACCGGTCAGCATTCCCATAAGAATGGTGTGAAAGATAACCGCACAAGATTTGATTCATCCAAAACAACCATTGCACACTTGCTGGGTAAAGCAGGTTATCAAACAGCAATGATTGGTAAATGGCATTTACATTCTTATCCAACAGGTTTTGATTACTGGAGAATATTACCCGGCATGGGTCAGTACCATGATACAAGAATGATTACCATGAACGGTGATACCATTACCGAAAAAGGATATGCAACTGATGTAATTACTGATGATGTACTCAACTGGCTCAGCAGCAGAGATAAGAATAAACCGTTTGCTTTATTCTTTCATCACAAAGCACCGCACAGAAATTTTGTTCCGGCTTTAAAATATCTTGAACAGTATTATACAAAAACATTTCCTGAGCCGGCTACTTTATATGCTGATACAGTTGGCCGTGGCAGTGCATGGCGGATACAGACCATGAGCATTTTACCTGATATGCGTTTGTGTGCTGATCTGAAAGTAGATCCGCAGTACTTAAAAGATATGCCTGAATTAATTCCCGATGCAGAAGATCTTGCTACCTATAATGCCATCATCAAACGGATGCCCGATTATGAGCGTGGACGCTTCAAAGAAATTTATGCAGAAAGAGGCAAAATCATGCAGGAGAAAAAACCAAAGGGCAGAGAGTTGTTGAAATATAAATATCAATGGTACATGCAGGATTATCTCGCCTGTGTTGCGTCAATAGATGAAAGCGTTGGCAGGTTGCTGAAGTATCTTGATGAAAATAAACTTACTCCAACAACGGCTGTAATTTACACAAGCGATCAGGGATTTTATTTGGGTGAAAACGGTTGGTTCGATAAACGCTTTGCGTATGATGTGAGTATGAAAACTCCGTTGATCATCCGCTGGCCGGGAAAAATAAAACCGGGTACAGTTACAAATACGATGGTACAGAATATTGATTTTGCTCCAACGATCCTTTCCATTGCAGGTGCAGAAATTCCGGCATCCATGCAGGGTATTAACCTGAAGCCGCTGTTAACTGCAAAAGAAAAAACACTTTCCCGGAAATATCTGTACTATCATTATTATGAATATGTAAAAGATCATACCGTTATTCCACATCTTGCAATAAGAGGAGATAAATACAAGCTCATCTATTTCTATACTGTCAATGAATGGGAAATGTATGACTTAACGATTGATCCATCAGAGCAAAAAAATCTCATTCATTCGCCGGCATATCAAAAAATCATTCTTCAGCTGAAAGCTGAACTGCTGAAATTAAGAGACCTGTATGATGATCACGAACCGGCAGGTGAATTGAACTGATTATTTTTTATCGCCGTAAGCATTGATCAGCTCTGCTACTAATGCTGTCCATCCGGTTTGATGACTGGCCCCCAATCCTTTGCCGCTGTCGCCATGAAAATATTCATAGAATAACAGCAGGTGTTCATTGCCGGGTTGTTTATAAAACCAGTTGTATTGATCATAACTTCTGCGCTCACCTTTTTCATTACGGCTGAACAGATCAATGATCCTTCCGGATATTTTTTCAGCCACCTGCTGCAGGTTAAGCTGTATACCCGACCCTTTCGGATACTCCACCAGTAAACTATCTCCATAAAATTCACCAAAGCGTTTGATGGATTGAATGGTTAAGAAATTCAGCGGCATCCACACCGGGCCACGCCAGTTACTGTTGCCTCCAAACATATCGGAAGTAGAATCCCCGGGGTCATACTGAATAGAATATGTTTGCCCTTCCAACTCAACTGAATAAGGATTCTGTTCATGATCTTTTGATAAGGCTCGGATACCACCAACAGATAAAAATTCATTTTCATCAAGCACACGGCTGAGAATAGCAATTAATTTTTCCTTCGGCACCAGCGACAACAGAATTTCTTCACTGTCGCTTTTTTCTTCATTGGGCCAGAAAAGTTTATTTGCCTTGCGGTAGTTTTCAAACCAGGAAATACGTTTCTTAAAATCCTTTAACCTGCTCAATGCATTTTTATGAATATTTGAAACAGCAAACAAACTGGTTAACCCAACTGCTGATTTAATACGCAGCGGCAGGTTGCTTCCATCATGCAGACATAATACATCATAATAAAATTTATCTTCCTCGTTCCAGAGATGATGACTGTTCAACGCTTCAGCAATCAATACAAAATGTTCAAAGAAACGGGTAGCAGTATCTTCAAATGCGTCATCGTGTACGGCAATTTCAACAGCAATATCCATCATGTTCAACGCATACATTCCCATCCATGATGTACCATCAGCCTGTTCTAATTGAAAGTTACCCGGTATATGATGACTGCGGTTAAACACGCCAATATTATCCAGTCCAAGAAATCCTCCCTGGAACAAATTATTTCCATTGTCATCTTTCCGGTTGATCCACCACGTGAAGTTGATCAGAAGTTTTTGAAATATTTTTTTCAGGAACTGTACATCGCCTCTTCCTGTTTTTTTCTTTTCAATATTATATACTTCCCATGCAGCCATGGCATGCACGGGTGGATTTACATCGCCAAAATTCCATTCGTAGGCAGGCAGCTGGCCATCAGGTTTCATATACCATTCCCGCATAATCAGCAATAGCTGGTGCTTGGCAAACACCGGATCGACAGCTGCCATGGAAATACACTGAAAAGCCAGATCCCATGCTGCATACCAGGGATACTCCCATTTATCGGGCATGCAGATGACATCCGCATTCTTTAGATGTTTCCAGTCACTGTTACGTCCATACTTTTTCCCGTCATTCACGGGAGTAATTCCATCACTTGAGCCAATCCATTTCTCCGTGTCAAATGAATAAAATTGCTTGCTCCATAATAATCCGGCATATGCCTGCCGTGAAATATTTTTTTGTTCATCTGTTAATGACTGCGGAATAACCGTATCATAAAATTCATCTGCTTCTTTTTTTCGTTGTGTAAACAAATACTCAAATCCTTCATGAAATGGATTGTCAGTATACCCATTCATCAAGCGGCAATAAATCGTTTTGGTTTCATGTCCCTGTAATTTCAGGTTATAAACCGGCGAAGATTTCGTTCCTGTCTTTTTCTTCCGGAGTTCTTTTTTATACTTGTTCCTGATCACTGCATCATGAAAGGCATCTTTTACAAATATGGATGCATTGGGTGTGCCATTCATTTTCTCTGTGTTGGTTTCATTTTCAGTAAACCACAAATCATCAGCATCAGAAAAATAAAAATAATAATCACCTAAACGGTAATGCCATGCATGTATACAGGAATCATTTACAAATTCAATAGACGGTTTTATTTCTTTGGAATCATGACTCCACTTATTGGCAAACCATAAAGTTGGCAGTACGGTAATATCAGCAGCACGGTGATAACGGTTGGTTACATCAATTTTAATAAACAGATCGTTTGAGTTCTGCTTGGCATAGGTTACCAGCACATCGAAGTAATGATTGTTTTTAAACACAGGTGTATCTAAAATTTCATACTCAGGTTCATCACGGCTCCGCTTCTTATTTTCATCCAGTAATTTTTTATATGGAAAAGCAAGCTGCGGATATTTATACAGGTACTCCATATAGTAATGCGATGGCACATTATCTAAATAGTAATACAGTTCCTTTACATCTTCACCATGATTACCATCGTAATTTCCCAAACCAAATAAACGTTCTTTGAGAATCGCATCTTTTCCATTCCACAACGCAATACCAAAACAAAGGTTTTGGAAATAATCAGAGATGCCTGCCAAACCATCTTCACCCCATAAATAAGAACGGTAATGCGAATGCTCAAATGGGAAATAACCCCATGCGTCGCCATATGGACCATAATCTTCTCTTACTGTTCCCCATTGCCGTTCGCTGAGATAAGGCCCCCAACGTTCAAGAGGAACTGATGTATTTGCATTTTCTGAAAGTCGCTGATGTTCTGCTGTCATAAAATCATTTTAATACAAACTCCCGTTTTTCATAGCATCAACTGTGTCGCAATCACTTCTTCTGCATTGCATAAATAAGCATGACACACTTCATTTTTTATTGGGAAACAATCGCAGAATGGTTTCTGTTTAAACAAAACCGGATAAACCTAAGTTACAGATATTTTTTTTCTAACTGGTATAACACTTTAACTGCTTCAGGTGTCATTCCTTTTGTGGTATCCATTAAAAAATGACGTTTAAAACCGAGGATAGCGGCACTTGTATCTTTTATATCATAGCCCACAATACGTATTGCAGTGAGATAATCAAACTTTTCAGGAACCTGCACATTGGTTGTATCATTCCACCACAAGCCAAATCCTTTTTCACTCAGTGTTTTCCAGGGAAAACGCCAGTTGGGATCATTCTTCCTCGTAGGGGCAATGTCACCATGGCCAATAAAGTTTGCAGCAGGAATGCTGAATGATTTTTTTAACCGCTCCAGTAATAAAGTCAAACTGTTTAGCTGTCGTTCATCAAAAATTTCAAAGCCATTATTGTCTAACTCTATGCCAATACTGTTTGAATTAATATCAGTTGAATTTCCCCATTTGCTTACACCTGCATGATGAGCCCTTAAATAATCGTTGAGCATATGATAGACCGTTCCATCTTTACAAATCACATAGTGAGCACTTACCTGTGTTCTTGGAAGAGTAAATGTTTTTAATGTCTGTTCGCAGCTATTTTGTGCTGTATGATGAATGATCACAAAGTTGGGCCTGCGCATCGACAGATTGGTTGTGCCAACAAACATGGGTGCATTATCAACTGAATCATTCAATGGATATTGCCGCAGCAGTTTTGCAAAAGTCTTTGTTTGCTTTTTATACGATTTATTCGTTGCTGCATACGGTTTTTTTGAACAGCCGCCCGCCCCAATAATAAAAGCCAGAATAAGAAGAAGTATTCCTGTTTGTTTCATGTGTTTATTTTTATTGACTTTTGGCCACATAGTATATCCAAAAAATTATCATCGCCGTAAGTATAAAGTAGCTCCCCGCCTGAATGACAAAGTCGGGCATGGATAATTTTTATGGGTATTTCATGCGGGAAAGTTAACTGATTTCTGTTCAAAAAACAGTCGGAAAAGCGACTCAAAAAGCCATTTCTCTGCCCTTAATCACTCCGCCATCTGCCTGTAATCATTGATTTACAAAAGCTGACAATCTACCTTAACACTGCAATTTTTTAAACTGTAAAACAGATGAATTATGAAAAATTATTTCGTTTTATTCATCCTTTTCTGGTCAATACAGGCATCAGCTCAAACCTGGACCAAACAATATGATTTTGTTGATGATTGTGTTTGTGGTCTTGCTAAAGTTAGTAAGGATGGCAAGTTTGGATATGTAACTAAGTCAGGTGAATTAGTTGTACCACTTATTTATGATGAAGCATTGACCTTTAGTGAAGGAAGAGCGGGCGTACGCAAAGGAAACAAATGGGGTTACTTAGACAGTACAGGCAAGGTTATTGTTGAACCAATGTATGAGGAAGTCTCTTCTTTTCACGATAGTATTGCCTGTGTGAAAAAAAATGAAAAATTTGGATATATCAATTACCAGATGCAGGTAATCATTCCGTTTGAATATGAAATGGCCCGTGGATTTTCCGAAGGACTGGCACCTGTTGGAAACAGTAAAGGCCTGTGGGGTTATATCAATATGAAAGGAAAAATCGCTCTTCCCTTTGCTTACAACTTTGCCGATTTATTTACAGAAGGGAAAGCCCGTGTTTTGAAAAACGGCGAGTTTATGATGATCAATAAGGAAGGAAGAGTAGTGAAAGAAGAGTAGTGATATTTTTTTCGATTTACAAAAGGGCTCTGAAAAAGCCCTTTTGTATTGATAAACTAATTTCTTTTACATATTTCTTCTGTATTGCCCGCCTACTTCATACAATGCATGAGTTATCTGTCCAAGTGAACAATACTTTGCTGTTTCCATCAGTTGTGCAAAAATATTTTCGTTACGCACAGCAACTTCTTTCAGTTTCTTTAATTCTTCTGCAGTTCTGTGTTCATTCCTTTTCCAGAAATTGTGCAGGTTAGTGATCTGCTGTTCTTTTTCTTCTGTTGTACTGCGGATGATTTCCTGTGGTAAAATAGTCGGGCTTCCATTTTTACTTAAGAATGTATTCACACCAATCAATGGTAATTCACCAGTATGCTTCTGATGCTCGTAGTACAAACTTTCTTCCTGAATTTTATTCCGCTGATACATACGTTCCATACTTCCCAGTACACCACCACGTTCTGTAATACGGTTGAATTCATTCATCACTGCTTCTTCAACCAGGTCGGTTAACTCTTCCATTAAGAAAGAACCCTGGTTGGGGTTTTCATTCTTTGCTGTTCCCAACTCCCTGTTGATGATTAACTGAATAGCCATGGCTCTTCTAACACTTTCTTCTGTTGGTGTGGTAATGGCTTCATCATATGCATTGGTGTGAAGTGAATTACAGTTATCATAGATTGCATACAATGCCTGCAGCGTTGTTCTGATATCATTGAAATCAATTTCCTGTGCATGCAATGAGCGGCCGGAAGTTTGGATATGATACTTCAGCATCTGGCTGCGCTTGTTGGCTTTGTATTTATACCGCATTGCTTTTGCCCAGATCTTTCTGGATACTCTTCCTATCACACTGTATTCAGGATCCATTCCATTACTGAAAAAGAAAGAAAGATTGGGAGCGAAGTCATCAATATTCATTCCTCTGCTTAAATAATATTCAATGTAAGTGAAGCCGTTTGCTAATGTAAATGCCAATTGCGTAATGGGATTAGCACCTGCTTCTGCAATATGATAACCACTGATGCTTACACTGTAAAAGTTGCGGATGTTCTGCTGAATAAAATATTCCTGCACATCGCCCATTAACTTCAATGCAAACTCTGTTGAAAAGATGCAGGTGTTCTGTGCCTGGTCTTCTTTTAAAATATCTGCCTGTACTGTTCCTCTTACCTGTTGCAATGCCGCTTGTTTACATTGTGCATATACATCTGCAGGCAATACCTCATCACCACTTAAACCGAGAAGTTTTAAACCCAGTCCATTATTGCCGGAAGGCAGTTCACCGGGTGAAGCTGTATTATTGTAAAGAGGTTTTGTCTGTGATTTAAATTTCTCTTCTGCCAGTTTTTTTACTTCATCCCATTTACCATTCGCTTCAATCCATTTTTCACATTGCTGATCAATAGCTGCATTCATAAAGAAAGCAAGTAACATTGGCGCCGGACCATTGATGGTCATGCTTACTGATGTCTTTGGATCGCAGAGATCAAAGCCACTGTATAGTTTTTTTGCATCATCAACTGTTGCAATACTTACACCGCTGTTTCCAACCTTTCCATAAATATCCGGACGAAGAGCAGGGTCTTCACCATACAGGGTTACACTGTCAAATGCAGTGGATAAACGAATGGCTGGTTGATCTAATGACACATAGTGAAAACGCTTGTTGGTTCTTTCCGGACCGCCTTCACCTGCAAACATTCTTGTTGGGTCTTCACCTTCACGCTTTAATGGAAACACACCTGCAGCAAATGGAAAACTCCCCGGCACATTTTCCTGCGCCTGCCATTTTAATAAATCGCCCCAGTCTTTATATTTTGGCAGCACTACTTTCGGAATTCTTGTTCCGCTTAAACTTGTGCTGAACATTGGCTGCTTAATTACTTTGTCTCTTACTTTATATTCATAGAAATCCTGTTGATAAGCTTTTACTTTTTCAGGCCAGTGTGCAATGAGTTTTTTTGCAACAGGTGTTTGCTGATCAGTATAAAATTGTATTTGTTTTTCTATTTCTTCAATAACCGCCGACGGAACCTCAACCGCCGTCAGGGTTTGTTTAGTCCCTTGTAACTGATACAGCTTTGAAGCGATTGCTGCCTGATCAATCACCAATTGATTATAATCTTTAATGGCATCTGCAATTTCACTGAGGTAACGGACTCTTGCCGGAGGAATGATCAGTGTTTTACTCACTGTATCCTTATGTACAAAATGTTCTACTCCTCCAAACTTCACTTTTGTTTTTGCTTCAACTGTCTGCATGAGTTTTTCAAACAATTCATTTACCCCTGCATCATTGAACTGTGAAGCAATTGTTCCGATGATCGGCAAGTCTTCATCTTTCGCCATGAAGAGCTGATGATTGCGTTTGTACTGTTTTCGAACATCTGCCAATGCATCCAGTGCTCCTGCTTTATCAAATTTGTTGATAGTGATTACATCAGCATAATCAAGCATGTTGATCTTTTCTAATTGCGATGCTGCCCCATACTCCGGTGTCATTACATACAAACTAACATTGCAGTAATCAAGAATAGATGCATCACTTTGTCCAACACCGGCGCTTTCAAGAATAATAAAATCAAAGCCGGCTTCTTTACAGATATCAATCGCTTCCTGTACATGTACACTCAGTGCTTTATCACTTTCTCTTGTTGCCAAACTCCGCATATAAGCTCTCGGGCCAGAGATGGAGTTCATACGAATACGATCACCCAACAACGCACCGCCAGTTTTCTTTTTGGAAGGATCAACAGAAAGCACTGCAATTGTTTTATCTGCAAATGCATTTAAATAACGGCGAACAATTTCATCTGTTACAGATGATTTACCTGCGCCGCCAGTGCCAGTGATGCCAAGAACCGGTGCCCCCACCAAACCTCCCCCGGTGGGGGAGACTTTGTCAGCCTCACTATTTATTTCAAAATTAGTTTTATCCGGAAGTTCGCTTAGTTGCTTATGAATCTTTTCAATTACTTCACCTGTTTTGTACAAGACATCATCATTGGTAAGTCGAAGAACATGAAATCCGGATTCGGTAAGCAGGGTTGTTCTTTCCTCATCAGTTATTTTTATTTCAGGCAGTTGATGATACTTGCCATCTACTTCAATAATTAATCCTTTTGACAAACAAATAAAATCTGCAATAAACTGACCAATGATATGCTGACGTCTAAACTTATATCCTTCCTTTTTATTTCGGAGTTTATCCCAAAGAACAGCTTCTGCAACAGTTGGTTCTTTTCGATGAATCAATGCAAAATCTTTCAGCTTCGCATACAGTATCGGGTCGGCCTTGAAATGATTAACTGTAATGGAAGAACCATCATAAAATAATTCATCTGCATTCATTTCATTTTCGGCAAATGTTATTGCTCTTGCAATTTTTCTGATATCCTTTCTCTCACCCATTGGCAAATGACCATTCCACTTTTTTGAAGCTTGCCAATAATCAGACTGTTGCCAATCTCCTCCCCCACCGGGGGAGGTTGGGAGGGGGCTGCATTGTTTAATCACATCCTCAATCATTCCTTCCAGTCCCATATGCCTGCCATCATCGGGCGAATAAATTCTGCTGATGCCATATTGATGCAGCTCTTCTATTTCTGTCGGAAGAATTGTTCCGCCACCACCGCCAAATATTTTGATATGACCGCAGCCATTTTCTTCCAGCAGATCTTTCATGTATTTGAAAAACTCCACATGCCCGCCCTGGTAACTTGTAATAGCAATTCCCTGTGCATCTTCTTCAATAGCACATTCTACAATTTCATGCACGCTGCGGTTGTGACCAAGGTGAATAATTTCAGCACCCTTGCTTTGCATAATACGGCGCATGATGTTGATAGCAGCATCATGCCCATCAAATAAGCTGGCAGCGGTAACAATGCGTATTTTATTAAGAGGGGAATAAGTCATATTGATTAATGTTTCCTAACAGATGTTAGGCAAAAATAAGAAAGGTTTTCCTTCTGTATCGATTTACTTATTTAACAAATAGCAGAACTGTCCTGTTTTTCACCGGCCATCAGTCAAGAGAATTATAATAAGCAATAAGTTTTGCTATATGGGCAACATTTTTAAAACTGATTTTATTCAGCTTAATATACTCTTCTGTTAAATCCCGTTTATCGTTCATCATTTCAGTAAAAAAATCCTTATCGCTTTTCATGGTTTTCATTTCTCCATTCACATATACATAGTAATAATCATACAGCACAAACTCTTTTGATACTTCACCGGAAAAATCATTTTTATTCTGTTGAATTTTTTTTGGCAGAAAAATGGAGGAGCTGAATTTTACCATCAGCTAAAACTTCATAAAAACTGGCGGCATTTTGTTTCGCAACAGAAGGATAGCCCATACGAAATTTCACGAATCCGCTGTTGGGAGTTGCGGAATCTTTGATTATAAACTCCTTTACTATTTCAGCATTGATCAACAGGTTTTCATTTTTAGTTGAGAGACAATAAATCTGCTGATCATGTATATCAAGTTTCAGTAAAAAAAGATTAGAAGTCATCCTATTCTTAAGTGTGAAGGAAGCCTCACTCCAGCTTTCGAATAAATACGGAGTACCCTGCACCTGGTGATAATATGGTTTAAACGCATTTCCCATTCCATCTGTAAGAAACAACTGCGAAGAGAAATCTTTTTTGTTTCTGTCAAAGCTATAAGATGGCGCTGAGACAGCCGGTGCGGTTGAAGTTGTTTGGGCAACTCCCGAAAGATGCATACCCGCCATGATCAACCCTGAAATCAGATATTTTATCACTGTTTTGAAATTTCTGTCTTCGTATAAATATAAAAAATAAAGGCCCGATCGGGCCTTTATTTTTTATATCCTGTTTAATTAATTACTTAGGATTTTTTACCGGTGCACTTGTTGCAGATGGTGGGTTGTAGGTTAACTCATTACCGGGTACATCCCAATAATCAAGATATCCGTAAACAATTGTACCATTTGTACTGACAACACCTGTATTGCTAACCAATACAGCTCCTGTGCGGCTGCTGGTTGGATCAATAACACCCCAACGGCGGGCATCATAGAAAGATAATCCACGGAAAGCACATACGATTCGACGCTCTCTGCGTAATTCTTCTTTTGCCTGTGCTAAGTTTAAGCCGGTACCTGATACAGCAGCTAAACCTGCACCCTGTAAATTCCTTACAGCATCGATAATAGCCAAACCAGCATCAATCTGACTTGTATTAATGAGTGCTTCAGCCTTCATCAACTGATTTTCTTCGTAATTACCGGCACAATACATTTCATATGCACTTGCTACTGTAGTTGCATAAATAGCTACACCTGACAAACCCGTTCCACCATCTATTAATGCGTAACGTGTAAAATGTGCATTGCCACGATCAGCCTGGCCCAGATAAGGAACACCCAATTTGGTGTTTTGATCTTTTCGCAGGTCGCCGGTTTTAAATTCCTGTACCCAACGCTCACTTAATTTATAAGTTGCACCACCGGGAGCTGTAGATTGTGTTCTGCCCATTACTAACTGTGCTGCACTGAAAAGGTCACCACGGGGATCAGTTCTTACAGTAAATACATTATCAGATGCTGTAACACCTGAGTTACATAAAGTAATCACAGTATTCCAATCGGCAGCGGTCATAGTGACCACAGTTTTATTCGCCAATAAGTTGCGGGCTTTAAGTGTGCTTACGTTACGGCCAAGTTCTGCCGGTGTTTGAGCAAATCCTTTACCAGCCTGGAAAAAGCTGGGGATAATTTTTGCCCATACTGCTTTAAATTCGGCGGCACTTGGGGCTGCGTTTGCAGCAGCAACAGCTTTATCAAGAGTGATGTTTGCTTCTTCAATCATCTTTTCTTTTGTTACATAATCACCATTAGTTGCAGAAGAACTATTCATGATCAACCCTGCATAGTAAATAGAACCAATGCGGCTGTAAGCAAATCCTTTCCACCAGTAAGCCCATGCTTTAATGGCTGCTTTTTTTGAAGCGGCATCACCGGAGAAAGTTACACCATCAACTTTTTCCAGTAACAAATTACAGGAACTGATGAGGTTGTACATATAAGCCCACTCGTAGTACAGGAAGTTGTTGCCTGCTGATTGGTTTGTATTTGCCTGACGGATCAGAGCATATTGTGTATTAGGTGAGTTTGGATTTGCAACGGTTGTGCCATTATCAAATGTAACTGTATTCGGACATCCCATTTGATTGATAAAGGCATTCGCCGCATCAGCACCAATTACATCACCCATAAATTCGTGGAAGCCGATGGCACCACTCCAGAATGGGCCGTAAACACCATCTGTATATTTCAAGTTTTTAAAGCCGGTGATATAGATCCCCCCTGTTGCAAAGCTGATGATTCCCGATTCGGAATTCAAACTTGCAGGAGTGGGGTTATTTGGATTTTCAATTGCCAGATCTTTTTTACAGCTACTCAAAACCAGTGAGCTTAAAATCAAGCAGGCAAATATTTTTTTAAGTATCATGTTGTAAACTTTTTTAAATTAAAAACTAAGGTTCAGAGCTACTTGGTATGTTTTCAGATTTGGAATGGTATTGTGATCAACACCACGATCCCATGATGAGTTAATACCGCCGGAACTAACTTCAGGATCCATACCGGTATACTTTGTAAACGTAACCAGGTTACGGCCACTCAATACAAGCTGCATACGGTTAATCCCTTTTACGTTCACCACTTTAGCCAGATCAACTGCTAAAGCAATATTGCGTAAGCGGAAGAAAGTAGCATCTTCAAGAAAATAACTTTTTGTACCATTTGCCTGGCGAACTGCATAAGCACCACGATAGAACGCTGTCCAGGCTTCAGTTTGTCCGTTAATGGTAACCGGAACATCATAATCTTTATGAATACCATCCCTGTACATCCACTGTTTGGTTTGGTTATAAAGATTGCTCTTGTAAATCCAATCCCATTGCATAGCCAGCGTAACAAATCCTTTAAAACTTATTTCGTTAATGAAAGACATATTGAATTTAGGGTTAGGGTCGCCCATTGCATATCTGCCAGCAGTTGCAAAAGGTTGTCTTGTAGTTTTGTTTACAACATAACCATTACTGGCAACTTCATATAACGCCTGATCCACTTTAGGAATATAAGGCTGACCATTGGGACCAACTGCATCAACAGCATTCAGGAAAAGATAACCGTAAAGCTGACCAATTTTATCACCTGCTTTAATTACGTACTGTGAACTTCCGGCAGCAGACTGTTTGATTAATTCTGCATTACCGGCAACGCTATGGATAATTGATTTTTGCTTGCTGAAGTTAGTTGTGAAATTCCATGTCCAGTCTTTTGCATTCAGCACAGCCAGGTTTAAAGAAGCCTGAATACCATTTGATTTCAGTGTCATTGTATTCGTCAGCAAACGGCCTACACCAAGACTTGGAGCAACATCAACCTGATCGATGATGTTTTCTGAAGTACGATCCCAGTAAGTGAAGCTTACATTGGCAGTATTGAACCATGCTTTTTTACCCATCTTCAAACTGAAGTCCGTACCAACTTCCAGTTCTTTTGTTACCTCAATCTGTAAATCAGCATTTGCATTTGTTACCGGCGTACTGAATGCACTTTGAGAACCAATGGTAGCAGTATTTAAAATCGGGAAACGATCATAAGCACCTGGCTGAATACCCGCTTCACCATAAGCAGCTCTTAATTTCCATTCTGTAACAATTTCACTCACTTTATTCTGCTGCCAGAAATTCAATGCAGAAACACGTACATATGCATCACCACGTGGGAAGCCAAAAGGCTTTGAACCCTGCCCGAATGCTGACGAATAATCACTTCTGAAACCAACACTTGCACCTGCCAGATCTGCCCAGTCAAAGCGTTGATTAATCAGGTATCCGAACGTTGCGAATTCAGATTTGTAATCACTTGCAATTTTAAAGTTGGCCATATTGGTTGCATTATAAGGTAAGAAGTCAGGTGCATCTGTACCATAAGAAACCAATTCTTTATAATTACGCTTGCGGTAATCATAACCAAACTGTGTAGAAGTTTGAAGAGGGATATTTATTTTGAAATCTTTTTCGAAATTGAACCTTACAGTTGCATTGGCATTCAGGTTCTGGAAAAAGCTGATATAATCACCCTGGTTAATTTCGCCACTTTCATTTGATGCTGCAGGAACACCATAAGAGGTACGTGGTGAATACCATTCTGCCCAATAATCCCAGTAAGCTGCCCCTTTACTGTGACTTTGTTCAGCAATATCGTAGCGGCTGTTTAAAGCACTTCTGTTAAAACCATATTTTGCATCCAATTCAACAAAACGAGGGAACTTATAGTTTAAGTTAAAGGTTTGAATGATATCAATAGTCTGATCCTTCACTTTTGCATTTTCTGTGATATAGTTGAAGTTATATCCGTTTACACCAACTGCATCACCAAAATAAGGAGAATAAAATCCGGCAGCATCCTTTTGCTCATAATTGGCAAATGGGCGGGAGTTATTGATAGCATAAAACATGTTGCGGCCACTTGGATCCAGTAATGAACTTTGTGTACTTACGAGCTGTGTGTTTGAACGAACACGGAAGTTTTTAAACAATTCAACACCAATATTTGAACTGAAGTTGCTGCGGTTGTATTTCCCATTATTTTTAAATACAGTCTGCTGTCTGCTGTCTGACCCAACAATACTGAAATCAAATCTGTCTCTTGAGCCATTGATGTTAACTGTATTGTTAAAGGTATTTGCTGTTTGGAAAAACATATCATAATGATCATACCACAACAGATTTTTCCCATAAGCTTTATTGTTCTTACTGTTCGGATCAATCAGGTTAAATACCGGGTTAGCAAGATAAGAACCTGTTGTTGCATCAAATGAAAGCGGAGTTCCTCCGCTGCTGATTACTTCACCATTTGCATTTACATTAAACGCATGATTCTTTGCTTTATTTACATTACCGATATTGAGCAATTGATTAACAGCCACACTTGAGCTGATGTCAATATTAATTCTGCCCTGTTTTCCTTTTTTAGAGAAAAGCTGAATAACACCATTGGCACCCTGGGCACCATAAATGGAAGCAGCGGCCGGGCCTTGTACAACTTCCACTCTTTCAATATTATTTAAATCAAGGTTTTCCAATCCTGTTGAACCAACTTCAATACCATCCATCAGGATCATTGGGGTCGTACCACCACGAATTGAATTAATACCTCTCAACAGAATGTTGATAGGTTGGCCGGGGCTACCATTTGTACTGGAGATTTGTGCGCCTGCAATTTTACCAACTAATGCATTGCCAATATCGGCTGTTGGTGTTTGAGGTAATTTATCCGAGGTAATTGATTCAACAGCAATCGCTGTTTTCTTTTTACTGGTAGCAACACCTGTACCTGTTACAACAACTTCACTCAGAGCTTTCTGATCAATTTCAAGTGAAACGGTTATTGATTCCCCGGCCTTTACTTTTACAGCCTTTGTGGTGTAGCCAATGTAGGAAAACTCAAGAGTTGGCTCTTGCGTCCTTACTACAATGGAAAATGTTCCATCATTTTCAGTTGATGAAGCACCACCACCTTTTACTTTTACTGTAACATTTGATAAAGGGGTACCATCCTTGGAGTCGGTAACCTTTCCGGTTACCCTGCTTGTTTGTGCCCATGAAGCCTGGGTCACAAAAAGCAATAGGAATCCCATTAAGCTTAGAACTTTTTTTCTCATGTTTATTAGTTTAGAGTTAAATATTCCCTAAAATATGTGATTTTGAGCAGCTGATAAAATTTAAGGTTTAAAAAAAACGGCTTTTTGCTGCTGAAAGAAGATATTTTAAATTATTTAATGTATTTGTTACACTTATTTCCGATTGAGCAAAGAATTAAGCATACAGGCAAATACATTTCTATGTTCTTTTTTGAGCAAATAAAAAAACCGGCGAAAGCCGGTTTTTTTACAAAAAGAAATTCAATTTATTTAATATCCTTCATTCTGTGTAAGATTTGGGTTTACACGAAGTTCTCTTTCAGGAATTGGTAAAACCAATTTGGTTGAAGTGGCAGCTAAACCACCACCGCCTGTAAAATAACCGGTAGTAACACCCAATCGCTTGATATCTGAAAGATTGAATCCTTCAAATGCAAGTTCAAGCTTACGTTCTAACAGAATATCATCTAAGGTAATAACAAGCTTTGAAGTTAAAGCAACACGATTACGAATCCGGTTAAGATCGCTAAGTGGAGTAGCCCCAACTACTGTAACTAAACGAAAATTCGCCTCAGCTCTGATCAGGTACATTTCTGCTAAACGGATTGTATGAACATTGCCGTAAACATTGTCGTTTTTGGCATTGTAAACTGAACCGCCGCTTGTATAAAACAGATCCAGCCTTTCATCACCAGATTCATATAAAATCAAATGATCATCGGAAATGGTGATATCACCACGTCCATCAGCAGAAAAGAAAGTCTGAAAATCATTGACTCCTGAGTTGGTTGTAACCTGCATAGCGAAAATATCTTCAGTAGTATTACCGAAAGGATTTCCTCCATTATAAGGAAATGCATCTCCGTAATAACCTGCCAGGCTGTAACGGTTTGATGTGATCACTCTGTTAGCAGCATCTCTTGCATTGGCATAATCCCTTTTCTGTAAATAAACTCTCGCCAGTAATGCAGCAGCTGCATTTTTAGTAGCAAAGAATCCATTACTTACAGGAAGTTTTGCTTCAGCATCAACCAGATCGGCAATAACCTGCCCATAAACTGCAGCAACTTTTGCTCTTGGTACTTTATCAGCTTCAGTAATTTCTCTTGTTGGAGTTAACACTAAAGGAACACCTGGATTTGTATTTGGGTCACCATTACTCCAGTCTTTTGCATACAATTTAACCAATTCAAAATAGGCAGCGGCCCGGAGGAATTTCGCTTCGCCTTCATATTTGTTTTTATTTGCAGCATTCACAACACCTATTGCACTTAATACATTATTTGCTGTATTAATTGCAGTGTATCCAGCTAGCCAAGTACTGGATACAAAAGAACTGTTAACCGGAACAGTCTTATTATACATTTGTGTTAATTGCTGAAATGTACCAGACCAGATCAATTCATTGTTATCGGCCAACAACTCCTGCATAACAAACATCCTTCCCCCATAAAAATTGATATTGCCAAGCTGAGTGTAAGATCCAACCAATGCAACCTGAACGTCTGCACTTGTTTTCAATGCATCAGCCTGATCAATACTCTGAGCAGGCGTTACATCCAGTCTCTTATTGCAACTAATCGTTGAAACAAGAATTGTAAAAAATAATAGTTTATATATGTTCTTATTCATATTGTGAATTTGTTAGATTAATGATTATAAACCAATGTTGATTCCAAATACAATTGCTTTAATCTGGGGAGCTGAATAAAAATCAACACCCTGATTAATATTGCTTGCCTGGTAATCAGCATTTACTTCAGGATCCCAACCGCCATACTTGGTGAATGTAAACAGGTTCTGGCCTCTTAAATAAATCCTCGCCCTTTCAATTTTAATTTTCTTAGTAATTGCCTGTGGCAGATTATAACCAAGAGTTACTGATTTCACACGCAGGAAAGAACCTTCAGAAATATATCTGCTGGATGGATCAACACCGTTTGCAAAGAATAATCTTGCTTCCGGTACCATTGTAATATCACCCGGTTTTTTCCAGGAAGCTAACTGATCACGGGTTTGATTATCATAACCATTACTTCCGCTTGCCGACATATATTGTCCGCCACCATAATACAGATTATTGCCATAAACACCCTGCAGCAATACTTCCAGGTCTAACCCCATATAAGTAAATGTGTTTCTAACACCATAAATAAACTTAGGATTAGGGTTGCCAATTACTACTTCTTCTGCAGCATTATAATCATTGGTTGTAGTGCGGTCTCTCGTACCATCAGTCTTTAATGTATTTACATAATAGATTGCATCTCCTGTTGCAGGATCAGCACCGGCAAACTCTCTCGCAACAAATACACCTAAAGGCTGACCTTCTCTTGCCCTGTTTTGGCCACCGCCTAATTCCTGTCCGGCCAAATCAGTAATTTTATTTCTGTTCAAACCAAAGTTTACACTTGTACTCCATCTGAAATTCTTTGTAACAAAATTTTCAGATGTAACTGTAAATTCAATCCCTTTATTTTCAAGTTTTCCCTTGTTCTGGACCTGTGAAGCAAAACCAGAGGTTCCGGGAACTTCCACACTCAGCAACAGATCTAGTGTATTGCGTTGGTAAACATCAACCTCTACAACTAACCTGTTTTTAAAGATTCCCGTTTCAATCCCAATATCAGTGCTTGCAGTACTTTCCCATTTCAGATTCGGGTTTGCAAGCTGAGTAGGCCTTGTTCCTGGAATTGCTCCATAACCGGCATCACCGGAAAATAACCCTCTCGATGCGAAGTTTCCTATTTCAGAATTTCCGGTTAAACCATAGCTGGCTTTTAATTTCAGGAAGCTCAGCCACTTGATTCTTTCCATGAATTTTTCTTCCGTAATAATCCAGCCAGCCGATACAGCTGGGAAAAATCCATACCTGTTATTGGCACCAAATCTTGATGAACCATCATAACGACCACTCAATGCAACTAAATATTTGTTATTGAACTTATAGTTAGCTCTTGCAAAATATGATACTAAAGCAAATTGTGTTTCTGATGATTGTGCATCGGTTTTTGATGCAGCACTTGCAATTTTTTTAAATGCATCACTTGGAAACTGCTCTCCGCTTGCACTGTTGCTCATCAATTTGTATTCCTGAAAACTCATACCACCAACTACATCGATATCGTGTTTGTCTTTGATTGTAGTAAAGTATCTTAAGAAATTATTCATATTATAGTTCAGAATCTGGTCAGATGCATTAAAACCTGCACCACTTGGAACACCCAGGTTACGTGCAGTTAATTTTCCATTATAACTTTCTTCATTTTGATTTAACTGATCAATACCAAATTCACTTCTGAATGTTAACCCTCTTGTGATGCTTATGTTGGCATATACGTTACCCAGAGTTCTGTTTGTAAGGGTACTATAAAATGCATTTTCTACGCTGAGAATTGGGTTGTAATAAACAGGAAAATTTGTATTTGGACGACCTGTTGCCAGATCCAAAGCACCACTTGTTAATCCTGTTCTCGGATCAATCAAAGGTGTTGTGGGAGATAAAGCTACAATCTGTAATGGAGTAGAGAAAGCATTATCATTTGAAACACGTTTATTCAGCGATCGAGCAAAACTCATGTTCATACCAACCGTTAGCCAGTTGCTGAGTTTTTGATCAACATTCAATCTTGCATTGTAACGCTTAAATGAATTTCTTACAATAATACCTGATTGGTCTAAATACTGACCTCCCATATAGAATGTGGTTTTTTCATTACCCCCTGAAAAATTCACATCATATTGTGAAATAGGAGCACGTTGAAAAGCTTCGTCCTGCCAGTTAGTGTTTATTTTATAAGTTTGGTAATCTGTATTCCCTGCTGAATAACGTTGCTGTCTGCCTTCATTAAATGCTACATAGTCAAAACCTGGATCAAGTCTTTTTGCAGCAGCAGCAGCTAATTTAAAATATTCAACATATTCCTGTGCATTCATGAAATCCATCTTATTCGTTGGAGTTTGCAACCCTGTCATGTAACCAAACTCAACTTTTGATTTACCTGCTTTACCTCTCTTAGTTGTAACTAATACAACACCATTTGAGGCTCTTGACCCATAAATAGCGGCAGCAGAAGCATCTTTCAAAATTTCAATTGATTCAATATCATTGATATTAATATCAGACAATGGATTTGTTTGTGCACCGTTACTTGACAGATTGGTAGTAATTAGCGGAATGCCATCCACAACATATAAAGGCTCATTACCTGCAGTAACTGAGGCGGAACCACGGATACGGATATTGATTCCCTGACCCAGTTTACCGTTTTGCTGTGTAATCTGTACACCTGCAGCACGGCCTTGTAATGCACTTTCAAAACTGGTAACAGGAGTATTGTTCAGTTCTTTTGCACTTACCTTGGCAACAGATCCTGTAATATCTCTTTTAATCTTGGTGCCATAACCAACAACTACCACTTCGTTTAAGCTTGTTGTACTAACGTTTAAGCTGACTGTAATCTCTCCGCCAGCTACAGAAATTTCCTGCTCTTCATAACCAATTGAGGAAACTTGAAGAATAGCGCTGGTTCCAGTGAAAGAAATTGTAAATGACCCGGTAGCATCTGTTAATGTTAACTTAGACTTGCCTTTAATCTTTACGCTTGCACCTATCAATGGCGTTCCGTCTTTAGCATCAGTAACTTTCCCTGTTACTTCCTTGGTTTGAGCCCAAGACTGACTTGTAAGGGTCAGTAAGCTAATCAATAAGAATAGCAGTTTTCTCATACTTTGTTGTTTTTAGTTAATTTTTTCAAAAATAGCAGTATTGCTGCAAAATAAAACATATGTTAAAATATTGACAGTCTGCCGGCAAAGATTGCTGCACGCCATTCATATAAAAAACATATTTTATTGACATTCAATCTGTTCTGAAAAAAAGGACTCGGTTAATCGTCCCTGCGGGTGAGATAGATCAAAATATACTGTACCAATGTAACAATAGAGGCTAAAGCTGCCACCACATATGTTGCCGCTGCCCATTTGAGTGCATCTTTAGCCCCAGGGTACTCCGATTGATTCGTGACATTTGTTCTTTCGAGCCAGGCAAGTGCCCGGTTGCTTGCATCAAATTCCACCGGCAGGGTAATGAGGGAAAAGACAGTAGTTGCTCCAAAAAGCAGGATTCCGATCAGCAGAACGGTTGGATTGCCCCCGCCAAACCCCAATATACCAATGCCAATAGCCAAAATCCATTGCGACAATGTAGTGCTAACCTGAACTACAGGAACTAAACGGGACCGAAGCATCAACCACTGATAAGCGGTTGCATGTTGAACGGCATGTCCGCATTCATGGGCCGACACAGCTGCTGCTGCTATGGAGCTGGTATTGTACACGTCTGGGCTGAGATTTACAGTTTTTGTTACAGGATTGTAGTGATCACTCAGAAATCCATTTACTGAAACCACTTTCACGTCATAAATACCATTTTCCCTGAGCATTTTTTCGGCAATATCCCTGCCTGTTAACCCACTCAGAAGTGGCTGTTTACTGTACTGCTTAAACTTGGTTTTTAACCTCATTTGAACTAAAAAACCGATTCCCATAAACAGGAGAGAAACCAACAGAATTCCTGGTGTCATTTTTCGTTTATTGATGTAATAAACCATCCATCAAATTAGTTTCCAAATTTAAAAAATGTCAAAAAGAGGCGTCTGCAAAAAATGCTTAAGTCGTTTTGGCAGAAGCAGTTACGTTTGCAGGTAGCCGTAAGCAAAATGATTGATTTCCGCTCCCCTGTAAAATTTTATAATTGACTGATAATCAAATTATAACAGCAGGTTAAAATAAGGATCTACACACTGTGCTAATGGGTACCCTTTTGAAGAAATTTATTCACATTGCCTAAAAATAATTTTGTAATGTGGCGGCAATTTGTAATTTAGCAAAAGAATTTAATGGGTTAGTAAGTACAAAGGGTTGGAAGAAATTCCAGCCCTTTTGCTTTTATTAAACTCCTGTTTATTCTTCATTCTTTTCTGCAACTTTTACTCTTTTTTTTATTTTCAATTTTTTTCACCGCATTTAAAAAATCTTTTTGACTCGATTCGCCTTTTTTAATGGACTTTTATAAACTTGGGAGCGAACATTATGAGTAAAGTCAAATCATCTTTTTTTTGTCAGAATTGCGGATACGAATCTGCCAAATGGGTTGGAAAATGTCCTTCCTGTAATGAATGGAATACGTTTGCTGAAGAAATCATCACAAAAGAAAAAACCAATCCGCAAAAACAATCCTGGAAAGAAACTGCAGGTAATGGCGAAATGAAAACAATTTCGCTGAGTGAAGTGAAAAGCAGCGAAGAAAAAAGAATCCTTACACAGGATGCAGAATTGAACCGTGTACTTGGAGGTGGAATTGTTCCAGGCAGTATTGTATTAATTGCCGGTGAACCGGGAATTGGAAAATCAACTTTGTTTTTACAAATCGGGCTTCATTTAAAAAATGTAACAACTTTATATGTAAGTGGTGAAGAAAGTGAACAGCAAATTAAAATGCGTGCCGACCGTTTGCAGATGAGTAATGAAGATTTTTATCTGCTTACTGAAACATCAACACATACCATTTTCCAGGAAATAAAAAAACTGAAACCACAATTAGTGATCATTGATTCTATTCAAACCTTGCAAACACCTTATATAGAAAGTGGTCCCGGAAGTATTTCACAAATCAGGGAAACAGCAGCTGAGTTACAACGCTTCGCCAAAGAAACGCATACACCTGTTTTTCTTATCGGGCACATCACAAAAGATGGAAGTATTGCAGGGCCAAAAATCCTGGAACACATGGTGGACACGGTTTTGCAGTTCGAAGGCGACCGTCATTATGCTTACAGAATTTTACGAACGATGAAGAATCGTTTTGGTTCAACATCGGAATTAGGCATTTATGAAATGACTGAAAGCGGTATGCGTCCGGTGAACAATCCAAGTGAAATTTTAATCACACAAAAAGATGATGAGTTAAGTGGTATTGCAATTGCTGCAACCATGGAAGGCATGCGTCCGTTGTTAATTGAAGTACAGGCATTGGTTACTCAAAGTGTGTACGGAACTCCGCAACGAACAGTTAGCGGTTTTGATTTAAGACGCTTGCAATTATTATTAGCCGTGTTAGAAAAACGTGGGGGATTTCATTTCGGCATGAAGGATGTATTCTTAAACATCGCCGGTGGAATAAAAGTAGAAGATCCATCCATTGATCTTGCCGTGATCTGTGCATTGCTATCAAGTTATGAAGATGTGCCGTTGAATCCGCATTTCTGTTTTGCGGGTGAAGTTGGCTTAAGTGGTGAGATAAGAGCAGTGAACAGAATTGATCAGCGGATTGCTGAAGCAGAGAAACTTGGTTTTGAAAAAATTATTATCAGCAAATACAATCTTGGTCATCAAAAAGGAAATGAAAAAAAATTACAGCAGAAGTATAATATTGAAGTGATCACCATGGGTAAGGTAGAAGAACTGTATCAATACCTGTTTCAATAAAATTCAAACCACGAATTATAACAATTCACACAAAATAAATTTTAGCTCCCTTCAATTTATTTGCTGATTGCAATTCCTGAAATTGTTTTTTATCTTTCTTTCATGATCAGCACTGCTAAATGGTTACATGATTTTTCTCATCTTTTTTTCCCTCATACCTGTGCCGGATGTGGCAGTGATCTGCTGGAAAACGACCAGACGGTTTGCCTCCGTTGTCAGGCAAATTTGCCCGAAACCGGCTTTTTTGCCCTTCCCGGCAACCCGATTGAAAAAATATTTTATGGACGGCTGGAGGTAAAATTGGCAGGTGCAGGGTATTATTTCACCAAAAGTTCTGTTTTGCAGCGGCTCATCCACCAGCTCAAATACAACGGAAACCAGGAAGTCGGCCGTCAATTGGGCCAATGGCTGGGGATTCAGCTGAAAAACAGTGGCCGGTTTAGCGAAATTGACGCCCTGATTCCACTTCCGCTCTTCCCTGATAAGGAAAAGAAGCGGGGGTATAACCAGGCAGCCGTTTTAAGTGAAGGAATTGCAGACATCCTGAAAATACCTGTATTAAAAGATATCGTTCTCCGGAAAAGATACACAGACACCCAAACCAAGAAAGGCCGCAGCGAACGATGGGTGAATGTAGACGGAAGTTTTGAAATCAGCGACCCATCTGAACTGGAAAACAAAAAGCTTTTATTGATTGATGATGTAATTACTACCGGTGCAACAATGGAAGCTTGTGGACATGCCATCAAACAAATTGACCAAACTGAGTTAAGTATTGCTACACTGGCGTGGGCAAGTAACGACTAAAGCCCACCCAAACCCTCCGGAGGAAGGATTAAATACAGTTTAACAGATACATTACAACCAATCGTTAACGCTTCCTTATTTTTACATTTCTGAAAACTAATTTTTACATACTGCTTATCCTCATTTTTGCATTTGCAGCCTCCTGCAGTAAAGAAAAACTTGATACCGGTAGTGAAGTAAAGCTGACTATTTCAAACGACAGCCTGCATTTTGATACGGTGTTTACGACTGCGGGTTCCATTACAAAATATTTTCTCCTTAAAAATGAAAACAGGCAGAAGATCAGGATCACTAACCTGCAGTTGATGGGAGGTTCGGCTTCTAATTTTAAAATAAATGTTGACGGAAGTCCGGGAGTTCAGTTCAACGGAATTGAAATTGAAGGTAATGACAGCATGTATGTTTTTGTAAATGTGAATGTGAATCCAAATGCAGCAAACCAGCCATTTGTCATCAGGGATAGCATCAAGATTGAATGGAATGGCAATACCAGTTTCAAACAATTAGAAGCATGGGGGCAAAATGCCAACTATATAAGAAGTACCATTTTGCAGGGAAACTTCAGCTGGAATAAAACCCGGCCTTATGTAATTCTTGGCGGACTGATTGTTGATACCAATTCTGTTCTCACTATTCAGCCCGGTACAAAAATCTATTTAAATGCAGATGCTCCTTTTATAGTAGATGGTACGCTGATTGTGAATGGAACAAAAAGCGACAGTGTTGTTTTTCGTGGCAACCGGTTAGATGATCCCTACAAAGATTATCCCGGTGCATGGCCAGGCATTTATTTCCGTGGAAGCAGTATCAATAATCATCTTACTTATACATATATCAGTAATGCATACCAGGGATTAGTTGCTGAAAAAGCATCCACCAATGCAAATCCAAAACTTACACTGAACAATTGTGTGCTGGATAATATCTATGACATTGGTTTATTTGGTATCAACAGCAGCATTGTTGCCAACAACTCTTTAATCAGCAATTGCGGAAATAATATTGCATTGATCTATGGTGGTACTTATCAATTCAATCACTGCACTGTTGTTACTGTTTCCAACTCGTTTATTCAACATAAGAACCCTGTATTAACTGCTACCAATTATGTAAAACAAAACAATCAAACATTTACAGCACCATTAACTGCAACATTCACCAACAGTATTTTGTGGGGCGACAGAGGATTAGTTGATAACGAAGTATTGGTACAGAAAGAAGGAACAGATGTAACGAATCTTATCCTGCAAAATGTATTGTTCAAAGCAAAAACTGATCCCTCCAATACTAGCTTTACCAATGTAATCCGCAACACTGATCCGCAGTTCGACAGTGTAGATGTGGTGAAACGGTTTTACAATTTCAGGTTACAAGCAGGATCAGCAGCCATCAACAAAGGAATTGTTACACCTTTACTTACCGACTTTGATGGTTTGCCCCGGGTTGGTTTACCCGACCTTGGCGCTTACGAAAAACAATAATAACAGGAATATGATGAACGGGCAAATCTGCTCACAGACTTGCATGATCTTTGAACCTTATTTCAGAATCATTGTTAAACAATAAATCAATCAACAACATGATACGTATTATTCTTGCCTCCATCATTTTCATTTCATTTGCCTTTACAACAAATGAAAAAAAATCGATTACAAACTCCCAACCTACTATCTATAATTTTAAAGTAGAAGGACTGGAAGGCGGCACCATTAATTTTGCCAGCTTCAAAGGAAAAAAGATCCTGATTGTAAATACTGCATCTAAATGTGGCTACACTCCTCAGTATACTGAACTGGAAGAACTGTATGAAAAATATAAAGACAAATTAGTGGTGATTGGTTTCCCAGCCAACAATTTTGGCGGACAGGAGCCTGGCACAAATGCAGACATCAAAGAATTCTGCACCGGCACTTATCATATTACTTTTCCAATGGCGTCAAAAATCAGTGTAAAGGGCGATGACATGCATCCACTGTACCAATGGCTTACCAGCAAAGAAAAGAATGGCGTACTGGATGCTGAAATAAAATGGAACTTTAATAAATTCCTGATCAATGAAAAAGGGGAATTAGTTGCCTATTTCGGAAGTAAAGTAAAACCGATGAGCGAAGAGATTACTTCAAAACTGTAAATAAACTGTCTTCATATAAAAAGCAGAAGTGATCACTTCTGCTTTTTATTGCCAGTACGTAGTCCAACTATACAGCATCAGTTCCCAGCACTGAAATATCCGTGTTACACAGATCTGTGTTGTTTACTTTTTTAAATAGCCGGATTCCTATATTTTAGCAAAAATTAACTGAATGAAAAAAACTCTGCTAACAATCCTGTTACTGGCTCCTTTTTTTTTAACTGCCCAGCGTTCATTAAAAAAAGCTATTCTTATTACTTCATCTAACGAAACACTGTCTGGCTATATTGATGATAAAGAATGGCTCGTTAATCCGTCATCTATCCGGTTCAAACAATCTCCTGCAGAAAGTTTTAAAGAATTTAAGGCTACAGATTTAAAAAGCATTACCATAGAAAACGGCGACCGATATATCAGCGCCGCTGTTACTTATGAAGAAACTCCGACAGAGGCTGCAGGCGAAAAAATGGATACTTCGCTGATTATCCATAAAACAGAAACCATTTTACTTTTGCTTGAATATGCGAGCCCCGATTTTAGTCTTTATAGCTTTTCAAAAAACAACCGACAGCATTTTTTTATTCAGCAAAAAGAGGAAGCGCCTCAGGAACTGATTTACCGAAGCTATACTGTAAAAATCGGCGGATCTGTTTTTGAACGGGAGGAAAATGCATACTGGAAACAGCTCAACAAACTTTTCGGCGATTGCTCACAGGCAATTGATAAAATAGGAACACTGCAGTTTAAAGAAAAAAATCTGACAAAAATATTATCTGTTTATACAAATGAATGCGGAAGTAAAAAGATTGATTTCGTAAATAATAAGAAGAAAGGGCTGTTTGAGTTTGCCGTTATTGCCGGGCTTACAAAAAATAGTATTTCCTTTAAAGGCGATGAAACAGTTAATTCCTCAAGCGGATACCTGACAAAAGAGCCCATTACATCTAACCCTGCATTTTCCGCAGGCTTGCGATTAAATTATATCATACCAAAAGCTCATCAAAAAATTTCTTTCTTTGCTGATTTATATTACAATAAAGCCAGTTCAACCAACCAGGAATACGCAAGTTATACAAGCGAGAATTTTTATACACAAAAAACTTTGACACTGAATTTATCATTTCTCCGAACATCTATTGGCGGCAGGTATAATTTTACAATGGAGAAAACAATACGTCCGTTTGTTCAGGGAGGTCTGGCTTCTGCTCTAATGATTGGTCAGAAAACCAATGTGATGTATGATGATTACTTTAATAATGTACATCACATAACAGATGACGACCCTTTTAACCCGCCTGACTTAAAGAAATTTGTTCCTGGCTTTTTCGCCGGTGCCGGAATTTCTTATAGACGTTTTTCCGTGGATTATAAATTTGAATCAACTACAGGACTATTACAGGCAGAATTTGTAAAGGCAACTTTTTATGTTCACAGTGTACTTTTATCAGTTAGCCTATCAAAACAGACAAAATAAGAACGTGTAAAATTTCTCACCCTTTATCTTTGCAGCACATGCAATTCAGCAACATTATTGGCCAGCAGGAAATCATCCGGCAACTGCAGGAAATGGTTGATCATAACCGCCTGAGCCATGCATTGCTATTCCTTGGAAAAGAAGGAAGTGGTGCATTACCGCTTGCTCTTGCTTTCAGTGGTTATGTGGTAAGCCAGAGCGAAAAAAGCAAACCTGCTGCCGCAACTGTTTCTTTGTTTGGCGAAGAACCGACTTCAGCAATTTCTTCATCGCATGGAAGTGAACTGGCAGAAAAATACATTCATCCTGATATTCACTACAGCTATCCCGTCATCACAAAAAAAAGTGGTGATAAACCAATCAGCACTGACTTCATTACCGAATGGAGGGAATTTATAAAGCTGTATCCTTACGGAAATGTGTACGATTGGTTACAGTTTATTGGTGCTGAAAACAAACAGGGAAATATCACTGCAGCCGAATGCGCCGACATTATCCGCAAACTCAACCTCAAAAGTTTTGAGAGCGAATACAAAATTCTCGTTCTGTGGATGGCAGAGTTTTTAGGCAAGGAAGGGAATAAACTATTAAAGCTGATTGAAGAACCACCTGCCAATACGTTGTTTGTACTGGTGGCTGAAAATGAAGACATGGTGCTACCCACCATCATCAGCCGTTGCCAGACAGTTCGCATACCTCCTGTTGAAATAACTGAAGTGGCAACTGCCTTAATAGAGCGCAGCAAATTGAATGAAGACCAGGCCAACCAGATTGCCGGAGTCAGCGAAGGAAATTACCGGGAAGCGCTTCAACTCATTCAGCATGCAGAAGAAGATTGGCAGGGTTTGCTGAGGGAATGGCTGAATGCGGTTTTGAAAACCGGACCGGTTGCCCAGGTGAAATGGGTGGATATCATCAGTCAGCAGGGAAGGGAAAAGCAAAAACAATTCCTCCGTTATTTTACACACTTGCTTGAGCAAAGCATCCGGCTGCGAACCATGGGTGAAGATCGTTTACCACTTACCGGGGCTGAAAAGGATTTTGCCCTCCGCCTCAATAAGCTTTGCGATGTGAGCCAGCAAAAAGCCATCACCGAAGAACTCGACAAGGCTTCCTATTATATAGAACGGAATGCCAATGCCAAAATGCTGTTCATGGCGCTTACCATCAAGCTGTACCATATTATCGCCAATAAATCGGCGATTGAGGTTGCGTAGGCGAGACCCGTCAGTCATGTCGAGGCACGAGACATCTCTCAAATTTAAAACTGTCCGTTAAGATTGAGATATCTCCCTCCGGTCGATATGACGGACACCCGAAACATGCCTTCCTTTCCCGAAAAAACTCTATTTTTGATGGATTGACCTGTGCTGCGTGGTTTGTGAAAGAGAACAGGTTAAGTTGTGAAAAGAGATTTGTGCAGGCTGTGAATCATTAAATGTCTTCGTTGTGTTAATTACTTCTACATATTACCAGTCATTTGAGGAGGTTTTTGCTCCATAGTAATATGAACGCATCCCGCCCGAGGCGGGACGACGCAACAAAAGCTTAATAGATATTCTGCTGCTTGCCACATCCCTTTCTATTTATTATTCATCTTTTAATTTCTCATTATAATGAGTTGTACAAGTTGTGGTACGGGATCTCCAAACGGTTGCAAGAGCAACGGCAGTTGCAGCACAGGTGGCTGTAACAGGCTGAATGTGCATGACTGGCTGGCCAACCTTCCTTTCAGCGACCCCAATGATTGCCGTGTGGTGGAAGTAACTTTCAATAACGGAAGCCGCAAAGAATTTTACCGGAACAATACCCTGCAAACCTTCATAAAAGGTGATATGGTTGCTGTTGAAGGTATGAGCGGATATGATATTGGCATGGTAAACATCAGCGGAGAAATGGTTCGCCTGCAGATGAAAAAGAAAGGCGTGAAGGAAGACAATGCAGAGATGAAAAAGATCATGCGCCGGGCCAATGAAATGGATCTGCAAAAATGGAAAGAAAGTAAGGACCGTGAGAAACCAGCCTTGGTCAGGGCAAGAGCAGCTGCCATACAGATGAACCTGGACATGAAACTGATTGAAGTGGAATTCCAGGCCGATGGACGAAAAGCCACATTTTATTATACTGCTGAAGACCGTGTTGATTTCCGTGAGCTGATTAAAATCTTTGCCGGAGATTTTAAGATAAAAGTGGAAATGAAACAGATCGGTATTCGCCAGGAAGCAGCCAAGATTGGCGGTATTGGCAGTTGCGGTCGTGAACTTTGCTGCAGCACATGGCTCAGCGATTTCAAGAGTGTTACCACTACGATTGCCCGCTACCAGAATTTAAGCATCAACCAGGCAAAACTCAGCGGACAATGCGGCCGTTTGAAATGCTGTTTGAATTATGAACTGGATACTTACTTAGATGCTTTACAGAATTTTCCAAACAATGCAGACGTACTTGAACTGAGCAGGGGAACTGCGCAGCTCATTAAAAAAGATATTTTCAAAAACCTGATGTGGTATGTGCTGCCCGACAGCAACAAACAATATCCTGTTCCTATTGAACGGGTAAAAGAAATCAGGCTGATGAATGTAAAAGGTCAGCGACCTGATGAATTGGGTGCAGTTGAATTATCGCCAGCCAAAGCAGCAGAAGAGAAAGAAAATGCACATGTGGAACTGGTTGGACAAATCAGTTTACAAACACTGGAACGTGACAGCCGCAGAAGAAGAGATAAAGAACAGGGACAGCAACGAAAACAGCAGGACGGAAACAGGCAACAGGGTCAGCAAAAACAACAGCAGCAACAAAGAAGGCCGCAACAAAACCGACCACAGCAAGGTGGTGGTGGTCAGCAAAATAAACAGGGTGGACAGGGAAATCAGCAGCGGCCACAACAGCAAAGACCGCCGCAACAACAACGGCCTCAACAACAGAAGCCACAGCAAAAACCACAGCAACAGAACAGGCCGCCGCTTGATATTAAAAAGCAACCGCCAAAAACCGACAGTTAATCAATTGACAGATATTGAAACCCCAATGAAAGTTGGGGTTTTTTAATTGCAGCTATTATCATTCATCATTCTTAACTATTCCTTTCATTTTATTTACTGTAGTTTTCTGTTACATCAAAATTCATTTTATGAAAGCGATTATTCTATCCGGGCTTTCATTCATTTTGCTGATGCAGGTTTCCTGCGCACAGCAGCAAAATAAATCAAACAAAATTGTTGGCGGCGGTTGTGATGGTTGCGAAATCATGTATACCAATATGCCCAAACAGATCAATGCAGTTGATACTTCTTACGGATGGCACAACAAAGGTGAAAAAATGAAAGTGGAAGGAATCGTTTATAAAAAAGATGGCAACACACCTGCAGCCAATATCATTGTTTACTACTGGCAAACCAATGCAGACGGATTGTATATAAAATCTTTTGCTGAACAAACAAGACATGGAGCCATTCGTGGGTGGATGAAAACCGGTGCTGATGGAAAATATACGTTGTATACAATTAAACCTGCCTCTTATCCCAACTCAACAATACCTCAGCATATTCATATTGTTATTAAAGAACCAAACATCAATGAATATTATATTGATGATATTAATTTTGAAAACGATCCTTTTTTAACGAAAGCCGAACGGTCAAGACTTCCATTGCGTTGCGGCAAAGGCATTGTAACTGTAACAGCCAAGGATGGTTTGCTATCTTGCAGAAGAGACATTGTGCTGGGAAAAAACATTCCTGACTATCCGGAGAAATAAAGAAGATTATCGTCAATGAAGCCGGGATTGATGAATCAGCAACAATCAAAACATTTCTTATCTTACTGTAACTATGCCCCGCTGGATGAAACGATCCTTTCGAATTATTGGAATTATCTTACTGCTCTGGCTCGTTCTTGCACAAGGCTGTATGAAGATGCGCATCAGTGATAAAAAAGCCCAAAAGGAATTTGCTGAAGCTGGGATAAAATTACAAACCCTTATAAAAAACAGTAATGGGTTTCCCTTGCACTATGCACAATCAGGAAATGACACAATGCCCACTTTGTTATTTTTGCATGGAACTCCCGGCAGCTGGGATGCATTTAAACATTATTTAAAAAACAAAGAACTCTTACAGTATTTCCGCATCATTTCTGTTGATCGCCCGGGTTTTGGCTACAGTGATTTTGGCAATGCAATGAATCTTACACAACAAACAGAAATCATTGCCGCCTGGATGGACAGTATCAACAACAATAAACAGTTTATTATTATTGGTCATAGCCTGGGCGGACCAATGGCGGTGAAACTGGCAGCAGCCCGGCCGCAGTACACAAAAGCAATTGTATTACTTGCTCCGTCACTTGATCCTGCATTGGAAAAGCCGGAAAAGTGGAGGCCTGTTTTATTTAAAACACCATTAAACTTATTCGTACCGGGTGTACTGCGCCCAAGCAATGAAGAATTGTGGTATTTAAAAAAAGACCTGAAAGACATGCTGAGTGAATATGAAAAAATAACCTGTCCGGTGTATTTATTGCATGGAAAAAGAGATATGCTTGTTCCTTACTCCAACGTTGTGTTTGCGGAGAAAATGCTGACGAAAACAGATTCGTATGTTCTGACAACATTTGAAAAGGAAAATCATTTTATTGTATGGACAAGAGAAAGAGAAATAGTGGAGTTGCTGATGAAGTTGAGATGAGTATAGGGGCGGAACGCTGCAAGCGGTCTGAACCATATCTGAGATTACTCATGATCATACTTTTCACTATTCAGGTCGCATAAAGCGCCCCGACCATTATTACTTTTCCAATAAAACCTTATACAACGCATCCTGAATTTTCCCTCTTACATTCATCGTCAGTAATTTTGTATTGGTTCCCCCTTCTGGATGAACACGGTTGCTTAAAAAAATGTACACGATTTTATTTTCGGGATCGGCCCATACCCCTGTACCTGTATAACCTGTATGCCCGAATGTTGAAGGCGATACACTCAAAGCAGGGTAAGGATCTTTCCTGGTAAGATTATCTTTCTCCGGTTTATCAAAACCCAATCCTCTTCTGCTGTTGGGGCTTCCGTAAGAAATAAAGAGTTGTACGGTTTCAGGTTTAAAGAATGTTTTATTGCCAATCGTTCCGCCATTGTTGAGCATCTGCAGCAATACAGCTAATTCATAAGCAGTACTGAACAAACCTGCATGCCCTGCAATACCACCAAACATCGCTGCGCCGGGATCATGTACATCACCTCTTAATAACTGGCGACGAAATTTTTCTTCTCTTTCGGTTGGTACAATACGGTTAATGGGCAGGTGCTGCAATGGTAAAAAACCTGTTGACTGAAAATGTAATGGCTCATAAAATGTTTTGCGTACATACTCATCCAGTGTCATCCCTGTAATCTGTTCAACGATTCTGCCTAAGAAAATAAAATCATTATCACTGTACACATATTTTCCAAAAGGCCCGAGGTCGCTTTGTAAAATGCGCTGCTTCATGGTATCAACCCAATCTCTCCGCATATAAAAATTATCAGCTACACGAACATCGTATTCTTCAGCTGGGCCATTGGTATAAAGATTCTGAAAAGGAACACCACTGACTGTATCCATTGTTTCCCTGAAAAAAGGTATGTACGATTTCAATCCTGCCTGGTGCAGCAGAATATCATGAATCACCAGGTCCTGTTTATTTGTTCCGTTTACCCATGGAAGATAATAACCAAGTTTTTGCTGCAAATCAAGTTTCCCTTCTTCATACAGTTTCATTACAGAAAGCGTAGTTGCACAGATCTTTGTTACAGATGCCATATCAAATACTGATTCCAACGTCATCGGTTCAGTCTGTTCATACGTATAATATCCATATGCCTTTTCAAAAACAATCTTTCCTTCTTTCACTGCAAGCACCACACAACCGGGTGCTGCTTTTTTTTCAATGGCATCTGCTGCAATAGAATCGACTGCTGCAAACTTTGTTTCATCCATTTTTTCAACCGGTAAAATGGCGGCTTTTACTTCAGCATATTCAAGTCCTGTTCCGTATGTCAATTCTTCACACACTGTTACAGGTAATTTACCCATTGGCATCAGTTTGCCTGTAAGAATATCAAATGCTGCTGCCTGTGTAATACTGTCGTCTTCATAACAAACCAAACTGTTCTTCGCTGAGCAGAAATTTTTCATAGCATAAGGATTTCCGAATGCAAGTAAAACTGATTTCGGCAGTTCAAGTAAACGGTTGGTCAACTGAACAGATGATGCACTCATACCAAAATTATTCTGCGGTCTGCGGCTGTAAGCATGCACGCCAACAACTACCTGCTGGTAATTATGTTTGAGCAGCTCAACGAGTGACAAAATAGTACCTGCGTCTTTTTTATAAGAAAAGAAGAACACATCTGCTTTCAACTCATCCCGCATTTTTTTGATCATTACGTTATCTGCCGTTACACCAATCGCCACGTAAGCGATCTTACGCTGTTCATTGGTTGCCTTATTCATGAACGACATGGTTGCGGCAGATAATGGCAACACATTTTTTTCATTCTTCAGCAACGTAATGGACTTATCAGCAATCAACCGTTTCAGGTTCTCTGTATTTACATTCAAATCATTCGCAAGGTTGTTAGTATCAATCGGCTTCAATTCACCCAGGCCATATAAATACTTTGCTATCAATACACGCTCTAACCTGCTGTTGATATCAGACCAGTGAAGTTTTTTCTTTTTGATGGCGTATTTAATCTTCTTAATGGCAGCGGGAACATCACCCGGCAAACAAAGGAGATCATTTCCTGCAATCAGTGACTGTGTGCTTGACTGTCCATCAGGAAAAAACTTTTTAACTCCCTGCATTTCTAATGCATCTGTAAATGTTAATCCTTTGTACTGAAGTTCATCACGCAGCAGTTTTGTTACATTGTTATACGAAAGTGAAGTGGCAACATTTTTTGTATTATCAATTGCAGGAATATACAAGTGGGCAATCATCACACTGCCCACGCCGTTGTGAAAGAGTTCTCGGAAAGGATATAATTCCAATGAATCTAATTGCGGCCTTGTTTTATTAATGACCGGCAGATCAAGATGACTGTCTGTATCTGTATCGCCATGACCGGGAAAGTGTTTGGCACAAGCCATCACTCCAACATCCTGCATACCTTTCATACACTGTACACCAAACAACGCAACTTTATACCTGTCTTCACCAAAAGAACGGTCATTTATTACAGGATTATTCGGGTTATTGTTTACATCCACTACAGGAGCAAAGTTCACCTGTATGCCCATGCGTTTGCATTGTTCACCAATCAGCTTTCCGTATTGATAAGCCAAGGCAGCATCCTGCACAGCACCCAGCATTAACTGACGTGGAAGTGAGATCACACTGTCTAACCGCATCCCCAAACCCCATTCGCCATCAATGGTAATCAGCAAAGGCGTTTGTGCAATGCTTTGATAATAGTTGGTAAGATTCGCCTGCCGAACCGGGCCTCCCTGGAAAAAACAAAGTCCGCCAACATTATATTTTTTGATTTGATCGGTTACCTGTTTAACATGAGCTGCCCCTAAATTACTGTGTGCACGGATGATCATCAGCTGTGCAATCTTCTGATCATTTGTAAGAGTTTGCATCACGCTGTCGGCCCAGCGTTTGGCCAACTCCTGTTTGGTTTGAGAAAAAGCGAAATAACCGGAAAGCAATATGGCAGCAGATAAAAGTATTTTTTTCATTCTTATTTTCTTCATTACGAATCAGCTAAAGATAATGAATTATCCTGCGCCGGTTGGTTGAAGAGCCGTATTTTTGCCGCTTCAAAAGGAGGAAGTGTAAGTGCCGGATATCATTCAATTATTGCCCGATCATATTGCTAACCAGATTGCTGCTGGCGAAGTAATTCAGCGACCCGCCAGTGCGGTGAAAGAATTACTGGAAAATGCTGTGGATGCAGGTGCAACCGAAATTCAACTCATCATTAATGACGCAGGAAAACAATTGATCCAGGTGATTGATAATGGTGTTGGCATGAGTGAAACCGATGCAAGAATGGCATTTGAACGTCATGCCACTTCCAAGATCAGGGAAATTGATGATCTCTTCCGCATCAAAACCATGGGCTTTCGTGGAGAAGCACTGGCTTCCATTGCAGCTGTTGCACAGGTTGAAATCAAAACAAAAAAAGCAACCGATACTACTGGAACATTTATTGAAATAGAAAACAGCATTGTAACAAAGCAGGAACCTGTTGCAACTGTGAATGGCACCAGCATTGCCATGAAGAATTTATTCTTCAACGTTCCTGCACGCAGAAATTTTCTGAAAAGCAATGCAGCTGAAATGCGGCATATTGTGGATGAGTTTATCCGTGTGAGCATGGCTTATCCAGAAATTTTCTTTTCACTTTCAGCTAACGGACAGGAATTATTTCATTTAGAAAAAGGAACGCTGAAGCAGCGTATTGTTCAGCTGCTCGGTAATCAATACAATGCAAAATTAGTTTCGGTTGAAGAGCAAACTGATTACATGAACATCTTTGGTTTCATTGGCAAACCTGAAACAGCAAAGAAGACAAGAGGTGACCAGTATTTTTTTGTAAACAAACGTTTTATTAAGAGTGCTTATCTCAATCATGCAGTAGCAGGTGCTTTCCAGGAAATGATTGCAACAGATAGCTTCCCAACTTATGTGCTGTTCATTGATTTGGACCCTGCACAGGTGGATATAAATGTGCATCCTACTAAACAGGAAATAAAATTTGAAGACGAGAAGATCATTTATGCCTTTGTGCAATCGGCAGTAAAACATGCATTGGCACAATTCAGTATAACACCTACATTGGATTTTGATCTTGATCCAACAATCCAGGGATTGGATGCAGTTAGTAAACCATTTACTGATCAACAGAAATCACAGGCATCATCATCCTCTTTATATCAAACCTTCACGCAAAAACATGCGGCACATAAAATTGACCCGCAACAGAAAAGTGATTTGAAGCATTGGAAGGATATAGATAAAAAGATGACTGATGACCGTTGGCCGATGACCGAGAAGCAGGAAGTATTTCCAGCCATCAGCCAACAACCAACGATCAACGATTCAGACTTTACACAGTTACACAACACTTACATTCTTGCATCTACCAATAAAGGCATGATGTTGATTCATCAGCAGAATGCACATGAACGTGTTTTGTATGAACGTTATTTAACTGCTGTTGATGGAAAAGCTGTTGCTACGCAAACAAGTTTATTTCCTTCAACATTACAACTGTCGCCGCAGGATTCCATTTTATTACAGGATTTGCTCACGGATCTACATCAGCTCGGTTATCATATTGAACCTTTCGGAAAAGACACTTTTGTAATACAGGGAACACCTGCTGATATTGAACAGGGTAATGAAAGCATGGCCATTGAATTACTGCTGGAACAGTTTAAACATTATACCAGCGAACTGAAATTTTCGAAACGGGAAAAACTAATCCGTTCACTGGCAAGGCAGCACAGTATTAAACCCGGCCGTTCACTTTCACAAAAAGAAATGAAACAGCTGGTGGAAGATTTATTTAACTGCTCCACACCCAATGCAACTTCTAACGGCGTTCCGGTTTACATGGAACTGAAAAAAGAAGAGCTGGAAAAGATGTTTGGTCGATAACCGTACAAAAAAAGGGCATCAGTACGATGCCCTTCACTATAAAAAACTCCCGACTTAATTTATTTTCTGAAACCGTCCGGTACAAACCCGGTTACCGATTTTCACTTCCAGTGTATAATAACCTGTTGGAAGCGTTCCCGTTGGTATAGCAAATGCATTGATACCGGCAGTTGCATTTAAATAAAACACTGCTTTCCTTACTCCTGTAATATCAATGATAGAAGCAATCACCACCTGCGGAGTTTCAACCTGTACTTTAAAATTAGCCGTTGTACTTACGGGATTTGGCATGATCTGCAACGTACAAACGGAAGGAACATGCTGAATACGGATTGCTTCACAGTATTCTTTTACACAACCATTCACTGTTATTACACGCAGACATACTTTGTACCATCCTGAATCCTGGAATGTATAAGTTGGGTCAGGTGCAGTAATGATCACAGGAACAGTGCTGTTGCTTTTATAAATTGTCCATCGTTGAGAAAGAATCGGCTGGTTGCTGACAGCTTTAAATTTAATGCTGTTGCCGGCAGAGTTGAGACGCTGGTATTCAAACTTTGTAATCGTCTGCTCACAACTCAACTGACCAACCACTATTTCTTTACAAGTGGTAGATGCGCAATTATCTCCACGGTATACAGTTAAACAAACATTGTATCGACCCGGACGATCATACCTGTGTTTTGCATCAGGACCAAGGGCACCGGTTCCATCTCCAAATGTCCAGGTATATTTTAATGTAGAATTATGAACTTCAGCATTGAATACAAATGTATTCGGCTCAGTACCGATTCGTTCGATATTAAATTTGCTGAATTGCTGGCACTCTAACGGTACAGGTATTGTAACTTCTTTACAAATCTCCTTTACACAACCGGCAAAGAATTCAATTCGCATACAAACTTTGTACGTGCCTGGTTGCTGATATTGATGGAATGGGCTGTATTCAGTGCTGTAAGTACCATCGCCAAAACTCCATTTAATACTTAAAGGCATTACTGTAAGAAGAGAAGGCAGTGGATGAAATTTTACTCCCCGCATTGTAAGAACACTATCCAGTACCCATGTAAAGCCGGCTTCCATATCACAGCTTCTTACTACAACCTGCTTACAGATTTCTTTCACACAGTTTGGACTGAGTTCAACCCTGATACAGACATTGTAAACTCCTGCTTTTGTATAAGTGTGTGCTGGATTCCAGTCTGCACTTGAAGTACCATCACCAAAACTCCATTTAATTTTCGCAGTGGCGGTTGTTACAGCAGTTTGATTGGTGAATTTAACTGTTAAAGGATTTGCCGCATCAATTGTCCAGCTGAAGTAAGGTTGAAAATCACAGGCTGGCGGAACAGTAACAATGCTGCAGTATGTTTTTTCACAGTTGGCATTGGCATAACGAATGGTTAAGCAAACATTATACTGGCCAGGAGTTGTATAAAGATGTACAGGATTTTTTTCACTGGATGAAGTACCATCGCCAAAGCTCCATTTATAACTGATTACAGTTGGAGGAGCGTTGGGCTGAGAGTAATTCATGAAAATGATCTTAGCAGGATTTGAAGAATCTCTTCTCCATTCAAACTTCGGTTGAAGCAGATCACATGAAGCAGCAATGGTAATTTCTTTTACTGCTGAATCGTAACAATTTCTTGCGGTATCCTTTATATAATGCACCACACGGTAAGTGCCCGGCAACTGGTAGGTATGCACAGGATTGGCTGCATCAGATAATGATCCATCACCAAAACGCCAGCTGTGAAATAAAGGATAACTGGTTGTGTTGATGGAATAAAAATTAACTGTGCTCCCGTTGATCGTCAGCTGAAAATTTGCTTTACCGGCGCAGGGATCGTTTTGTGCTTTCGCTGCTGTTATGAATAAACAAAACAGAGCCATGAAAGAGTAAATAAACTTCTTCATAATAGAGTGGTTTAAAATTTGGATGATGTGCTGTCTTTTACGGATGAGTTCCAGCAATCAGGATATTTTCAAAGGGTACTGTATATTAGTTCCCCCGGCAAAAAGAAATGCTGCCCAGCCCGTAAAATATTTTTTTGAAAATCTCAGTTCTCCCTGCGAATTTTTTGCAGGAATTTTTCAACGGCCCTTCGAACAGCCGTGCCGGAGGTATAGTGATTATTCACCTGTACAGAAAAAATCAACAGTTTGTTTTTTGAAGTAATAAGGAAGCCGCTTAATGCTACATGTCCGCTTAAGGTACCGGTTTTGGCAAAGATCAATCCACTCTCATCTTTATAATAATTACGTAAGGTTCCTTCGTTGCCGGTTGGCAGGAGCAGTTTCAGCCGCTCTAATCCAAATTCATCTTTCATTTTACCCAGCAGCCACACAAAATCTTCGGGTGTAAATAAATTATACCGGCTTAAGCCACTTCCATCCACCCATTTTGGTTTTTGAGGAAATCCTTTCAGGTCTGTTTTTAATAAGGTGTCAATCAGCCTCTGTTCGTCCATGTAACCCAATAAAATATTACTGACCATCATCAGTATTTGTTCAGCAAAGAAATTATCACTGCTGTGCATCAGCGGCCTGAACATGGAATCGCTGGGCTGTGAATGGATGATTTTGAAATCTGTCCATCTACTCCGCTCAGAGTTTTTGGAAATTTGATCATTGGTCTCAACGATATCTTTATGTAATGTGTCTTTTAAGAGTGCCAATGCTGATTGAAGTCCGTTGGTAACAAAAGGAATTTCCAGTTCCCGTTTCATTTCCTTTCCTTCATGAATAGTATATACATTTTCTGTGCGTGGCCTGGTTATATCAAATGCTGTAGATTTCTTTGTTGAAAAATTTGCATCCCAGTTAATTTCCGGATCGGTGAATACAGATACGGAAGTATCATTCCCTGTTTCCTTCTTTTCAACATTGCGTTGCTGAATCCATTTAATGATATTACCATACACAGGCATAGAACTCCGTTCGGTCATATAATAACCCAGGTAATCATCCCATGCCCATCCATATCCCAATGCTTCTGCTTTCCAGTTGCTGTTCGAAATGATTAATGTTTTGTTCTGTTGCTTCAGAAAATCAATGACAGGGTTCTGTTTATAATTAGGATGCAGCAATGTAGGATCTCCTGTTGGTTGCAGAAACAATGTATCGTTCTGTTCGGTATACTTCAATCCAATCAGGCTGTCGCCCAGATATTTCAACCCAGCATACAATGTTGGAAGCTTGGTATTGCTAGCCGGCACAAAATATTTATTGCTGTTATGCTGGTACAGGAACTGCTTTTTCTCAGCATCATAAACAGCAACTCCCACAAATGCATTGGTAAATGCAGAATCATTCAAAAGGTTTTTCTTTAATTCTTTCGACAGCTTTTGTTGGGTGGAACAGGAAGAAAGAAGCAGGAAAAAAGCGGGAAGTATGAGGTAAGAAGTATGAAGGCAGCTGTGCAAAAAAGATTTGACAGCATAACCACCAACCCTTAAAATTTTAATCTTAAACCCTGTACCTTTTTGTTCCATGCAATAAATATACAAGTTTCTTTCACTTCACTTTGCCATCCATTGTTAACTGCGTAATTTTAGATATGTACTGGCTGAAACGATTGAGATATTTTAAAGGCTTACTGGTTCCTCTCAGTTTATTTTTTATTCTTATCCTTATTGGTACTGCTGGTTATATGATCATTGAAGGGTATTCTTTTCTTGATGCCCTGTATATGACAGTGATTACAATCGGCACCGTAGGTTATATGGAGGTAGCACCGTTGTCAACTGCCGGAAGAATATTTACCATCATTATAATTGTCATTAATATCGGAGCCTTTACCTTTTTTGTTACTTTCCTTACCCGTTATTTACTCGACGGGGAATTTATTCGTCAATATAAACACTTGAAAATGGACAACGCCATTCACAATCTGAATAATCATGTCATTGTTTGCGGCTTTGGCCGTAATGGAACTGAATGTGCACAGGTACTGCATGACAATCACATCCCTTTTGTGGTTCTTGAAGAAAAACATGATCTGCCGCTAACCCTTCCATTTACTGTACAGCATTTTGTTAAAGGAGATGCAACAAGAGATGAGGTATTGAAAGAAGCCGGTATTGAACGGGCACGGGCCATTATTGCCACCATGCCGGTTGATGCTGATAATTTATTTATGGTGTTAACGGCAAGACAGTTAAATCCAAACATCGTTATCATCAGCCGTGCATCACAGGACAGCAGTGTAAACAAACTCCGTGTTGCAGGGGCCAACAATGTAATTATGCCCGATAAAATTGGAGGTGCCCACATGGCTACAATGGTTTTAATCCCTGATGTGGCAGAACTTCTTTCACTCATGGGCACAAGAAATACAACGGAGTTTAAGGTGGAAGAGATTATTGCCAACAATGCTACTTCACTTGGAGACCTGGACCTCTGGAAAAATTGCGGATGCACCTTACTGGGCATTAAAAATAAAAATAATTATACACTCAATCCGCAACCGGATTATTTTATTAATGAAGGTGAGCGCCTGATCATCATGGGCAGTGAATACCAGATCAGGAAAGCAAAAGAACTGGTTTAATTTTGAAAAGAATTCATATCTAATTTATTCATGACGTTTAAAGAAAAAATATATCAGCAGTATGTTCTGCATGTGCATGATAAAATAATCCTTTTGCAAAAAACGTTGCATGATCTCACTGACAGTGCAGCTGATGAAACAAAAAGTACAGCAGGCGATAAACATGAAACGGCCTTAGCCATGCTGCAGATTGAACAGGAAAACAGCAGCAGGCAACTTAGTGAAGCTTTGAAACAAAAAGCAGTACTGGAAAAAATTGACCCCGCCCTTCTTCCGGAACAGATTGTCAGTGGAAGCCTGGTAAAAACGAACAAAGGATATTTTTTTATCAGTCTTGGACTTGGTAAAATAACAGTCGATGATCATTTGATCATTGCAATATCACCTGAATCACCATTAGGCAAGCAACTGATGCATGTAAGGCAGGGCGATTCAATTGATTTTAACGGAACTGGTTATATCATTGAAGAAGTAGTATAACAGTTAGTACATTTAAAAATTGATTACTCTGTAATTCTTAACTCGTAGTTTGAATTTTTTTCATCAATCACATAGGTATCGGTCCATTTGTCGTGCCAGGGGAAACTTGGTGTACCAAAAGCTGAGAATGCTTCTAAAGGAACCATGCGGCTTAATCCACGCATCAAAGCTGTTTGTATTGTAATGGGCGTTCCGTCCTGATTTACTGCTCTTGTTCCGGTAATTAATTTACCCAATGATTTTCCTCTGAATAATGCTTCACAGGCAAACATGAATAATCCGTACAGTATCATGGTTATCAATCTGTCAATAATATTAAAGCCGATACTGCTGTCATCAATCCACGAAAAAGCTTCCGGGTTTGATGAAGCAAGCGCATAAGTACCGCCAACTACAACCAGCAGAAATAATACTCTGTCAATGAGGAAATTTACAAAACGTTTACCTGTGCTTGCCTGTACAAGTTGATATTGCATATCAGTCAGCAAGTCGGCGCCTGAATGTTGATGATTGCTTTCCATTTTTATAGTTTTCGGATTTTTAATCTCTTTCCTGCGCTCTTAACCAGCGTTCAGGTATTTCGCTGTGAATGGCCAGCTGGTAATCTGTTCCGCTGCAGGCAATAAATTTCTGGTTGGGTAGCTGCATCCACCATCTTCCTGTTTTTTTACTCTGCAGAAAAACCGTGTCTGTATCTGAAATGGTTGTATGATATTCTGTAAACTGATGCCGGTCTTTAATGGCCGCTTCCGTTTTTGATTTGCTTTTTCCATCAATAAAATACCAGATCATCTGTGCAGCCTGTATGGCAGTCAATTCGTACAGATCATTCTTTGCATTGTATCCGTAAATACCAAGCGTACTTAAATTTTCACTCAAACCGGCAAAACGTGTAAGCGTACAAATATCTTCACCGCTCAATCCATTCGGTGTGGTTCTGTTGGCCGGTGCATAAGCATGTGCCAATGCTGCCATGTCAATACTGAGCATATTCGAACTGCGGATCACCGGTTCCATTTCTTCCAGCGCATCTTTTACCACACCCACACGGAAACAATCGAAGCGTAACCGATCCATTGTTTGCAGAACATTGGGATGAACGAAATAACTCTGGAAACCGATATGATTATAATGACGGATAAAATTCGGTTCGCCTGTCAGCATTTCCATTAAGAAATTTTCACTTCTTAATCTTGTTTCCATATTCAGGTTAATAAATGCATCTACACAACTTGCTTCAATGATCTGCTCTTGCAGAACATAAGCCCCGTATTGTGCAAGTGTTAAATCATGACTGCCTCCTAAAATAATAACTGTTTTTTTGGCAGCAATCATTTCAGCTATCACAGCTTTTGCTGCAGCATAAGTATCATTTAAAGAAGCGCCTGAATTAATATTGCCGATATCAGCAATCTGCACATCAGGATGCCAGTTGTACAACCGATATATATTTTTACGGATAAGGTCGGGAGCAGCCCCATTGGAAACGCCATTGCCTGTTCCCCGTTCTTCGGTGATCCCCAAAAAAACAATATCAGCCAGTTCAAGATCCGGAAAGGAAGAGGTGTAACTTTTTATATGGTAGCCCAGTTGTGCATTGTTCAGTTCGTCATCGCCCAGAATAACGGGTAAATCAAGAGGTTGCAGAAAGTCTTTAATCAGCATTGAATCATTCATGTAATTCCGTTTCGGTGGCAAACATAAGAAAGAAGTCCGAGGTATGAAGTACGATGTAAGAAGTAATTGCAGGCCGGATTCGAAGTTATATTTCTGATCCGGTCAACCAGTAAAATCTGCCCAAATCGTGGTTCAGACCTTATCTTTGCGGCATGGAACAGGTGTTACAACAGATTGAAAGCTTACGCAAAGAAATTGAGACTTTGCAGATTGACAGTGCCAAAGCATTGGAAGAATACCGTATTAAATTTCTTGGTACCAAAGGGCTGGTAAAATCGCTCATGGGCGAAATGAAAAATGTTGCCAATGAACAAAGGAAAGCGTTTGGTCAGAGCATGAACGAATTCAAACAATTTGCTGAAGGAAAGTATGAAGAGTGGAAAGCCTTAACCGGTAACGGAGAAGCTGCAACTGAAAATAATATTGATCTTACACTGCCAGGTGATGCATTACCTGTTGGCAGCCGCCACCCCATCAGCTTAATGCGTAACCGCATCGTTAATATCTTTCAGCGTTTAGGCTTTGCCGTAGCTGAGGGACCGGAAATTGATGACGACTTCCATAATTTCACCGCATTAAATCTTCCTGAAAATCATCCTGCCCGTGATATGCAGGATACGTTTTATATCAGCACCGATCCTGCATGGCTCCTGCGCACACATACCAGTAATGTGCAGATCCATGAAATGAAAAAAGGAAAGCTGCCCATCCGCATCATTACTCCCGGTCGTGTGTACCGCAACGAAACCATCTCTGCAAGAAGTCATTGCTTCTTTCACCAGGTGGAAGGTTTGTATGTAGATGAAAAAGTAAGCTTTGCCGATCTCAAACAAACACTGTATTTCTTTGTGCAGGAAATGTTTGGTAAAGATGTGAAGGTTCGTTTCCGTCCTTCTTATTTCCCCTTCACTGAGCCAAGTGCTGAAATGGACATCAGCTGTTTACTCTGCAATGGCGAAGGCTGTAATGTGTGCAAAAAAACGGGCTGGTTAGAAATATTAGGTTGCGGCATGGTTCATCCTAAAGTATTGGAGAACTGCGGCATCGACAGTAATAAATATTCAGGCTTTGCATTTGGTATGGGCATTGAACGTCCTGCGTTGCTGAAATACGGTATCAAAGATATTCGCCTGTTCAGTGAAAATGATGTACGGTTTTTGAAACAGTTTACGGGAGCGGTGTAACAGTTTGTGCTTTTTAGTTTGTGGTTACCGGCTGTTGTACTGCTATTATACTTTTGTTGCGTCGCACTCTTGTACATTATCGTTTTATTCGACAGTTAATTTAAATACCATAATCATTTTTAACTTAATAATTCCCCTTTAGGGGTTAGGGGTATGGTTCAGACAATTTGCGTTTGCGGTGCAGGAACAATGGGCAGCGGTATTGCACAGGCTGCAGCGCAAAGCGGTATCTATACCATTCTTTTTGATCTGAATAAAGAAGTGTTACAGAAAGCCGAAGCATCCATTCAGAGCAACCTTCAAAGTCTTGTACAAAAACAGAAAATAACAACCGATCAGCAAAAAGAAATTACCGGTAACCTCAGCTTCAGCAGTGAACTCAACAATTGTATTGCCGATGTAATTATTGAAGCCATCATTGAAAAACCGGAAGCAAAGATTGCCCTTTTTAATCAGCTGGCAGAGATCAATCACAGTGAAACCATCTTCGCAAGTAATACATCATCCCTTTCTGTTTCTCAACTGCAGCAAAAAATTGTACAGCCTCAGCGTGTGGCAGGAATGCATTTCTTTAACCCTGCTACCATCATGAAATTAGTGGAAGTGGTAAAAGGTGATCATACAAATGATGCAGTAATTGCAGCGTTGGTTGAATTATCCGGGCAAATGAATAAAGTACCGGTTGTATGTAAAGATTCTCCCGGATTTATTGTTAACCGTGTTGCACGGCCTTATTATATTGAATCACTGAAACTGGTGGAAGAGGGTGTTGCTGATTATGCAACCATTGACGCACTCATGGAAGCAAGTGGATTTAAAATGGGACCATTTAAACTCATGGATCTTATTGGCAATGATATTAACTATGCTGTAAGCTGCAGTGTATATGAACAGCTCGGCAAACCCGAACGGTTAAAACCATCACCCATTCAAATAGAAAAGGTAGAACAAGGTGAATTGGGAAGAAAAACCAAAAAGGGCTATTACAGTTATCCTGAATAATTGATAATTGATAGTCATGCCACATCCCTAATTTTACATTTCTATTTTTAAAACTATCCATTACAACATGATTTTCGTTACCGGCGGCGCAGGATTGGTAGGCTCGGCTTTGCTGAAACAGCTGCTTCAGTTGCATGAAGTGCCGGTAAAAGCATTGTACCGTACGTCCATGCCTTTGTTGCTGACGGAGGAAGAAAAAAGAAAAATTCAATGGATCAAAGGTGATGTGCTGGATACTTCTTTACTGGATGACATCATGAAAGATTGCAGACAGGTATATCATTGTGCTGCTGTTGTTTCTTATCACTCCAGCCGGAGAGAACAGATGTATAAGATCAATATTGAAGGCACGGCCAATATGGTCAACATCGCACTGGAAAATAAGATTGAAAAGTTTGTGCATGTAAGTTCAGTTGCTGCTATCGGCCGCAAAAGACAGGGCGAACAGGTAACTGAAAAAACAGAATGGACAGAAGAAACCAATAATTCTCATTACGGTAAATCAAAATATCTTTCTGAACTGGAAGTATGGCGTGCAATCAGCGAAGGATTAAATGCAGTGATTGTAAATCCATCTGTTATTCTTGGTGAATCAAACTGGGAAAACGGCTCGGTTGCCATCTTTAAAAAAATGTGGGAAGGCTTTCCCTGGTACACAACCGGCGGAACAGGATTTGTTGATGCAAAAGATGTAGCCAATGCAATGATTCAATTAATGCACAGCGATATTTCTGCTGAACGTTTTTTGCTGAGTAATGAACACCTCACGTTTCAGCAACTCTTTACAAAAATCGCCAACAGTTTTGGCAAAAAACCACCGCAACGTTTTGCAAAACCATGGATGGGTGAACTTGTGTGGCGCATGGAAGCATTAAAAGCAATGTTCAGCAGTAAAGAACCACTGCTTACAAAAGAAACAGCCGGAACAGCACAGGCAACTACTTTCTTCGACAGCAGTAAGATAAAAAATGCATTACATGGTTTTCAATTCACTCCTGTTGATGAAAGCATTGAACGTACATGCAACTGGTTGGTTAATCACTACGGGTTAAAGAAATAAGGATGGAATTTTACCATCTTCTCATGTATTCTTTCGCTATCTCTTCTTAAATAAGAGCCAATCTTTCCCGTTTATTTCCTCTGGCCTGAAAATTGTTTATTTTAGCTCTTAGAACAATATCAAATGAAAACAATCTATTCCATTCTTCTCTTATTCATTTCTCTTTCCGCATCATCGCAATCCTATTTCTATATCAAAGGAAAAGTAATTGACGACAGCACCAAGCTTCCAATGGAAGGAGCTTCTGTACTTTGCCAGAATACAACCAAAGGAACCATCACCAATAAAGATGGCGAGTTTAGAATGGAGTTACCGGCAGGCGGACATAACCTGGTGATATCCTATACCGGTTTTGAAAGTGAAAGTATCCGTATCAGTTCTTCACAGGACAACAGCAATGATCTGAATATATCGCTGAAGAAGAAAGAAAAGAAAATGGAAGAAGTAGTGATACAGGCTACTACTGAAGTGAAAGATGGCTGGACGAAATACGGCAAACAGTTCACAGATTATTTTATCGGCACCACTCCTTTTGCCAAACAATGCAGCATTGAAAATCCGGAAGGATTAAAGTTTTACTTTTCAAAAAAGAAGAACCGTCTTAAAATAAAAGCAGAACAACCGGTAGTTATCATGAATTATGCACTGGGTTATAAAATTCAATACCAGCTTGATTCTTTTATTTATGATTACACCACGAAATTCAGCGCCTATGTGGGTGTTGCATTTTATACCGAACTGGATTCAACTGCAGAGCAAAAAACAACCTGGTTACAGAACAGGGAGAAAGCATACTATGGTTCACGCCTTCATTTTATGCGTTGCTATTACGACAGTACTTTGAAAGAAAATGGATTTGCGCTGGAAGAAATTTATACCGACAGCACAACCGGAAAAATGAAAATCAGTTCACTGGAAAATCCATTCGACTCTGCTGTATATACATTGGTTGACAGTGTAGATAAAGAGATCAACCTGTTTGGAAAATACCGTGTGGCTTATGTGCTTGAACCAATGGAAAAAGAATACCTTCTTGCCAATAAATATCCCATCACCGCCAAGGAGCAATTATCAACTCTTGAGTTTTTAAATGGATTTGTGATTACAGAGAATGGTTTCTTTTATAACCAGACAGAAGTAATTAACAGCGGTTACTGGGCCTGGAAAAATTTAGCCGACCAGTTGCCTTATGATTACTGGCCTGCAGAAAAACCTGAGTTTCCCTGATTATAAATTTTTGAGTTTCTCCCACATTTCAGGAATACGTTTTACCCAAACCAATTCCTTTTTTTTCTGCAGAGCATCTTCAACAGGTGTTCCAAAATAAGTTCTGTTTCCTTCAATGGAATCAGGTACTCCGCTTTGAGCAAACACAACTGCATTTTCGCCGATCGTTAATGTTTTGCTTACACCTACCTGTCCCCAGAGTACAACGCCATCCTTAATAGTAACCGCACCTGCAACACCAACCTGCGCAGCAAATAAACAGTTTTTTCCAATGATACTGTCGTGCCCGATATGTACCTGGTTATCGAATTTAGTACCTCGGCCAATCACTGTATCATGGCTCACTCCTTTGTCAATTGTACAGGCAGCACCAATTTCCACATCATCTTCAATCACCACCCTTCCGCAACTTTCCATTTTTTTATACCATACATCACGGTTCTTTTTGGTATTGTAATAAAATGCATCACTGCCGATTACCGTACCCGATTGAATGATGACATTATTACCAATCACGGTATAATCATAAATGGAAACATTGGGGTGGATGATACAGTTTTTCCCGATGGTTACATGATTGCCAACAAAAGCACCTGGCATTAAAACAGTACCTTCACCAATTTTTGCTGATTCACTGATGAGTTGATGAGATGGTGAAAACGGACGGAAATGTTTAACAATCTTTAAATACGCTTCAAAGGGTTCGGCACAAACCAGCAATGCTTTTCCTTCCGGAACATCCGCTTCTTTATTGATGATAATAAATGATGCATCCGAGTTGATACACTTCTCATAATACTTTGGATGATCAACAAACACAAGATCACCGGCTTCCACTTTATGTAATTCATTAATCCCGGTTGCCTGTCCGTTTATATTTCCTGTAACTGTAGCATCGATTAATTCTGCAATCCATTGTACCGCAACCGGTGAAGGGAACTTCATATACTGATTTTTTTCAAAGGTAATATGCTTTCACATTGATAGTGGACTTCGTTTTATTTTATAGATTTCAGCCGTTTTAAACCTGAAACAGGCATTTTGGAAAATTTTTATATAATTACTTATCCCCCTTTTTCAGGTGTTAAGAGCATTGAAAAAGGCTGTAATTTTTTTCCTGCATGAACCGATTAAGAATAAAACTGAATCTGCAGTTTCTGCCTCGTCAAAAAAACAATTCGCTGAAACTATCTGCTGGCAAGGCTTTTAACCGAATTGGTTTTTACCAGTTCAGAAAAAACATAAGTACTGTTTTCTGCAATACATCTTTTTGCTTTAAAAAATTGTTGCAGAAAAGGCTTAAAACGCATAGCGATTTTCCACAAACAATCAAAAAATGTGAATAAAATAATTTGGAAAAATTTTTATAATCGGAGAATTTATTTTTAATATTGTGAAGGGAAAGAAATTTCCTGATACTTACTAACCCATCCATCATAAAAGCTCGGTTTCTTCCGGGCTTTTTCTTTTGCATCATTTCCCTTTTTTTTCATTCAATATATCGGGCAACTGCTTCACCTGCAACAAAGGTTTCTGCAATTACAGAAGATGCAGCTGAATAAAATCAATACCTGATAGCCTTTTCGGTCTATGTTTACTTTATCTGTGCAGTCAATTCAACAGGCAATAAAATATCCATAAACAGACGAAATACGTTACTTTGCTGAAAAGTATGTTATGATTAAATCAATGACAGGTTTTGGAAGAACTGAGGAAGCAACAGGAGATAAAACCTTTTTAGTAGAAATTAAATCACTGAACGGAAAACAATTCGAACTGAATTTAAAACTTACGCCGTTATTACGTCCTTACGAATTTAATATCCGCAGCCTTTTATCAGAACAGTTAATGCGTGGTACCATTGATTGTACCATTATGCTCAAACAAAACGGAGGCAGTGGCGCTATTACCATCAATAAAGAAATGGCCAAAGCCTATTTTCAACCATTGAAAGAGGTAGCAGCCGATTTAAATATTCAACTCAGCGAATATGTTGTTGCAGCCCTGCTTCGCCTGCCTGATGTAGTAGTACCCAATACCGATGTATTAAGTACAGAACAATGGGAACAGTTCCGGGAAATATTGAAGAAGGCGCTGGAAGCAATCAACAATCACCGAAAACTGGAAGGTGCCGCATTGGAAAAAGACTTGATTGAGCGAATCAGGAATATTGAAAGTCACCAGGAAAAAATCACTGCACTGGAACCTGCCCGCCAGGTAAAAATGAAAGAAGAGCTCCGTCGCAAAATGGAAGAACAGCTCGGAAAAGAAAACTATGATGCCAACAGGCTGGAGCAGGAGATGATCTATTATATCGAAAAAATCGACATCAGTGAAGAACAGGTTCGCCTCCGCAATCATTGCGAATACTTCATTAATATTCTCAAAGAAGAAGGTGAATCAAAAGGAAAGAAACTCGGTTTTGTATTGCAGGAAATTGGCCGTGAGATTAATACAACCGGAGCTAAAGCATATGATACAGCCATTCAGAAATTAGTGGTGTTAATGAAAGACGAACTGGAGAAAGCAAAAGAACAGGTGTTGAATGTACTGTAAGTTCTTCAGGTAACGTTTCAGGATCCTATAGCCTTTCACCCGTGAAGTTTATTCCCGGGTTTTAGATTTTCTATTTCTCCCGTATTACATTTGTAAAAATATTCCGCTTGAAACATCAGTCAGTCCTTCTCTTTGCTGTTACATTTTGTTTGTTATCTATCGGCTTTTCTTCCTGTACCAGCATGGGTACCTTTGAAAAAAACATTCAGATCCCCGGACACGAATGGAGTTACAGCAATCAACCTGAAATTAGCTTCGCCATTACAGATACGATTTCACCTTATAATGTTTTTGTAACCCTTCGCCATACTGATGCCTATGCTTACAAAAACATCTGGCTCTTTATTTCAACCCGTCAACCGGGCGACAGCAGTTTTCAGAAAGAACGTTTTGAATTGACCCTTCAGAATCAAAATGGTGAATGGATCGGAACAGGCATGAGTGATATCTGGGAAGTACGTTATCCATTGTTCAGCAATATCCGTTTTACAAAACAGGGAAGCTATACCCTCCGTTTACAGCAAACCATGCGTGATAATCCACTTCTTCATATTATGAATGCAGGCATACGCATTGAAAAAGCAAAATAATGGCCTACACCAATAAAGTTTTTCGCTTTGGGAATTTTTCTTTCTGGTTCTGGGTTCTGTTTATTTATATACTCGCAGCACTTATCTGGTGGTTTGTTTCACTGGAACGCCAAAGCCGGGAAATGACCGACCTGAAATTACAGCAGCTGAAAAAAGATGATACACAGTATATTATTAAGCTGGAAGAAATACAGCTGAATCAAAAAAGACAATCGGCAAAATTTATAAGTGAAGGGCTTACGTTTCTTGCACTAATAGTAACCGGTGCTGGTTTTGTTTACCGCTCTATCCGCAAACAGATTGAAGTATCATCCCTGCAGCAAAACTTCATGATGGCTATTACACATGAATTAAAAACACCCATCGCCACCACAAGGCTTAGCCTGGAAACATTATTGAGACGGAAACTGGATGATGTGCAGCAACAGAAATTACTGCTCAGCGCCTTATCTGAAACCAACCGCCTGAATATTCTTACCAATAATATTTTGCTGGCTTCTCAAATGGAAGAGAAAACTTTTCAGCGGGAGAATGAACAGTTAAACCTGGCCGATATTGTTGAAACGGTTGTGAATGATTACAAGAACCGTTACCCCCAGAGAAGAATAGAAGCTACTGCAGATAAGGACCTTTATATAGATGGTGATGAACTGCTGATGCAGATTGCACTAAGCAACCTGATTGATAACGCATTGAAATATGCACCCAAAGAAAGTCCTGTGTTTGTTGATTTGATGGAAGACGAGTATCATACCCAGATCAAAGTAAGTGACGAGGGCCCCGGTATTGCTGATGAAGAGAAAAGAAAAATCTTTCAGAAATTTTACCGCAGCGGCAATGAGAATACAAGAAAAGCAAAAGGAACAGGGCTGGGCCTGTATTTAACCAAAAAAATCATTGAGCAGCATAATGGCGATATCTTTGTGATGAATAATACACCGAGCGGGAGTATTTTTGTGATTCAGTTTTAAGCAGGTGGAACATACGTTGAAAGTATACCCTACCTTGCCAACAGTTTTAAATAAGCAAACATGAACGGTTCGAATAAAGCATCCATATTACTGGTAGAAGATGAAGAGCATTTACAGGATGCATTGAAATTAAATCTTGAACTTGAAGGATACGAAGTAACAACAGCCAACGATGGGGTTGCAGCACTGAAAGCAGTAGAGAATGAATATTTCGACCTGATCATTATGGATGTGATGATGCCCGAAATGGATGGCATCAGCACCACAGAAAGTATCCGCATCCGTAAAAACGAAGTCCCCATTCTGATACTTAGCGCCAAGAACACATCCTACGACAGGGTATTGGGATTAAAGAAAGGCGCTGATGATTATCTCACCAAACCTTTTAACCTCGAAGAATTACTGCTGCGTGTAGAGAAGCTGATTCATAAGAATAAAAAAATTCACGATAAAGACAGCATTGGCGATACCTACAAGTTTGGTAAAAACAGTATTGACTTTAAAGCGCAGGAAGCAACCAATTTCAAAGGCGAAAAAATTCAGCTTAGCAAAAAGGAAAACATGCTGCTGCAACTGCTTATTGAAAACCAGAATGAAGTGGTAACCCGTGAAAAAATCTTACAGCAGGTTTGGGGTTACAATGTGTACCCAACCACAAGAACCATTGATAATTTCATTCTCAACTTCCGCAAGTATTTTGAGGAAGATAGCCGCAACCCCGTTTATTTCCATTCGGCAAGAGGGGTTGGTTACAGGTTTGTGAACGAAGGATAAGGAACCGTAACAATTGCAAAGTTTGGCAAAGTTAACCACGCATGCTTTCGTCAACAAACCAACCGATTTCATTACCTTACTTCAACAACAGTAAGAGTATTATGAAACGCTGCCATCTTCTTCTTCCCCTCATTTTTTTCATCAGCTGCCGTGAACAAACTGTAAAGCAGGATTCAACCACATCAGATGCCAACAGCTGGGCCATGCTCAACTTTGTAAAAGTGGATAGTCTCAATCCCATTCTTCAACCCGATTCCACACAGCACTTCATCTGCCCCATCAACAAACAAACAGTTAATTGGGAAGAACGCAATGTTTTAAATCCATCAGCAATTGTAAAAGATGGTAAAGTGTATATGCTTTACCGTGCACAGGATCATGACATGACTTCACGACTTGGCCTTGCAGTAAGTGATGATGGTTTGCATTTTACAAAACTCCCCAAACCCGTTTTCTTTCCTGCAGAAGACAACATGAAACAATATGAATGGAAAGGCGGAGTGGAAGATCCAAGACTTGTGGAAAGTGAAGATGGAACTTATATTCTCACTTATACTTCTTATGATGGAAAAACAGCAAGGCTTTGTCTTGCCACATCCAAAGATTTGAAAACATGGACAAAACATGGATTAGTCTTAAGTGATGCAAAGTATAAAGATCTCTGGTCGAAATCGGGAGCCATTTCAGTTAAGCAAACAGGTGAAAAAATCATCGCCACAAAAATCAATGGGAAGTACTGGATGTATTTTGGAGATACGGATCTGTTCATTGCATCCTCTGATGATTTGATTCACTGGACCGCTGCTGAAAATGAAGAAAGCAAAAAGATGATCGCTGTGCTTCACCCACGCATGGGGTATTTTGACAGTCGTTTAGTAGAACCCGGTCCTTTTGCATTATTGAGAGAGGAAGGCGTTCTTTTAATTTATAACGGGAGCAATGCAGCCAACTTCAATGACAGCAGTATGCCGAAGTTTACTTACAGTGCAGGGCAGGCATTGTTCGATAAGAACCATCCTTATAAACTCGTAGCCAGAACCGACAGCAATTTCATTCAACCCGATAAAGACTATGAAAAAGTAGGCGAGTTAAATGAAGTTTGCTTTGTGGAAGGGTTGGTGTATTTCAAAAACAAATGGTTCCTCTATTATGGTACGGCTGATTCAAAAATAGCTGTAGCTGTTAAAGAATAGAAAATGAATCAAAAGAGAAACTTCTTTGAGCTCCTGACCGAATTAATCGGATGGGTAAGTATTGCCATCTCGCCTTTACTGATTGGATCTTTACTCGGTTTGCTTATTTACATTTTTAAAACAGATAGAACCGGCCTGATACTGGCAATGCTGGTAGCCGTATCCGGATTAATAACAGGAATCATTTGGGCTTCACGAATCTGGAAGAAAGAAGGAACCATCCATTTTCTTTCCAGGTTGATTTCATTAGAACAAATGCAGGAGAAAGAAGAAACTGATAAAAACCAGTCTTAACAGGCTGATTGCTGATTTTCATCATCAACTATAAGTAGCAATCACTGTAATTTAGCTCATTCAATCTTTCATTACAGAACAAGCTTATGAATCTCAAAAACGTTCAAACGGAAATAGACGCATCTTTTCTTTACGGAAAGCTTGCACAGCATGAAGACGACCCAACTGTTGCCAATGTATTCAGGCAAATGAGTGAAATTGAAAACGGGCATGCAGTGGCATTTGCAGCAAAAGAAAATATTCCTGCCAATCAGTTACCCGGTCCATCCTGGCGTGCAAATACCTTAAACTATATTGGTAAAATATTTGGTTATGATTATGTGCTGGGTGTATTGATGGATACAGAGAAAAGTATTGCCAATGCAGTCATTCAAACCAAAAAGAAAAACAAAGAACAGATTACCGGTGCTGAAACAACACATGTAAAGATCCTCCGCACACTGCTGGAAAAAGAAACCGATGTATCAGGCAAACATCTTTCACGTTTTGAAAAGAAACATCGCTCTGTTGGTGGTAATGCCATCCGTGCAGCTGTGCTTGGAGGCAACGATGGATTGGTTTCCAACTTCAGCCTGGTGATGGGTATTGCAGGCGCTACAGCCGGACAGGAGGGTGTATTGCTTGCAGGTCTTGCCGGCTTATTAGCTGGTGCACTTTCCATGTCATTAGGTGAATGGATCTCTGTAAAAAGTTCGCAGGAGTTATATGAAAACCAGATGCAGTTGGAAATGGATGAGCTGGATGCTAATCCTGAAGGTGAGCAAAAAGAAATTGCATTGATCTATATGGCCAAGGGAATTGAAGAAGCACAGGCAAACCAGATGGCGGCAGATTTGATGAAAGATAAGGTACAGGCACACGACTTTTTAGTGAAAGAAGAATTAGGTATTAATGCAGAAGAACTAAAAGGATCTGCTGCGGAAGCTGCCATTTATTCATTCATCTTATTTGCCATTGGCGCAGTGATTCCAGTTATACCATTCATGTTTATGAGCGGCGCACCAGCTATCATTGTAAGTGTTGCAGGAAGTGCAGTGGGTTTATTCCTGATTGGTGCTGCCATTACATTGTTCACCGGAAAAAATGTATGGTACTCCGGTTTCAGACAGGTATTGTTTGGATTGGCCGCTGCTGCCATTACATTTGGAATTGGCAAAATAATTGGAGTATCCTTAGCCGGGTAAATAAAATCAGATTCTTCTCTCGGCTTCTGTCATGAGTTCAATTGCATGTTGCAGCAACTGGTCCTTTGAATCATGCATAGACACGCCACTGAACACAACCATTTCACAATCTGAAACGATTTGCTGATACTGTTCTGCAAGATCAGTACAGTGCTTTTGCTTTAATGCGTCAATGATCGTTGTATTTCGATTATTGTATAGTGGAAGTTCTAACCTGTCAATAAAGAATTCCCGAACCCCTTCCATCAGCAATGTATAAAACTGTTTATGATGCAATCCATTCTGTACATAAACGGCCGGTTGTAAAAATTCAGCAACAGTCATCCTTGGTTTTACCTCCACGTCCTTTTCAATAACAGCAGTAAATTCTTTAACCTCCCTTTTCTTTCTTGTAACAAAAAAGAAAATACCACCGGCTAATAAAAGAAAGCCGCCGGCACCTGCAAGCCACAAATCTATTCCTGTTCCCTTTTCGGCTACCGTTGCTGAATCATCCGTTTGTATAATTACTTTTTGTTTTACTGCTGCCGTTACATTCAGTTGCAATGTATCCGTACTGATCGTTTCGTACGACTTTGTTTTTTCATCAAAATAAGAAAACCTGACAGCAGGTATTTTAATCAACCCCATTTTTGAAACTGAAAAAGGAATGTCAAATGTTTTTGTTCCGCTGATGGGTGATGTTGTTTTGTCGATTTCTTCATTCAGCTTTGCTTCAAAAGAATCAACACCTGCAGGCCAGCTGACCGTTGGTGCTGTAATCATTGGAATATTTCCACTTCCTTTAATGGTGATACGGAGAGTTGCATTATCATTCGCTGCAATTTCATTCTTCAGCAAACCTGCTTCCATTGTAAATTTTCCCACTGCACCGTTAAACGTTTCAGGTTTATCTTTTTCAGGAAGCTCCAGCACATTTACTTTCAGTTCATCACTTTTCAGCACCAGTTTTTCCTGAATAATATCATCACTGCTTATTTCACTGTCTTTCATTTTCTCCATCATGGCATCGAGCCAGCTGCCGGTTTCTTTGCTGTTCCTGCTTTTTACTTTTATCATCCGCACAATATTCTCTATCTCTACCGGTTCAATGATCAATATTCCCGATTGCAATGGAAACAGCTGTACTTTTCGGATGAGGTAACAGTTGAACAATTTCCCGTTTACCATTTCTTTTGAAAAAATACCTGCTTCAGGCTGCTCCAGATCAATTACCGAAAAGCCATTCAGAGAAGGACGCTTTAATACTTTTGATTCACTGTCGAGGCGTGTAAATAATTTAAAGGTGGCAAGAATGGGTTGACCAACATAGCAGGTATGCTTATCAATTGTTGCACGTATAAACAGGTTTTTTGTAACCTTGTCTTTTACATTTTCACCGGGCATTAAATAATAATCCGGTTTTTCTTCCTCTTGTGGAGTTGAAGTTTGGTCAGCAGTTGCTGCATCAGTTACAACAATCACAAATGGCGCTGATGTAAGCAGTTTCCCCTTTGCTTTTACAACAGCCGATGCAATGGGCAATCTACCTTTCAGTTTTGCACGAAGTGTTACGGTGTAGCTTACATATTCTGAAAGAGAACCGTTCACCCATGTCCATCCGGTTGACTGATCTAATCCGCTCAGTTGTTCAAAATTGCGGAAAGCAGGTGGCTTAAATTCGTCTACTTCTGTTGCTCCCTCTACCACAAATTGCAATTGAAACGTTTCATTTTGCCGTACAACAGTTTTACTGGGTATTACTGAAAATTTCAACTGCGCAGATGCAACAGAAATTGAACACATCAAAAACAGTAGCAGGAAAAAAGGTTGATATGTTTTTACCGAAATCATGGAAATACAAATGTAAAGCAAGGCCTTTGGTTTGCGGCAACCGTTGCTGTAAGGGGTTGTTAAATGATTGAAAGGGAAGCCTCACCCTCGTTCCCTCTCCAGTAGAGAGGGAACGAGGGCTTTCTTTTTCTTATTTAACAATAGTAATTAAGCATTTCAGCAATTATATTTCAATGATCAATGAATGTACAAAGATGATGTGTAAGATTTGCTGTCTGCTTTTTTCACAAAAGCACCGTCCCTCTCCTTTGGAGAGGGATAAGAGGGGGAGGTATTTACAAATCCCCCAACTGCGGTCTGATGAGGATTTCTTCCACACAAGCCTGTGGCGAAAGCTGAGCAGCTGCATAAATCATTTTGGCTATATCGTTGGCTTCCATAATCCGGTTGGATGTATTATCATAATCACCCCACGAATCGGTCATCACCGCACCGGGAAAAACCGCTGTTACTTTTATATGATGCGCTTTCATTTCTTCACGCAAATTCTGACTAAACCCATTCAATGCAAATTTGCTGATGCTGTAAGAACCACCATTTTCATAAGCTCCCAGGGAAGCCACAGAACACATGTTGAAAATATGTCCACGGGAACCTGCTGCAACACTTTGCTTCATCATCGTTGGTAATAACTTTCTTGTAAGATGATAAGCACTGTATAAATTCACAGCAATCATTTCTTCCAGCATTCCCGCTTCTTCATTATGTACACTGCCGGGTAAAAAGTTACCTGCATTATTCACGAGCACATCAATAGCTATACCGTTATCAAGTAACCATTGTCCGAAATTTTCCACTTCTTCTTTCCTGCTCAGGTCTCTTGCTTTGGCTTTGATTCTTGTACCGGGATATTTATTCAGCAATTCCTCTACAGTTTTGTATAGAGCAACTTCATTCTTTGAACACAGGTATAATGTATGCCCGTGAGAAGCGAATACTTCAGCAATAGCTTTGCCAATTCCACGGGAAGCGCCGGTAATGATAATGTTCATACTATACAGTTTTAGGTATTCGTGTTTGATATTGCCTGCATCCGAAATTACTACAACATCTGACATCGAACATCAAACATCGTAAATTGCGCCCATGAAATGCCCATAACCCGGCGCTTACTAACCGAAAATGATTATGGGCATACTATGTGGCTAAAAACAATAAAAATTAATAATGAAATACCGCCATCTTTTCTTTGATCTGGATCATACGCTCTGGGATTTCGATGCAAATGCCATGGAAACGCTGGCAAATGTTTATAAGGATCTGCAACTGGAAGCGGAAGGCATTTACGATTTTGATCTCTTCTGTAAACAATACCTTTACCATAATGCCATTTTATGGGATAAATATCATCACGGTTTAATCAGCAGTGAGGATCTGAAATGGAAACGTATGAGCCGAACACTGCTTGAATTTAAAATCGGAAAGGATGAACTGGCCAGAAGAATGAGTGAATATTTTTTAGAAATCCTACCTACAAAAAAAATACTCTTCCCTTATACACATGAAATTCTGCAGCATCTTAAACAAAAAGAATACAGGCTGCACCTCATCACCAATGGTTTTGAAAAAACACAGTGGCGCAAATTAGACAACAGCCAGCTGGGCAACTATTTTGAGGAAGTGATTACCAGCGAAGCCAGCAACAGTGTTAAACCCAACAAAGAAATTTTTGAGTATGCTTTAAAGATCACAGGTGCAGCGTTAAATGAAAGTATTATGATTGGTGATAATCTCGATGCAGACATCAAAGGAGCTATGAATGCAGGGATGGATGCAATTTTTGTGAATCATTTAAGGGTGGAAACTGATGTAAAACCAACCTATATCATTCATCACTTACAGGAACTGGAGCAAATTTTTCTATAGCAGATATCGATCAGCCTGCAAAATTGTTAATTTTATTTCTTTACCCATCGTTATGACTTCAATCAGCTAAAATTATTTCAACCAATCGCCTGCCCTGCATACATTTGCAGCAATCATTTCCCGCCAGAAAAATTGAAGTATTTCATCTCTATATTGATCTTGTTTGCATTTTTTGCACAGTCTTTCAGTAAGTCATTTATTGAGCTTGATTACTACAGCAATACAGCAACATATGAAAAAAGCTGTATGAATAAGTCTGACAAAAAAATGAAATGTCATGGCAGGTGCCTGATGATGAAGAAAATGAAGGAGGAAGAACAGAAAGAGCAGCAATGCCCGGGTTTCAAAAGCGAACTCAAAACAGTCGTTCTTTTCTCTAAATCATTTTTTTCTGCAATTAACATTCCTGCGAGGGTTGAAATTCCCACTCTCAGCCACCTTATTTATACATCAGGAAAATCTGTTGACCGCTCCCTTGACATCTTCCATCCTCCGCAAGCCTGATTACTGAATCAATCAACTGAATTTTTCAGTTATTCTACGAATTACAACGTGCAGTGTTTCAAAAGATGTACTAAGACTGTTTGTGTACAAACAGCCGGTTTTCGTCAGTAAACATCGTGTGCATTCCTGATCGATTGTGCGCTTTCTATGATTATAAAAAAATAAAACAATGAAATCACTCGTAATATCTCTTGCATTGATTACTGTAACAGCATTCTCTTATTCCCAAACAGCTGACTGGAAAGAGATGAAAGATTTTCATGCAGTGATGAGCAAAACATTTCACCCTGCTGAAGACAATAATCTGCAACCCACAAAAAACAATGCAGAACAATTGTTAACCATTGCTAAAGCCTGGCAAAAAAGTACTGCTCCTGCCGGCTATAGCGGAAAGGTTGCAAAACCCCTGCTGAAGCAGCTGGTAAAGGAATGTAAAGAAGTTAAAAAGGCCGTTGCTGCCAACAAAACAGATGCCGAGCTAAAATTGCTGATCACCAAAGCACATGATACATTTCATGAGCTCACTGAAAAGTGCAAGCCCGGTGAAGAAGAAAAACATTAACTATAGTATAGTAAAGCTGCCCCTGTGAAAGGGGCAGCTTTCAACAAAACAGCGAAAATTATATTACTTATTTTTACAGGATTGAAATTTGGAACAATTAAAATTGAATGTATGATCAGAAATAGTTTAATCGCCTTACTTGCATCTTTTCTGCTCTTTTCCTGTGCAGAAAAAAACGAGAAAAAAGAAGCAGCTGAGCCAATGCACGAACACAGCACAACTGCCACAACAGAAAAAAATCTGTATAAAGATGTGGTGTTTGATTCAAAGAAAGATTTTATCTGCGGCATGCCCATTTCAGCCGGCGTATCAGACACGTCCCATTATAAAGACAAAGTGTATGGCTTTTGCAGTAAGGAATGCAAGGAGGAATTTGTAAAAAATCCGGATAGTTATATTACTGTAAAATAAATAGTTGAAAAGCTGTAAATTGCACCCCCGGCAATTCTGACTCCGTAGCTCAGTTGGTAGAGCAGCTGACTCTTAATCAGCGGGCCGAGAGTTCGAGTCTCTCCGGGGTCACATAAGTTCTTTGTTTTCCCCGTTGGTAGAGCATCCCGATTGTTAATCGGGAGAACCAATAGTTCGAGTCTCTCCGGGGTCACAGTTCTTTTCTATTGCCCGATAGTATAATGGTAGTACATCAGTTTCTGGATCTGATTGTCTAGGTTCGAATCCTGGTCGGGTAACAAAAGGAGGTAACAATTGTTGTTACTTCTTTTTTATTTATATGAAGTCTGATCAATTAATACTCCGCCAACACCGTAATCCCCGCCTGCACTTTTTCATTCAGCTTAACATTGATCTTTGTTCCCGGGGGTAAAATCAGGTCAACACGTGAACCGAATTTAATAAAGCCCAGCTCACCTCCCTGCTCTACTTTTTGTCCGGGCTGCAGATAATTCACAATGCGTTTTGCAACAGCACCTGCAATTTGTTTTACAAGAATAACAATACGGTCATTACTCAGCACTACACTATGCCGTTCGTTTTCTGTTGAAGATTTTGGATCCCAAGCCACTAAATATTTTCCCTTGTGATATTGCGAATAATTTACTTCCCCCGCTATTGGATTTACATTCACATGCACATTGGCCGGGCTCATAAATACACTTAACTGAATACGTTTGTCTTTGAAATATTCAACATCAGTTATTTCTTCAATCACCACCACCTTGCCATCGCAGGGACTGTAGATTGCATGTTCACTTTTGGGTGTAACACGTTTGGGAATACGGAAGAAAGAAATAATGAACAACAGGAAGAATAAGGTAACAGCAAAAATGAGCCAGGAAAGAATGGGCATGGTGGCGCTTAAAAAATTAAACACCAGTAAATTGATGAGCACAAACAAAACAGCTGCAATAGATATACTTTTAAATCCTTCTCTGTGAATAGTCATGTAGTATGATTGAGCTGCGAAAGTACAAAGATTCGGCTTACTCGTATTTTTGCTGGCCAAACTTCTTCCAGTGCTCCTTTGCAAAAGAAAGAAAGGCAGGAGGAGCTTTGCTGAAAGCGGTATCTGCAGTCATGGTTCCGCCAATGGTATCTTTCTGCATAATCATCAGTTCTTCACCACGAATAGCATACTTCTTTCCGCCTTCATACATGATCAGTTTCTTTTCATTCGGGCTTACATCGCCCTTGCAGCTTAAGGCGTACACCATTGTTATTTCAGCCAGTCCGTTTTTATCAAGATCAGTGATGGATAAATGTTCATCATAAAATGCACAGGTAAGATCGAGCTCACAGTCTTGGATAAAATCAATCATCTTCCATTGCTGTACAAAACCACTGTCGGTTTTTTGATACAATACAGCAGAGAGTTTGGCAGAAGCATTCATGTTTCCTTTTTCAATATAAGAACCTGTTTCATACAACACCAGCCAGTTTTCCCCGGAAGCATCATGCCATTTTTTTGCACGTACCAGCTGAAATGAATTAGGCAATGGCAGCAATGCACTCACAGCTGCAGTTACTTCTTCCACTTCAGACAAACCTTTTTCGGTTGTATTTTCAGTTACCTGCTCAGGTTGCTGCTTTCCTTTTCCTTTGCAGGAAAATAATACGATTAAAGCAAGTAATAAATAATAGCGCATTTCTTATTCAATTATTTTTAAGAACAACCACACAAAGGGGGTGGCCAGTAAGAGTGAATCGAAGCGGTCTAAAAATCCACCATGACCCGGCATAAAATTTCCACTGTCTTTTACATTGGCCAGCCGTTTTAATTTGCTTTCCAGCAAATCACCTGCTGTTCCTGTTATAGATGCAATAGCTGCAATACTGGCCCAGAGCCATGCAGAAGATGGCTGACTCCAGTAACCCAATGCGCCCATCACCACAACGGCTAAAATGATGCCGCCCATAGTTCCCTCCCATGTTTTTTTGGGAGAGATGGAGCTTAATGGAGTTTTGCCAATCAATGAACCAACAATATACGCCATAGTATCATTCACCCAGATGGAACCAATAATGATCAACGGAACAACATAGCCGCTGATCTTTGCCAGCAATGTTGAAATATTGGAAAACGTATCATCACCATTATGCGGCAACCACATGGCTCCGCTGCGGATGTTGAGCAGCAATGCCCAGCTTACTGAAATATAAACAAGCCCAAAAAAAGAATGGGCCATATTCTTCAATACAATGTTTTTCGAAAACAACAATTCTGTGAGGGGAATAGTGAACAAAGCAATCAATGCCAGTACCCAGCCGATTGAATGAAGCGAGACTGTTTCAGTTACATACCAACTGTCTGTAAAGAATAACATCAAACCATAACCGCCGATCATTACCCCATACTTATGAAATGGGTTGATTGTTTTATATCCGGGATCAATCAGGCCAACTAATTTCTGGTATTCAAACCAGCAACCGAAATGAATAATACTGAACAGCACAAGAAAACTCCATTGGTTCCACAGCAAACCAATGAGCATAATAGCTGCAAATAAAATTGCAGTCAGTGCACGGGTTCGAAATGTTTGCCAGTTAAATGCCATAAAATTCCGGTTGATCTTTTGTTTAAGAAAGATAATCAGGTGGTCCACTCACAGGTTCAGCAGCAATACTGTCTGGTTCTGCTTTTGTTGCAGATAGTTTTTTCAAAACAATAAACAACCCGATTACGATTACTGCACTGATAACTCCTGCCCACCAGGGTGCACTTTCGCCCACTTCCATATCAATCTTTTTCTCTTTGGTATACTGCCAGTAAAGAATAGAAATCATCAGCGCATTATTAAAAAAATGTGCAATAATGCTGTACCATAAATTACCGGTGTAATAAAAAATATAGCCGAGAATCATTCCCAAAGCCAGACGGGGAATAAATCCATACCAGGAAAAATGAATGGCGCTGAAGATAAGTCCTGTAATGAAAATTACCAGCCAGGGAATTTTAAACCAGCGCATAATAATATTCTGCATGGCCCCACGAAAAAACACTTCTTCTACAACAGCAGGCATAAAGGCTATGATGAACAGTGCAACAATATAATCAACCGGCGTTTTAAATGTTGCCATCAGTTTTACCTGCTCTGCATACTGCGACTCCATAGCATCAAACATTTTTTTCATGCTTGCTGTAATCGGAATGGCTTTGTTGATTTCTGCTAAAAAACCTACCAGCGGTATGGCACAAAGCATTATCAATACTGCTGCCACTGCCCTGTTGAATTTTACTCCTTTACGAAATCCTAAAAGCTCAAATGGTTTTACTGATAAGATTCTTGCTGTTACAACAGCCGGAATAAAAAAGATAATAATGGTTGAAACCACCTGGATCACTTTCAGGGCATTGATATTAGCCGGATCGAACATATCCTTCTGCATGGTAAATACAGATTTGCCGGTCATGATAATCCAGATGGGGAATGCCGAGATACTTCCAATTAATAAGCACGCCAGGAAGATGCCGATAAGAATTAAAAACTCAATTCCGGGCTCAAATTTGTGCTGCTGCTGATTTTCGTACATAAAGACTCGTCGAAAGTGGTTAAATTTGCAATTCTTTTTGAACGTGGTAAAGATAGGTAACATATCGCTTCCTGAGTTTCCGCTCCTCCTTGCTCCGATGGAGGATGTGAGTGATCCGCCGTTCCGTGCTGTTTGCAAAGACAATGGCGCTGATCTGATGTTCAGTGAATTTATCAGCAGTGAAGGGTTGATCCGTGATGCCATGAAAAGTTTGAAGAAACTTGATTTTGAAGAAGAAGAACGACCCTTTGGTATTCAGATTTTTGGTGGTGATGAAGAAGCATTGGGGATGAGTGCAAAAATTTGTGAAACGGTTAATCCCGATTTGGTTGACATCAACTTTGGTTGCCCTGTTAAAAAAGTTGCCATGAAGGGCGCTGGCGCAGGTGTGTTAAAAGATATTGATCTGATGGTTCGTTTAACCGCTTCCGTTGTCAACTCTACTTCCTTACCTGTTACAGTTAAAACAAGATTGGGTTGGGATGATAACACGAAGAATATTGAAGAGGTTGCCGAACGGTTACAGGATGTTGGCATTAAGGCATTGAGCATTCACGGACGTACACGTACACAGATGTACAAAGGTGAAGCCGACTGGACATTAATTGCAAAAGTGAAAAACAATCCACGCATACAGATTCCCATTTTTGGTAACGGTGATATTGACAGTGCAGAAAAAGCGGTGGAATACAAAACCCGTTATGGCGTGGATGGTGTAATGATTGGCCGTGCTGCAATCGGTTATCCCTGGATCTTTAAAGAGATCAAACATTTTATTACAACAGGTGAGCATCTTGCACCACCTACTATTGAACAGAGAGTAGAGGTTTGTAAAAAACATTTACATAAATCATTTGCATGGAAAGGACCCAAGGTTGGCATTTTTGAAATGCGCCGTCATTATGCAAACTATTTAAAAGGACTTCCTAACATTAAAGAATTCCGCAGCAGGCTGGTGATATTAAATACTGTTGAAGAGATTGATTCAGTGCTTGATGAAATTGTTACAAAATTCAGTGGCTTTGAATTTGAACATTCAAAGATTGAGTTGATCAACTATCATGAAAAATGTCCGATTAACTAACAAGCCTGAGTCAGGCCGTTACAGCAATAGACCTTAGCCAATTCACTTCTCATTTAAAAATGCCACTCACTTTTATTGAAACATCAAGAGCGGCTCAGGTAATCCCAATTTTCATGCTCTTCATCAACCCATAAACAGAAACCAATGTCCAGGTTCCTTCTAAAATAACAAAGGGCAGGTAACTGATAAGATAAGAAGCATAACAGGCAAGTAAAGCGCCAATGATATTCAGTAAATAAAACAGTTTCGAATCAGGCTTCAATAACCTTGCTGTATTTAAAAAATAAGCAAACAGAATTAGCCCAACACCAATTGTGCCTATAAGATCGTTGTATGTCATGGCATTTGTTTTTGATGAACAAAGGATTCCAGTCCTTTCATATATACGTGCCCCCGCTTCTCTGCAAAATAATCTGCACCCAATGCCAGCAATGCCATGCAGAACAAACCAATTCCTAATCCACTCCAGAATTGCTGTGTTGAATTATTCCTGAAATAGAAGAACAGCAAAAGACCAATCACAGCCAGGGCAATTTCAGTATAGCGGTAAATGACAAAGTTTTTCATTACCACCTGCATCCGTGGTATTTCTTTTTCTTTCAATTCAGTTGGGTTCAGATCGTACGCATACACATTGCGGATACGGTCACTGTCGCTCCGCATGTACACCGTATAACCAACAACTCCCAGTAATAATCCAACCAGTATCAATGGAACTGCAGCTCCCTTATACACGGGTGATTTTAGTACAAACCAAAATATTACGGCAAGAACAATTCCTGTTACACCAATTCCCAGGAACAAAAGGCTTTCCTGTTTTTCAGCAGTAAAATATTTTTCAATATCCGTTTTAGTAAACATATCTCTGATTTTTTCAGAAAGATAATTCTTTACCACTGAAGTTTGTAACCAATGGATAAGTGCTCAACGTTTGTAATGTTCTGCAGTTCCTGTAACAGCAACAATTCCTGTTTGGGATAAAAGATCGGCTCATCGCTCATATCAAATGTTCCATGATGCATGGGAATAAACTGCTTTGCTTTCAATTGTTCAAACGCAACTAACGCATCAGCAGGGCTGGTATGTGCCGATGCCATAAACCACTCAGGCTTGTAAGCACCAATGCCCAGCAATGCAATATCAATACCGGGAAACAGTTGAGCGATTTCTGCAAAATGAATTCCCAACCCGCTATCGGCACCAAAATAGATCTTCTTATTATTTCCTTCAATCATAAAACTTCCCCAAAGCATATTATTCATATCAGCAAGTCCTCTTCTGTTCCAGTGCTTGGCAGGCAGGTAGGTAACGGCAACATCTGCTTCAATATTATACCGCTGGTACCAGCCTGCTTCTATGATTGGATTGGTAATCTTCCAGCTTCTTAGTAATGGTGCAATATTCAATCCTGTTAAAATAATGGCAGTTGGATTCAACGCACACAACTGCTGCATACTTTTCTGATCACAATGATCCCGATGATTATGTGATAATAAAATATAATCGATCTGTTTTAATGCGGCCACATCACAGGGCAAGGGAGTAAACCGTTTTACCGGACCAACATTATACAGAACAGGATCGGTAATAAAATGTTTACCGCTGAGCGTAAACAGAAAGCTTGCATGTCCTAACCAAACAATGCCATCTTCCCTGTTATTGGTAATATGATGATTCGCAACAATGTCAATAGTTGTTTGCTGTTTCTTCTTTTCAGGCTTGAGGGGATTTTTTTCTGTTTGCCATTTCAGCAATTCAGCAAAACTCTTTTCAGCAGGTCCATCCAGGTTGATGTACTGCTGTTTTTCATTCATCAGGTTTCCACTCCAGTTTTCTTTGATGAACGAAAGTGAAGGATTGTGAGTTGGTAATTTCTGCATCTGCAAGAATAAAATTAAACCATTAATAATACAGCCACATAATGACAGATGGCAGCAGCCAGCACAAACAAATGCCAGATCACATGATGGTAATACAATTTTTCCCAGAGATAAAAGATGGTACCCAATGTATACAATACACCGCCGATAATAATCATTGTAAGTACCGGCGTCGGAATCGCTACAAAAAACTGACGGCCGCTGAATACCAGGATCCAGCCCATACCAATGTAAACAATGGTTGATATAAAATTAAACCGTCCGGTATAAAACACTTTGAACAGAGTGCCAATGATTGTTAATCCCCACAATACGCTCAGCATAGTAATACCGGTTGCATTCATCATATAATTCAACAGGAAAGGAGTATAGGTCCCTGCTATCAAAAAATAAATACTGATATGATCAAACACATGCAGCACTTTTTTTACTGCCGGGTTTTGAAACGCATGATACAAAGTAGAAAATGTAAACACCAGCAAAAATGAAAACCCAAAGATCGCCGCACCAACAACAGCAATTGAATGATCTTTATTGGCAGCAATTGCACTAAGCACTGGCAAAGCGGCTATTCCGAAGATAATTCCGATTCCATGTGTAATACTGTTGGCAATTTCAAGACGAAGGCTTGTATGATGAACTGACATGATTGATACTTATTTTTTAATCTCGTTTAGAACTTCTTCGCTTAACGGCGAAACAGAAGGATCAAAATAATTGGTGAGCACTCCCTGTTCATTAATTAAATATTTTGAAAAATTCCAGGAAGGTTGTTTTCTGTTCCAGCCATTTTTAACAGAATCAGTAAGCCATTTGAATACTTCGTTCTGATCAGCAGCCTTAATTACTGAACTTTTTTTCATCAAGGGGAAAGTAACTCCAAAGTTGATCTTGCAGAATTGCGCAATCTCTTCATCATTTCCTTTTTCCTGTTCTTTAAAATCATTGGCAGGAAAACCAAGTATAACAAGTTTGTTCTGGAATTTCTCATTCAGCTTTTGCAAATCATCGTACTGGTTGGTGTAACCGCAATTACTGGCCGTATTCACCAGTAATACTTTTTTCCCTTTGAGTTGATTGAAATCAAATTCACCGCCATTACTCAGTGTTGCTTTCAATGAATAGAAAGAAACAGGTGGTTGCGTTTTTTCGTTACTCAGCACTTTCGCTTTCTTTCCCTGCATCCACATAAATACAGGATAAACTGCCTTTAATAACTTTTGTCTTGTCGTCATAGTTGTAGAATTTCTGTTAACAATCACTACATATCCTGCTGCAACTGTTATCAATAAAATAAATAATATAACTGCTTTCTTCATTAGCGGATCACCAGTTTAAACAGCTTCATTTTTCCTTTGAATGGCGGGTACTTCACAGCAGGATCAAACCAAGTGGGTGTTTTCATCACTGCTTTCTGGTGGCTGAAAGTAAGAAAAGAATTCTTTCCATGATATGCACCCGTGCCGCTGAAACCTCTTCCACCAAATGGCAAATGATGATTGGTTAAATGCCAGCTTGCATTGTTTACACAACCTCCGCCAAACGGAACCTGTTGTAACCACCACTCTTCATTTTTACTGTTACCTGTAAAAATATAAAATGCCAATGGGTTTTTATTCTGATCAATGATCTTTAATGCTTCTTCCTTTGTTTGAAAAGAAATAATGGGAACAATCGGACCAAAAATTTCTTCTTTCATAACCGGTGCATCCATTGAAACATTTTCAAGAACAGTTGGTTCAATAAACAGTTTGCTTTTATCAAACCTGCCACCATATGCAATGGTTCCCTGTGATAAATAACCAACCAACCGGTCGAATTGTTTTTCATTGATGATCTTTCCATAGCTATAACTGTTCTCTGCCTGCTCACTGAAAAACTGTTTGATGGTTTGAATAAACAAACGCACAAACTTTTCCTTTACTGATTCATGCACCAGCAGGTAATCAGGAGCGACACACATTTGTCCTGCATTGGAAAATGTTGTTACTGCAATTCTTCTCACTGCAACTTCAAGGTTTGCATCTTCATCAATTACACATGGGCTCTTTCCTCCCAGCTCCAGTGTTACCGGCACCAGATCTTTTGCTGCCAGCTGATAAATGAGTTTACCAACAGCTGTACTTCCGGTATAAAACACATGATCGAAATGAAAGTTATTCATCATTTCAGGAATCACCTGCGCACCATCGCCCTGCACAAACAATACATATTCAGGCGAAAACACTTCGTTGATAATCTTTGCATTGATCTCCGCTGTATTCGGAGCAACCTCACTTGGCTTTACTACTACACAATTACCGGCAGCAATAGCACCAACAAGCGGGGTAAATAAAAGTTGCAGAGGATAATTCCACGGGCCAATGATCAGCACAACACCTAATGGTTCTCTGTAAACATAACTTGATGAAGGCATGTTCAGCAGATTGGTGCCAACTTTTTCAGGCTGCATCCAGTTCTTCAGATTTTTTAATGTTGCGTTTATTTCAGCAATGAGGAACCCTGTTTCTGTTACCCAACTTTCTTCCGGGCTTTTTTTCAGATCGGCATACAAAGCATCATGCAGTTCTTTTTCATACCTGATAATTGTATTTTTCAGTTTAATCAACTGCTCCTTCCGAAAATTATACGAACGGGTTTCGCCACTGTTATAGTAGCTCCGCATGTTTTCTAACTGTAGCTTCACCTGTTGCATAATTTATTTTTAAATGGCATTACAATACCGTTATTCAAACAAATGCAAATACGTCCTTCTGCAATTGTAATTAGCTCCTCAAATTAAGAATTAAACAAACAGTTCAGTTGAAAAAGAACAGTCTGTTACCTGATATAACAAGGATTTAAAAAAAGTAACTTTGTTCTATGACAGATGAATATTTTATGAAGCAGGCATTAAAGGAAGCGCAGATTGCCTATGAGGAAGGGGAAGTACCGGTTGGTGCAGTTGTGGTCATCGATGGTAAACCCGTAGCCCGTGGACATAATATGACAGAAAAGCTGAACGACCCAACCGCTCATGCTGAAATGATTGCATTGACTTCGGCATTCAGTCATATCGGTGCTAAATATTTACCGGAAGCGACTTTGTATGTTACTGTTGAGCCTTGTCTTATGTGCGCCGGTGCTTTGCACTGGAGTAAGGTAAAGCGGATTGTTTGGGGAGCTGATGATGAAAAGAATGGACATCAGCGCATTACAAAAGATGAATCTCCTTTTCATCAAAAGGCAGAAGTAACTAAGGGCGTATTGAAAGAAGATTGTGCCAGGCTGATGAAAGATTTTTTTGCATCAAAACGATAACCATGGCAAAAGCAGCAGCTAAAAAAGTAACCGTTACACACCCGGAAACAGGTACCGAACGGAAATTTGATGCCGCCATCTACAAACCCTTTAAAGCGGCGATTCTTCAAAGTCTTAAAGGCAGCAAAGGCAAAACCTTTACAGACCTTACGGATGATGTGGTAAATATCATCCACAAAAAGATGCCCGGCTTTACCAAGTCAATTCCCTGGTACACCATCTCGGTTCGTCTTGATCTGGAAACAAGAGGCATTGTTGAAACCTTTGTTGAAAAAGGAAAGAAGCTGAACAGGTTGAAGAGCTGATTTTCGAAATAAGGAAGAATTCACTTTTTATGAACAGGGGTTTAACATTCTGTCTGTACATTTGTTGTCCTTTCAATAATCAATTTAAAAATTAATTCTATGGCATTTACATTAGCACCTCTTCCATATGCACATGATGCACTGGAACCCCATATCGACACATTAACCATGCAGATTCATCATGGTAAACATCACCAGGCTTATGTTGACAATCTCAATAAAGCAGTTGCAGGTACAGACAACGAAAGCAAAACGCTGGAACAATTAGTTGCTGTTGCCGGAACCATTTCTCCTGCTGTCCGTAATAACGGTGGTGGTCACTGGAACCATACTTTTTTCTGGGAATCATTAGCACCCAATGCAGGCGGAGCTCCAACAGGTGCTTTAGCTGATGCTATCAATGCTGCTTTCGGTTCTTTTGATGCATTTAAAGAAAAATTTGCAGCAGCAGGTATGACCCGTTTCGGAAGTGGCTGGGCATGGTTGATTGTAAAAGATGGCAAACTCGAAGTAAGCTCAACTCCTAACCAGGATAATCCATTAATGGATGTGGCTGAAGTAAAAGGCACTCCAATTCTTGGTGCTGATGTGTGGGAACATGCTTACTACCTGAAATACCAGAACCGCCGTGCTGATTATTTAGCTGCTTTCTGGAATGTAGTAAACTGGAGCAAAGTAGCTGAAAGATATAAACCCTAAATCCCTAAAGGGGCTTTTCTAGTGAACGATTATATAAACCGCTATCAATTCTTTGAAGCGGTTTTTTTATTACTCCCCTTTAGGGGTTGGGGGTTGTTTTTCTTCCAGCATCCTTCCACATGATCATCTACCATTCCTGTTGCCTGCATAAATGCATAACAGATGGTTGAGCCAACAAACTTAAATCCCCGCTTCAGCAGGTCTTTACTCATAGCATCAGAGATGGCGGTTTTAGCCGCAACATCACCCATTGTTTTTACTTTGTTTACAAGGGGCTTACCGCCAACAAACTGCCAGATGTATTTGTCAAAACTTCCAAACTCCTTCTGTACTTCAAGAAATGCTTTGGCGTTCAGTACAAATGCATTCACTTTTAAACGGTTACGAACAATGCCTTCATCCTGTAACAAAGCTTCCTTCTTTTTATCGGTGTACTTCGCCATTTTCTTTGCATCAAAATTGTCGAATGCCTTGCGGTAATTATTTCTTTTTTTAAGAATGGTATACCAGCTCAGCCCCGCCTGTGCACCTTCCAGGCAAAGCATTTCGAATAAATGCCGGTCATTGTGTTGCGGCATTCCCCACTCTTCATCATGATACTGCATATACAGTTCATCTTTTAAGCACCAGCTGCAACGGATTTTTTCCTTTGTCATTGATTACAGATTATAATCAGCAAAGTAAGTAATACCATTTGTAATTATTACTTCTCTCACTTAATTTTGGTATTATGCCGGCATTCATCGTCGGTATAATTTCGGTGTCTCGAAAAATGAAACATGATCCGCAAAGCAACGCATGCAGATTTCAATTTTCTATTTTACCTGTATATGCATCCACAGGTAAATCAGTTTTTACTGTATGAAGTAATGACTGCTGAAACTTTTTACCTGGTATTTGATGAACTTGAAAAAAAAGGCGTGTTGTATATTTTTGAAGTGGATCAAAAACCCGTTGGTATGTTTAAACTTGTTCCGCAGCATTACCGCAATACTCATATTGTTTACCTCGGAGGAATAGCAATTGATCCTGAACAGGCAGGGAAGGGGCATGGCTCACAAATGATGGAAGAAATAAAAGACTATGCAAAGAAGAATGGTTTTCTGCGGATTGAGTTAACGGTTGCAACAACCAATGAAAAAGCTATTCAGCTGTATCTTAAAGCGGGTTTTCACCACGAAGGGGTATTGAAAAAATATACTTACTTAAAAAGTAAAGATCATTTTGTTGATGAAGCTGTGATGGCTTATCTTATCTGATCAGGGAACAGGATCGTAACCGCTTCCTCCCCAGGGATGACACTTACTGATACGTTTTACACTCAGCCAAAAACCTTTGATGGGACCGTACTTCTTAAATGCTTCCAGTGAATAGTTACTGCAGGTGGGTGTATAGCGGCACTTCGGGCCAATGGCCGGACTTATGACATACTGATAAAATTTTATCAGTACAATAAAAGGAAAACTAAGAATTTGCTTTAGTACTTTCATCAGTAATATTTACTGCTTTTTGCAAAGCTACAGCTACCTTTTCAAAGATGAGATCATAAGCAGGCAACTCTCTGCCTGTATAAATGATGAACAGGTTCAGTTGTATTTTCTTCTGCGCCACTTTATCTTTCAATTCGTTTTTCTGCAAACGGTACGCTTCCCGTAACAACCGCTTTATCCGGTTACGGTCAACTGCTTTTTTAAAATTTCTTGTACTTACACCCACACCAAATTGTAACGCAGCTACTGAATTGTCTTTCTTCTGCTCTGCATCGAATGAATAATAAACCCGCAAAGGAGTAGCAGAAAATGTTTTTCCTTCTTTGAACAGCTGTTCAATCCTTTTACGGCTTTTGAGCCGTTCAGTTTTGCCGAGTGTGTATCGTTGTTCTTGTTCCAATCCTGTAAAAATAAAAAAGTCCCGGTTGTTAACGCCGGGACTCAGAATATCTTCAATAAGAAAAATACTTATTTCTTAACGCCACGCTCATCGCTTACGCTGAGCTTATGACGACCTTTTGCACGGCGACTGGCTAATACCTTGCGGCCATTAGCATCCTGCATACGTCTGCGAAAACCATGTGTGGTCTTTCTGCGACGCTTCGAAGGTTGGTATGTACGTTTTTTTCCTGGCATTGTTTTCTTTTTTTACTGCTTTAAAAATACCGGGGAGAAACCGGAAATTTCAGATCACCCAGTGAGAACACCACTTCCCGCTGTTTGTGAAAGGACGGCAAAGGTAGGGGAAACCGCCCAAAATACAGGGCTTTAAACGAAGAAAATATGCCTGAATCTGTCTTTTTCCCAATATTATCCTTCAAGCTCAATATGCTTTGCCTTTACCTCTTCACCATAAAATAAACGGGCATGGTTATTAAAATCAAGGGCTGAATCAGTTGTGAAAAACTGCCGGCTTCTGTTCTTTATTAACCGCACTTCTGTTTCCGGATGACGATGCAGGTAGTCGCCTAAGCTTTCAGCCACTATTTTTCCCTGTGAAAGCAGTTGAATACCGTCTGGCAAATACTGTTGAATTTTTTTACTCAGCAATGGATAATGCGTACAACCAAGTAATGCAGTATCAATTTTGCCAGATTGATTCAGTAAAGCATCCACATATTCTTTTACGAAATAATCTGCACCTGCACTTTCGTGTTCATTATTCTCAATCAGCGGAACCCACATGGGGCAAGCCTGTTGAAACACCTGTATATCCGGATAAAATTTATTGATTTCTATTTCATAAGACTCAGATTGAACTGTACCGGCAGTTGCCAATACACCCACCTGCCTGGTTTTACTGTATTGCCCGATCACTTCTGCTGTTGGACGGATAACACCCAGCACCCTGTTGTTTGAATTCAGCTTTTGCAGATCATTCTGCTGAATGGTTCGTAATGCTTTTGCTGAAGCAGTATTGCAGGCAAGAATCACCAACGGGCAGCCCTGCTTAAAAAACCATTCCACACATTCTAATGTATAACGGTATACCGTTTCAAAGCTTCTGGTGCCATAAGGTGCACGGGCATTATCTCCTAAGTAGATATAATCATAAGCAGGTAACTGCTGTACAATTTCCTGCATTACGGTTAAGCCGCCATAGCCTGAATCAAATATGCCGATAGGTCCTTTTTGCATAGATGCAAAATACTGATTCGCTCTTTAATTTTAGAAACAGCCTTTGTTCACATATAAAGTGCTCATTCAGGTAAGCTTCGCAGTACATATAAGCACAAAAAAATCCCCCCGCTTTGCGGGGGGATCTATATCATTTTTCTGACTGAAATTATTTAGCTGGTGTTGGTGCAGTTTCCGGAATTTTCAGGAATTTCTTTACCAGGGGAAGTAAATCATCAGTTGTTGGTGTTACCAGCAACGCTTCCCTTGTAAATACATAAGCATACCCATTTGCTTTTGCCACAGTCTGGATTGCATCCAGGGCTATTTTTTGCACAGGAGCATATACTTCCTGTTCTTTTGCCTGCAGCCATTGTTGTGCTTTTGTTGAGTATTGTTGTACATCTTCAGCTAATTTCTGATACTCGCTGAATTTGATGTCTTTTTTTGCCTGTGTCCATTTTGCAGAATCAGTACGGATGATGCTGTCTTTTTCGTTGTACTCACGGATCATTTCTGCATACACCAGGTTCAAAGAATCCTGCAGTTTCTGCATTTTTTCCTGAGCTTTTTTTGTTTCCGGCATCACACTCAGTAATTCTCCTGTATTAATGTGACCCAATTTTTGCGCATTCACTGTTACAGCACTTCCCATCAATACTATAACTGCAAGAACAATAACTCTTTTCATTTTAAATCGGTTTGTTTTAATTTAAGTGTACTGACTTCCCTTTTTGGTTGCAAACACTGGTGGCTTTTGATTAAAGTTTAACACCTAAGATCTTCAGCACATCATCGCTTTTGTCCAGTTTTGGGTCGGCAAATATAACGGTAATTCCTTCACTTTTGTCCAAAATAAAATCGTATAATCTTTCCGTAGCCAGCTTCTGTACGGCGTTGTACACCTTATCCTGTATAGGTTTTACCAGTTCCTGCTTTTTCCGGAAATAATCACCTTCAAAGCCAAAACGTCTTTTTTGCAGGTCACGAACCTGTTTTTCTTTATTGAAGATTTCGTCTTCCCTCTTTTTCATTAATTCCGGAGTCAGCATAGCTCTTTCGGCATCTAACTGGCGGTACATTTTATCCAGGTCGGCCTGCATCAGATCAATTTCTTTCTGCCAGGCATCAGCCATCTCTTCCAGTTTTTTATTGGCGTCTTTATATTCGGGGATCTTTCCAAGAACATACTTGGTATCAATAATGGCATAACGCTGTGCTTTTGTAGCTGAAGCAAATGACAGCAGGCAAAACGCAAGAAAAAAAAGTTTTTTCATATCGGGGTTTTTTAAGAATGTTTATTCCGGTTCAAAACCAAGCATAAAGGTAAACTTACTCATATCTCTGAGTCTTGCACCCGGGAATGCCCTGTCTAAACCAATACCATAATCAAAACCAAGTAAACCAAACATTGGCAGGAAGAAACGCATACCTAAACCTGCACTTCTGCGGAGTTTAAATGGATTATAATCCTTAATATCATACCATCCGTTAGCCGCTTCAAAAAATGCCAGTCCAAAGATTGTGCTGCTTGGATTGGTACTTAACGGATAACGCATTTCTAAACTGTACTTATTGAAGATAGTAAAGAATGTATTGGCTGATGTTTGGTTGGCGTTATTGATTTTGGGGTTTGAATTATCATACACCGGGTAACCTCTGTGTGCAATGATATCATAACCGATAATACCAAAATTATTCTGCATACCTGCATCACCCACCTGGAAACGCTCAAATGGTGATATCGGCAGGTCTTTATTGTAGCGGCCAAGAAAACCATATTTAGCGGCGGCCTTTAATACAAATTGCCTGTTCTTTTCAGCACCCATTGGTTTACCGATTGGTACATACCACTCATAATTCAGTCGCCATTTATGATACTCAACCAAACGGTATTTTTCGGCAGGATCAACATATTTTGATGCATCTCTGAATAAAGACCACGGTGGTGTAAACGATGCCGTTAAAGAAAATGAAGAACCTGATCTCGGGAAGGTTGGCTGATCAATACTTGAACGGATGATCTGGAACTTGATATTAAAGTTATTTGATACACCACTATCCAGTTCAGGGAAGATGGGGTAGTTCTTTAATTTATACTGTGTATAGTTTACAGAAGTAATCAGGTTGAAAAAATCATCGGGCCATTTTAACTGCTTGCCTAACGATACACTTGCCCCAATTGTTTTCAGATACTGCGTGGTTGATTTTGCCCTTGTAGGTAACCCGGTAAGCGGATCAAACGCATTGGCAAGCTTGGTACGGAATATACTTACAGTAAGGTTATTCCTTTTTTTACCCCCCAGCCATGGTTCGGAAAATGAAAAATTTTGTGAACTGAAGGAAGGGCCGTTTGATTGAACACGTACACTTAAACGCTGTCCATCACCTGATGGCAATGGCTGCCAGGCAGATTTCTTGAAAATATTTTTGGTAGAGAAGTTGTTGAAGGTAATACCCAGCGTACCAGTTAAACCGATATATCCACCCCAGCCTGCACTTAACTCCAGCTGATCACTTGATTTTTCTTCGAGTGTATAATTGATATCAACTGTTCCATCATCAGGATTCGGAACAGGGTTGGGATTGATTTTTTCCTGGTTGAAATAATTCAACGCAGATAATTCACGGATGGAACGGATGATATCACTGCGGCTGAATTTTTCACCCGGAACTGTACGTAACTCACGACGGATTACATACTCTTTCGTTTTATCATTACCATAAATATTCACCGCACGGATTGTTGCCTGCGGACCTTCAGAGAAACGGATTTCATAATCAATAGTATCATTATATACTCTTGACTCAATCGGTTCAACTTTAAAGAAGAGATAACCATCATCCATGTACAATCCGCTGATGTCGCCACCTTCGGCCGACATTTGTTTACCTAATTTTTTATTCAGTGCTTCAAGGTTATAAATATCTCCTTTCTTAATTCCAAGAATCTGGGTTAATACAGAATCGCTGTATTTTGTATTTCCTCTCCAGGTAAAATCACCAAAATAATACTGACGGCCTTCCTGCACTTTTATTTCAACAACTAAACCTCCTTTTGAGTTATAATAAGGGGTGTCTTTTTCAATAACCGCATCACGGTAACCCAGAGAGTTATAATATTCGAGCAACTTCTCTTTGTCTTCAGTATATTTTTTCAGGTTGAATTTAGCTGCTGAGAATTTAACACGGAACCAGGGATCAAGAAAGTCCCTGATTTTACTTGGTATTAAAAAATCCCTGTTATGTACAAACTGTTTAAATGTAGTTGTATCTCTTGTCCCATAAAGAAGCGGATCATTTAAAGGATGCAATGTAAACCGCAGACGTTCTTTTGTTCCTTTTAATTGTTTCTTCAAACGCAGATCAGAAACATTGTCATTACCGCTGATAAATACTTCATCAATCTTCACTTTCGCTCCTTTGTAAACATTGAAAGTAAGATCAATAAAATTGGGGTTGATGCTGTTCTTTGTTTCAGTTATTCTCACATCAATCTTCATGTAACCCTTATCGATATAGTACTTTTCAATCCGTTCAATACTTGTACGGCGTAAGTTTTCAGTAATCACTTTGTTTGGCGACAATCCGATTTTTTCTTTCAGATCATCTTCTTCTGTTTTCTTCACCCCTTTAAAAAAGAAACTGCCTAACCTTGCTCTTTCTGTTACATTGATTTCTATGTAAATGTCCTTGCCATCAATTTTGGTAATGTAAATTGTAGCATCATCAAAATATTGCTGACGCCAGATGGAAGCAATAGCTTTACTGAACAGATCGCCACCGGGGAGGTATACTTTATCGCCAATTGCAATACCGGTAATAGAAACAAGCAATGCAGAATCAAACGTTTTTGAACCGCTTACAGTTATTCCTGCAATGATATATTCTTTTGGAGTCTTGTTGTTAAAAATTGCTTCCAGTTCCGGATCTACAGAAATGGGTTTCAGGGTGTCGGGTTGTTGTGCCCAAAGATTTAGTTGAAAGCCGAAGCAAACAATAAAAAGCAGTAATAAATTTCTATTCAAACGCATCAAAAATCAGTTACGGTTAAGTTGTAAGTTGGGTTATAAAAAATGCCGCTCATGCCTTTTATAGTCAGACGCTGCAATGCAAGTCTGACCATGAATGTAAACTTCATGGCCGGGCGGCAAAATAAACGCTTTTACTGAAACTCTTTGTTAAAATACCCTCTTTTACAAGTATCTTATGATTGTGTTTCATGTTCTTCTGTTTTTACCTGCTCGCCTGTTTTACCAAAGCGGCGTTCTCTTCTCTGAAAATCAAGAATTGCTTCATACAGATTTTCTTTTCTAAACTCGGGCCAGCGTACATTGGTAAAATACAATTCTGCATAAGCCAGCTGGTACAGCAGGAAATTGCTGATCCTGTATTCGCCACTGGTTCGTATCATCAACTCAGGATCAGGAAACTCCCTTGTTGTTAAATAATCCTTGATGGTATCCTGGTCAATTGCAGCAGGATTTAACCTGCCATCTTTTACATCTGTTGCAATATTCCTGATCGCATTTACAATTTCCCACCTGCTGCTGTAACTCAATGCCATGATGAGATTGAGCCCGGTATTGTTCTTCAGATCATCCACACTTTCCTGCAATTCTTTCTGCGCATAATCGGGAAGCATTTTGATGTCGCCAATTACATGCAGTTTGATATTGTTCTTATGCAGGATTGCGGTTTCTTTCCGTATGGTATCTACCAGTAATTCCATTAACCCTGTAACCTCTTCTGCAGGCCTATCCCAGTTTTCAGTACTGAAAGCATACAGGGTAAGATATTTTACTCCCAGTTCAGCACAACCCTCCACAATATCACGCACACTTTCCACTCCATGATAGTGACCGTATAACCTGTCCTGACCATGTTCTTTTGCCCAACGGCCATTCCCATCCATGATGATGGCAATATGCTGCGGCAAACGCTCCGGATTCAATTGTTCACGCAAGGAACTCATAGCCATGAAAATTAAGGGCACGAAGGTAATGAAAAATAGGGCTGGGCTGTTGTGAAAGGGTATTTAAGAAAAAATGGATTCTTTTCAAGAACATAATGGGTTTTATTCCGGCGGTACTTTCATCATTTACTGTAAAGTAATAACAAAAGAAAAAGGCTGCTTCCGAAAGGAAGCAGCCTTTTAAGATTATTCAATTTAATAATTATTGAAGTTTTACTGAGTAAGTATTTGCAGCAAAATCTACAACAATCTTATAAGTACCTGATACAGCCGGTGCAGGTGTATTAGAACCCGGAACCGCACCATCAGCTAATAAAGCTCCGCCAGAGGCACTTGTACCGCCAAACTTATGTCCCCAATCGCCATTTAGTGGCAGGAATACATAACTTTTTCCACCAATAAGAGGAAGTGTTAATTCAAACTGTGTAAGATTAATACGGTTGAATTGTTGTGCCGGAACCGGAACAGGATTATTCCAGCCTCCGGCTGTAGCATCACCTACAATATATAAGTTAGAAGGAACAGGAACAAATCCGGCATATGGAGTAACGGTATAGGTTCCTGTTTGAAAATTCACCAATATCTGATAAAGACCTGTAGTTGCTGGCGAAGGTGTATTAGAACCGGGGACAGCGCCATCGGCTAACAATGTACCGCCTGTTGCACTTGTACCACCATATTTATGACCCCAATCACCATTAACTGGTAAAAACAAATAACTTTCCCCTGCTTTAAGATTCGTTACAATGCCATATGTAACTGCATCTATCCTTGTAAATTGTTGAGAAGGTACAGGAACAGGGTTGGCCCAGCCACCGTCTGTTGCGCCACCAACTATAAATAAATTATCAGGAATGGCTGTTGCAAAAGGTGTTACTGTATAAGTTCCTGTCTGGAAGTTTACTACTATCTGATAAGTTCCGGTAGTTGCAGGAGAAGGAGTATTAGAACCGGGAACTGCTCCATCAGCTAATAATGTTCCTCCGGTTGCGCTTGTTCCACCATATTTATGATCCCAATTACCGTTTAATGGCAAAAATAAATAGCTTTTGCCCGCAGTGAGGTTGATAACAATTCCATAAGAAACAGCATTAATCCTGCTGAATTGCTGAGATGGTAAAGGAACCGGGTTACTCCATCCACCGGGTGTTGCATCTCCAACAATATATAAAGCAGATGGAACGGGCGTAAATGTAGTAACACTGATTGTAACAGCATTTGAATAAACCAAAGGTTTACTATAGCTTCCTAAATAACTTACTACCCTGAACTGAACATTTTTTGTTGAGCCGCCAATTACTCCGGCGGCAATTGCCATTGTATTCAAATCGTTCACTGTAAATGCTGTAGTATATGCTGTGCCTAATTGTTTTACCTGCGGAGTAACAAAATTACCTCCCGCCGTATCTAATTGCAATGCGTATAAGATCGTGTTTGTACCAAAATTACTTGCATTCCAGTTAAAAGAAACAGCAGTGTTGGAAGCATTGCTTACCAATAAAACCAGTGGACTTGAAGAAGAAGGCACCAGTGTAATAGGAACCAGGTAAGATTTAATATCAACTTTAATAGCATTTGATACTAACCGCTCATTATTATTGCCATAAGAAGAGATCATCCTTATATCAAAACTGAACGATTGCCCCGGAGTAAAGCCAAAATCGGCTAACATGTCGTTGATTTGTTTACCCGTAAATGACATATTAAGTGTGCCATTTACAATCCTTGATGTTTTTTTAGCAAAATTTCTTCCTGCAGAATCAATTTCTAATATAAACTTATATAAGGAAGAATCCTGTTCGTATTTAGGACTGGTCCATGAAAAAGAAACTACAACGTTTGCTGAATCGGAAGGAGCAGGTGCCACTGTAGTTTTAGAAGCAGTAAGTACAACCGCAGTGCCGTTTTTATAATACGTAAGATCTGGGGCCTTTTCACAAGCTGCAAATACAAAAACAATCAGCAGCATGAATAAGCCAAGTTTATTTAATAGTTTCATGTGTTTTAATTTTTATTGTTTTACAGCAGTATAAACACCTAATTGAAAGTCAACTGTTATTTTATAGGTACCTGCAGATGGTGGTCCGGGAAACTGGGGATCTGAGTCTTTCTTTTCAAAATCTCCGCTTGCCCATGTACCTGTTGTCATGTGGTATTGTGTACCCCAATCACCCATCGTCTGTACCAGTTTATATCCTCCACCACCTGGTAAAGCAACTGTTATCTGGTAAAGTGTTTTAGAAATTTTTGTAAACTTTTGAGATACATTATAAGGAGCTAACAAAGGATTATTCCAGCCACCAAAACTTGCATCACCAACTATCCATAAATTGCCATCATTATAATTGTTGGCTGCAGTGCCGGGAGCTTCAACCTTTGGAGGAGGTGTGAATGGTTTCACTGTAAAAGCAATTGTATTTGATGTTAAAGGAACAGCATTGGTGTTGATTCCAAGACTTGAAATAATTCTTGCCTGTATAGTATATGTTCTGCGGGGGTCAAGCTGAAGCAGCATCGAATTTCCAAGTATGCCATTTAACTCTGCAACCGTAAAGGTTTTAGATAAATCCTTAGCATATACAGTTGTATATTTTTTACCACTGCTGAAATTGCCGCCAAGTGTATCAAGCTCCAGTGTATATTTCACGTCCTGTGAACTGATGCCTGTTGTAAACTTATATTCAGGGTTTGACCAATTTAACGTGATAGCCGTATTGGTTTCCTCTCCAGGTTCTAAACGAACAGCAGCAGTGCTGCCTGTTAAAACGGGGCTGGTGCCGTTTTCGAAATGAATTTTATTTTCTACTTTCTTGCAGGCAAAGAAAGAGACCATTGCCAGCAGAAGTGAAAACCTTGTTATGTATGATTTCATGTCTTTATTTTTTTATTGATTAATAGCCTGCATTCTGTGTCAGGTTTGGATTGGCGGCAATCTCTGAATCAGGAATAGGATAAATCTTTCTTGTTGCTGCCACACCTGCTCCGGTTTTAACACCACCTTTCCATGGCCACAAATAAGTGCCTTCCACAAAACGATCGAAACGGATCAGATCTGTACGGCGGAATCCTTCCCAATACAATTCTCTTGCTCTTTCATCCAGAATATAATCCAGTGTATAACTGCCGATATTTCCTGCAACAACCTGTGCCCTTGAACGTAAAGCATTTAAATAAATAACCGCCTGCGCATCGGTTCCGCCTGTTCCGCCACGTTTCACCGCTTCCGCATAAATAAGATACATTTCAGCTAAACGGAAAAGAGGATAATCAATGTCAGAAAATGTTTTTTCGGGATCATTACCAAAACCCCCGCTGCGTGTACGGTTACGGTATTTAATTACAGCCAGCCCTTCTTTAAATTCGGAGATATTATTGATCTCTAAGCTCTGTGACCCGGCAGTAAACTGCGCTCTTTTATCACCCGTACCATTTATATCAGGAAACAGGTTGGGCAGATTTTTTGTTGCACGGATGCCACCCCAGCCGGTAAGTCCAGATGCGTTTCTATCCATATCACCACCAACAGAAGCATTTACCAAAAAAGTAGTACCACCCCAGTTTTTAGAGCGGATACCGTCATAGTTTAAGGTGAGGATAAATTCATTATTGTTTACATTATTGTCTGCAAGTGCCAGCCAACGGTAATCGCTCAATAAAACATATCCTGCATCAATTACTTTTTTAGAATAGGTAACTGCATCTGTGTATTTATCAGTACCGGTATAAACTTTTGCATTCAGATACATACGTGCCAGTAATGACCAGGCAGCAGCTTTATCAGCACGGCCATAGTCACCAGAACGGGGAGCTGACAAATCACCGTCAATTGCTTTCAATTCAGATTCGATATAAGCAAATAACTGTGTACGGTTTGTTTGAGGGGGATTGAATTTACCGATAGGATCGCTTTCTGTAGTAAACCCGGGATTAGCATATAAATCAAGTAATACCCAATTGGCAAATGCACGGATAAATCTTGCTTCTGCACGCATCTTCTTGATATTGTCTGCAGATAAACCACGGCCGCTTACTTTATCGGGAGCGCTTTCCCTTACAAACTCATTACATAAAGTAACAATGTAAGTGCAACGGTAATACAAGCCTTTTAACATCGGGTTGCTTGAACTCCAATTCATATTATGAAAATCCTGGATGCCCGGATCATTCCATGCAACAACTGCTTCATCTGTACTTAATTCCTGGGCTTTCCAGAATAAACGCACAAAATCAGATGTTCCTTCATCAATACCTGCTACGTCACCGTTTCCGGCAGGACCCTGGTTACCTGTAAGAGCCACACTGCCATACACTTTTGCAAGTACCTGTAAATATCCTGCTTCAGACGAATACACACTTGCTGACGGCAGTGTATTTGGTGGTTCTTTGTCGAGCGATTTGGTACAGCCGCTAAGAATGGCCATACCCAGCACTATTGTAGTTATATAAACTGAAATACGTTTCATATTCAGATGTTTAATAGTTTTAAAAATCAAGATTTACTCCCAGTACATAAGTACGTGGGCGTGGATAGATTGAGTTGTCGATACCTCCGGAAATTTCAGGATCAAGTCCTTGATACTTGGTGATCACAAATACATTCTGAATATTGGCTGTGATGCGTAATCTTACATTCTTTGCAATTTCACCTGCATCATATCCAACATTGATATTATCCATTTTCAGGAAAGAAGCATTCTTCAGATAGTAATCAGAAAAATACTGGTTATTAAAAAACCCTGTATTCAGATAATCTTTTGTTCCGTTGGCTAAGAATCCAAGCGGGTTAACAATCTGACGATATACCCCCATATTTGAATTCATATTATCATACATGTAGTTGCCAATGCTTCCACGCATTACGAAACCTGCAGAAAAGCGTTTCACACTGATGCTGGAAGTAATACCAACAAAGTATTTTGCTTCAGGTGACTGGAGAATATACAGATCTTTTTCATTGATGATACCGTCACGGTTCAGATCTTCATATAAACCTTCAATTGGTTTGTTGTTTGCATCATAGATCTGCTTGTACATATAAAAAGAATTAGGACGCTCCCCTACAATATGACGCTGGATAGTATTACCTGTACCTCCACTGATACCACCTACTTCCACACCGGTGAAGTTTGGATCTTCATTTACAAGCAGCTTGGTAATTTTTGGTACTACATAGGTAAAGTTTACACCGAAATCCCATTGAATATCTTTGGTTCTTACCGGAACAACATTCAGTGTTACTTCCAAACCTTTGCTTTCAATATTACCTACGTTCGTAAACAGACGGTTGGTAAAGTTTGACCCTGCAGGAATAGGAACTGTACTTAACAGATCTTCTGTTTTACGTAAAAATCCTTCCACTGTACCATTAATACGGTTATCGATAAAACCAAAGTCAATAGCTGCATTAATATTAGTTGTTGTTTCCCAACGGAGATCAGCGTCATAAGCACCCGGCCTCAGCATATTTACATAAGTGCTGCCAAACTGGTATTGTGCCTGGTTATTGCTTAAACTGTAAACAGGGATAAAACCGTAAAATGGAATTCCATCCTGCTGACCGGTAACACCATAGCCGGCACGCAGTTTCAGATTAGATACAACTTTTGAGTTTTTCAAAAAATCTTCTTCGTTAATCTGCCATGCAACTGCTGCAGAAGGGAAGAAACCCCAACGGTTATCCTTGTTAAACTTGGATGTACCATCAGTACGTGCGTTTAATGTAACGGTATATTTATTGGCTAACGTGTACACTAAACGGCCATAATAAGAGATCATGGTAAAACCGGGAGGCTGTGAAATAAAGTCCTGCTTTGAACCGGGAACTGTATCACCATTGTATCTTCTGTCGGGATGATTGAAACTGTAGAATTCAAAATCCTGGTAACCTGTACCTGCAGTAAAATCAACACGGCTGTTAATTGATTTAAAGTTTTGAGCATAGTTGAAATAAAAATCAACCAGCTTATTGGTGCGGCTTTGATAATAAGGGTTATTGACCCCTTTACGGCGGTAATTATCAGCAGCACTGTCGCTGACAATATTTGTTCCACTGCCTTTTGATACATCATATCCAAGGTTCAGATTTGCACGCAGACCTTTTACAAAAGGAATCTGGTAATCAAACTGAATGTTACCAATGCTGCGGTACACTTCGCTTGTGTTTTCCCTTAGGTTTAATAAACCAACAGGGTTGCGGTTTGATAACTGGGTAGGTAATCCATCAGGATCTGTCCATTCCCAATAACCACCATATCTTGCACTGCCGCTTTTAATCGGTTTCGTTGGATCGAAAGTAATTGCATTTCCAATTGCACCTTCATTTGCAAAAGCATTGGTTGTTCTGGCACCTTTTAAGTTCAGATCAACCTTTAATTTGTTATTGAAGAAACTTGGATTGAGATTTAAAGAAGCAGTTATACGTTTAAAATTCCCTGTCTTTAAAATTCCATCCTGGTTTAAATATCCACCAGATAAACGGAAAGGCAGTTTACCTTCAGCAATGGCACCGGTTGCACTCAAGTTGTAATCCTGGCCTAAGGCATTTCTGTAAATTTCATCCTGCCAGTCTGTACTTTCTTTACCAAGCAACAGAGCCTGTGAAGGTACCGGGGGTGTATTAACAATGGTACGAACTTCATCAGCAGATAATACATCAACCCTGTTTGAAGCAGTTTGTACAAAAGCCTGTGCACTGAAATTGAGTTTAATTTTTCCTTTCTTTCCTTTCTTGGTTGTAATCAGAATTACACCGTTAGATGCACGTGAACCATAAATGGCTGCGGAAGAAGGATCTTTTAAAATGGTGAACGTTTCAATATCGTTCGGGTTAATGAGGTTGAGTGGATTGGTTGCACCTGAAATGCCTCCGTTATCAACAGGAACTCCATCAATAACAATTAACGGATCGTTGCTCGCATTGAGTGAAGCACCACCACGAATACGAATGCGGCTGCCGCTACCGGGAGCACCGCCGTTGGGTGTAATCTGAACACCGGCAACTTTACCGGCAATTAACTGTTCAGGAGTTTGAAGAGCGCCCTTCACAAAGTCTTTAGCAGATACTGTTGCAACAGCACCTGTTAAATCTCGTTTACGTTGTGTACCATAACCAACTACCACCACTTCATTGAGTGTTCCCTGGGTGGAAATTAATTGAATGGTTAACTGTGTTTGGGTGCCTACTTCAACTTCAGTACTTCCAAAACCAACAGATGTGATAACAAGCACTGCATTATTTTCAACTGCAATTCTGAAGTTACCACCTGCGTCAGTAGTTGTACCGAGATTGGTTCCTTTGATAGTTACAGAAGCATTGGGTACCGGGCTTCCGTCTTTACTATCTGTTACCTTCCCTGTTACAGTTTTACCTTGGGCGAAAATAGTTTGAGCAAATACCATCAACAGAAGCATCAATGCCCCTGCTCTGGCAAGCAGTCGTTTGGGGATCATAATCAATAGTTTAATTTTAAGAATTCACAAATTATAGTGATCAAAAGACAAAGCCTAAATTTTACTGCTGATAGTGAGCAGTTATAATACTGACTTTGTTCTTTATCAATTATAAAAATCCTGTTTCAAGACAATCCATTACTTTCTATTGCTGCACCATCAGCTTTTCATACCGCACAATATTATCAACCCGTACCTGTAATACGTATTGTCCTGCCGTTAAACGTACTCCTGCAAAATTGGTTCTGTTCAATTCATATGTTTGCAGGCCCTTTAACTGAAATCCCATATTTTTTAATGCCATTACCTGTCCCTGAATATTCATCAGCTGAATACTCACCTTACCGCTCTTTGGCAGCTCATACCTGATCGTTGAATTTTGCTGCATCGGATTAGGATAAACGTTTAACTTAAATTCATTGCTGTTGGCAATAATATCCCTGATACCTGTTGTTACATTACCTCCGGTTATGTTCTGATTGAGATACACCCTGTATTCACCCGGAGGAAGTGTAACATTATAGGTTGATCCTGTTACATTGATAGTACCCCCCTGAGTATAATTATACCATGTAGCAAATCCCGGAGGAATTACAACATCCTGTGACTGCTGAACTACATCGAAATTGGCAACAACAACATATTTCAGATCAGCATGATCCACAATTACAATTTTCACTAAGCCACTTCCTAAATTAGTTCCGCCCGCAAGCGCTGATGTGCGGAATGCAGTTGGTTTCTGCTGACGTAATCTTGCCATAGCAGAATAGGTATCGTATAAACGTCGACGGCTCAATTCTTGATAATAATCCCAGCGGATTGGCTTTGGATCGAGGCGGCAATTATTATTGATTGTTCCGTTTACACAATAATTTATCGGGTAATCATAACCCAGTTCTCCAAACTGCCAGATCATTTTAGGGCCTGGGATTGCCATCAAAATGGCAGCCATTGCTTCTGTTCTGCGGATAGCGGTTGTGAGATCTTTTGGATTATGCACTGCTGAATTGGAAGTGTTTGTATTAGAACTGTTCAGCGTGTTATAGATCCCTCTTTCTTCATCATGACTTTCGGCAAACGTAATTAGGCCAGGCTTGTCAGTAAGATTGGTTGATCCCCATCGGTTAATCCAAAAGGCACTGTTAAGATCTGATTCAGATGAAACTCCTTTTGCATTTCCTGTAAAATGATAATTCATATTTCCCCAGAGCAGCATGCCTCTTCTTGCCAGTTCAGCATCTTCTGATGAAGTTGCAAAGTGTTCAAGAATACAATAAGAACCGTTTGAAACAACCTGCATACTGTCATAATAACGCTGCCAGGTATTAATCCTATCCTGATTGAATGCATCCCAGCAACCTTGATTACCTGCACAATTTTGATTGGTAAAGCCTTTACTCAAATCCCAACGGAAACCATCTATTTTATATTCAGTTAACCAATGGCGTATAAATCTTGATACATGATATTTCGTTGCTTCTGTGTTATGATTAAAATCGTAAAACACACCGAATGGATGCTGATCTGTTTCATAGAAATAAGGGCTGTTTGCCGCAGGGCGGTTTAATGTTTTATTCCACCACATCCACACTAACGGTGATGGCTGATCGGCTTGGTTAAATGCCACATCCTGGATTACAGCAATGCCCATACTGTGTGCTGCATCAACAAATGCTTTCAATGCATTCTTTGTTCCATAGGCTTTATCAGGTGCCATATAATAAAGCGGGTTATACCCCCAGCTATTATTACCGCTGAATTCATTAAAAGGCATAATCTCAATTGCATTGAATCCGAGATTCTTGATATAATTCAGTGTATCTTTTAAAGTTTGCCAGTTTTGAGCTGCTGTAAAATCTCTCATCAGCAACTCATAGATCATCAGATCTCTTTTATCGGGACGGACATAGCTGTTGCTTGTCCAGTTATACGCTGCTTCACCTGGTGAAAGCACACCAACAAATCCACCTGTTGTTTTTCCGGTTGGATATACCGGCATGTTAGGGAAAGTTGCTGCTGAAATAAATTGATCGTTATTCGGGTCAAGTACCAGTTCACTGTAAGGATCTGTAACACGAATTGTATCATCAACAATATATTGATAGCGGTAATTTGTTCCGGCTGTTAAACCGGTAATTCTTGTCCAGAAATAATCACCATCTTTCTTTAATAATCCATTACAGCTTTGCAGCCAGTTATTAAAATCGCCAACAACTGAAATTTTATTCTTCAACGGTGCATATAAAATGAGAACAGCTTCAGTATTGTTGTTTTCATAAGTAATGCCGTCTTTTAATCCGGCTGGTCTTGCTCCTGTTGGATAGGATGCAGGTGTAATGCTGAAGTTAACGGTATCTCTTTTAAAGGTTCCGTTATCATCAGCTTCAACCGTTATCAGGTGCTGACATTCTGTTGTAACATTTGCTGTTCCGCTTACTGTCTGAGCGGCAGCGGCCGTTCCTATCTGTGTTCCATCATAACGGATTGTAAGAGTTGCATTTTTAGATGAAACAGCTGTAACTGGAATTGCTGCAGGAATAGAAACATTAATTGGCTCGGGAACCATGTTATACGTAGGCTGCATAAAGGGAGACGTAAACCGAACAGCAAATTCACCGGCAGCATATACCGGAATAAACATATCGCTGCCATCCGAATTCGTTTGTTTGATGTTGCCCGCTGCATCCCTGAAAAGGATGGCTACTTTTAAAATCGTTTCTCCGGCAGGAGCATTAAAAAAAGTGCGGATATTATTAATTGTATATGTCCATTTATTTGTACCCGCTGCTGTTGCCTGTGCAGCTGCATCAGTACTTCCCCATGCAAAAGGAGCATATTTCCATTGAGAAGAATTTGCGCTGAGATTGGTAATAACGCCAATGTGTACATAAACCGGTCCGGCAAAACCCTGCAATCCTTTGTTCCCTTTTGTTGCATCCATCGTTACAACCAGATTGCTGTTATCCAACGGAAAGTCCGGAGTAAAACTCAGTAACTGTGCCTCTGAGCAGAATGCTGTGAGCACAGTAAACAGTAAGAGTAGAAATCTTTTCATAATGCAATCCGTTAACATCAGCTCCATGCGGTAATACGTTAATCGAAGCAGAATTGATTTACAACTCCTGCATTCTTCAACGAACTATTACAAACCTTTGCAACTTTTGTTTAGTGCAAACGTTTTCACCCTGCAAAGCTATACCACAGTTGAGGTTGCTATTTGAACAATAATTCCATTTTATAGCACTATATTGCCATGATTATTTACCTTAGCGGTGTCAATTTTCAGTGATTTATGATGAAAGCCGAACTCGAAAAAATTGTTCCCGGGGAAGATAAACCCATACTGGTTGCTTACCGGATGAATCTTCCTTACCTGGAGTTTTACTGGCACCATCACCCGGAATATGAGCTGACTTATAAAATCAATGTATCCGGCAAAAGGATAGTTGGAGACAGCTATGAACAATTTGAAGAAGGAGATCTTGTACTGATTGGCCCCGATATGCCCCACACCTGGGTAACCGACCGGAAAATAAAAAATATGAACTGCGACTTCGTTGTCATCCAGTTTTCCGGTTCTTTATTTAACAGCCTGACTGGCTTAACCGATTTTGAAAGCATCAAGCGCCTGCTGCAAAACAGCAAACATGGTTTGGCTTTTAAAAACAGTGCACCTGTTAAAGAAATGATTCTATCCCTCCCCAATAAAAATGGAGTTGAAAAAATTACTGATTTCCTTTTATTGCTGGAACAGCTGGCTAAACAAAAAGGCAGGAAACTGGCTTCTTCTGAATATGATATTTCACAGGCAAAAAATAAAGAATACAGAATCAATAAGGTTTGTACCTACCTGGAACAGCATTATTCCAAACCAATCAGCATCAGCGATGCAGCAGCCATTGTAAATATTTCTCCAAGTGCTTTCTGCAAATTTTTTAAACGGGCAACCGGTAAAACATTTTCTGACTATCTCAATGAAATCAGGATCGGCTATGCCTGTTATCAGCTGATTGAAACAGATAAACAGATTTCAACCATTGCCCGCAGTGCAGGATTTGAATCGATTACTTATTTCAACCGTGTGTTTACCAGAAAGAAGAACAGTACTCCAAGGGCATTTAGAAGTGAGGCAAACTGATTATTTGGTATAAACAATTTCTCCGTTACAGATTGTTTTCATGACTTTCGCTTTCAGGATCTGTTCAAATGTTGCCGTCATAATATCTGTATCAAGAATAACAAAGTCAGCAAACTTTCCTGTTTCAATACTTCCCTTTTCTTTTTCTTCAAAGTTTGATTTAGCAGCCCAGATGGTCATTCCTTTTAATGTTGCTTCTCTTGTTAATGCATTTTCAGTTTGAAATCCATCAGCCGGCCAGCCCTTGCCATCTTTACGGAACACAGCTGCATAAAATGTTTTCAGCGGATCAATATCTTCAACAGGGAAATCTGTTCCAAGCGGAAGCCATCCGTTTTGTTTTAATAAATCATTATAAGCATAAGCTCCTTGTACACGTTGGGTTCCTAATCGCTTATCAGCCCAGTACATATCGCTTGTTGCATGAGTTGGCTGTATACTTGGTACAATACTGTACATGCCGAATAAATTAAAATCAAGTTCATTTACTACCTGTGCATGTTCAATGCGCCAGCGCAGATCATTCTTTTCTTTTAAATATTTTCCATACACATTTAAGATCGTTCTGTTACCGCTGTCGCCAATAGCATGAGTGCACATCTGGAATCCTTTATTATAAATAACTGCAGCAACAGAATCAAAATGTTCCGGGTTACTCAATAAAAAACCAAGATGACCGGGCTTGTCTGCATAAGGTTGCAGTAAGCAGGCACCTCTTGATCCCAGTGCTCCATCAGCATATACTTTAAAGCTGCGGACATTTAATAGGTCGGTCTTAATCATGCCCCTTTTGAAAATGGCTTCGTAATTATTTTTTGCATCACTGAGCATCACATACAAACGCATTTTCAATTCACCGCTTTGATTGGCTTTTTCAATCTGCAAAACATTTTCATAACTCAACCCGCAATCATCAATCGTTGTTAAGCCAACTGCAAAACAGTTTTGCTGTGCTGCTATTAATCCTTCTTTGATCTGCTGATCGGTTGCAGGAGGAATGTTTGCAGAAACCAAATCAACTGCATTATCAATTAATACACCAGTTGGTTTTCCATCTTTCAAAATCACATCTCCACCAATCAGTTTTGTTGAGGCAGTTACCCCGCTTTTATCCAGCGCCGGTTGATTTACAATGGCAGCATGTCCATCAACCCTTGTTAAGATGACAGGATTGTTTGGGAACAATTGATCTAACTTTTCTTTTGTTGGATATTCTTTTACTTCCCAATCATTCTGATCCCAGCCTCTTCCAATGATCCATTCGCCGGACTTTGCGTTTAAGCCTTTTGCAAAATCGTTGAGGCGATGCAATACATCCTCCCAGCTTTCAGTACCAGTTAGATTTGCCTTCCGCAAATCCAAACCATAGCCAAAGAAATGTGCATGTGCATCAATAAATCCCGGATACAAAAATTTTCCCTGCAGATCAATCGTTTCTTTTGCAGAATATGTTTTCTGCAATTGAGCTGTTGAACCTGTTGCTACAATCTTTCCATCTTTAACTGCAACAGCTTGAGTTTTGGAAAAAGAAGAGTCGACTGTATACACAGTACCATTGATCAGTAATGTATCAACTGTTGTCTTCGTATTACACTTGCTGAAAGCAACAACAATAAACAGGAAAATAATTGATCGGATCATAATTTCAGAATTGATGACGAAATATCCGTAAAAAAACCGGCCTTTTATGAATATCCCTTGCGGCAAATAAAAAACAATTAAAATGAGCACATGAATTTAATTTGTTTTGTTGTTAGTCCTTGTATTTTTACTGCCAGATTTATTTTATTATGTATTCCCCAGAAACAACCAAACAACTTCAGCACAGCACAACAGTATTACTTCAACAGCTGACTAAAAGCAGCCTGGAAAAAAAGAGTCTTGAAGATTTGAGAGATGTGCTGCGCTTACATGAATACCGGTATTACATCCTCAACGATCCATTGATCAGCGATTATGAATATGATCAGCTGTATAAATCACTGGAGAAGGTTGAGGCAGAAGATCCTTCGCTTGTTACGCCTGATTCACCAACCCAGCGTGTGGCAAAAGGGTTGGGTAATGATTTTAAAAAAGTGCAGCACCTTGTTCCCATGCTGAGCCTGGAGAACTCTTACAATGCCGATGACTTAATTGACTGGGACCGCAAAGCAAGAGAAGCAAGCGGATTGGATGAAATTGAATACTGTGTAGAGCCAAAATTTGACGGAGCCAGTATTTCATTGATTTATGAAGATGATATGCTTGTTCGTGGTGCAACAAGAGGCGATGGAACAGAAGGTGAAGAAATCACTACCAATATCCGCCAGATCAAATCCATTCCTTTATCTGCTGCCTTTTCAACATACGGCATCAAACAGATTGAAATACGTGGTGAGATTTTGATGAGTAAGAAAAATTTCAAAGCATATAACGATCAGCTGGCTGAAGAAAATCTTCCTCCTCTTGCCAATCCACGCAATGCAGCCAGCGGCAGTTTACGTATTAAAGATGCAAAGGAGGTTGCGAGGAGGAATCTTGAAGCATTTATTTATCATGTAGGTTTTATGTTGATGACCGATGACCGTGGTTCGATGGCCGGAACAGCCAACAGCCAACTACCAGCATCCAACCTTATTCATTCTCACAGTGATGCATTGAAAATGATGTGGAACTTAGGATTTCGCAGTCCTGAAAAAGAAAAGAAAATCCTGAAAGGGGTAAAAGCAGTTGTTGATCATATCAATGAATTTGAAATTAAAAGAGATGAACTGCCGTATGAAATTGATGGCATGGTAATTAAAGTAAATGATCTTCAATTACAGGATAAGATGGGCATGACCAGTCATCATCCACGCTGGGCCATTGCTTATAAATTCAAAGCACGGCAGGGAACAAGCAAACTGCGTGCAGTTGAATACCAGGTAGGGAGAACAGGAGCTGTTACACCAGTTGCCAAGATTGATCCCGTTGCAATTGGCGGTGTAACAGTTACAAGTATCTCATTACATAATGAAGAGTTTATTGCTGAAAAAGATCTGATGCTGGGCGATACTGTTTTGGTTGAACGTGCCGGTGATGTAATCCCTTATATTGTAAAATCAATGCCGGAATTACGAACAGGTAAAGAAGAAAAAATAAAATTCCCAACTGAATGTCCTGTATGTAACAGCACGCTGGTAAAGCCCGAAGCTGAAGCCGTGTGGCGTTGTGTAAACTATCATTGCGAAGCACAGATTGTTGAGCGGATTATTCACTTCACCAGTAAAGATGCTATGGATATCCGTGGAATGGGTGATGCCAATGTGCGCAAGTTCTACGAGCTTGGTTATTTAAAAGACATTCCAACACTTTATCAATTACCATTCGATAAAATAAAAGGACTGGAAGGTTATGGCGCAAAGAGCGTCGACAACCTACAGACAGCAATAGAAAATTCAAAGAAGCAACCATTATATCGTTTGATCAATGCATTGGGTATCCGCTTTGTTGGTGAAGCAACTGCAAAAACATTAGCCAACTCAACCAAACACCTTTTAGACATCGTAACTAAAACACAGGAAGAACTTCAGCAAATGGAAGATGTTGGTCCAAGAGTTGCCGGAAGTATTCATGAGTTTTTCAGTAATCAGGAAAATATTGACATACTGAAACAACTGGAAGTACTCGGCCTTCAATTAAAAAATGAACAGAAGGACACAAAGCATGATGGAAACCTTACAGGTGTTACCTTTCTTTTTACCGGAACAATGCCCACACTCAAACGCAGTCAGGCCGAAGAAATGGCAGAAGAACAGGGTGGAACAATATTGAGTGGTGTAAGCGCTAAACTCAACTACCTTGTTGTGGGAGAAGATGCGGGCAGTAAATTAGAAAAAGCAAAAAAGATCAGCACCATCAAGATTATTAACGAAGAAGAGTTTGTGTCTTTGTTGAAAAAATAATATCTTGTTATGCTTGCAGGTACGGGGTTTGCTGTTGTATATTTAAACTCTCCAATCTTTTAGTATGATCAAGAAACTTCCTGGCGAACAATGGAAACAATTGCAATTTGCCGGTTGGAAACTGTTGCGGAAAAAATATGCCGTTTCAAATTTCGGCCGCTGTGCCAGTTTTGCAAAGGATGTTACTGAAGATGGAAAATTGCTGAGTGGCTCCATTACAACAGGTTACCGTACGTTAAATCTTCACCGTGCTGAGAATAAAGGAACCATTTACTTACACCGGGAAATTGCCAAGCTATACTGTAAAAAAACTTCTCCCCGCTGCAAGTATGTGATTCATATCAATCATAACAAAACTGATAATAAAGCATCAAATCTGAAATGGGCTACACTCGAAGAGATGTCGGCACATCAGCAGAAAAGTCCGCATAAGATTGCTTATAAAAAATTACAGAAAGAACGCAGCTCCACACAAAAAGGATTAAAGCTTACACCTGTACAGGTGAAAACCATTAAGAAAATCATTACCGATCCCAACCGCAGCATTACTTACAAACAGCTGGCAAAAAAATACAGCGTAAGTGAAATGACCCTGTACCGGATCAGAAGCGGAGAGAACTGGGGAGGGGTATAGCAGTTTGTAGTTTGTGGTTTATAGTTTCAGCAGCCTTACAGTTTGAATCTTAATTACAATAATTCAGCATTTACTCTGTTATTCTACTCGTTTTCATTTTGTTACAGGACTACTTTATAGACTTACTGTCTTTGAGCCTTTGTGGCAATTCCAAAAATCACCAACTTTACATTTCAACACTATCAGATGCTTCAATTATCTACTGTCAAATTTCTAAAAGACTTAAAGAAGAATAACAACAAACCCTGGTTCGATGCAAACCGCAAAGCATACGAAGCAGCCAAAATAGATTTTGCTGAGTTTATTGATACTGTTATTCAAAAACACGGAAAGAAAGATCCAGCCATTGCACATCTCAAAGCAAAGGATTGTATGTTCCGCATTAACCGTGATGTTCGTTTCAGTAAAGACAAAAGTCCATACAAAAGCAATATGGGAGCAAGCATTAACAAGGGTGGCAAGAAGTCAATGACAGCCGGATACTACTTTCATTTGCAACCCGGTGATTCATTTACAGGAGGCGGTTTGTATATGGCCATGCCTGATCAATTGAAAAACATCCGCCAGGAAATTGATTATAACTGGAAAGAGTTTCACAAGATCATCAGCAGTAAATCATTTAAAACAATCTATGGCGATTTGTATACGGGAGAAGACATGAAACTCATCCGTCCGCCAAAAGGTTATGAAGCCGATAATGTGGCCATTGAATATATCAAACTCAAAAGCTGGATCGGTTTTCACAAACTCAGTGATGCTGATCTTACTTCAAAAGATCTGGTGAAGAAAACAATTACTTCCTTTGAAGCATTAAAGCCCTTGCTTGATTTTCTGAATGAAGGAGTGGAAATGTAATCCAATGAATAAATTTCAAAACTCATTTATCGCCGGGAAGGCGGGAAGAAAAGGAATTTGAATCTCAAAACTTACCTTCTTCCCGCCTTCCCGGCTAATATTCCTGTATCTTTTTAAAGAGCTTTCTTTAGCCCAGTAAATTCTTCGACAATAAATATTCAGCTATCTGCACAGCATTCGTAGCTGCGCCTTTACGGAGATTATCACTCACCACCCACATGTTTAATGTGTTGGCCTGTGTTTCATCTCTGCGTAAACGTCCAACAAATACTTCATCTTTTTCATGTGCGTCCATTGGCATAGGATATTGCTGTGCAGCAGGATCATCCACCAAAATAACACCGGGAGATTTGCTGAGCAGATCCTTCACTTCACTCAATACAAAATCATTGGCGAACTCAACGTTCACGCTTTCACTATGTCCACCCATTACCGGAATACGCACAGTAGTTGCTGTAACACGGATCGATTCATCCTGCATGATCTTTTTTGTTTCCAGCACCATCTTCATTTCTTCTTTAGTATACCCGTTTTCAAGAAACACATCAATCTGCGGAATCACATTCAGATCAATCGGATATTTATACGCCATCGGATATTCAGCATTACTTCCTGCAACTGATTTCTTTCTTTCGCCCATTAACTGGTCAACGGCTTTTACACCTGTACCTGTTACACTCTGGTAAGTAGAAACAACCACACGTTCAATTTTATATTTCTGATGTAATGGCTGTAATGCAACCACCATCTGAATAGTTGAGCAGTTAGGGTTCGCAATGATCTTATCATCTTTCGTTAATACTTCTGCATTTACTTCAGGCACCACTAATTTTTTTGTGGGGTCCATGCGCCATGCACTGGAATTATCAATCACAGTAATTCCTGCTTCTGCAAACTTAGGCGCCCATTCCAGTGATGTACCGCCACCTGCACTGAATAAAGCCACAGCAGGTTTCGCAGCAATGGCATCGGTCATGCTAACCACCTTATACTTCTTTCCCTTAAATTCTACTTCCTTACCCACTGAGCGTTCACTTGCAACGGGGATCAATTCTGTAACGGGGAAATTCCGTTCTGCCAATACCTGTAACATTTTGGTTCCTACAAGACCTGTAGCGCCAACTACTGCAACTTTCATTTTGTTTGTTTTTGTTTTTAATGTTTAAAAAATCAACTTTCGATTTTTGCCTTACTCCCTATAAGGTTGGGGCAAAAAAACAGGCCTTCCATTTCGGGAAGGCCTGTGAGTATGTTATTCAAAACGTACAGATTCACCTTCCCTTCCGGAACTGTTTCTTTGTGCGTTTTGTATGTATCATTATAATCATTGCGGTCCAAAAGTAAAGTACCATTTGCTTTCAACCAAATTGTTTTATAAATTTCACAGATATATTGGGCAAACGTTTGAATAACACTATCTCTTTCATGCTTCGTTCATTTCTTTTTATAACAACTGTTTGTTTGTGTTTCATCAATGCAACTTCCGTTTCTGCACAAAACAGGTATGATGTTGTGATCACTGAAATCATGAATGATCCAACACCGCAAATTGGTTTACCCAACTTTGAATGGATTGAAATACGCAACACAACATCATCTCCCATTAATCTGCAAAACTGGAGAGTGGGCGATGCAGGCGGCGTAAGCGGAACACTGCCGAATTTTTTATTACAGCCGGATAGTATTGCCATCATCTGCGGTACAACTGCTGTTGCAACCATGCAGCAATACGGGAGAACATTTGCTGTAACATCTTTTCCCTCTTTAGATAATGATGGAGAGTTGATATTCATCCGCAGTAACACAGGTGTTACCATTCACGCTATTGAGTACAACAAATCATGGTTTAACAATGCTGTGAAAAGCGATGGAGGCTGGACACTTGAAATGATCGATACCAAAAATCCATGCAGCGGCAGCAGCAATTGGAAAGCAAGTACTGATGCAAGAGGAGGAACACCGGGTATAAAAAATTCGGCTGATGGAAGTAATAAAGATCAAACTTTGCCAATGCTTATCCGTGCATTTGCAACAGACAGTGTAACAGTTGTTTTGAACTTTGATGAACCGCTCGATAGTTTAAGCGGGGCAACGGCAGCAAACTATCAAATAAGTGATGGCATTGGTTCTCCTGTTTCTGCCATCAGCATTTCACCTCTGTTCAATTCGGCACAAGTGAAACTATCAATTCCGTTACAACGAAATAAAGTTTATTCCATTACGGCCAATAATGTTACTGATTGTGCTGGCAATACAATCGGTGCATTTAAAACAGTAAAGCTTGGGTTGAGTTCAACTGCCGACAGTCTGGATGTAATCATCAACGAAATATTATTCAACCCAAAAACAGATGGAACTGATTATGTGGAAATTTATAACAGAAGCAACAAGATCATTAATCTCAGCAGTTTACTCTTAGCCAACAGAAGCAGCACAGGTGTAATCAGCAACCTTAAACAACTGACTGTACAAAACATCGCCATGTTTCCGGGTGAATATTTGGTATTGAGCGAAGATGAGTCAATTGTTAAACGGCAATACACAGCAAAAAATTTATCTTCTTTTCTTAACCTTGCGTCTATGCCTTCCTATTCAGATGATAAAGGAACTGTTGTATTGGTGAACAATGCAGGAACTGTTGTTGATGAATTGAGTTATGATGAGAAATGGCATTTTGCTTTGATCACAAATGCTGAAGGAATTGCACTGGAGCGTATTGATCCTAATGCAAAAACACAAAACAAAGACAACTGGCACAGCGCAGCCAAAGATGCCGGGTATGGCACACCTTCCTATCAGAATTCGCAGTTTAGAATTGATTTGCAGGTGAAAGGTGACATAACACTAACACCCGAAGTGTTCTCTCCCGACAATGACGGCACAGATGATTTCTTAAGCATCACTTACCGTTTTCCTGAAACAGGTTATGTAATGAACATTACTGTTTTTGATGCAGGAGGAAGACCCGTAAAAGCATTGCAGCGAAATGCCATTTGCAGTCAAACCGGTTCCTTCCGCTGGGATGGATTGAATGATAAACTGCAGCAATTGCCGGTTGGGCCATATGTTATCTTTACAGAAGTGTTTAATCTTGCAGGAAAAGTGAAACGATTTAAAAACCAGGTTGTACTTGCAAGAAAGTTTTAACAAACAGTTTTCCAAAACAAGAATTAAATTCAGTTGCTGACATATTCATTGTTATAGTAACTTTCAGCAATGATCAGCCGTAAAAAAATATTCTACCCAATCACCCCGCTACTCCGTAATTACCTGAGAGTTTATCAGCATGAAGGAAAAATGCCCGTCTCTTACAGCGATCTGAAGTATTATTCTGAATCCGTTCCGCTGCTGGATGCATTTGGGAAAGACACCTTTTGGGAAACAATCATTTATTCGCAAAGTGAAATACAGCATATTCATGATGGGCTGAAAGTGATTTATGCCAAGCTGAAAGCAGCAGGTGATTTAAAAGCATTGACGCATCTGTATATTGAACGCATCGATTACTGTACGTTTGGAAACTCTCATCCATTTCGTATCAGGATCGTTAATATGTTTAATGATGTGTATGATTATTTCTATGTGAAAATAGGTGATGCTTCCCGTGTGTACGGATTGGAACTTGAACATTTATTATCTCCTAACCCCGTTCATTATCTCACCGATGAAAACACATTGGTGGAAGAGCATATTGCCGGCATTCCCGGTGATCAATTTTTGAAAATGATTCCCAGGCGTCCGGAATACAATATGAAACGTATTGCCAAAGAGTTTGTGAAATTCAATGAACGCTGCTTCCTTCGGTTACTCGGTGATATGCGGGCTTATAACTTTGTGTTCGTCATCACTCCTGATTTTGATGATTACCAGTTCCGCATCAGGGCCATTGATTTTGATCAGCAGTTTTATGAAGGCAGCAAGAATATTTACATGCCGCAGTTTTTTAAAGAGAATTATCCCTTTGTTGAACTGGTGCAAAAACATTTGAACAAGGAAGTGATTCAGCAATACCAGCAGGAAGAAAGGGCTGTACTGGCACGGCGCTTAAAAGCTGAACGGCACAGGCTGAAAGACTTGAGAGATGTACTGCTGAAAGAACAGGTGTCAACTACTGAAAAAACAAAACAACTTGCATTAGAATTAGCCGAGCACTACAATGACCCGATCTTTGCGAAATGTACCAGCATGGGCCAAATCATTGACCGAAGCTTAAAAAAAGCATTGGTCAGTCGCTGACATTATTAAAGCAGGAAAAGAGAAAGCTGACTTTAAACCAACTCAATATCAAAGTTCACCAATTGCACAAACTGCTGAATACGGTTTTCAATATCTTTTCTTGAAATTTCTTTGAGTCGTTCAGTACCGAATTTTTCTACACAGAAACTTGCCAAGGCACTCCCAACAATGATGGCCGTCTTCATATTTTCAAAACTGATATCTTTTGTTTTGGCAATATGACCAATAAATCCTCCGGCAAATGTATCGCCGGCACCGGTTGGGTCAAAGACTTCCTCTAATGGTAAAGCAGGAGCAAAAAACACGTTATCTTCATGAAACAGTAAGGCTCCATGTTCGCCTTTTTTAATCACCAGGTATTTGGGGCCCATCTGCATAATTACTTTGGCCGCTTTTACAAGTGAATATTGTGCACTCAGCTGACGGGCTTCACTATCATTTACCATTAACACATCCACTTTGCTCAATACTTTTTCCAGGTCTGGCATAGCAATTTCCATCCAGAAATTCATAGTATCCAGTACAACCAGCTTTGGTTTTACTTTCATCTGGTTAATTACCGCAAGTTGAACGGCAGGAGCAAGATTACCCAGCATCAGGTATTCACAATCCTGGTAACTGTCAGGAACTATTGGGTCGAAGTTGGCCAACACATTGAGCTGAGTGTCCAATGTATCACGGGTATTCATATCAAGGTGGTACTTACCACTCCAGAAAAATGATTTCTCGTTTTCTTTTATTTGAACGCCATCGGTTACAACCCCTCTGGCTTCAAGCATTTGCAGTTCTTCCTTTGGAAAATCACCACCCACCACAGATAACTGCTTTATGGGTTGAGTAAAATTGGAAGCGCTCCAGGCAATATAGGTAGCAGCACCGCCGATAATCCGGTCACTTTTACCAAAAGGAGTTTCAATTGCATCAAAAGCCATGGAACCAACAACTAATAAAGACATAAAAGAATTTTTTAATCCCGGTAATTATCGGGAGGGCAAAGGTAATGGGAACAGCAATACACATAAAGGATTGACATAAAAAAAGCGTTATCAAAAATGATAACGCCTTTATGAAAACGAACACTCCGCTTTACTTCTTGTCACTGCGGACAAGATCAAAAAACTTGTTGTCGCTCATACCGAGCCAGATCATATCAATCTGTTCGATGTCGAATGCTTTATCAAAGCATACATATTGTATGTGATTTTTTCCCGGTTCTACTGACCATGTACAGGCCAGGTCGCCGTCTTCAGCTTTTGTTGTATAGCTGTAAAACAGATCATTGTTTTTTAACTTGATGTAGATCTTGTAATCGTTCCACTTCAGAGTAGTGGCTCCTTCCTGGTTAATAACGGCCATACGGATTTTGGTGTAGCCTGTACCATCATCACGGGTTATAAATTCGTTTTTGTTTACATACACCCCAATCAGAAAGTTGATAGTTTTACTTGGGTTGGAGATGCTTTCGTAGTAATAGTAATCGCTTTGAGCTTTTACAGATACGGGGGCAGCCATAATTGCTGCTACGCAAATAAGAGTAAGGAAGAGAAGTTTCTTTTTCATGTGTTTTGTTTTTGGTACCGTAAAAATAGAGAACAGACAGACCTCAGCCAATACCATCGATTGGGTATTTTGCAAAAAGCCATCTAAACCCTATATTTTTGCAACATGGGAAAATTGAAAGTGCCAAAAAATGGCAACCGCAAAGACCTGATCTTAAAAGCAGGCGCTGCCCTTTTTCGTGAAAAAGGGTTCGGTGCTGCCAGCATGAGAGACCTTGCCGAAACGCTGGGTATTGAAGCTGCCAGCCTGTATAATCATATCCGCTCCAAGAATGAAATCCTGGAATCGATATGTTTTAACGTAGCCAACCGTTTCAATACACATCTTGATGAAATTGAAACGGGCAGTCTTTCACCAATCAAAAAAGTGGAAACCCTTCTGCGTTTTCATGTTCAGCAGATGATTGAAAACCATGAAGAGGTGATTGTCAGCGACAGAGAATGGAAGCACCTGGACGAACCTTACCGTTCCAACTTTCATACCCAGCGCCGCAATTACCGCAAACGTTTTGCTGCAATTATTGAAGATGGAATGAAAAAAGCTGAGATCAAAAAAATTGATGCACCTACTGCTGTTGTCATCATTTTACACTCTGTAAGTGGTATTGAAAGCTGGCACCGTTCAACTGCAAAAATCAGTGGCGCTGAACTGGAAGATAATATGATCATGATTATGATCGACGGTTTGAGAAAATAAGATAAGAACGGTTTGCATGTCCATACACTTTCATCCGCTTTCAATTAAGGAAGTAAAAAAAGAAACAGCCGATTGTATCACTGTTTTATTTGATGTACCCCCCGATTTAGCAACAGCTTTTCAATTTACGCAAGGGCAGAGCCTTACTATGCGTACAACGATCAACGGCGAAGAAATAAGACGAACCTATTCCATTTGCAGCAGCCCGCTGGATAAACAATTAAGGGTTGCTATCAAGAAAGTGGAAGGCGGGTTATTTTCAACCTTTGCCAATGAGCAATTGAAGAAGTCGGATATACTGGAAGTAATGCCTCCAGTCGGGAGGTTTTATACAACGCTTGATTCTGCACATCAGAAGAATTATACGGCCTTTGCTTCGGGCAGTGGTATTACACCTATTTTATCTATCATCAAAACAACACTGGCAACAGAACCAAACAGCAGTTTTACGCTGGTATATGGAAATAAAAGCCGGTCGTCTATTATTTTCTTTGAAGAACTGGAAGCACTGAAGAATAAATACATTAATCGGTTCAATCTTATACATCTGTTGAGCAGAGAGAAAACGGATGCAGATATCAACTTCGGAAGGATTACAAAAGAAAAATGTTCGCAGCTGTTTGATAAGTTGATTAACATCAAAACAACTGATGAGTTTTTTATATGCGGACCTGAAGAAATGATCTTTTCAGTAAGAGATTTTTTGAAGGCAAATAGTGTTGATGAAAAGAAGATTCATTTTGAACTGTTTACTTCTCCGGGTCAAAGCAACAGGACGTACGATGTAAGAAGTACGATGTACGATGTAAGCGATCCTCAAAGTAATATCACAGTTAAATTAGATGGAAGAAGTTTTGACTTTACAATTCCAACCAATAGCGATACAACCATTTTAGACGCCGCTATGCAACAGGGAGCTGATGTTCCTTATGCCTGTAAAGGCGGTGTTTGTTGCACCTGCAAAGCAAGGCTACTGGAAGGTGAAGTGAGCATGGATGTGCATTGGGGATTAGAACAGGAAGAAATTGAACAGGGATATATTCTTACCTGCCAATCACATCCCAAAACCGAAAAAGTAGTGATTGATTTCGATGTGAAATAATTCTGTGGCAGATTACTTCAATTTTTTTACAAACCAATCATTCACCTGTTCCCCGATTTTATCTTTATACGAATGATGATGATACTCATTGGTATCAGTCTCGTATACATAATCAGTTTTCCATTCGTTATAATGCAAGGCTACCTGTTCAATAGCATCAACAATAAAATTTATTTCTTCATCAGTCATTACAGGATGAATGGACATACGGATCCAACCGGGTTTGCAGGAAAGATCACCGCTGTTGATTTCATCGAGTATTTCATAAGAATGTAATTCATCTACATGCAGCAATATATGACCATAAGTACCTGCACAGGCACATCCGCCACGTGTTTGAATTCCAAAGCGGTCGTTGAGCAGTTTAACAACAAGATTGAAATGTGTTCCCCTGATGATAAAAGAAATTACACCCAGCCTCTTTGCATTTTGTCCTTCAAGCAATTCAATTCCTTCCACTTTTGGAAGACGATCAAAAATGATCTTCAATAATTCTTCCTCCCGTTCCAGTATTTGTTCAACACCCATTTCTTCTTTCAGTTTTACTGCCAGTGCTGCTTTAATGCCCTGTAAAAAAGGTGGAGTTCCACCATCTTCCCTGTGTTCAATATCTGTAATGTATTCATGATATTTCCATGGGTTGGTATAAGTAACCGTTCCGCCGCCGGGTTGATCGGGAATAATATTATGATATAAACTTTTATGAAAGATCAATACCCCCGGAGTTCCCTGTCCACCCAAAAATTTATGCGGCGAAAAGAAAATGGCATCAAGGTTTGCATCTTTCATATTTGCAGGGTGCATATCAATTGTCACATAAGGTGCAGAACAGGCGAAATCAACAAAACATAATCCACCATATGCATGAACCAACTGTGCTACTTTATGATAATGTGTTTGAATACCCGTTACATTGGAGCATCCGGTGATTGCAGCCACTTTATTTTTCCTGTGCTGATATTTCTTTAATAAAAGTTCCAGTTCTGCTAAATTGATATTGCCATTTTCATCATTGGGAATAATTTCAACATCTGCAATTGTTTCAAGCCATGATGTTTGATTGGAATGATGCTCCATATGTGACACAAAAACAACCGGTTTCAACTCCGGATCAATATCAAGGTAATTGCTGAACAGGGAATGGATACTTACTTTGCTGCTCTTTAATTCATCTGCTGAAGGGAGCCTGCCCTGTTTTACATAATCCATAATCCGTTCAGGGATACGCAAACCAAGCAGACGTTGCAGCTTGTTTACGGCACCGGTCATACCACTTCCTGCAAAAATCAACACATCATCAGGACCGGCATTTACATGTTGCTTAATAATATGCTTCGACTGTTCATAAGCACGGGTCATAGCTGTACCCGTTACCGTTGTTTCGGTATGAGTATTTGCCAGCAGCGGCATGATTTCATGCTGAAGTCTTTCTTCAATTGGTGCATAGGCCCGCCCACTGGCAGTCCAGTCGGCATAAATCATTTTTTTTGTGCCATATGGTGTTTCAAAACTAGTGTTGATGCCAATAATGTTATTCCTGAACTGTTGAAAATATTCTTGAAGCAATGCAGTAATTTTTAAGTTGTAGCAAAAGAGGTTGAAAAATTAACAGCTTTCGTTTTATGCAAAATAGCTCATTAAAAGAGTCACAAATTTAGCCCTAACACATGTTAGTTGTTGTTTATTTTTTCTATCTTTCCCTCATCAGATTTCAAATCTAAGTAACACGCATGTCATTACCAGAAACAGATAACCAATTTCAACGAAAAATCGACGCTGAAATCAAGATTGAGCCAAAAGACTGGATGCCGGAAGCATATCGAAAAACTAATCTCCGGCAAATCAGTCAGCACGCACACAGTGAAGTGGTGGGTATGCTGCCCGAAGGGAACTGGATCAGTCGTGCACCTTCTTTAAAACGTAAAGCAATTCTTATTGCCAAAGTGCAGGATGAAGCCGGCCATGGTTTGTACCTGTATTGTGCAGCAGAAACGCTGGGCATGAGTCGTGAAGAAATGATTGACGACCTGTTGAGTGGGAAGGCTAAATATTCATCCATCTTTAATTATCCATCATTAACATGGGCCGATATGGGTGCCATCGGCTGGCTGGTGGATGGAGCCGCCATTCTAAACCAGGTAATGCTTTGCAGAACATCTTACGGGCCTTATGCAAGAGCGATGGTACGGATCTGTAAAGAAGAAAGTTTTCATCAGCGGCAGGGATTTGAATCACTACTGGTGTTATCAAAAGGAACTGCTGAACAAAAAGAAATGTGCCAGGATGCCATTAACCGTTGGTGGTGGCCAAGCCTGATGATGTTTGGACCGAAAGACAGTGAAAGCACCAACAGCGATCAAAGCATGAAGTGGAAGATTAAACGCAAAAGCAATGATGAACTGAGGCAGAATTTTGTTGATATGATTGCTGAGCAGGTAAAACTTCTCGGTATTACATTGCCCGATCCGCATTTAAAATGGAATGAAGAAAGAAAGCATTATGATTTTGGAGAAATCAACTGGGATGAATTCTGGAATGTGGTAAAAGGAAATGGTCCCTGCAATAAACAACGCTTAGATGCAAAACGTAAAGCACATGAGGAAGGAAGATGGGTGAGAGAAGCCGCAGCAGCACATGCAGAAAAAAGAAAAGCCTCCCTAAATCCCTCCAAAGGAGGGACTTTGGCAGCAGCTTGATTAATTTTAAAAAGTTTGATTTATGAATATTCAAATAAGATGTTTTTACTATGGTGACATCCCTGATACAAATTCAGGAGGGAACTCTGAAAATGAATTTACTAAAATCCCTCCGCCTACCGGCGGAGGTGAGGGGGCCTGGCCTTTATGGGAAGTATTCATCCGCAGCAAACAGGGATTGGATCATAAACATGTTGGCAGTTTAAAAGCCGCTGATGCACAGATGGCTATTGAAAATGCAAGAGATGTTTATACAAGAAGAATGGAAGGCGTAAGCATCTGGGTAGTGGAAAGTAAATATATTCATGCAAGTAATCCCGATGATGCAGAGAGTTTATATGACCCTGCCAATGATAAAGTATACCGTCATCCGACATTCTACGATTTACCTGATGAAGTAAAACATATGTAACCTCCCCAACCCCTCCAAAGGAGGGGCTTAAGAAACAGTAAAAAGAATTTGAAAGACTTTATTAATGCAAACCCCGGAACCTTTAAAGAATAAAAAACACCTTGATATTGCAGGGTCAAAAGTCCCTCCTTTGGAGGGATTTAGGGAGGCGTATACATTACACCTGGCAGATACAACACTTATTCTGTCGCAGCGCAACAGCGAATGGTGCGGGCATGGGCCAATTCTTGAACAGGATATTGCCATCACCAATATTTCTTTGGATCTCATCGGGCAGGCAAGAAATTTTTATCAATATGCTGCCTTGTTAATTGGAAATGGCGATGAAGATCAGCTTGCCTACCTACGTACTGAAAGAGAATTCAAAAACTTATTACTTGTTGAACAACCAAATGTTGATTGGGGACAAACCATTCTCCGCCAGTATTTATTCAGCCAGTTTCAATTTTTATTGCTGCGTCAATTACAGAATCATACAGATGAACAGCTGGCAGCCATTGCAGCAAAGGCATTAAAAGAAACAACTTATCATCTTCGCTGGAGCAGTGAATGGGTAATCCGTTTGGGTGATGGTACAGAAGAAAGTCATACAAAAATGTTACACGCCATTGATGAACTTTGGAGATATACAGGCGAAATGTTCATTCCAGCCGCTTATGAAAAAGCATGCGGTGTTGATGTTGCAGCATTACAGGTAGATTGGATGCAGAATGTAATACAGGTGTTTGACGAAGCAACCTTACCAGTCCCCGTTAATACTTTTATGCAAACAGGTGGTAAAGAGGGAACACATACAGAACACCTCGGTTATATCCTGACTGAATTGCAATATCTGCAACGCACTTATCCCGGTGCTAAATGGTAAACACATCAACCATATCTGAACAGGATATCCGGAACATTCTTGCAACAGTGTGCGATCCGGAAGTACCCGTATTAACCATTTTAGACTTAGGAATTGTAAGAGATGTGATTCTTAGCACCCCTTCAGGGGATGGCGGTGTCGAAATCATTATCACACCAACTTACAGCGGCTGCCCTGCAATGGATATGATTGCTATGAACATCCGTCTGGCATTGGCAGAGCATGGTTATAAAAATGTGACAGTAACAACAGTGCTTTCGCCTGCATGGACCACTGACTGGATGACGGAAGAAGGAAAACAGAAACTGAAAGCTTACGGTATTGCACCGCCCAATCCAAAACAGCAGGTATGCAACGACAAACTGTTCTCTGCAGCAGAAGCAGTTCAATGTCCACACTGCAATTCGCATCATACAAAACGGGTCAGCGAGTTTGGATCCACTGCCTGCAAAGCATTATACCAATGTGAAGAGTGCAAAGAGCCTTTTGATTACTTTAAATGTCATTAGGTGAAAAAGTATGATTGTTTTATATTGAAGAAAGATCTAAACCCGCTTATAAAAGAAGGGGCAATTGGTGTAATTCTGATCATTTATTCTGATAACGATTTTGAAGTAGAGTTTGTAAAAGAGGATGGAACTAATTATTCGTATAATGGATCTGTTACTTTTACAATCTCAAAAGAATTAATTGAGCTTATTAATCAGTAAAAATATGTCTGCAATCTTATTCGAAATAAAAAACTCGATAGCGTTCATCACACTTAACCGCCCTGATAAATTCAATGCATTTAACCGGGAGATGGCTTTATTACTCCAAAACATTTTGGATGAATGTGCATCACTGAATGAAATCCGTTGTGTGTATATCACAGGGGCTGGAAAGGCATTTAGTGCAGGACAGGACATCGGTGAACTTGTGGGTGAACATAAAATAGAACTTGCACAAATTTTATCGGAACATTATAACCCCATTGTAAAAAGAATCCGCAATATGCCAAAACCGGTTATTGCAGCAGTAAATGGAGTTGCAGCTGGTGCTGGTGCCAACATAGCTTTGTGCTGTGATATTGTTATTGCAGCTGAATCTGCTTCTTTCATCCAGGCTTTTTCAAAAATTGGTTTGATACCAGATAGTGGTGGCACATTCACGTTACCCCGTTTAATTGGCTGGCAAAAAGCAAGTGCGTTGATGATGACGGGTGATAAGGTTTCAGCCAATGAAGCTGAACGAATGGGAATGATTTATAAAGTTTTTGCCGATGTAACATTTGAAGAAGAAAGTAAAAAGATTGCTCATGCACTTTCGCAGATGCCAACAAAAGGACTTGCTTATACAAAACATGCACTGAATTATTCATTCAGAAATTCATGGGAAGAACAATTGGAACTCGAAGATCAGTTTCAGCAAAAAGCAGCTGTTACAAAAGATTACACCGAAGGAATCAATGCATTCTTAGAAAAGCGACAGGCAACATTTAAAGGAGAATAATTTTTCAATTCAATAATTATTTTATGAGCAGTCCTCAACAGGTTGTTGCACACATGATACAAAACGATTTATTCAGTCAGTGGCTGGGTATTGAAGTCATTGAAATAAAAGAAGGCTACAGCAAAATAAAGATGACTGTTCGCAAAGAAATGATCAATGGCTTCGGCATTGTACATGGCGGTGTTGCTTTTTCATTAGCCGACAGTGCTTTTGCTTTTGCCTGCAACAACCGTAATAATTTATCGGTAGCACTTGATACTTCTATCAACTTTATTAAACCGGTTCATGTTGATGATGTATTAACAGCCGAAGCTAAAGAATTACATCATGGACGATCAACGGGTTTGTATCACATCTCCATTTTCAATCAAAATGATCATTTGGTGGCGCAGTTTAAAGGAACCTGTTACCGTACCGGGAAACCACTTGTTTAGGATTTGGCTGTTCAACTCTTTGATTCTTCCTTTATAAGTTTTAACTTATAAACAAAAAGCTATGAAACATATTTCTATATGGGCTAAACAGAACAGAACTGCTGCAAGATGCATTCTTGTGTTCCTCTATCTGCCATTAAACATTCTTGCCATTTATAATGGCATGCTTTTATCTGACATCGGACTGCAATTAGGATCTGCATTTCTTTACATAACTGTATTGTGTACTCTTTTACTTTTTCTTTTCGATCAGGGTAATGCTTCGTATTCCCGGCGCAAAAGCATGCATTTTTTAATGGCCGTATGTACTTATTTCTTTGTTCTGTTTGCGGGTAATCAGGTAAACACACCTAAACCTCAGTTTCCTTTTTTTGAAACAGTAAATGCTGTTGAACAAGTTCCGTTGCTTAGTAAAGTAAATAACCGGGAGGCTGGTAATTTCAAACCCTCCTTTAAACAACACAAAAAAGAGTGGAGGAAAATTGCAAGAAGCAGGACAGAGGAGAATCCTAAATGGGTAAAAATTTTATTAACGGTGCTGTTAGTTGTTATTGCTGCAGGGCTTATGTATGTGTTAGCAGCGTTAGCCTGCACCATAGCCTGTAATGGATCGGAAGCATTAGCCTGGATTGTATTTTTGGCAGGTAGTGCAGGAATTATTTTCGCCGCAGTTCGTACCATTCAATGGATTTTCGGTCGTAAGCGAAAGAAAAGAAAGCAGAAAGCAAACGCAAATTGATTTTAGTTTTGAACGAATAGATGTTTCGTGCTCTACTCTTTCAAAAACTTTAATTCTCTAACTCACAATGTATCCTTTTAACAAGGGTCAGGAGGCTTCCGGTTCTCTCGCCAACCAAAGCGTCGAAAGCAAGGCCGGTGCAGTTGAATAGAAATTCCTCCGCTCAGTGCCAAAAAACTATCTTTGCCGCCAGCATGGAAAAGAACTTTATAGATTATATACGGGTGTTTTGCCGCAGTGGACATGGTGGAGCTGGTGTTAAGCATTTTATGCGCAACAAATTAACGGCTATGGGTGGACCTGATGGTGGAGATGGCGGCCGTGGTGCACACATTATTTTAAGGGGCAACTCACAACTCTGGACCTTGCTCCATCTCCGTTATTATAAAAATGTATTGGCTGAAGATGGCATCCCTGGCGGAAAGAACAATATGACCGGACGTGATGGAAAAGATATTATCATTGAAGTTCCTCTTGGCACCATTGCCCGTGATGAAATAACCGGTGAAGTAGAAGCTGAAATCCTGGAAGATGGTCAGCAGGTAGTCTTATTAAAAGGCGGTCGTGGCGGTTTGGGTAATGCCAACTTTGCAACACCTACCAATCAGGCTCCTGAACATGCGCAGCCGGGTGAACCGGGTATTGAAGGCTGGAAAGTGCTTGAACTGAAAGTATTGGCTGATGTTGGTTTAGTAGGATTTCCGAACGCAGGTAAATCAACCTTACTTTCTTCTATTACTGCAGCAAGACCAAAAATTGCTGATTATGCTTTTACAACGCTGACTCCTCAATTGGGTATGGTTGAATACCGTGATGGAAAGAGTTTTTGTATTGCCGATTTACCGGGCATCATTGAAGGTGCTGCCGAAGGAAAAGGTTTAGGTCATCGTTTTCTGCGTCATATAGAACGCAACGCTGTCTTATTATTTTTAATTCCTGCCGACAGTAATGATCATCGCAAAGAATTCGAAATACTTCACAATGAACTGGAAGAATACAATCCTGAAATGCTGCAGAAGGAATTTATTATTGCTGTGAGCAAAAGTGATATGCTTGACGATGAATTAAAAACAGCCATTGAAAAAGAATTGCCCAAAAACATTCCGCATGTGTTTATCTCTGCTGTTACCGGCCAGGGACTTACCCAGCTGAAAGATATTTTGTGGCAGAAGTTGAATGCATAAGAAGCAGGCATTATCTTCAGCGAACAGAAAAACTTGAGAAAATTCCTTTCCATAACCGCAACAGAACTGCTGCAGAATTTTTCAGTTAAAAAATATGGAATTGCAACAGCAATCATTTGTATTACCTGTTACATCAATTATTTTTCCGGCTTTAGATTTTGGTTAAGAGGCAAAGACTTCTTTTTTTCACTTACCTGGTATTTCAGTTTGTTTTTTATTTTTTTTCTTGCGGGTATTTTCATTGAAGTAAAAACTGCTTCTTTTAAAAGTAAACTTCTTCTCTCTTTATTATTTGCCGGCCCTTTGCTGTTTGCTTTAAAAGTAGCAATTCCTTTTCCCCGTTTGTTGGGAGTAACAGATACATACAAACAGGCATTTCAACAACCTGCATCATGGCTGGGCGGAGTAATTCTTGTTTCCGGTTTACTTTTGGTAATACACAGATTTACAGAAGGGAAATGGGGTTTATATGGTTCAAAAAAAACAAGTTTCTTAAGTCCATACCTTTTCCTGATTTTGTTGATGATCCCATTACTTCTCTGGGCTTCAATGCAGCATGATTTTTCCCTTGTTTATCCAAGAGCAAAAGTAATTACAGAAAGCCTGGGTAATGAAGCAAAACCCTGGCATTACATTTTATTTGAAGCTGCTTACACTTCTGATTTTATTACCATCGAATTATTCTTCCGTGGGTTCCTGATTATGACATTAAGCAAAGTGCTGGGCAAACAAAGTATTCTGCCGATTGCTTTGTTCTATTTTTCCATTCACCTTGGTAAGCCGATGTTTGAAGCAGTCAGCAGTTTTTTTGGGGGTATTATTTTGGGTACCATCGCTTATCAAAACAAAAGTATCTGGGGAGGTTGGCTGGTGCATGTAAGCATTGCCTTACTGATGGAATTATTTGGCTACTTACTTCGTTCGGCATAGCCAGAGGCTAAGCAGTATTTTAACAGCTTACTGTATTTCCTTTCTTTATTTTTATGCTTTAATCAATCTCCATGAAGAAAATATTTTTCATCTGTTTACTGACTGCATTCTATTACTCCCTTCCTGCACAAACTGTAAGGCAGCTCCGTAAGTCGGTTACTTTGAAGATGCCGAAAGGGCCCGGTGAAAATGGTGGCACGGTTGCCATCAACTTAAAAAACCGATTTTACTATGCAACCATTGCGGGCAACAAAACATACAGTTTAGCTTATTTCAATGCAGTGGGCGAAATGGTTTCGCCTCCTGATCTTGCCTTACTTGCCGATGTAAGAGGAATGTGGTACAGCCCGGCATTGAAAACCATGCAGGCAAATGCATTCGGCAGCATTGGCTGGGTAAATTATGTCCTGGATGAAAGTGGTGTGCCTTATGATGTGAAACCATTTTTTAGCGGACAGTTACAGCCTTTCCCTAATTCAGTAGCACAATTTAATCAGCGGGAAAACCTGGTGCATTTCTTAAAAGGATCAACAGTGGTGGCTTATGATGCAGCAACCGGAAAAGAGATAAAAGAAAAAACGGTTTTATTGAAAACAGGCTATTCCAAAAAAACACCGCCTCCCGCAGGATTACTGATTGATTCAGTAAAAGTTTTACCACAATATAATTCCACTACCGTTCTTTATACAGGTATCAGCAATGCAGAATTTGGTTTGCTGAACCTCCAAACCAATGAAATTGAACTGTACAGCAAAGCAGATGGTTTACTGACACAGAAATTAAAACTCCCTGCCGATGCAAGACCAAATGACAAACTGAACTTCAGCTTCTGCAATAATGTTTACTTCATCTACGATGTGTCAACAAGATCCTGGGTTGGGTATCGCTGATATTCATTTTATTCCTGTTTTCGGCTGATGTAACAATATCTTTTCTGTGGTCACAAGGTGCAGCTGGTACATGTTACACGGTCATTATCAATGCCCGGTATATTTTACCAATGGATTACCCTGCTGCGACGGAGACAATTGCCATACCAACCTGTACTTTGATGAAAACGTTATTGCTGCCGGGAAAAAGTCGGGCAATCCTTCTTGAGATGCAGTATCAAGACGCTTTCGGTCTTGATGCCGATCGAAGCGTCGGCATGCGACGCCAATGGAGCTGATTAATTTACCGCTGACGGATACCTAATCCTCATCCTTCTTTACAATCCGTTTTTCCCGTACGTTTGCTTCCATAAAAGAAAGTCGTTATGAAAAAATTTTTAGTTACGGTTGTATTTGCTCTTACGCTGTTGCGTACCTACGCAGATGAAGGCATGTGGCTGCCGCTTTTATTGGGCGAGCAGGTATATGCTGATATGCAGAAAAAAGGATTGAAGCTGACCAAAGATCAGCTTTACAACATCAACAAAGCATCGTTGAAAGATGCTATCATCATTTTTGGAAATGGTTGTACCGGCGAAATTGTAAGCAGCCAGGGTTTGATTTTTACCAATCACCATTGCGGTTATGATGCTATTGCAACTTCATCAACTGTTGAACACAATTATTTGCAGGATGGCTTTTATGCAAAAAGTCAGAAAGAAGAAATACGCAGCGGCTTAACTGTTCAGTTTTTAGTGCGTATTGATGATGTAACAAAAGAAGTGCTCGATTCATTAGGTACAATGCTTGGTAAAGCTAGAGCCGACAAACAGGCTGCTGTATTGGCTGCCATCAACAAACGCTTATCAAAACCCGATGAGTCCATTGAATGCAGGGTGAGCCCGTTGTTTAAAGGGAACCAGTTTTTAGCATTTACCTATCAACGTTACCGTGACATCCGTTTGGTAGGCGCTCCTCCTGAAAGCGTTGGAAAATTTGGTGGCGATACAGACAACTGGGAATGGCCACGTCATACAGGAGATTTCAGTGTGTTCCGTGTTTACATGAGTAAGGATGGCAAGCCTTCTGAATACAACGAAGCAAATGTTCCGTTGAAACCTAAATATTTTTTACCGGTTTCTATCCGTGGATTGAAAGATGGCGATTTTGCAATGACCTGGGGTTACCCCGGCGGTACAAACCGTTATGAAACTTCACTGGGTGTAAATCTGGCTACTGATATTAACAATCCAACATTAGTAAAGCTGCGTGATGTACGTTTAAAATACATGTTTGTTGAAATGCAGAAAGATGCCGGCACTAAACTGAAGCTGGCCAGCAATTATGCAAGTGTAGCCAACTACTGGAAGTTTTATGATGGTGAAACCAAACAGTTATTGAAGTATGATGTGTTTGGGCAAAAACAAAAAGCTGAGGCCGACTTTATGAAATGGGCTAAGGAAAAACCTGATTATGCTGCCATTTTCCCCGAATGGGAAAAAGCATATACTGCCTGGCGTCCTTATGCAAAACACCGTGTGTATATGAATGAAGGAATTTTCGGTTCGCCATTAATTGCATTTTCTGCAAGTTTACTTCAACTGGAAGCAGCGATGCTGAGACCCAATTCAACAAAAGAGGATGTAAAAAAAGCAATGGCTGCATCTGTTGAAGCCAGAAAAGAATTTCTTGCAGAGCATGATGCAGTAAGTGATCAGAATATACTTGGAGCTGTATTAATGATGTATTATAAAGATGTTGCTAAAGAGCAGCACCCTATCAGTTATTTTGAAACAGTGAAGGGAAGTTATGGCGATTTAAAAGACGAAGCCACCTGGAAAAAATATGCAGCTTCTGTTTTTGCCAACACCATGATATTAAATGAGGAGAAATGGAATGCATTTGTTGCCAATCCGGATGGAGTAAAATTGCAGGAAGATCCTGCTTTCTTTATTGCCAGTGCTTTCTATAAAAACTGGAGTGTGAAGTTCCTTCCACGTTTCCAGGAATTCACCATTAAGAATAATGATCTGGGCCGTTTGTATTTAAGAGGAATCATGGAAATGAATCCATCCAAATCAAAGAAGATGTATCCCGATGCTACGTTCACTATGCGTGTTTCTTATGGCAATGTAAAAAGTTATGTGCCGAGAGATGCTGTGAAATATGATTATGTTACGACAGCAAGCGGTCTTCTTGAAAAATATAAGGCAGGTGATTATGAATTTGATCTCCCGTCAAAACAGATTGAACTGCTGAAGAAAAAAGATTTCGGTCAGTACATTGATAAAGTCCGTAAAGATCTTATTGTTGGTTTTATTACCACCAATGACATCACCGGCGGTAACAGTGGCTCACCTGTGATCAATGCCAATGGCGAATTGATCGGACTGGCTTTTGATGGTAACTATGAAGCATTGAGTCATAAAATTGCATTTGATAAAGACCTCAACCGCACTATTTGTGTTGACATCCGTTATGTGTTATGGTGTATTGATAAATTAGGCGGCGCATCTAACCTGATTAAAGAATTGAAGCTGATGAAATAATAAACAGAATTCCCCTGCTACCACAGCAGATGAAACAAAATCCTCCAATAACCCGGAGGATTTTGTTTTTGTATCATTTTTGAATGTTGCTTCATTGATCAGCAAAAACCTTATACATCAAATAAAAAACAAGCAACAATTGACCAGTTGAAAAAAGCTTTTTCGGTTTCTCTTTATTTCCCTATTTTAAGGGAGTGAAACAATTTCTTTTAATAACTCTGCTGCTCTTTTACAGTCAGTATTCTAACTCACAGGATAGCGCATCCATTGCCGGATCGTTTAATAATTATTACCGTTCATCGGTTGAAAAACTAAGAAGCCTCTACGTACTAAGGGGAGCTGATTTTATATGCGATGCGGATGGCACCAACAAGAATTTTCTTACAGAGATAGATGATTTTTTGAGCGAATACGGAACTGTTAAGAAACTGATGGGTGTATTATTTTACAGTCATCAAAATGATACACTTCGGACATGGCTTTATAAAAACGGTCATCTTTATTTTGCAGCACAGGCCATTACAGGAGAGCAGCTGATACAGCGTGAATTTGAACTAAGGCATTCATTGAACGTAACACGGATGGTCACCAAACGTACTGTCACTGTACGTGGGTCTGAACCAGAAATGAGCAGCAATGAAAAACCCATGCTGCTACGGGATGTCATTCGCCAAACGACGGATTTGCTGCTGCCGGCAGCTATCAGAAAAAACCTGGCCAACACCACGCATCTGATCATTATCCCTGAATTCAACATCGGTCAGTTTCCTTTTCATTTATTACAGCCCTTTGGCAATGATCAATATCTGGTCGATCGTATTTCATATTCCTTTGCTCCGCATCTTTGCAACCTCAAACAATTTGCTGCAAAGAATGATCATAAGATCGGTAAAGTAAACAGAATACAAACATCAAGGCCTTTTATTGTTGGCAACCCATCATTCAGCAAAACCGGGAAATACAATTTACCTCCTTTACCTGCTGCAGAAACAGAAGCCATTACTATTGGTCGATTATTGAACAGCAATGTATTCACCGGTGCGTCTGCTGCTGCAGATTCGTTAATCTTGAAAGCTTCAACTGCCGATTTCATTTACCTGGCAACACATGGCTATTTTAATTTTGAAAAGATTTTAGATGGAAGTTTTCTTGCATTTACTCCAGATAAAAATCACCCAGAGGGTTTACTTACTGCAAGACAGATTCAGGCATTAAAACTCAATGCAGAGATGGCTATACTCAGTGCCTGCCAAACAGGTTATGGTAAAGTAGTACCGGGCGGCTTTATCGGGTTAGCCCGTGCATTTTATAAAGCCGGTGTTGATTTTACTGTAATGAGCTTATGGAGTGTTGACGATGAAAAAACAAAGGAGCTGATGTTATTATTTCTGGAAGAACTGCAGGAGCCTTCCTTTTTTTATCCTGCATCCAACCTGCGAAAGGCCATTAAACGGTTTAAAGAAAAAAATCCTGACCCGGTTTACTGGGCACCATTTTCTGTTTTTGGTTTCACCTATTAATTAGTAACTATAAAAAACACATCCGTCGAAATATATATGCTATGCATTCCACTGAAACAACCTTATGTAATATCATCAGGTACGATGCAGATAATTTTTTAGGTTATGGTGTATTGATAAATTTGGTGGCGCTTCAAATCTGATGAAAGGATTGAAGCTGTAGAAATAGGCCGCTGATGATATTGATGAAAGGATTCTCACTGATAAAAAAAGGATCCCGCCTCAGCGGGATCCTTTTTTTAAACTATCTCAATTACCGCATGATCATTTGATCAAGCGCAACATAATGTCTGCTATTTGAACCGTCCTTCCAGATATTATAACGGGAAGGATAATTGGTTCCTGTTGGTGAAAACATTGCTGGCTGACGATACCACCTACTAACCGTTGCGCCACCTGTTAAAACAGCATGTGTAATCATGGGTTCAACAAAGGTAACCGCACCATCATAAGAGCCGTAAATAAATGTATGTGTAAATGCTGCAGGATTCGGATTTGCAGGAGAAGGAACTTCGGGCGATAACAGATCTATCCAGTGTGCTCCCATCATTGGTACACCTCCGCCCGGATTAAAATACATAGTTGGAATATACCCTGCAGGCGGAAAAATATTAAACTTTACCGGGTCGGTTGTATTCATCATTTCTTCTACAGAAACTTTATAGAAATGGAAATCAAAATGCGGCAACCCGTATATATGTGGTGGCTCATGCCCGTGCACATTCCAGTTCACCATAATATGATCAAAAGGGGTTACACTTTTTGCCTTCTGGTGCAACTTCAGGATATAGGTTGCGGCTGCATGATTTTCCGGATCGGTTGGAAGACCAGACAATGTTCCATCTGTCATCTCAACCCCAATCGCTAATGGCGTTCCGCTGTGCGTAATATTAATCCAGGAACGGATATGCCCGTTTCCCATTTGCACCTGAGGACCATAAAAGGTATTATACTTTTCGTCGTTTCGGTTGGCAATTCCGGAAGAGGAGAGCAACACATCATCCGGCATCGTAATGATTCTGCTGTCATTTTCAGGAAACAGATTGTCAATTTTTGTTACCGGATCGGGCTTAAGCTGATCGGGCACCTTCTTACAGGAATAGAATACTGTGCTGAGGAGTAGCAATAGCACCAACAGCTGAAAACTTTTCTTTTTCATGTTCATTTTTTTTAATTAAATAATCAGTTACCGCTTTCAGGAGGTGGATAGGGAGATATGAAAGGCAGGGAGTGGTTGATTATTGCCGGCCAAACATCATCGCCAAAGAATTTAATGGTCTGTGGAGTTCTCTTTTGAAAAGGATTGTTAAGTTAGATAAGGTTTTAGCTAACTACAAGCATTCTCCCGTATTTTTTTATCTGTAATGTTACCTGCAGGTTTTCCTGATTTACTACCTTCATCCAATGACATTACAAATCACCTCTATAGAAATCTATAAACTCTGTATTCCGCTCAAACAACCTTTTGTGATTTCACTCGGCGCACAGTATGATGCAGATAATATTCTTGTGATCATCCGCACCAATGAAGGCATCAGCGGTTATGGTGAATGCAGCCCCTACATGAGCATCAACGGGGAAAGCATGGACACATGTTATATTGTTGCGCAATATTTAGCTGCTGCTTTAAAAGGAAAAGATCCATTACAGATTGAAGAATGTGTAACAGCAATGGATCGTGTCATTACAAGGAATGAAAGCATCAAGAGCGCATTTGATATGGCATTGTATGATATAGCTGCAAAACATGCACATCAGCCTTTGTATAAATTTTTAGGCGGCAGTAAGAATAAAATCATTTCAACAGATATGACTGTTGGCTTAGGTACACCTGAGAAAATGGCAAAGGAAGCACTGCAGTATAAAACAGAGGGCTTTCCTTCCATAAAAGTAAAACTGGGCACCACAACAGAAGCCGATGTTGAACGTATTAAAGCAATCCGTGAGGCAATTGGTAATGAGTTGCCGTTGCGTATTGATGCCAACCAGGGATGGACTGTAGATACTGCTATCACAACATTAAATGCATTAAGCAGCTTTGGTATTGAGCATTGCGAAGAACCGATTGCCCGCTGGAATTATATGGAATTGCCGAAGGTGAGAAAGAACAGCCCCATTAAAATTATGAGTGATGAAAGCTGTTTTGATGAACATGATGCAGAGCGGTTAGCTAAACTGAATGCTTGCGATTATTTTAATATTAAGCTGGGAAAGAGTGGAGGTGTTTATCATGCGTTGAAAATTGTGGAAGTAGCCAAAGCACACAACATTAAATTACAGGTAGGTTGTTTTATGGAAAGCCGCCTTGCTATTACAACCCTTGTTCATTTTGCTTACTGCAGCGATTTGATTGTTCATCATGATTTAGACACACCACTGATGCTGAAAGAAGACCCTATTGTTGGCGGTATGGTTTTTAAAGAGAACGGCATTGTTGAGATTGATGAAGCAGTTGGAATTGGGGCGAAAGTTGACGAGGGCTATTTGAAAACTTTGGAATCGGTAAGAATTTGACTTAAAAAAAATCTTATTCTTCTTTCCTTTTCAAAACTTCTTCCACATCACTCAGTGAACCGGAACGTACAAGAATTGTTCCCCGTCTGTTGAGCAGCATATAAGTAGGAAACTCATCTACTTTCAATACATCGATTACATTGGCTCCCTGCGAACCAATTTGCCTGTACTGCAGCAGCTGAGCCCAGTTCATTTTATACTTTATAATAAGTTCTTTTGTCCGGGGAATATCCTGTTTTGTTTCATAAGGGAAAGCAAATACAGTGGCTTTGTCTTTATATGCATTTGCCATTGTAACAAATGCCTGTAAATCTTTCAAAGAGGAATCTGAACGACTGTTCCAGAAATGAAGCAGACTGTAAGCAGGTGAATTTGAAAATTCAATATCAATGATTGCTCCTGTTATTAAATCTTTACCGGAAAGCATTCGCAAAGTTGTTCCTACGCTTGGCCCTTCATGCTGCGCCATTAACGTAACCGACTTTATAAAAAATAATATGAACAGAAGTTTGCGCATACTCAAAGCACAAAGTTATGCTTCTTATTTCTCATCCTTCCATCTCCACAAATGAACACAGGCATAGGTGCGGTAGGGCCGCCACTTTTCAGCCACCTTGTGCATTTGTTCATACAACAGCTTTTTGCTGGATGTATCTAATTTGTAGAGTTTGGTCATTGCCTGCTGTATACCAAGGTCGTCAACCGGAAATACATCTTCATGCTGTAACGCAAACATCAGGATCATTTCAGTCGTCCACTTTCCAACTCCCTTGATCTGGATAAGCTTCTGCTGCACATCTTCGCTGCTCATTTTGTAGAGATGCTTATCATCAAGACCTTCTTCAATAAAAAAGCGGCAGACGTTATGTACATAGTTTGTTTTGGCATTACTCAGTCCAATTGCACGGAGTGTTTCAAATGGTGTGTCTAAAATTTGCTGAGCCGTTGGTTCTTTTTTTCCGTACAAAGCAAGAAAACGTTTGTAGATCACTTCGGCAACTTTGGTGGATAGCTGCTGGCTCATGATAGATGCACAGAGATAGAGATAAATTTTTTTTCTTCTCACCAGCTCATGCGGATCCTGCAGTTCTAAAACTTTTCTGAATTTTTTGTCTTTCGACAGATGTAAAATATATTCAGACATGAGGAATTTGTTTGATTAAAAAGAATAACTCATTCCTCCATCCCTTTCATCCTTGAGTTGAATGCCCAGTTCAGATAATTGATTCCTGATCTTATCGCTGGTAACAAAATCTTTCTTTGTTTTTGCTTCCTTCCGCAGATCAATCAGTAATTGCATCACGGACTTCAGCTTATCATTTTCTTCACCAGTTACATTTTTTAAACCGAGGATATCTTCAATATAGACTTTCAGCTGTGTCTGCATCAATGAAATGGTTGTACTGCTCAATGCATCTGCTGCAATATGTTTATCCTTCATCCCATTGATCACCGGCACCAGTTCAAACATATTCGCCAGTACTTTGGCCGTATTGATATCATCATCCATAAACTCATCGAATTCAGCAACGAGCTTATTTACTTTCGCATCAAGTTCACTGTCTTTCGCATCGTACATCGTACCTCTTACATCGTACTTTGATATCCATTCATACGCTTCCCACAAACGCTTCAATCCTTTTTCTGCGGCCTGCAATGGATCGTTGCCAAAATCTAGTGTACTTCTGTACTGTGTTTGCAGAATAAAAAAGCGAACCGTCATCGGGTGATATGCTTTCTCCAGCAATGGATGATTACCAGTGAAAAGTTCTGTTAACTTGATTACATTGTTATAACTCTTCCCCATCTTCCGTCCGTTGATGGTGATCATGTTATTATGAATCCAGTAACGAACCGGTGCCACATGATTGCAGATAGTACTCTGTGCTATTTCACTTTCATGATGCGGAAATAATAAATCCATACCGCCACCATGAATATCAAATTCAGCGCCTAAATATTTTGTTGCCATGGCCGAGCATTCAATATGCCAGCCGGGGAAACCAACGCCCCAAGGGCTTTTCCAGCGCATGATATGTTCGGGTGCTGCATTTTTCCATAGTGCAAAATCAGCACGGTCCTTTTTTTCTTCCTGTCCTTCGAGTTCCCTGGTTGTTTCCAGTAAATCATCAATCACTCTTCCACTCAGTTTTCCGTAATCATGACTCTCTGCATATTTTTTTACATCAAAATAAACGGAGCCGTTTTTTACATATCCATAACCTGCTTCAATGATCTGTTCAATCATACCGATCTGTTCAACAATATGTCCTGTTGCTGTTGGCTCTATTGACGGTGGAATAGTATTGAACTGATCCATGGCCCAATGATAGAGGTTGGTATATTTCTGCACCAGCTCCATTGGTTCCAGTTTTTCAAGTATTGCTTTTTTTGAAATCTTATCTTCTGCTTCTCTTCCTTCTTCTTCAAAATGTCCGGCATCGGTAATGTTACGAACATAACGAACCTTGTATCCCAAATGAATCAGGTAGCGGTACAATACATCAAACGTAACATAAGGACGGGCATGACCCAGATGACTTTCACCACTTACGGTTGGTCCGCACACATACATGCCCACATGACCGGGAGTAATAGATTTAAAAATTTCTTTCTGACGTGTAAGTGAATTATAAACTTTTAACTGCGACATAAACTTGTATGATTGGAAATGAAGAATTGTTGTATACGGGAGACCGGTTGCATTATCAGCAACAGCAGCTACAACAACAATATTGGGAGAATTTCCTCATTGAAACAAAGATAGGATTTCCGCTGTTTAATTACCGGGGATTTTAAAATCCGAAATCACAGGGTTATGATCACCGGGTGAGGGGCGAATAATCTGCACCTGTCTCAGTACAAGCTGCTTACTGTGCAGCACATAATCAATACGCAGCGTAGGCGAAAGAAACTGGAACGTGCGGCCAATACCCCAGCCTTTTTCTGTATAAGAATCGTATAAATTCTTGCTGATGGTTTGGTACGCATACGAATTGGGTACATCGTTCATATCGCCGCAAACAATCACCGGGTAAGGGCTTTGCTCAATCTCGGCTTTTACATCCAATGCCTGGCTGGCACGAAGCATGTAAGCACTGCGCATTTTGCGGATAATACTTTTACCGCTGCTTTGTACCTTATCCATATCCTGTTGATCAATATTTTCAATGAACTCATACTCGTTTCTTCCAAAATGCATGCTTTGCAGGTGAATATTGAAGATGCGGATGGTATCTGTATTCACTAAAATATCAGCCCACAGAAATGTATGATTGTATTCTTTAAGGCTCTGCACTTTTTTCCATTGCAGAATGGGATGGTTTGAAAAAATGGCTACGCAAAAAGGATGATATCGTTCATTCCTTTGCCTGATGTTTGTATGCACTCCAAAAGCCCTGTCGTTAGCAGCAACAACATATTTAAATCCCAACCTCTGTTTTACTTTTTCAAGTGAAATGGATGATGAGCTGTCTAACGAAAACACAAATTCCTGCACTGCAAAAACATCTGCATGAAAATCATTTGCTTCCTTTATCATACCTGCATCAAGCTTTCCGTTGTTTTCAAAAAAGTTAAACAGGTGTGTGTTCCATGTTGCCACCCTGAAATCAGCATCGTCTTTTACTTTCTTTTTTGCTGACGGATGAAACCCTATTAACGAACCAATCAGGTTCCAGCATAACAGTAAGGTAATGACCGGAATCCATACCAGCTTGCGTTTTGCAAATAACCAGAAAACAAGAAACCCGATTTGCAGAACAAGCAGGAAAGGCAGCAGCAATGCAAAAAGATTAATAAACCAGGACAGACGCTGATTGGTCATCGGTAAGATATACAGCAGCAGCATACTCACACTCAAGGCTACATTACAGATAATAATGATTCGCTTGGTGAATTTGCGGATGAATCCGGCCATGTTTTTTACAGTGTTTCGTTGTTATCAGCTGCCTTCTTCAAAATATCTTTTTCCTCCGGGCTGAGTGATTCGTATCCTTTCTGACTGATCTTATCCAGAATTTCATCCACCCTTTGCTGGGTGATATTTGGTTTCTTTGTAAATGGCTGTTGCCCTTTTGTATTATAGAACACTTCTTTTTTTATGGTTTTCTTTTGCGGCTTCTTTTCCTTTGGATCAAATAAATGAATAAACCAGCTGTAAGAACGATGCATCCAGCTTCCCCAATCATTTCCGCTTTTTACCTGTTTAATGTAGATAAAGCCGATCAACGCTCCGCCCAAATGTGCAAGGTGATGAGGAAACGCAAAACTTGCAAGACCTGCAAAATCAACAATCACATAAATGAGTGTAATGATCCAGATGGGAATTCCCCCATTGATCATAGGAAACACACGGTAATCCGGTGCTGTAACTGTTGCTGCAATAGCAATGGCCATTACACCTGCGCCGCCACCTAAAAAACCAACAGCATTGGCAGCTTCTTTAAACTGCGGAAAAATATTTACAGACAGCATGTATAAAAACGCACCAGCCAGGCAACCATAAAAATAAACCGGGATCACATGACGGTTGCCCATCATATCCTGCAACAGGTATCCAAATGCCCAAAGAAAAATCATATTGCCGATCATGCTCCACAAATCGGCATGACTGATCATCTGTGTAATGACAGTCCATGGGCGTGTCAGTACTATATAGGGATCATGAGACAATGCCACCCAGTCAAGGATCTGTGTTTTATATAATTCTAATGGAATAGGTGTGAGCTGATAAACGATTTTAATGAACATCAGTATCACAAACACCATCACATTAATAAAAATGAGCATCATGAGTGAATCTCCATCCTCACCAAAGCGTATTTTCTTTTTCCGTTCTGCCTGCATGTAACTCATAGATCAATCATTTATCAGTAAAACGTTTTGCGGTTACTTTTGTTCCAGTAAAGTACCAGTAAAAACCCAATTAATGCTCCACCGAGATGTGCAAAGTGTGCAATATTTCCACCGCTGTTTCTTACACCCATCCAAAGCTCAGCAGCTGCATACAAAATCACAAACCATTTTGCTTTAATCGGGAAGAAAAAGTAAATGTAAATAAGCGTATTTGGGAATAAATACCCAAATGCAGCAAGACAACCAAATACAGCGCCGGATGCCCCAACAGTTGGTGTGCTTAATTCAAGCTGTGAACGTTGCTGTACCAGGTCTATCGCCTTTTGAATATAATTTTGATTCCCGGGATCGGCTGACCAGTTATTGAAGAGTAAATTCAATTGATCGACATCCATTCTGTCTACCACATGATTCCGCTGAAAAAATTGCAGAAAACTTTGGGGTGATGGTGTTTGTTTGAACGCACTTACTTCGTTCAGGAATGGCTGTATTTCATATGAGAGCCAGCCAAGGTGAATTGCGGCAGCACCTAAACCACATAGTATATAAAATGTAAGAAACCGTTTTGATCCCCAGAAGTTTTCAAGCATGTTCCCAAACATCCACAAAGCAAACATGTTAAAAAAGAAATGGAAAAAATCGCCATGCATAAATAAATGTGTAATCAGCTGATGTGGCTTAAACAAATCTGATTGTACATTATGCAATGCAAAAAAATCAATAATCCATTGCTCATTTCCGGTTGCTTTACCCGTGTACTGCGCAAGTAATACCAATCCGTTAATAATAATCAGATTTTTAATTACGGGAGGTAATACATCAAAGCCGCCTGGTCTTATTTGCTGATAACTCACTTGATATTTTTTTGTTGGATCAATTGCGAATTTCGGAATTGAAAATGAAAAGAAAATGAAAACATTTAGACCGCTTAGCTCCGCAATACCAGCGCAGCTACATTTTCAATATGATGTGTGTGCGGAAACATATCAACCGGCTGCAGTTGCTCCACCACATATTTTTCATTGAGCAGTTGCAGATCCCTCGCCTGCGTGGCCGGGTTACAGCTTACATATACAATACGTGGAGCTGCAATATCGAGCAGTTTCTTCACCAGTTTTTCATGCATGCCTGCTCTGGGCGGATCGGTAATAATCACATCGGGCCGGCCATGGGCTGCAAAAAAATCATCAGTACAAATATCAATTACATCACCTGCATAAAAAGAGGTATTGGTTAACCCGTTTACTGATGCGTTCTCCTTTGCATCTTCAATAGCTTCTGCAATTGCTTCCACACCAATAATTTTTTTCGCTCCTTTGCTGCAAAAAATACCAATACTGCCGGTGCCGCAATACAGATCATACAGAATTTCATTCCCGGTAAGCTGTGCAAACGCTCTGGTTACTTTATATAATTCTTCGCCCTGTTTGGTATTGGTTTGAAAAAAAGATTTAGCCCCGATCTTGAAAACAAACTCTTCCAGCTTCTCCGTTACATAACCGTTGCCGAAATAGATTTGCGGCTGCAGATCATAAATACTGTCGTTCCATTTTGGGTTGATCGTATACAGCAGGGTTGTAATTTCAGGAAACTCATTCAGCAGGGCATCGAACAAAAGTTTACGGTCTGCTTCATCATCATGACCAAACGTAATGTTCACCATCACTTCGCCTGTTGTTGTCATCCTGAAGATCATAGTACGCAGCCAGCCCTTATGCTCACGGATATCATAAAATGTAAACTGATGACGCACGGCAAACTCCCTTACAAAATTGCGGATGGCATTGTTCGGTTCCTGCTGCAGGTAGCAGGTTTCAATATCAACCACCTTATCAAAAATACGGGGAACATGAAAGCCAAGAGCCCCCTCCCCGAACTTCGTTCCTTCCGTACCGGAACCCCCGGTGGGTGAGGAGCTAGCCCCTGAAAGTTCAGCAGCTTTCTCTCTTTCAATATCACGTTTCAATAATTCTTCTCTTGTTAAGTAACGCTTATTGCTGAACGTGTATTCTAATTTGTTACGGTAGTACCTGGTTTGTTTCGCACCAATAATTGGCAGCATGGCTGGCAATTCAATCCGGCCGATACGTTTCAGGTTTTGTTCCACTTCACGTTGTTTATACTCCAGCTGCTTTTCATAAGGGAGCATCTGCCATTTACAACCCCCGCATAATCCAAAATGATCACAGAAAGGAGTTGTACGGTCAGCAGAGTATGAATGAAAATGAACAGCTCTTCCTTCGGCCCAGTCTTTTTTGCTTTTGCCAAGCTGAATATTCACCACATCGCCGGGTACAGCGCCTTCAATAAAGATCACTTTCCCATCAACACGGGCTATCGATTTACCTTCTGCTGCATAGTCTTCAACGGTTACCTGTTCCAGTATCCTGATTTTATTTTTCTTTCTCACGGCGCAAAGGTAACAATAGGACAGTTTGCAAATCGTTAACAGGTAGAGAAAGGTTTTTGAATAACTTTACTCTTCTTATGCGAATGAAAAAAGTACTCTTTTCCTTCCTTTTACTGGTCAGCAGTTTTTGTGCATTTGCGCAGGGTTATCAGCTCACCGTTAACTATAAACCGGTAGAGAAAGGTTATTTATACCTCGGCTATTATTTTGGTGAAAAGAAATATGTGCAGGATTCTGCCATACTGCAGCCAAACGGGCAGGCTGTTTTCAGCGGAGCAGAGAAACTTACCGGCGGACTGTACATCATTGTTGACCCGGAAAAGAAAAAATTCTTCGACATCCTCATTGATAAAGAACAGCAGTTTCAGCTAACAATTGATACAGCCAGCTTTATCATTTCCAGCATCACCGGTTCCACCGAAAACAGTTTCCTGGAAAATTATAAGTTCGCAACGAATCAGTTTTACCGCAATTACCAGGGCTGGCAAACAGAACTTGCATCAGCAAAAACAAAAAAAGACAGTATTGCCATTCAGCAAAAAATGAATGGAGTTGCCATTGCTTCGCAGCAATGGAGGGATAGTTTTACAATTACACATCCCGAAAGTTATTTATCGCTTTTGTTCCGTTTAATGAAAGAGCCTGCTTATAATATAACAGGTGCCAAATCAAAACAGGACAGCATCAATGCGTTTTATTATTATAAAAAACAATACTGGCAGGATATTTCATTTGCTGATGACCGCTTATTGCGTACTCCCATGTTTGAGCAGCGGTTGAACCGTTATATGGAAAGCGTTGTTTTCCGTCATCCCGACAGTATTAAAGTGGAGCTGGATAAATTTATTCTGTACAGCCGCAGTAGTAAAACCATGTTTAGGTATTTCATTAATAAGTTTACCAACGACTACATGAATCCCAAATACATGGGGCTGGATGTTGTGTTCCTGCATCTGTTTGAAAAATATTATATCAGCAACCAGGTTGACTGGTTGGAGAAAAAAGATAAGGACCTTGTATTTAACCGTGCTTACAGTTTAATGGGCAATATTGTTGGTGAGCCTGCGGCTGAATTGAATTTGCTTGATACACTTGATAAAAAAGTAAACCTGTATTCCATTAAATCGCCTTACACCATTGTAGTGTTCTGGGATCCTGATTGCAGTCATTGCAGGGAACAGGTGCCAAAGCTCGACAGTATGTACAGAAGCACCTGGAAAAAACAGGGAATTCAAATGGTGGGTGTACTGACCGATACAGTTAAAACAGATCTTACTAAACTTTCATTGGTAAAAACTGCCTGGACCAAATACATCCGTGAACACCAGCTGGAAGGATGGGTGCATTTGTACCAGACACCTCAAATGAAACAGGCAGAAGCAAAAAACAATCTTCCCGGCTTCAGGCAAACCTATGATGTATATCAAACCCCTACAATATATTTGCTTGATGAACAGAAACGGATCGTAGCCAAAAAGATCAGCCCCGAACAGGTTGATGAGTTTCTGGAATTCAAACGCAATAATAAAACAAACCAACATCCTTAACCAGAACTTATGCGTAACATTCTATTAATCGTATTCATGGTTGCTTCTTTCAGCAGCCAGTCGCAAACACTATTTACTTATGGCACAACCAAAGTTGATCAGAAAGAATTCTGGCGTGCCTACAGCAAAAACAATAACGGTGCAACCGACGAAAAGTCCATCCGTGAATATCTCGATCTTTTCATCCGGTTTAAATTAAAAGTACAGGCCGCAAAAGATGCGAAGCTGGATACTCTGCCTGCTATTAAAAATGATATCGCCGGTTTCCGTGCTCAGATCCTTGAACAGTTTCTGCGTAACCAGAGTGCAGGCAAGGATATTATTACTGAAGCAGTAGAACGCAGTAAAACAGAAGTTGAAGCAGCACATATTTTTGTTGCCTATGATAAAGACAGTGCAAAAGCAAAAACACAAATTGATAAAGCTTACCAGCAATTGCAGTCCGGTGCTGATTTTAAAAAACTGGCAAGAGAGGTATCAACCAATGCATATGTCCTGTCAACAGATGGTTATATCGGTTATGTATCTGTGTTTTCATTACCTTATAATTTAGAAAATATTTTATATGCATTGCCGGCAGGTTCTTACTCAAAACCGGTGGCAGGTGAAAATGGTTATCATATTCTGAAAGTGATCAGCAAACGTAATTCAACAGGAACATTGAAAGCTGCGCAGATCTTGGTTGCAACTCCTGCCGATGCAACAGCAGCAGAAATTGCTGCTGCAAAAACAAAAGCACAAACAGTTTACCAGCTGGCAAAAAAAGGAGATAAGTTTGAAGACCTTGCACTGCAGTACAGTGAAGATAAAATGACCTTTCAAAATGGCGGATTAATGCCCGACTTCGGTTTTACAAAATTTGATGCAGGTTTCAGTAAAGCTGCTTTTGGTTTGCAGAAGGATGGTGACATCAGTGAACCTGTACAAACATCAGCGGGGTTTCACATTATCAAGCGAATTTCTTTAACCCCTGTTAAAACAGATCTCACTGATCCGTTATTGTTACAGGAGTATACGGATAAAGTAAGTAACGATTCCCGTATCAATATTGCCAATGCCCGTATGAAAGAACAAATGCTGAAAGCAAGTGGTTACAAAGCATTGCCTTATAATGAGCAGCAATTATGGACATTAACAGATACCATGCTGAAAGCAAAAAACTATGCTGCCTTTTTTAAAGCCAACCAGCAAAAGCCATTGTTCTTCCTAAAAGATAAAACAATTTCCGTATCAGACTGGTTGAAGTTTGTAAAGAGTCAGCAAACAAATCCCAATGCCAAATTGCAGCTTGATTATAAAAAAGTAATGAAGCAGTTTGCAGAAACAACTGCTGAACAGTATTACAAAGACAGGCTTGAAACAATGAACGAAGACTTCCGTTACCAGATCAAAGAATTCAGTGAAGGGAGTTTACTGTTTGAAGTAATGGAACGGAAAATATGGAGCGTGGCTCCCACTGACAGCGCTGCACTGGTAAATTTTTACAAGGGAAACAAAGCAAAATACAAATGGCAGCCCAGTGTAAATGCAATTGTGTTTAACTGCTCAGATACATCTGTTGCCAACAGGGCTTTGGTACTTATGAAAAAAGATCCGCTGAAATGGAAAGATTATATGGAAGGGTTTAACGGAACAGCTTTAGCTGACAGCGGACGTTTTGAATTCAATCAATTACCTGTAACAGAACAGCGTGATTTTAAAACGGGAACATTTACACCTGTTGTAACCAATACCAATGATGGGTCTTCTTCCTTCTGTTATATCGTTAAAGTTTATAACACAGAAGACCAGCGCAGTTTTGATGAAGCAAAGGGTTTGGTGATTAACGATTACCAGTTATTGTTTGAAGAACAGTGGATCAGTCAGCTTAAAAAGAAATACCCGGTGAAGGTGAATGAAGCAGTGGTGAAGGGGATGGTGAAGTAGGTTTTCTGGAGAAGAAATAATGGATACTTTTTTCAGGCTTTCACTAATTGATTTGCAGCTTGTATTTGCGAAAGTTTTCTATTAATGTTATCCTTGTAAGGCTTCTTAAAAATATATTTCAAGTTTCGAAGCATGCGGACTTTCGTATATATTCGAATTAGTGACTATATTATCGGACACACCCTACTATGAGTACATACCTTTTTGTTTGGAATCCTAATAAATGGAATTGGACAACTTTAGAGCAAAGTGTTGCCCAACTTGCTGACACCGGTAAAGTAACAGAAAGATGGAGTTGCAGAAGCTACAAAGCCATCAAGCCTGGTGACAGAGCTTTCCTAGCAATAGTTGGAGATCCGAAAAAAAGAGGCATCATTGGTTCAGGTATAGTTACGACTCCGCCTTTTCTTTCCAGACATTGGAGCGGTGAAGACAAAGATATTTATCGTGTAATGATACAATTTGATGTTCTTCTTAACGCTGACTAAGAGCCAATATTAACACACACCATATTAAATCAAGGCAACCTTGCTTCACAAAATTGGACACCACAAGCTTCAGGCATTTCAATCAGACCTGAACTTGTCGACGAACTTGAAGCTGTTTGGTTTGACTTTGTAACGACACAAAAAATCAGACACAATCCTTTTTCGCCAGCAGATATTGAGGAACAAACAGTTTACACGGAAGGCACACCAAGTCAGGTGACACTAACGAAGTATGAAAGAAATCCATTTGCCCGTAAAGCATGTATTGCACATTATGGACTTTCTTGTTCGGTTTGTGATTTTAATTTTGAGCAGGCCTATGGCGACATCGGACAAAATTTTATTCATGTTCATCATTTGACACAGGTTGCTAATATTGGTAAACAATATTTGGTTGACCCTGTTAAAGATCTTCGGCCAGTTTGTCCAAACTGCCATGCAATGATTCATAAAAGAAAGGAAGCAATTGGTATAGAAGAATTAAAGTCTTTACTTCGACAGAGAAGCACAAGCCGCTAACATGAACTGTGTAAAAAACAAATAGACGCTGTTCCTTTTTCGTATCTGCTGCAAAGAACAATGCGTTTTCAGGCGCATTAAGAAGTGTTTAATCTATCCAGTAGCTTTCGTATTCTTCTTCAACCAGTCCACAATCTCTTCAAACCGTTTTGCACCGGTAGAAATATCTATCACAAATTGATAAAGTTCGTTGTCAGCAGCTGAGATTTTAAAACCCTCCAAACGTAAAACAGTTTCCATTAAAACATACCCGGTTCTTTTATTACCATCAACAAAAGGATGATTCATGATAATACTTTCTCCGATAGCAGCCGCCTTTTCAAAACAGGAAGGATATAAATCTTCCCTGTCAAAACTCTGGTAAGGTCGGGCAATTGCAGATTCCAGTCCATTCATATCCCTTACTCCGTCAGCACCACCATGAAGCAGTACCACCTGGTTATGTATCAGTAAAATTTCTTCTTTTGTAATCATTTTACTGAGCCAGTTTTTCCAGCACTTTTTCACGTTCTTTTATAATTTCCATGGCATGTGCCAATACAGAAACCTTTGCATCAGAATCGCTGTTTATCTGCTCAATAAAATCATTCACCAGCTTTAGTTTTTTTTCTTCTAAAGAATCCACCTGCTCGTGAATTTTCTTTTTCATTTCAGCTACACTCATACATTTTAATTTAGTCCTTTAAAATTACAACTTTTAAACGGATGGCTTGGCAACAAACAAAAGCTCCCAGTCTTTGGCCGGGAGCTTCTTTACCATCAAAATCATTTTATAAATTCTTCAGTAATCAGATTACATTCTTCACCACATTATAAATCACCTTCGGGCTGCCGAGTGTGTAATAATGCAGAACGGGAACACCAAACTCTTTCAGTTCTTTTGATTGCTGAATTAACCAATCGGTTCCAATTTTTTTACAGTCTTCATCCGTTTTGGCTCTTGTGATTTCATTACTCAGTTCAGTTGGAATATCTACATGAAAGGTTCTCGGAATAACGGTAAGTTGTTTTTTAGTAGTCAATGGTTTCAACCCCGGAATAATGGGAACTTCAATGCCCATTTCACGACAGGTTTTTACAAAAGCAAAAAACTTGCTGTTGTCGAAAAACATCTGCGTCATAATATATTCAGCTCCGGCATCCACTTTATCTTTCAGCCGCTGCATTTCAATTTCCATGTTGGGGCTTTCGAAATGCTTTTCCGGATAGCCGGCCACGCCTGCACAGAAATCTGTACGGAATCCATCACGGATATCTTCTTCGAGATAAATACCATGATTGAGGTTAATTGTTTGCTTCAGCAGATCAATGGCATATTTATGTCCATCGTTATGCGGTTCAAAAGAAGTTTCATTCTTGGGGGCGTCGCCACGTAAGATCAGCACATTCTGTACCCCAATGAAGTTGAGATCAATTAATGCATCTTCCGTTTCCCGTTTGGAAAACCCACCGCAAATGAGGTGCGGTACAGCATCGATATTATAGTGATTCTGCAATGCAGCACAAATACCAACCGTTCCGGGTCTTTTTCTTATTTCCACTTTTTCAAAGGTACCATCCACTTTCTTTTTAAACACCTGTTCGGCGCGGTGATAGGTAACGTTAATAAATGATGGTTTGAATTCCATCAGCGGGTCCAGGTGATCAAAAATGGAATTAATTGTCTTCCCTTTTAACGGGGGAAGAATTTCGAATGATACAAGGGTATCTTTTGCCTGTGCGATAAGTTCAGTAACCTTCATGAATTGCTATATTCCTGCAAACATATAACAGCAGTTGCTTTTAATCAAACAATGTTTATGAACGACTGTTCTTATCAGAGATGGGTTTTCACATTTCAAAAGGGATTCTTATCGCTCAGTTCTGCTGAAAACAGGTATTTTCGCAATCATAATTTTTTTGTTTTGAGCTTAACCATTCATACCTCCGACCTCGTAAAGCGTTACCGCAACCGCACCGTTGCCAATAAAGTAAGCATTGAAGTAAAGCAGGGTGAAATTGTGGGCCTGCTGGGACCAAATGGTGCCGGCAAAACAACTACTTTTTACATGGTGGTGGGATTTATTAAGCCCGATGAAGGTGAGGTTTTTCTCAATGATCTGAATATTACCCGGTACCCCATGTACAAAAGAGCGCAGATGGGAATTGGTTATCTGCCGCAGGAAGCCAGTGTGTTCCGCAAGTTAACAGTAGAAGAGAATATTGCTGCAGTGCTTGAAATGACCAAACTCAGCAAACAGGAACAGCATGATAAACTGGAAGAATTACTCACTGAATTCCGCCTCCACCATGTTCGTAAGAATAATGGCGACAGTTTAAGTGGCGGCGAACGCAGAAGAACAGAAATTGCCCGGGCATTAGCTGTTGATCCTAAATTTATTTTGCTGGATGAACCTTTTGCAGGCGTTGATCCGATTGCGGTAGAAGATATCCAGGCCATTGTTGCCAAACTCAAATACAGGAATATCGGCATTTTAATCACTGATCACAACGTAACAGAAACGCTTTCCATCTGCGACAGGGCCTACCTGCTTATTGAAGGTAAAATTTTTAAGCACGGCACAGCCGAAGAACTGTCGGATGATGAACAGGTACGCCGTCTTTATCTTGGCCGCAACTTTGAATTAAAACGTAAGGATTATCTGCATGAAGAAGCAAATAAGCCAATGCCAGAACAACCAATCGAGTAGTTAGATCACTAAATCTCCCTTAAGTTTTTTATCTTGCCTACATCAGCATGAAACTGTTAAGCCCTGCCATATCACGACTTGCCCGACTGCGCATGTGGCGCATCGAAAGCTGGATGAATAATCCGGTAGCAGCCCAGCGTGAAGTGCTGCAGGACCTGGTTACCACTGCACAATACACACAATTCGGCCATCAGTATAATTTTGAAAAATTATTCAACATCAGGGACTTTAAAAGTACAGTGCCGGTACGTGAGTACGACGACTTCAAACCATATATAGAACGGATGATGGTTGGTGAAGAAAATATTCTCTGGCCAACACCGGTAAAATGGTTTGCAAAGAGCAGCGGCACTACCAGTGACAGAAGCAAATTTATTCCCGTTAGTGAAGAGAGTTTAAAAGATGGTCATTACAAAGCAAGCAAAGATGTATTGACCCTTTACTATAATAATTTCCCTGCATCTGATCTGTTAACAGGCAAAGGCCTGGTGATTGGCGGTAGTCATACAGTGAATCAACTGAATGATGAAATACAGTTTGGCGATTTGAGCGCTGTGTTGATGCAGAACGCTCCATTCTGGAGTAACTGGATCCGTACACCTGATCTCAGCATTGCCTTACTCGATGAATGGGAAAACAAAATTGAAAAGCTTGCTGAGAGTACAATTAAAGAAAATGTTACCTCCATCTCAGGAGTTCCTACATGGAGTTTGGTTTTATTTCGCCGCATCCTTGAGTTAACAGGAAAGAAAACTATGAGTGAGGTATGGCCGCAGATGGAGCTGTACTTACATGGCGGAGTTTCCTTTGTGCCATACCGTGAGCAGTTTGAACAGATCATTGGCAAATCGATTAACTACCTGGAAATGTACAATGCAAGCGAAGGTTTCTTTGCTGCACAGGATAAACCCGGCGAAGATGGAATGCTGCTGTTTGCTGATCATGGAATTTTTTATGAGTTTATGCCAACAGAAGAATATGGAAAGCCATTTCCTGTAACAATTGGTTTGAATAAAGTGGTGACGGGAAAAAACTATGCAATCATCATCAGCACCAATGGCGGGTTGTGGAGGTATATTGTTGGAGACACCATTCAGTTTACTTCACTTGAGCCTTACCGTGTTAAAGTAAGCGGACGGTTAAAGCATTTCATCAATGCGTTTGGAGAAGAGTTGATTGTTGATAATACAGATAAAGCTATTGCACAGGCGTGCGAGCAAACCGGTGCAGTAGTGAATGAATATACTGCAGCACCAATTTATTTCAGTCACAGTGATAATGGTGCTCACGAATGGTTGATTGAATTTGAAAAAGCCCCTGCCATTTTAAACGACTTTGTATATGAGCTTGATACAGCGTTAAAAAATCTCAACAGCGACTATGAAGCCAAGCGTCATAGAAATATTGCTCTGCGTTTGCCTTTTGTTCATCCTGTTCCAAAAGGAACCTTTCATGAATGGATGCGGAGCAAAGGTAAATTAGGCGGCCAGCATAAAATTCCCCGTTTGAGTAATGAAAGAAGTTATGTAGAAGAGATTTTACGCTTTAAACAGATGAAGTAACCAGGCTTGCTGATTTCGATCTGTCATCATTCAATTTACACAACCTGAAATAACTGAATCTCCACAGTTGACAGTAGCAGAATAAAGCCTTTACTTTGCAGCATTACAAAATCATATTTCAATGAAACTATTAGAAGGAAAAGTTGCCATTGTTACCGGTGCCGCCCGTGGAATTGGTGAAGCAGTTGCCATTAAGTTTGCTGAACATGGTGCTCATATTGCCTTTACTTATGTAAGCGACAGCAGTGCAGAACGTGCAAAAACATTAGAGACCAAACTTCAGGGCATGGGTGTAAAAGCAAAAGCTTACCAGAGCAATGCAGGTGATTTTGCTGCCTGTGAAGCCTTTGTAACCGATGTGCTGAAAGAATTTGGTACCGTTGATATCTGTGTAAACAATGCAGGTATTTCAAAAGATAATTTATTGCTGCGTATGACGCCTGATCAGTTTGAAGAAGTGATCAAAGTAAATCTCAACAGTGTGTTTTATATGACCAAGCAGATCATTAAACCGATGATGAAAGCAAGAAGCGGCTCCATCATTAATATGAGTTCTGTGATTGGTGAAATGGGCAATGCGGGACAAAGCAGTTATGCAGCCAGCAAAGCAGGAGTAATTGGTTTCACCAAGTCTGTTGCAAAAGAACTGGGCAGCAGAAATATCCGTTGCAATGCCATTGCTCCCGGTTTTGTAGAAACAGATATGACTTCCTATTTAAAAGAAGGAGAAGCTGCAGAAAAATACAAAGCTGGTATTCCGCTGGGGAAATTTGCAAGTGGAGAAGACATTGCCAATGTAGCTCTGTTCCTTGCCTGCGATCTCAGCAGCTATGTAACCGGGCAAACCTTAAGTGTTTGCGGGGGCTTGAATATTTAATTAAATAAACATCATAATAAAATGGGTTGTCATAAACTAAGACAACCCATTTTATTTATATCACTTATGAACTTCTGAATGCCACCGGATGATTTAGTTTTTTATGCGGACCCAAAAAGATGCGTAGTAAAATACGGAATGCCGACAGTTCAATAAATATAAAACACAGTGCCATCAGAATAATCAGTGCAATCTGATCGCTGTGAACATAGGTAAACAATACGTCAATCCCTATAAAAGCCGCTGTTATAGGAAATCCAAGCATACCCATAGCCGACAGTAAAAACAAAAACCCTGTTGTTTCCTGTTCATATACATAGCCATGAAATTGATTAAGCGATATATCATTATCAATTGTTTTTATTTTTTGCAGACAATCATAGCCCAGTAAGAAAGCAAGAAAGACTCCGCTGGAATAAAAAACAATTTCAATCAGGCTGATATGTGTTGCATTAATTAATACAGCTGCAATAATGAACAAATGCGCAGTAAACAGGTAAATCCATGCTTTTAAAGCTGATTGTCTGTAAGCAAACGCAAAAAGAATTACCGCCAAAGCAATACTCATTAAAATAATTGGCGAAGCCCCGCCTAGAGATGGAATCATTTCCTGGTTGGTATACCCGAGAATTAAAAGGGATGCACCGGTAACTGTAAGAATGCCGATAAAAACAGTTGATTGTAAAAACTGCAACTGCTTTCCGATCCATTTAAAAGGACTCCACAAATATGTATACATCAGCGTATCCAGGTTCCACTCTTTAATTCCAAGCATGTAGAACGATGCTTTTATTTTTGATACCGCTTTTTGTGTTGGAAGCACATAATGAAAATACTGATGGTGTACCAGGTAGTTTAATACAGATGGTGAAACCAGCAACTGGTAAGTTCTTAAAAAGGCATTGCCTGCAAAATGAAGCAGTACCAGCCAGTGAAAACCTAATGCCACTTCAATAAACATCAATCCAATCTGTGCAGCTGATGAATAGGCAATCTGTGTTTTAACGGTTGGCTGCACCCTTGCAATCATCGTTGCAACAATTGCTGTTAATGCTCCAAAAACAATGATGGTAATTTTTGCCCATAACATATCTTCCCAAAAAGGATGTGTACGCAGCAGTAAAAAAACACCGATATGTACACTGAGCGAACCGTAGAATATTGCTGATGATGCAGTAGGGCCTTCCATTGCTCTTGGCAGCCAGGTGGTAAATGGAAACTGTGCCGATTTAATAACGGCCGGCAGAATAATCATACAAACAATAAAGATCGCCATACCGGTTTGCCCCGATGTTACAGCCATTTCTTTTGCTTCACCTAATTGAAAGAATGTGATATTCTGGTGTGTAAGATGATGCATCATCCACATGGCAAGCATGAGTGCCACATCACTGATACGGTAATTTGAAACTGCTTTGAATGCATTTTTCACCGGCAAATAGCGGTTACGGTAAAAAGCTATCAGAATAAAAGAACAGATGCCTTTTATTTCCCACCCGATAAAAAGTGTTTCAAAATTTCCTGCAAGGATGATAAAATTATAAGCCGTTGCAAATAACAGGATGGTGTTAAAGAACCGTTTGTAACCCTGATCACGGTGCATATAATATTTACTGAAAGTAGCAACGAGGAAAAACAACAGTGAGCCAACAATACTGAACACGGCAGTTACTTCATCGTAAAACAAATGAATGGCAAACACGAAATGTTCTGTTTCATAAAGAGTAGCCAGTTTATAACTAACCGGTTCAAAACCCTTCAGCATCCACCAGGCAGCAAATGAAACAGAGATCGCTATGTTGAACACTTTTGCAAAACGCACAATTCTGCCGATAGCTTTTTCACTTTTGTTTTGCCACAGGAGAGTGGCAAAAAAGCCCAGCATGGGTATGGCGATAAATAAAATAAGTAATTGATCCATTCTGTAATAATCAGCCGAAACTGTTTTAAAAAATTAATCCAATAAATATACCGGCAGGTTTTCTTCAGTAGCGTGAACAATATGATTCGTTTCCATTTCCTTTGCCCCTTCAATAAACTGTTCCATGTTGTGAATCGTTTTTATTTCTGCTGCATCTGTAATGGGTTCATATTTCACAAAAGCGCCATTCCTGAAATAATAAAACTGTTGTTCATCCGGATGCAATGCAACAATATGTACCCACTCATTTTTATACCATTCAAAAACTTCCGGTGTTGATTGAATTGCTTTTAAAACGATGTCAGGCTGATGCTCAACAATTACAAGTAGTCTAACCGGATCATGCACTTCAATCATTTGCCATGGCAAACCGGGCCGCAAGTCACCATCACTGCTGTTGGCTACACCAAACAAACCCATTACATTATGAGGAAGTTTAGTGCCGGCTCCCATTTTAATATTATCAACTCTTGAAAAATAATATTCAAGATTGATGCCGCCGCAAACCAAACCAATCGGTCGCATTACTGCCGAAAGAATTGTTCCATCAGGATCTGTTGTATAATCATAACTGTTTAAGAACGCTCTTCTGTCGAGAAACAAACCTTTGGATGTCTGTCTGCGGCCAATGATTGCTAATGTATTTGTTCCATGTCCCAGCTCTGGTCTTGGTTCAAATAAAGAAACCGAACGGCTGTGAATCGCTTTACGTACCTGCTCTAATCCCTGTTTGGTATTGATTGATGCAAATCGCCTGCTTCTTTCTTTTGCATTCAGATTTAATGCCGTTTCAAAATTCTGAATATTGGCAAGATGTCTTTCTGCATTGTCTGCACTCAGAACATCTTCATCATAATAAGCCCATACATCAGCAGCGGTATCATGCATACTGCCTATAAACTGTGTTGTATCCGGAATGATAATTCCTTTTGCTGCTAACAGTTCTCTTACTTTCTTATGATTTAAGATAAAGGACTGTACTCTTGCATTGGTGGCTCCAGGCCTTCCGCTGCAGGCACCGCAATCATGTGCACCATGATGTGGGTTGTTGGCACTGCTGCTGCCATGGGCAACAAAATAAACAACAGGTGCAAAGTTTTTAATCAATCCAATGCCACGTAAAAAACTTTCAGCTCTTGCAACCATTTCATCAAGCGTATACCCAATCTGCAGTCCATTTTCTGTATCTGACAGATTTTTATTCTCGATGGTAAGAGTGGATTTATTATCCATATGCCCATACGCATTTGAAATAGCCGGGCTCATTGTTGGCCGAAACAGCATTTCCAGTTTTTTTACAAAAGCCCAAAAACCAAAACCGATGCTTAATAAAAATCCTGAAAAAATGCCATGTGTATGTTTGGTGTAAATCAGTTCTTCTTTCCGCACTGATTTGGCATCAGATTCTTTGATTAAATATTTAGGTGTTACGGGTGCCGGGCAAAGCTTATCATAAAACTTACTGCCCTGTTGCTGAAAATAAAACTCTACTCCAAAAAAACCGGGAGCACCAAATGTTTCGGATTTTTTATCTACTGCTTCAATATGCCGGCGAATGGAGTCCTCTCTTTCATCAATACAAAAAATTGCCTGTAGTGAAGGAGGAGCTTTAGAGCCTGCTATTGTAAAAGAGCTTTTGTCTTCGGAGGGTTTCAAAATCCCCCCTTCGGGGGGTGGGGGGGCCGCTAATAATATTCCCTTTAACACCGAGTCATAATAACTCCATTCAAAAGCATCCTGCCATAATTCAATTACCTCTGCAAATTCAGTTTTCTGAAACTCTGCAAATAAATCATCAGGCGGAACTGTAACATGATTGGCTAAAGGCTGCCATTTATTTCCTAATGCATGGTTTAATGCGTCCAGCTCCATGAGTAATTCGAATTCAAGCAATTCCTTCAGTGTAATCTGTTTCCTGTCGAGTAATGTTTGCGGATTATCTTCCACTGCGCTTACAAAACCACTCCAGCCATGATGAGCAAACTGCTGATCGAATAAATACTGTTCAAAATATTCCTCTTTACCGACAATCTTTGTTAACAGCTCTATTATAGAATAGTTGCCCGATAAAAATTTCTGTTTAACTGCTTTTGTTTTAAAGAAACTCACAAAACTGTTTTGCTCCATTTCTTTCATACTCTCTTTAAATGGTTTACTTACAATCGGAAAACTATCGATTGCAATACCCTGATCTAAAAATGCACAGAGAATACGAAACAGCAGCGGATGAACTTTATTATCCAGATCCAGCTGATACACTTCTTTCCAATACTTCCGCATTTGCCCGATACGTGGATGATTGATTGTATCATACTCTTTGCTGATCAATTTTTCATTCCATTGATCGACAGATTCTTTTCCTTTCTTTTGGGCAATCACCATTTGCAGCACATCTTTCCGTATCCTTCCGGTTGTATACATCTCCCGGTATTCCGGCAATTGCAAATGAACCTGGAAACCAAAAATTCCGGATGCCTTGAAAATAGCATCATAAAATTTCATGTGCTGAAAAGCATGCAAAGAATTATGATGTATAAAATCCTTTAATGCCTGCTGTGCAGGCAGGTAGTGTTTTAACTCATGTATAACATGCGCTTCGCTGAAAGTGGCTGTATTCATAATAATAAAAATGGGCGCAGGTTTTACCTGGCCCATTATAATGCTAATGTTTTAATTCTTCTACACTGAATTCGGGATTCAGCTCGTCTTTTACATATTCCACATCGGAGTAAAATTCTACTTTACCGGTATCAATATTATACATGGCACCAACCACACCAATTTCTCCTTTCTCCACCATCTGTTCAATAATGAAACTTCTTTCAATAATGCTTTTTACAGAACGGCGTACGTTAATTGATGAAACGTTTTCGACAAAGGTTGGGTTCTTTGAATGACGGTCTTTTATATTTACCGTATCTCTTTCTGCATATACCGAAGGTTGCAGTTTCGAAAGCAATTCGGTAAGGTTACCCATCTCTACATGATCGCAGGCGCCTTTTACTGCACCACACTTGGTATGGCCCAGCACAATAATCAGTTTTGAACCGGCCACCTTACAGGCAAACTCCATACTTCCTAAAATATCGGTGTTTACAATATTGCCTGCAATACGAACAGAGAAAATATCGCCCAGTCCCTGGTCAAAAATCAATTCTGCTGATGTGCGGCTGTCGATACAGCTGAGTATGATGGCAAAAGGCCATTGGCCATCACGTGTATCATTTGCCTGTGCCAACAGATCCCTTTGTGCTTTCAGATTTTTTACAAACCGGTCGTTTCCTTCTTTTAAAATTTCAAGTGCCATTCTTGGCGTCAGGTTTGACTGTGTTTCTTTTGTATGCGCTCTCATGATTAATTTAGTTTTTTATCACTACCCTTCCGGGATGTTTTGTTGTTATAAATTTTAATTTTCTTAATCCTGCTCCGAATGCACATGTATGGCATCTTCCATTTTATAGGCCGGTTTAAAATTGAGAAGTGTTACAGTAATATTTTTATCCTTCGACCCAAAGTTTACAAAGTCTCTGAGTAACTCCAGTACATCATAATCGATATACACAGTATTTGCAGCGTCAATAATCAGCTTCGTGTTTGGAGGTAAATGAGCCAGTGTTTGTTTAATGGCCGCTTTGTTTAAAAAAGAAACTTCCTGTGCAAGATCCATATGTACTGTTTCTCCTTCATGGTGTTTTTCTTTCTTAAAGAAGTAAGCGAGTTTCATATTTCCCCTGAGAATAAAGAAAATACTTACCACCAGACCAATACCTACACCTTTTAATAAATCAATACCTACAACGGCAATTACAGTTGCAATAAATGGTATGAATTGAAACTTACCCGACTGCCACATATGCTTAAACACTTTAGGGCTGGCCAGTTTAAATCCAATCATAATTAAAATTGCAGCTAAACAGGCCATTGGAATTTTATTTAGAATTCCCGGTATTGCAACAACAGCAATCAGCAAAAACACACCATGAGCTATTGCAGAAAGCTTTGACTTTGCTCCGGCATTAACGTTGGCTGATGTTCTTACAATTACTGATGTCATTGGTAAGCCGCCAATAAAACCTGACAGAATATTTCCGATACCCTGTGCTCTTAATTCTGTGTTAGCACTGGAAAACCTTTTTAATGGATCCATTTTATCGCCGGCCTCAAGGCATAGCAATGTTTCTATACTTGCAACAGTAGCAATGGTTGCAGCTGTAATCCAAACGGCAGGATTTGCAAATCCGCTGAAATCAGGAAAACTGAACTGTCCAAAAAATTCGCCGAAGGAAGATGCTGTTGGCAGTTTCACCAGGTGCTCCCCGGCAATAACTAAATCAGGGTTCGTTACTTTAAAAACTTCATTAAGCAGAATTCCTGCTATTACAGCTACCAATGCACCCGGAACAGCTTTTATTTTTTTCAGAAAAGGAACCTTATTAAATGCTATTAGAATGCCGATTGAAACAACTGTAACGATAATAATTCCGGTATGGGCAAAATTGAATGAATGAATAATTTCACTGAAGAAGCCCTTGTCTGCTGCATCCATCAGTTCATACGAATAAAAATCGCCTTCATGTTCTTTATCATACCCGATGGCGTGTGGCAATTCTTTTTTAATGATAATGATCCCTATTGCTGTAAGCATCCCTTCAATAACTCCTGAGGGAAAATAGCTGGAAATACCTCCGGCTTTTGCAATACCTAATAAAAGCTGAAATACACCTGCCAACACAACTGCCAGCAAAAATGTTTCGTATCCGAGATTTGTTACTGCTGCAAGAACAATTGCTATAAGCCCTGCTGCAGGGCCCGATACACTAACATGTGAGCTGCTCAGAATACCAACAAGTATACCTCCAATTACGCCGGTAATAATACCGGCAAACGGCGGGGCTCCACTGGCTACTGCAATTCCTAAACAAAGTGGCAGTGCTACTAAAAACACTACCATACCCGACAGTAAATCTGTCTTGAAATTTTTTGTGTTCAATTTCATCTTAAACGCTTGATTATTGTAACATGGTTGATTCAACAGAACGAGCTGTTGAAAAATTCGAATGAATAAAATTTGCTGTGAGCTATTATTTTCCCCTTTGTATACAGTATATCCGAATAGATAAAACTTCTCTTTATTACCCATACATTTTCTGCAGATACTTTTATAAGTATGTGGACAGAAAAGACTGATTAAAGGAAAAAATTATGCGGCGTTGGGAGGAGGTACAAGTAATTCGCCGTGATAAGCAATATAGTCTTCTGCATCGTCGCATTTACGATACTGCGAACCAGACAGACAAAAATGATCTGTTACATGATGATCGTGCAGGTATTCCTCTGAGAAGGAACTGCTGCTTGGGGTTTTTTCTTCAGTAGAATTGCCAAATGGGTTTGCAGATTCTTCTTCATTTTCAGAAAGAGGAAACCCTGATTTTTCCATCTGCTGTTTTGCAATTTGCTGCTGCCCGGCATACACAAAAGGAGCACTTACAGTAAGCCAAAGCAGGGCCAACATCATAAAAATGACGGGAAAGACTTTTTTGGCTTTGTATTTTTTTTGTTTCCTTTTCATTAAAATGTGCTGCAAGATATGACTTTGAAGCTTGTAAACCAAGCAATTCACTGTCGGCTGAGGGTCACAAAATTACTGGCCGAAAAGTATTTTGTTTATCTATATTTATTAAAGTTTTCTTAACAAATGAGCTGGGAAAAGATGTTTAAAAACACAATACCTGACAAGCATGAAACCTTACGAATTACTGTTAAATGAAAATAAAAAATGGGCTGCAGAAAGAATTTTGCAGGACCCCGGCTTTTTTGACCGCCTGGCACATTTACAAACTCCTGAGTTTTTATGGATCGGTTGCAGCGACAGCCGTGTGCCTGCCAATGAAATTACCGGTACAGATCCGGGAGAAATTTTTGTACACCGTAATATTGCCAACCTTGTTATTCATACCGACGTAAATCTGCTCAGCGTTCTGGAATATGCTGTTACACATTTAAAAGTAAGGCATGTAATTATATGCGGGCATTATGGATGTGGCGGCATTAAGGCTGCCATGGGAAACCATGATTATAAACAGATCTTAAATATGTGGTTCAGGCATATAAAAGATGTGTATCGCCATAACCGGAAAGAACTTGATTCAATTACCGATGAAGAAAAAAAGACAGACAGGTTAACAGAGTTGAATGTAATTGAACAGGTGCAGCGCCTGGCAAAAACTTCTATTATTCAAAAAGCGTGGAAAGAAGAACAGCGGCCTGATTTGCACGGATGGGTATATGGGTTAAAAGATGGCATCATTAATCCTGTATATGAAATGAAAGCAAACAGCACAATTGATCCGCTGTATGAATATGACAACCTGTAAGTTTACTGCTCAATTTTAATGTTTCTCTTTTTAATATAGGCATGCCACAGTATCATTGCAGCAATTGTTCTGTATGGCCTCCATGGTTCGGCAATTACAAGCATTTCTTCTTTTGTGATATGTGCAGGTAATTGCTTCCTTTCTTTAAGACTGTTTACTAATGCAATATCTCCGAGCGGAAATAAATCAGTACGCTGCAGTGAATGCATCAGATATACATCAGCTGTCCAGTGTCCAATACCTTTAATAGAAATCAGTTGTGCCCGCACATCTTCATCTGTCATTTCAGAAAACTTTTTCCATTGCAGTTGTTTATTCACAAAAGCAGTTGCCAGTTCTTTTGCATACACTTGCTTTTGCCTGGTGAAATAACATTCCCTCAGTTCTTCATTACTCATCGCAAGGATTTTTGCAGGTGTAACAGTTCCTATTCTTTCTTTCAACTTTTTGTAAGCGGCAAAAGCAGCGGCTAAAGAAACCTGCTGCTCAAGAATAGTTAGAATAAGTGTTTCAAATCCCTGTTTTCTTGTCCACATAGGCGGATAGTCATATTCATGAATAATTGCTTTAAGATGTTCATCCCTTTTGGAAAGCAAATTGCAGTAGCGTTTAAAATTATCAGTTGAAAATGTTTGGATCATTGCAATAAAGATAATAGCGGATACATATCTTTTTAACCCGATTTGCCGGAATTTTTTTTGTGTAATAATTTTACTTATAAGATTTTTACTGACACTTCTCATCTGTTTTATTACTGTTGCCGGGTATGGCCATACGGCGGTTAATGATTATATGGTTACATGAAACAGAATCGGGCCATTTAAGCTTGACATGAAAAAGTCTGAAGTTGAGAAAATTTTGGACCAAGCTATTCAGGCACCCCACAGTTCAAAAAAAGATGGCTATGATACAGTAACCCTGAAATACCTGGAAGCTGACATTACATTTGTGTTTTACAGAAAATCAATTGATGAAACGAAAAATGAGATTTCGATTTATTCCATTTCAGGAAAATCGCCGCTGTTAAAAAAAAAAAACAGATGTTGCCTTGGTGATGATAAATTGAAAATCATCAGTACCTATAACAATTAAAACATGAATATATACAGGGCGTATGAGAAAAACGAAAGAGGCGATTATGTTCCAAGCAAAACAAAATGGATCATACTGCTGATGGGAGAAAACAATACCGGCACAATTGAATTTAAACTGTACAACAACAAACTCATTGAATTAACAGTAGGAATTTTTTGATGGCTGCTGATCAGTTTGCTGTTTTGGTTTTTGTCTGTTCAATCGCCTGCTTTGTAAATTCGCTTAACACTAGCCTGCCGCTGATCTTTGCACGTTCAATCAGTAACTCATCCCAATGCTCTGTTCCCTTCCAGAAAACTTTTTTCATTTCGCTCATTGCTTCAGGAGAAGAATGAGATAACGTATTTGCCAGTTTTTCAATTGATTCATCCATCGCCTCTACTGTTTGATGTAATTCAGCATACAGGCCTTTACGTCTTGCCCAATCGGCATTGCGCCAGCTGCCTGCATCAATAGATAATTGTGAATAAGAAGAAATACTCATTTTTCTTTCTACTGCAGGACCTATAACAAAAGGACCGATGCCAATTGCCAGTTCACTCAGTTTTACATCTGCACCTTCAACTGCAATGGCATAGTCAGCTGCTGCTGCCAAACCAACACCGCCTCCTACACATTTACCATGCACCCTTACAATAATAAACTTGGGACACTTCCGCATTGCATTGATCACATTGGCAAAACCGCTGAAAAAAGCCTGCCCATCTTTTTCATTCTTTATTGTTACAAGCTCATCAAAACTTGCACCTGCACAAAAAGCTTTTTCACCACCCGAACGTAAAATAACAACCAGTACATTTGGATCTGTTCCGGCATGCAGAATTGCATTCGCCAGTTCCTTTAATATAACAGCAGGCAGAGAGTTACTCGGCGTATGGAAAAATTCAATAAATGCAATCCCCTTATGTACTTCTGTTTTTACGTATGCATCACTCACTTGCTTTATCATAATCACCTGTTTAGTCTTTTCAAGTTACTGCACTTGCAGCATAAAAACAATGAGTTACTGCTGCAATTTTTTTACCATAGTTAAAATAGTGGCAATTCCGGTTATCTCGTTGGTTTCATCAAAAAATTCAACCAGCCATTTAACAATTCCTTTTTCAATATCATCCCCTCTCTTGAAATCTTTCGGATTTTCAATCACCCGTTTGTCATTGGGTAATTTTTCTTTGCAGGTAAAGCGGATATACACTTCAGCTCCCGGGTAAACAGGTTTTGTAAACCGCAGTTCATCTATTCCATAATTCAGCAATACCGGGTTCTTTTCATAGCTATCAACAAATAAGCCTGCGGCAATACTCATGATAAAATAGCCATGCGCCACCTGTTGCTCAAACATGGTTTCGGAAAAATCATTGGTTTTAATATGCGCATAGAAATGATCTCCGCTCAGATCTGCAAACCGGTCAATGTCTTCGCTGGTAATGGTTCTTTTTTCAGTGATGATCTGATCACCAATCTGCAACTCTTCAAAATACTTTTTGAATGGATGTCTCCCCGGCTCTTTCCCCTTTGCATTCGGCTGGTATACATTCGTGATGGCTGTAATGGTTGTTGGTGACCCTTGTATCGCAGTTCGTTGCAGATAATGTTTCACTCCACGTAAGCCACCCATTTCTTCGCCGCCCCCAGCCCGACCGGGGCCTCCATGAACCAATAAAGGCAATGGCGAACCATGTCCCGTACTTTCTTTTGCACAATCGTTATTCAACACCAGTATTCTTCCATGATGTGTTGCTGCAGCAATCACATACTGCTTTGCAATTTTATCATAGGCAGTTACAATTGAGGAACACAAACTTCCCTTTCCTAATTTGCTCAAGGCAATTGCTTCATCTATTGTTTTATAAGGCATGATTGTACTTACCGGACCAAAGGCTTCCACTTCATGCACCTCGGCTGAAGCCCAGGGCAATTCATTTTTCAATAATACAGGAGAAAGAAATGATCCTTTGTTTGCGTCAGCATCAACAACATTCACACTATCAAGACTTCCATACACAATTTGAGAAGAGGCTAATAATTTTTGCACCTGTTCCCTTACTTCTCTGCGTTGTGTTTCTCCTGCCAGGCTTCCCATTCTTACTTTCTCATTCAGCGGGTTTCCAATAACTGTTTGCGCTAATGATGCAGAGATGGCTTTCCACAGGTCTTCCATTTTATTTTCCGGAACAAATATGCGGCGGATACCTGTGCAGCGTTGCCCTGCTTTCAAGGTCATTTCCTTCCTCACTTCTTTAATAAAAATATCCCACTCCGGTTTATCAGGTGTTACATCTTCACCCAGCACAATACAGTTGAGCGAATCTGCTTCCATATTAAACGGAACATTCTCTTTCAAAATTTTTGGCTGACTTCTTAACATCAATCCTGTTGATGCGCTGCCTGTAAAAGTGATTACATCCTGTGAGGTTGCATGTTCCAGCAAATCACCTGCACTTCCACATACTAACTGCAGAGCTCCTTCGGGTAATATGTTTGATGCGATGATTTCTCTTACAACCGCTTCCGTTAAATAAGAAGTAACCGTTGCAGGTTTTACAATGGCCGGCATTCCTGCCAGTAAATTCACAGCTATCTTTTCAAGCATTCCCCACACTGGAAAGTTGAAGGCATTGATGTGAATGGCCACACCTTCCTTCGGCACCAGTATATGTGTACCCATGAATGTGTTGTTCTTACTGAGGTTATGACTTTCACCATCTATACAAAAGACTTCGTCAGGAAGCTTTCTGCGCAAAGATGCATTGGCAAATAAATTACCAATGCCCCCTTCAATATCAACCCAGCTGTCGGCTTTTGTTGCACCGGTTTGATAACTGATTTTATAAAATTTATCTAAATGATTTCTAAGATGAAGAGCCAATGCCTTCAGCATATTTCCCCGCTCATGAAAAGTCATTTTGCGGAGTGCAGGATTTCCAACTCTTCTTGCATAATCTGTAATGGATTGAAAATCCAACCCTTTGGTTGAAGCTGCTGCTATTGCTTCGCCGCTTACGGCATTGTATAATGTTTGTCCGTCACCATCGCCGGTAATCCAGTTACCGGTAATATAGTTACCAAGTTTATTCATACTGCAAATCGTTATCAGCGAAGTTAAAGAAAAGATGAAGGGTTAAATGAGTTGCGTCAGTTATATCAAACCAAACTGCCGCAGGTGATGTGTTACATGTTTGTAATGTAACCTTACCCATTCTTCAAAATTCAGTTCGCCAAACACCGGGTGAACTGCAGTTGCAGCATTGTTATTCGCATAATATTCAAAAAAATGATTGACTTCCTGTTCCAGCTTGGCAACAGCTTCTTCTACAGTTACATAATGAGTGGGGAATGGTTCTTCACCAATAATACTGACCGGTGCTTTTGTGTTTTCTCTGAACTGCTTTTCGCTCATTAAAAACTCCTTGAGTTTGGGCAGGTGTTCTGCTGGCGAAACCAGATCAAAATGGATCTTCTTTGTTGATACTTTGAAGAAGGCTGATACATGCTCCAGCATTTGCTGAAAATTCATCTTACCCCAGTTAGGTGCTGCAGAAGAATCAGCATTCCGGATGATTGAAATATATTGATGCTGCAGGAAGTTTAACTTTTCCTCCATGATTATTGTTTTACCAAATGTACTGGACTTTGATTTTCATCCGGCGCAATTTATACAATAAAAAATCCCGTGCACTTTCGTACACGGGATCATATCAGGATTACATTTTACTCTTATCCTAAAGCTACTCTTTTAAACTCAGTAACTTTTAAATCGCCGGAAGCTTTCAGGTAATCACCAACACTCTTAGAAGCATCTTTTACAAATGCCTGTGCCAGTAATGTCTGCTCTTTAAAGAACGCATTCATTTTACCGTCAGCAATTTTAGCAATCATTTCATCAGGCTTACCTGCCATCTTTGGATCCTGTTTCATCAACTCAACAATGATATCTTTTTCACGTGCCACTACATCAGCAGGAACACTTTCAGGATCAACTGCTACAGGGTTCATAGCAGCAATCTGCATGGCTACGTCCTTACCTGCATCAGCAGCTTCTTTATTTAAACCAACCAATACACCCATGCGGTATGCACCGTGAATGTAGGAAGCAACATAAGGAGCTTCGATGCGTTCAAATTTACTTACACCAATTTTTTCACCGATGGCAGCTAATTTATCATTGATCAGGTCTGATACTTTTGCACCATTTACCAAAGCAGCATTCAGTTCGTCAACAGATTTTACATTGTTGGCAACAGCAGCATCAGCAATTGATTGTGCAAATGCAACAAAATCTGCATTCTTACTTACGAAATCAGTTTCGCAGCTGATACAAACCACAAAACCTGTTTTGTGATCAGCACTTGTTTGTGCAATTACCACACCTTCTTTTGCTTCACGGTCGCTGCGTTTAGCGGCAACTTTCTGACCCTGCTTGCGCAACCAGTCGATCGCTGCTTCAAAATCACCATTTGTTTCAGTTAATGCTTTACGGCAATCCATCATTCCTGCACCGGTTGCCTGGCGAAGTTTATTAATATCCTGCGCACTTATTGTTACAGTAGACATATACTTAGTTATTTGAATTTTTAAAATCTGAAAAATGCTTCCTGCAAAACTCTTTTCAGGAATTTAAAGCAGGAAGCATTTTCAATGATCTGATTGTTACATCAGTTATATATTCTTTACGGGAACAAGATTACATTTTCTTATTCTCCCGTTCAACTGATCTTATCTTGAAGACGTACGCTTCTGTGTACTTGGTACACGGCGTTTTGGTCCGCCTGCTCCACCGCCAGGTCCACCAGCACCAGGGCCTCTTCCGGCTCCACGGCCAGCACCACGTCCGCCTCTTTCTCTTCCGCCTTCGTCATTCACATCAAACTTAGAATTATCATCAGATACTTCTTCAGTTTCATCTTCTTCTTTTTCATTCTGACGCTCAGCTAATCCTTCAGCAATTGCAGCTGTCAGGTATTCAGTAATGATAGCGATTGATTTTGTTGCATCATCGTTACCGGGGATGAAGAAATCAACTTTATTCGGGTCGCAGTTGGTATCAACCACACCGAATGTAGTTACGCCTAAACGTTTTGCTTCAGCAAGGGCAATATGCTCATGACCAATATCAACGAGGAATAAGGCAGCAGGGATACGGCTCATGTTAGCAATACCGCCTAATACTTTTTCCATCTTTTCTTTATCACGGCTTAACTGTAAACGCTCTTTCTTGGTAATGCTGTCGAAAGAACCATCACCCAGCATTTTTTCAATGCTCTGCATTTTCTTCACGCTCTTACGAACGGTGTTGAAGTTGGTTAACATACCACCTAACCAACGGTCGGTTACATAAGGCATGTTTACTTTCTGTGCGCATTCAGTTACTATTTCTTTGGCTTGTTTTTTTGTTGCCACAAACATGATCTTCTTTCCGCTGCGTGCAATCTGTTTCATTGCGGCTGCAGTTTCCTGTAACCCTTCTACGGTTTTGTTAAGATCAATGATGTGAATGCCTTTCTTTTCAGCAAAGATGTAAGGCAACATCTTGGGATTCCACTTCTTTTTCAGGTGACCGAAATGCACACCTGCTTCGAGTAATTGCTGTTGTAATGAAGTGTTATTTTCCATTGTATTTGTATAATCGTTTTTAAATATTGTTTTGATGCGATCACCGGCCAAAGGCCGATGAGTGTATTAACGTTTAGAGAACTGGAAGCTTCTACGGGCTTTCTTCTTACCAAATTTCTTACGTTCTACACCACGGGGATCACGCTTTAATAAACCTGCAGCTTTTAATACAGGACGATATTCAGCATTTACTTCCAGCAATGCACGGGCAATACCCAGCTTTACTGCTTCAGCCTGACCTTTAATACCACCGCCGGTTGCGTTGATTTTTACATCAAACTTGTCCAGTGAATCAACAGTTTTTAAAGGAGCTTCTACCTGGTTTTGTAAATACACCAGGCTGAAATATTTTTTGTAGTCTTTGTCGTTCACAACAATGTTACCGCTACCCTTGCTGATAAACACACGGGTAATGGCTTCTTTACGGCGACCAACTGCATTTTTTTGCTTTTCCATTATATCTTATTTGGAATTTTGTAATTGAGTGATTGATGATCAGAACTTCAGTTCTATTGGTTGCTGAGCAGTTTGGTTATGCTTCTCGCCAACATATACAAATAATTTTTTGTACATCTTGCGGCCCAGGATAGTTTTTGGTAACATACCTTTTACGGCACGCTCAACAATTACTTCAGGACGACGGCGCTGCAGATCCTTTGCAATTTCAATTTTCTGGCCACCTGGGTAACCACTGAAATTATGATACTCTTTGTAATCAATCTTAGTACCGGTGAATTTTACCTTTTCGGCATTAATGACAATTACATAATCGCCACAATCAACGTGGGGAGTGTAATAAGCTTTGTTCTTACCACGCAAAATAGCAGCAATTTTTGAACACATGCGGCCAACGGTTTGATTGGTGCCGTCTACAACGTACCAGTTACGTTGCACGGTAGCTTCGTTCGCATGCTTTGTAGTGAAATGTAGTTTACTCATTGTTTTTTAATTTTTACCACGCCATCCCATCCCGTGGATTTGTTGAAAAATTCCGTTTTAACAACGGGGTCGCAAAGGTAGCCGTACAGAAAGCATATAACCAAAGAAAAACAGAACTATTTTTTTATCGCACTTTCACAAAGCATTGATTTACAGTAATAATTTTGCACAGTAATTTTAATGATGCCGTAAAAGACTTGAAAACAAAGGAATTTCTGGGGCTGTCAACTGCAAACCCTTCATCAGCTTTGGTTCGGGCTGTTCGCTTGCAGTCCCGCTGATGGCGGGAGCTGCCACTTCCATCCCGCAGCTCTTGGGCATGATTCTCCTTTCAGCAGAAAATGTCTTACTTTCAAAATCTGTTACTTGAAATAATAACCGCCTGAAGCCACTTCACTGAAAAAAAATTCAAATGCGCAACGGGTTCATCTTATTATTATTTGTACTGGCAACTGCCGTTTCTTTTGCCCAGCCTTATATTGATGTTCTCAATGTCCGCACATTGCAATCGCCGGATAACGGCTTCATCAGAAGAAATAAAGACAAAAATTCATTTCAATATTTTAATGCAAGTCTTACACTGCCTATCCGTTTTAAAAAGACTGGCGGGGCTTTGGTGCTTAGCCCATATTTTGAAAACTGGCAGGTGAATCTTCCCGGTATCAATCAACAAACCATCCTTCCTTTGGAAAGGGATCATTTCTTTCCTTCAGGTATCGGGCTTCCAATTACACTCTTAACTCCTGTCCGAAATACAAAATTTCTTATCAACACCACATTGATCCTTCGCAACCATGCAGAAAAAATAAGTCTGCCTTCTTCATTCCAGGCAGGCGGGCTGGTTTTGGTGAATTACAAGATCAATCCTAAACTCACAGTAAAAGCAGGGCTTTACTATAACCGTGAAGCCTTTGGAAATTTCTTTATGCCGCTTGGCGGATTGGAATATAAAGTTGACAGCAGTTTACAGATCTGGGGAACATTGCCCGGTTCTTTCTTTATTGAAAAACGTTTAAAGAAATACTGGTATGCGGGGTTAACATTTAAAGCAGTTACCAACAGTTACCAGTTGTTTAATGGAAAATATATTCAGTTTAATGATAACCAGCTCAGCCTCTTCTCTGATCTTTATCTCAGCAAAAACTTAGTGTTGAACCTTGAGGCAGGTCACAGTTTATTCCGCAGAATCAGGTTGGGAACTACAGGAAAGATCAGGCAATATGTTTATGATGAAAAAACAAACGATAACCTGCTGTTTCGTGTTTCAGCTATTTACAGAATACGTTTGTAATACAATATGAATATATCGTGCAGCTTTAGTTTTTAGGCTGGAGCAAAATATATTTAAAGGTTGTGTTGTAAGCTGCATCAATAAACGACAGCATTTCAGCCCATTTTTCCTTCGGCATATCTTTCTTCTTATACATTTTTACTATGCTGAAAATTACATTGCCGTTTTCTTCCTTTGCCTCACAGGAAAATTTACCAGCTTCATTGTCTATAATGGTATTCATTTCCTTTAATCCTTTAACTGTATAACCTGCAGGAACAGGCATCGATATTTTCCAGCTGAGTGTTCTTGCATATCCAACCTGGATGTCTTTTGTTCTGTCTCTTTCTTCTTTGGTAATCTGCAGTTGGGTTCCCATTAAGCCGGCCAAATTCACAAGAATTTTTTTGCCAGCTTTTTTTGTCATGTCTTCTATTTCAAACTCATCTGAAGCAGTCAGCTGTTTTCTTACCAATGCCCTTCCATCGCTGATGAGTTTAAAGTTTTTGTGTTTTACTTTTTGCCTGTACTCTTTATCCAGTTCCTGCTGCACCATTTCAGGCTTGGCTGTTTTAAACTCTTCTTTAATTGCAGCAACAGAGCTGTAATATTCATCTGCCTGCCTGCTGCTCATTTTATCTAAAGGCGATGAACCAAAGTAAATTTTGAAATCATCGAATATGTAAGGAGTGAATTTCACTACATTATCAATTTCTTTTGCTTTACTGATTCCATTATATATTGCCGTTCTGTTGACATTCATTTTGTTGGTAACAGGATCATACTGGGCGGTGATATCGTAATGAACTGTATTATCAGTTGCCGCAGCATCAGGCAAAGTGATGGGTGTAATTTCCTGTACACCTGTTTTCTTCGCCGGTTCTTTAATGATGTATGCTTCATTGCCCAGTAATGTTTCAACCAGTTCTCCAGGATTTGAGTGATCGGTACAGTTGAAATAAAACTTATCCTTTACCCTGATCACATATCTTATTTCTCCATCAAACAAAACATCTTTGAGCTTCCCTGTTTTGTTGGAAGTTGTAATGATGAGGTCGGAACTGATCTTTCGCTGAAAAAGCAGTGAGCCGAAAATATAAGCAAACACTTTATCGGATAAATAAGAATCACGGAATAATACGTGGTTCCTGATGCGGTAATAAATGTTTTGAATAAATTTTTCTTCGGGCAAATCACTTACATTTTCTTTCCGCATATCGTTCCAGGTATAATCAACAAATCCCTGTACCGTCAGCATGTTACTGTTCAACGGATAATATCCAACATTTACATAATCATCCCAGGCAATTTTGGCAACCTCTTCTTTGGCAAACCCACTTTTCAATTCACCTTTACCGCCAATCAATGCTCCTTTAATCTTATCACTGTTAGCATAAATGACCTGGAATTTTACAACAGGATAAGCCAGCATCGGGCTGATGAAGTTTACATCCTTCTCTGTTGCCCTGTCTTTATCAACAAGTACATACCGGTAAAAACCACTCACATCACTTTCTTCTTTTTTAAATTCAGGAGCGCCGTTTTGTGAAAGGGATTTGAAGAATGTTTTCTCATCTGTATCAATGCTGATTTCATTGTACATAACAGGATACTTCTTGCTGCAGATTTCGTACTGCGGATCAAACTCTACATAACCGCTGCGCATTACATTGAGTTTGCTTTTTGTATAAGACACATACTCCAGTATATCACCTACTTCAAGATTGGGTATAGCAACCTTATAATATCTGGTTTCAGTGCCGGTGTTCTGATCAAAAAAACTTTTATAAAATTCAGGCACGTTCGATTTACTTCCAGCCTCTACTGCATCACCCAAATCTACCGCTTGTGTTTCTCCATTTGGCTTGATGATCCTTGCAGAAAATCCATCGAGCTTATCGCCATACCTGAAATACACTTCTGTAAACCCGTCTGTTGCATTTTTATCCTGCAGTTTGATTTTAAACCTTACTTTTTCAAACAGGAACACATTTGATTTAGTAGAACTGATCCAGCCACCACTTACTTTTTTATCAAAGGTTATACTCCGTTTATACCCCATAATCACTGCTGATTCATTTTTCCATTTATCAGGAACTGTGTTTACAGCAAAGGAAGGCATTGCTTCCGTCCAGTAAGGAGCGGCATTTTTTTCAATCACTTCAATAAAATCTTCATCTATTACGCTCTGTGCAACTAATGATTGCGAAACAGACAGAAGAAAAACAAAGCAGGCAGCAAATACAACTTTTTTATAGATACTGATTTTCATGGTTGCAACTATTTAGCGGTTACGGTAATGTAATTTTCACTGAAAGATTTAATGCTTTCAAGAAATTTTACCCATTCTGTAAAGTCTTTTTTACTGATTGTACTTTTCTTAATCAGCAGTTTCTTTTTTAATACTATTTTATTTCCTGTAATAATATACTCACCGGTAAAACTGTAGTTGTCATTTGTTACCTGCAATTTCTCCGGTATATCAGCAAATTTTTTACCGGCAGGTATCGTAAGCGACAGCTCATCTTCAAATGCAGTTACCCAGTTTAAATCATATCCTCTTGTCCGTTTTTCATCGGGCAGATAACTCTGTAATGTTTTCGGAAAGAAATCAATATTTACGTAATAATCACCCTCAATGATGCTTACATTGTTGCTCAGATTTGATTCACCTTCAATAACTACCGGCAGCTCCCTGTTTTTTAAATCACTTGTTTTTGTTGTTTTGGAAGTGATGTTGCTGTTGCCAAACTCCAGCATGTTTTCAAGGAATTCCTGCTGCGATGTAACCGGTAACTGCTGATAGGTTTGATGAAAGTCAGTGCGTTCATTTCCTGTGAAAACAATTTTTAATTTCCCGGTAAGGTTGTTATCAATCAAAGAAAAATCGGCTTTCGTCTGAATCATATGTTCTTCGCCTGTTGTAAGCGGTACCATTTTTATTTCAAACTTTTCTTTATTGGCAATCATCGCTTCCTTTCCCTGGATTCGGTATGCATTCTCACCAAAAGGAGCATACTTTTCAGTAGCATCTAAAAAATATTCTTTGCCTCCGTAGTATAAAGTTGTAATAGCATGATTGTTTACACATAAAGCAGGTGTTGCCTGCGGGTATGGAATATCTCTTGTGCCAATCCATGTAAAGCGTGCATCATAACCTGAAAGCAGCAGCATTTCTGTTAACAGGTTAGCCATTCCTTTACAATCTCCATACTTTTTGGCGAGTACTTCCTGTGCCGGAAAAGGAATATATCCTGAGTACCCATCTTCATATGCAATGTACCTGATGTTGTCCTGCACCCAGTAATAGATTGCTTTGATCTTCTCTGTATCGTTATTTTTCCCTGCAGTTATTTTTGCCAATGTTGTTTTTAATTGATCCGGTTCATTGACAGCCATCTTATACAAACGGTAATTCCAGTTATACACGTCATCTACTTTATCAAAGCCTTTGATTACTTCGCCTTTATTATCAAAGGATTTTATCTGAATAATGAGATGTGGTTCTGTAAATGCAATTCCAATGCTTTTAGGTTCCTGTTTCAAAGCAGGAATATCACGCATGATGAACGTGTAAAAAATATAATCGCCTTTTGGTACAACTTTTTTCTCAATTTTATTTCCTTCAAAATTCACCGGTTTAAAATCAATTGTCAGCCATTTGGGCACTTTAAATTCAAATATTTTTTCTTTTACAGGATATCGTTCATGAAAAAACAGGCGTGTAAGATATTTTGAATCAGAATACTCTTTTTTCACCTTGATTCTGTTCATCTGACCTTTTTGTGAAAACCTGATAGGGTAATACTGTACACGGCTGTCATCAAAAAAAACGCCATCATTTGTTACGGAACGATCATATGGTCTTGTACGGTCCCGAATATAGGAACTGCCAAACTTAATTGCTTTATCAAACGTTGTAATCTGGATGAACCGGTTGTAATATTCAGGATAAACCATGCTGCCAAATTTTTTAATGGAAAGAAATTCCATGGCAGCTTCCTCTTCAATTCTTACAACTTTATCATTCAAAGCATTTATTCCCTTATCAAAAGAAAATAATTGATAAGAACTGATACAGGCAATATCTGCATCCTTATATTTTTTGGCAAGCTGAAAGGCAGTTGCCTCATCTTCAGAATTTACAGATTGGGCCGATGCTGTAAAAGTAAACAGCAGCATTACAGGCATCAGCCTGAATGTTTGATAAAAAAACATAGTAATATTTTGAGTAAAACAAATAAAGCAGGTGGAACGGATTTTCATAACTGGTGTTCCCTGATTTTAAGCATTAAATATATTTAATAGCTGAATACCAGTTAGAATAAATTTCCGGTTTTTTTGAACCAAAAGGGTAACCCTTACATTAATCGGAGGTTGGGCACTTGTAAGAAGTAATGTTGAATGTAACGCCGATTGTTGCCGTAATGTATTGATCTTTTTGTCCGCTGAAACCACGCTGATTTCCCATAGTTCCAATTCTTGGGCCGAGTTCATAACTCCTGTCCTGCAGTAAAGAAGCAGCTGAACCTGCCGGGAATGCTGTTATTCCTGCATAGTTAGAAGACACATCATCGAGATGATCAGTAGTTGTAAAACGATGGGTTATTTCAAAGTTGAGATTCACCTTCTGATTCAATGCATATTTTACGCCTACGCCAAACGGAAAAGCAAATGCAACAGATGAGTATTGTTTACGGCCGGGGTATAACGCCGAACCCTGGCCTTCGGTACCTAATGAACGCAAAAAATATTTTGTACCATCTAAGTATGCATAAGGATCAAAATTAAAAACACCTGCTCCGAACGTTAAGTAAGGTGTAAACCTCTCACCCGGATTGGACGGATTAAAACGAAAGAAGTTAAAATCGCCCTGCAGCATGAGTTCAAAGAGATTGCTGTTGAAACTGAGGTTGCGGCGTATCTGAAATTCATTCCTTTTTTCATAAATATCGCTGTAACCAAGCTGTATAAAATTAGCTCCCAGGCGAACAGCTACATAATCATTGATCTGTTTACGAAAAAAAACTCCTCCTGCAATTTTAGGACGGTTTAGTTTTTTATCAGGATTTAAATCGCCGAAATAGTGGGCTGCCCCAAGCTGGAGACCAAATTCACCTTCATGATGGAAGCTTTCATACTGCGCCTTTGCAAAATAGGGGGCAGAGAAAATAAAAAGGGCCAGTAAGCAAAAAAACGATCTTTTCATCAGGAATTAATTCTAGGAAATGTAATAACGCAAATATCAGCGTTTTCATGTGTCCCTTTTCGATTTTTACGACAATGCCATCGTATTTGCTATCAACTATTGCTGAATTTTACGCTATCGGGATCATTTTTGAAGGCGATCAGTTCCTTCTGTCGAGACCCCATGATAATTTATTACGGAGAGTTTGGAGGAAGTTGTTTTCATTCAAACGGATGAGATTAACCGTGAACGCTTCTTTCTTTACTGCCAGTTGAATGGTTTTCTGAACGATTTCTTTTCTTGAATCAAGTGTACACAGAAAACTATCGGCCCTGCCTTCAATTTCAAATGAAATAACATTGTTATCAGGTACCACAATAGGGCGCACATTTAAATTATGGGGAGCAACCGGGGTAATCACAAAGCTTCCCGAATCAGGAAATACCACCGGACCATTGCAGCTTAGGGAATAGCCGGTTGAGCCTGTTGGAGTAGCAACTACAAGACCATCAGCCCAATAAGTATTTAAAAATTCACCATTGAGGTAAGCATGAATTTTTATCATGGAAGATGTATCAAGTTTATGAATGGCAAATTCATTTAACCCATAGGGCGTATCGCCAAATAGAGGTGTATTACTGTCGAGATGAATAAGGGTTCTTTCATCTTTCACAAACGTATGATTCTTTAAAGATGCAACCACAGTTTCCACTTCTCCACGACCAATGCTTGCTAAAAAGCCCAGCCTGCCAAAATTGATGCCAAGCAGTGGGATATGACGGTTACGAACCAGCGTAACAGTATCAAGTAATGTACCGTCTCCGCCTAAACTGATCATACATTCAATTGAATCATCCAGATCAGCTGAGGAATGGAATATTTGCGGGGTATTGATGAAAGAGACTTCTTCTTTGATCTGTTCATACAATCCGCTGTAAATAATAGTAGTGATTTTGTTTGCTTCCAGTTCATGTAAAAGCCGCTGAACATCTTCTCTCTGCCCGTTTTCATATACACGACTATAGATAGCTACTTTCATCCTTTTATATTTATAATAGATCGATTGGGAAATAACAGAAACTTATTCACTTCGCAAGTGTGTTCACCAGTGATTAAAAATCTCTGCGTATATGTAAAAATAAACCCTTTTGGCCCAACTGATTAAATGAATATTCAATCCTGGCAACAAAATCATAATAACTCAACACATCAAAACCGGCTCCATAAGTGTACAGGAGTTTATTATTCAGAATACTGTTGGTAAATACAGGCATATGAGTTGCGCCGATATCTCCATATACTTTCGCAATTACCTTAAAAGGAATTTTTTTATACTTTTCATTTTTTATGATCAGTGTAGGAACGTTTAACTGAAATAATTCCTGCCTGAATGTTGCTTTCAGGATTCCTGCCTGCACACCATCAATCACATAGTATTCAAGCCCTCTTAAAAACCAATCACCATATCCTAATGCTCCCATATTATACATTGGTTGTTGAAAAGGCACTTTAATAACATAGTATCCAACCACCGCCACAGAAGTCTTTTTGGCCAATTGCAGAAACTGGCCTGCTTTACCCGAAAAATGCCACATGTTCATTCCCTTTGCGCCCAATCCTCTTTGAGAAAAATTACCATTAAACGCAAATCCTTTCCATGGGTATACAATATTGTTAACGTTATAATACTGGTAGTTATAGATAAATTCACCAAACCGCTGTTTAGACACATTGCCGGTGAAATAGGGAAGAAACCCTTTGTTTGCATTATTTTCAATAATCCTGGCAACTGTATCTGCAATCTTTTCACTGATATAATTCAATCTGAATGAATGTCTGTACTTAACTCCTTTACGGATAGTAAAACCTGCTTCAACTCTAAACGTAGTGCGAACAAACTCATTGATCTGGGCATTGCCTAACGGAAAGAATGCCTGTTTATTTCTGTCAGTTGCATAAGCAAGCTGCCGTGACTGTTTATAAAAAACACCTGCCAAAAAACCATTTTCCAGTTTTTTATCAGCATAGGGCTGTTCATAGAAAATGGAATATTCCCTTGTATATCCATTAATAAAATTAAAGTTGAGTTTATCCCTCCTGCCGGATACATTATCCCAGTTTACTTTTATTCCGTAATTCACACGTTCCAGGCTGCCGCCCTGTTCTACAAGCCATTGATTTGGGTTACGGTCTACAAGTTTAAAATGTGGAAGGGGGAAAAGATACCAGCGCTCTTTCACATCAAACACAATATCAATATACTTTTCATCCCATGATTCAATACGGGCAATTACTTCCAGAAACAATTGTGTGTTTACAATATTTAATCTCCCTTCCTCAATGATATCAGCTAATGATTTATTCTGCAGTTTTGAGCCGGCTTTAAACGGCACTTCACGCAAAGCGATGTATTCTTTTGTTTTTTTATTCCCTTTCACCGTAACAGAACGTACAATCATTTCTGAGGAATCGGGAAACTTTGCAATAATCTTTAATAAGTTTTGATGTGCCGTATCATGAGCCACCGATGGCTGGGCAAAAACAGACGATGTTTTCAACATCGCTGCAAAGAAAAACAACAGGGTATATGTAAGCTTCAGCGGCATAATCATTTTCACAAGAAATGCGAGCAGTAAATTTAACTTTAATTAAGGAGAATTGGGTAAATGATTAAATGTTGAGGTAATTCATCAAATGATCATAATTAACCTTCAGTTCCTCTTCAGACAGATTTTCTCCAAAATACTGAAGAACGTTGTATTGGTAACGTTCAAAGGAAGCCAGGATATCAAGAATATCGCTTTTATTCACTTTAACAGCAACCAATAACTCCCCTGTTGATGAATCGGTCCAGGTATTAAGATGAATAATTTTTGCGTTGTTTGATTCAACTATTCGACCGATTTCTGAAATATAAAAGCTGTTCGGCGGCATTTGCAGGATGATGATACCACCGGGAACAGATGCAGAGTTATATTGAGAAGCCGCCTGCAATAATTCTTCCTGCGTTATAACACCCGTTAACTCAGCCTCCTCATTTACAACTGGCAACAAAGTCAGTTTTCGCTGCTGCATAATTTTCAGTGGCACCAGAAAAAAATCTCCCGGATTTACTTTTACGGGATTTCCGTGCTGAAGATAAGCCTCAACTGTTTTTTGCTGATCTGCATCTTCCAGGTCTTCTTCATGTACCAGTCCAATATATTTTTGATCCTTATCAAGCAAAGGTAATTCAGCAACACGGTGCTCCTGCATTAATTCAAGGGCAAACAGAACGGTATCGGTACTGTGCAGTGAAGGGATGTGATTGGTTATAAGTTCAGCTGCTGTCATTGTATTTATATTTCTTACTGTTACTTACGCAGGCACCGGCTTGCTCAGTTTTGTAAGGAAGCCATTCAGTATTTCATTAAATTCATCCGGTCTTTCCATCATGGGGGCATGGCCGCATTTATCAATCAGGTGTAATTCTGAATTAGGAATAAGCTTATTAAATTCTTTCCCGACAAAGGGGGGAGTAATGGTATCATTATTTCCCCAAATAAGTAATGTTGGCACTTTAATTTCCTTTAATTCATCGCCCAGGTTATTCCTGATAGCACTTTTTGCAAGAGCGATCACTTTGATTGCTTTTATCCGTTGATTAACGATGTCATAAACTTCATCGACCAGTGCTTTTGTTGCAACAGCCGGGTCGTAGAAAGTTACTTCTGTTTTCTTTTTGATGTATTCATAATCGCCACGCTTTGGATAGGTATCACCCATGCCGTTTTCAAACAAACCGGAACTGCCGGTTAGAATGAGCGATTTAATTCTTTCGGGATGTTTTAATACGTGCACCAATCCAACATGTCCGCCCAGCGAGTTACCAAGTAGATGAATATTGTTATAATTTTTGAATTCAATAAATTTCTGAACATGCTTTTCAAGCCCGCCAACAGATGTGTGCAGCAGATCAAGTTCAAATAACGGAAGCATGGGCACAACAACCTTTGTACGCTTGCTGAAAAAATCTATCAGATACTTGAAATTACTCAAAGCACCAAAAAGACCATGTAGGAGCATCAGTGGTTCGCCTTCACCAACTTCTATGTAGCGGAATTTCCCTTCCTGTTTAATTTCGTAATTCATGTGCTGGCAGCAAAAAATGTTCTTTGCTAAAATAGTTTATTTGAGTGAAAAACTGTAATTCAGTTGCAGATTCATCCTATCAGTTCGAAAGCTTTCCGCTCAATTTTTCAAAGAATTGCTGGAGATCTGCAAAAACATTGCTGAATACAGGAACAACTTCGCCCACAGCTTCCAATACTTTTGGGCCCCATGGCTGTATGAATGCATATATTCTTGATTCCTCAATAGTTTGTGCTGTAAATACATGCATTTGAACTGCAAAAAACAACAATACACTTAAGATTAATGAATAAAGAACTGCATACAGTAAAATACCGGCAAATTTATTTACCCATCCCAGAAAAGCCAGTTCAACTGCTTTTTCAATCAGTTTTGCTCCCCAGTGAATAATAATAACAACCGCAATAAACACCGCTATAAAAGCAATAAATGGTAACCACCTGGCATTAATATTTGTTGATTCGCCCAACCATACTGCAGCAAGTGAGCTGAGTTTTAAGGCTGCTGCAAGACCTACTATGAATCCAACGATAGAAAACACAGCAATGATCAGCCCTTTTTGAAAACCTTTGAAAATGGCCATTGCCATAAAGACCAGGAAAATGATATCTATAATCATTACTTACTTAATAATTCTTTAACCACAGCGCTGATTGTTTTGCCATCTGCCTTTCCAGCTAACTGTTTGCTGGCAACTCCCATTACCTTTCCCATATCAGCAGCTGACACAGCACCAACTTCTGAAATGATGGAAGCAATGATTGTTTTTAATTCATCGGCATCCAGTTGTTTGGGCAGAAATTTTTCAATGATGGCTATTTCTTCTTCTTCTTTTTTTGCAAGATCAGTTCTGTTCTGCTGCTGAAAAATTTCCAGCGAGTCTTTCCGTTGCTTCACCAATTTCTGCAACAGCTTCATTTCATCATCAGCTGTAAGCTCACTGCCTGCACCTGAAGTTTTGGCAATTAATATGGCTGCTTTAATGGCTCTTAATCCACGCAAGCCGGCTTCGTCTTTTGATTTCATAGCATCTTTCATTTGTGCCATGATCTGTTGTTCAAGATTCATAATCCTTATTGATTTTCTTTTAGCTGTAAATCTTTAAATTTTTTAAGAAAGCTTTTTGCAAACTCTTTCATATCAGCAGTAAGCTCAGGCTGATTGGTTGCACGGTTAAATGTGTCGGCCATGGTCATCAGCAGCTGGTAATAAAAATCAGCCATCTCATCAACCATCATTTCCTTTGTCCACAAATCGATACGTAATGCAGATTTATCGGCTCCATCCCAAAATGAAACCATCATTGCCTTGGCCTTCTGTTCCATATCAGCATTACTGTCGCTTGCTTTCCACTTAATCTCTTGCGGAACTTTATCATCATCCAGGTAAACATCAATTGAAATATTACTTTTATGCATATAAATTTATTTGGCAAAGGTAAGTTATTCGGCGTGGGCAGCCAGCTCAATACAACCCCACATTTTTTCAGCTGTTTTATCCCATGAAAAAAGAGCTAAACGCTGCCGGCCATTTTCAACCAGTTTATTCCTCAATGTTTCGTCCTTATATAATAGCATCATCTTTTGAGCAATATCTTCAAAACTTTCGGGATTAACATATAAGTAAGCATCAGCACCAACCTCAGGCATTGCACTGTTTCTTGAAACAATTGCAGGAACATGACATTGTAATGCTTCAAGCGGAGGCACACCAAACCCTTCAAAGAAAGACGGATATACCATAGCATAGGCTGATGCCACAAGGCCCGCCAGTTCTTCTTTTGAAACATATCCGGTAAGCTTAACATCATTCCTGAATTTGAATGTGTTTAACAGTTTTGTAAACTCTTCTGTTTTCCAGGCCATTCGTCCGGTAATAATCAGCTTCATATTACTGCTCTGTTTTTTCTTAAACACAGAAAATGCCCTGAGCAGATTAATCAAATTTTTTCTTGGATGAATTGTTCCGGTAAAAATAAAATACTCACAGCCATCAGTGTACTGTTGCTTTATCTTTTCCTTTTCTTCATAATCTATTGGTAGAAATACAGGGCTTGTGGCGTTATATGTTACATGTACTTTATCCGCTTCAATTTTATATTGATTGCAGATATCCTGTTTGGAAAATTCAGAAACTGTTACAACCACTTTTGCTTTTGCCAGAAACTTTGCTGTATACTTTTTATAATACCGTAAATGTTTCTTCAATAAAAATTCAGGATGATGTAAAAATGCAAGATCATGTACCACCAGGCATTGTGGTACGTTGGTACGCAGCGAACAAAAACCATCGGGGCTTACAAACACATCAGCCTTAATTTTTTTCAGCACAGCCGGGACCTGCCAGTTGTACCAGATATTCCATAAAAAGGGAAGCCTTGCCTGCGGCTTTATAACAATTGGTTTTATATTCTGTGCATATACAAATTGAGATTCAAAGGGCCTGTCGAAAAAAAAATAAAATTCATGTTCGGGATGAAGCTGTGCAATTCTTGAAAAGACTTCTTCAATATAATATCCGTAGCCTTCCATTTTCCCCTGAAGCAATGCTCTGGTATTAACAGCTATAACCATGTAAAAAATTAGCAGCAAAGGTAGGGTTGAATTCTTCTGAACCTCAAGAAAACAAATGTTGGGCAACAGCGTATCATCCGTATCAGTAAAATCAGCAAATCATGCAGATGAAGGCGTTTATTTCCGTAGAATAAATTCAAAGGATTTACGCTTGACAAAAAATAAAAAGCAAACTATTTTTACAGAAAATCTGACTCTTTCACCAAACACCTGTTTTAATGCGGTGTAAATGTTCTTTTTACTATAGGTATAACTACGTATTTGCACTCAATATTTTAAAAAAATTGTCTGAAAAATAATTTGCCGAAATCAATTTCTGGAACAGTAATTGCTAAATACAATAAGACAATTTAAAAAAGAAAATTAAACTAACAGATTGTTTTTAAGTGCTTTATAATTTAATACTATTTGTTTTACAACAGGGAAGAGTCAGGATACATTGATGGTTTTACAATGTGGATTTTGGGTAAACGACCCCGCTTTCCAGCGGGGTCAATCTTTTTAAGCGTTTTCATCTATTGTTTGATATATATTATTGAAGTACGTTTGTTTTAGAAATTCATATTCCAATATCCTAAAACCGTATACCATGAAAAAGCTAGTCTTTGTACTTCTTTTCAGTACCTCAGCTTTTATTTCGTTTTCACAAGATTTGCAATTTGAATCAGGCCGTCAAAAACATGATGGGAAAGCTCAAATGTTTTCTGCAGTTTCTCAAAGATCTTCAACTACTTTAACTTTTATTGAGAATGTAATGGACTTTCAACTGAAACAAGAGGTTGAAGTTGCAGTTACTTCCGGACTTAAGTTTAAGGGAACTGTATCTTCTATTACCAATGACGCCCCAGGCTTAACTACAATTACACTACAATCTTCCGAAACAAAAGGAATGATTTTATCTGTATCAAGGTTAATTCAGCCAGACAAGACGACCCTTTATCGTGGTATCGTTATGAGTTCAAAACATAGCGATATGCTGATGCTGGAGAAAGATCCCGTTACCGGTAATTATAACTGGAATAAAAAACAGGTATCCAATCTGCTTGCAGATTAATGATGCCGTTTTTCAGCCAGTAGTTCTGTAGAAAAAATCATATCCCTATTTAAATCCAATATCATGAACCGCTTTTTATCCCTAATACTGCTTGCAATTTTTGCATCATCAGCTGTGGTAATATCAGCCCAGGTTCCGAAACTTAACAGCTATCCTTCAGCATCTGCCACCATTTTTTTAGACTTTGATGGCCAAACTGTTAATACCCCGTATTGGAATGGGGGAACTCCTTTCTATTGCACACCGGCTGATTTTACAAACGAGCAGATCAGCACTTTGTTTAATCAGGTGGCTGAAGATTACAGACCATTTAATCTGAACATTACTACAGACTCAACAGTATATTTTGCAGCTCCAATTGCAAAAAGACAACGAATTATTGTTACTGCTTACAGTGCATGGTATGGAAATTCAGGCGGTGTAGCTTATGTTGGATCTTTTAACTGGGGACTGGAAATGCCGGGTTTTGTATTCAGCAGTTTACTGGGCAATAAACCAAAGTATGTAGCTGACGCCTGCTCACATGAAACAGGGCATACGCTCGGATTGAACCATCAATCCACTTATGATGCAAATTGTAATTTTCAGTATGAGTATAATCCCGGAACCGGATCTGGCGAAATAGGCTGGGCTCCGATTATGGGGAATAGTTATTCTAAAAATTTATCCCTGTGGCATAATGGAACTACCAATCAGGGATGTAATAAATCCCAGGATGACGTTGCTATCATTGCCGGCAGTGCGAATGGCTTCGGTTTCAGACCTGATGATGTTGCGGCGACTACAAGGACAGCAACTTCACTTCCTGTTAACGGACAAACACTTTCAACAACAGGATTGATTAACAATTCAGCTGATGCTGATATTTTTAAAATTGTTTTGCCGGATAAAGGCCGTTTAACATTAAATGCAATCCCCTTTAATACATCTGGTGGATACCAGGCCGCAAACATTGATGTAGAAGTTGATATTCTGAACAGTGGCGGTAATGTAGTTGGTCACTACAACCCAAGTGCATCTGTTCAGGCTGTTATTGACAGTGTGTATGATGCCGGAACTTATTATGTAAAATTATCGAACACCAGCAACGCTAATACGAGCAACTATGGCATGCTGGGAAGTTATTCTGTTTCAGGAACATTTCTTGCAGGCGCAACTCTTCCTGTTCACGGCCTCACTTTAAGCGGTGCTGCTTCAAATAATAAGCATGATCTGAACTGGGATATTGTTGCAGACGAACCAATACAAACCATCACAATTGAAGCATCAGCCGACGGAAAAACCTTCTCAAATCTGTCGGACATAAGTGGAACTACCCGTCAATACTCATATCAGCCCTCAGAAAAAGGTACCGTTTTTTACCGATTACATGTAATAACTGCATCCCAATTAAAATACTACTCTAATGTTATTTCATTAAGAGAAGTGAAAGCAGGAAAAAAATACAGTCTTGTCAGCAACCTTATCTCCGGAAGCAATATTTTAATCAACAGTAATGGAAACTATAACTGGAGGCTTCTGGATATGAGCGGTCGCAATATAGCAACAGGGAAAATGGCAAACGGCTATAACAATATTACCGCCTCAAACCTGACAAAAGGCATGTACCTGATGCAGATTATGGATGGTGCTGAAATCACTACCGAAAAAATCGTCAAGCAATAAAACTTCTTAACCTTCGAGACACTCTTTTATTTACCTCTGAACAGAAGCTGCCCTATTTTGAGGGCAGCTTCCTTTTTATATCCCCTTTGCGTACATTTGCTGATTACAACTATGGAATATAATACTACAAGAAATCATCTCATCATTCGTGAATACGGCCGACATATTCAGAAAATGGTAGATCATATCCTTACAATTGAAGACAGAGAGAAGCGCCAGGAGCAGGCGCAGGTGGCCATTGAGCTGATGGGCTTTTTAAACCCACATTTGAAAAATGTAGAGGATTTCAGGCATAAACTCTGGGATCATCTGTTCCTCATTTCTGATTTTAAACTGGATGTTGACAGCCCTTACCCCATTCCTACGAGTGAAACCTTAAAAGCAAAACCGGAGCGTTTACCTTATCCCAAACGCTATCCACGCTATAATCACTTAGGAAAGAATATTGAAATAGTAATTGACAAGGCATTAAAAGAAGAAAACCCTGAAAAGAAGCAGGGCTTTGCCAATGCAATTGCTTATTACATGAAGCTTTCTTATAACAACTGGCACAAAGAAAACATTCATGATGATGCTATTCAGCAGGAGCTGAGTGCAATCACCAAGGGTGAACTTGAATTCAACAACCGGCCTTTTGTACGCCAGTACAGGCCCAGTGATGATTTCAGAGAAAACCGTGGCGGAAGTGGTGGTGGAAAATTCAAAAAACATTTCCAGCAAAGAGGCGGCAGTGGAGGAGGTGGAGGCCGTAATATGGGAGGAAGAGATAGCCGCGGCGGAGGCGGAGGCGGGCAAAAATTCAAAAAACGTTATTGATCTTTTCACATCATTTATACGATCCCTCTTCTTTTTACAGAAGAGGGATTTTTGTTTTTATATTTTCGCAACAGAAACAATACAAACATGCATTCATTTGAAGTTAAAGGCGGCAAAAAATTAAAGGGCGAAATTATTCCCCAGGGAGCTAAGAACGAAGCCCTGCAAATCATCAGTGCTGTACTGCTTACTCCTGAAAAGGTAACAGTTACCAATATCCCTGATATTGTAGATGTAAACCTGCTCATAGAATTGCTGGGTGAAATGAATGTGAAGATTGAACGGCCGCAAAGAGATACCTGCATTTTCCAGGCAGATGATGTAAACATTGATTACCTGCACAGTGAAACATTTAAAAAGAAAAGCGGAAAACTCCGTGGCTCTGTTATGCTTGCCGGACCAATGCTGGCACGCTTTCGAAAAGCATTCATACCAAAACCGGGTGGCGATAAGATTGGCAGAAGAAGATTAGATACACATATCATTGGTTTTGAAAAATTAGGCGCTGCATTTAACTATCATGCAGAAGATGGTTTCTTTCATTTATCAACAGATCAGTTGAAGGGTGTTGATATGCTTCTTGATGAGCCATCTGTAACCGGTACAGCAAATCTTGTAATGGCTGCAAGCATGGCGAAAGGTTTTACTACCATTTATAACGCTGCATGTGAGCCGTATATTCAGCAATTATGCAGTTTGCTGAATAATATGGGCGCAAAGATTGGCGGCGTAGGAAGCAATCTCTTAACCATTGAAGGCGTAAACTATTTAGGAGGCACATCACACCGCATATTACCCGATATGATTGAGGTAGGCTCCTTTATTGGTTTAGCAGCTATGACACAAAGCGATATTCTTATCAAAGGTGCAGGTATTGAACATTTAGGAATCATTCCGGAAAAGTTCCGTCAGTTAGGTATTCAAATAAATATTAAAGGCGATGATATTCATATTCCCGAACAGGAGTTATATGAAATACAACGGTATTTTGATGGAGGGGTTCTCACTATTTATGATCATCCATGGCCGGGCTTTACACCTGATTTATTAAGCATCGTACTGGTAACAGCCATCCAGGCAAAAGGAAGTGTACTCATTCATCAAAAAATGTTTGAAAGCCGTTTGTTCTTTGTAGATAAATTGATTGATATGGGTGCACAGATTATTTTGTGTGATCCTCACCGTGCAGTTGTGATTGGTTTGGAACGTGAACAAAAGTTAAGAGGCATTACCATGAGCAGTCCCGATATACGTGCCGGTCAGGCTTTGCTGATTGCTGCCTTAAGTGCAGAAGGCAAAAGTGTTATTCAAAACATAGAACAGATCGACAGAGGTTATCAATACATTGATGAACGCTTAAGAAATTTAGGTGCCGATATTAAACGCATTGAAGGATGATCAATAATATTACACAGGAAGAAATCATGCTGGAAGATGAAAGGGTTTTACTCCGGCCTTTACTGGCAGCAGATATTGAACACCTGCTTCCTTTTGCATTGAATGAAGCAGATATCTGGAAGTATTCACTGGTAAGTCCTGCAGGTGAAGAAGGAATGAAAAATTATATCAACACAACATTGCTGAGTAAAACAGCAGGGATTGAATACCCCTTTATTGTATTTGATAAGCAAACCAACAACTATGCAGGCAGCACAAGGTTTTATGATATCCAGGAAAATAACTTAACTGCCCAATTAGGTTACACATGGTACGGAAAAGCATTTCAACGCAGCGGGTTGAACCGTCACTGCAAATTGCTCCTTCTTTCATTTGCCTTTGAACAATGGCAACTGGAGCGTGTTGAATTAAGAGCCGATGCAAATAATGAACGGTCAGTGAATGCCATGAAAGAAATTGGTTGTACTGTTGAAGGGATTCTCCGAAGCAACATGAGTATTGTTGCCGGAGGGAGAAGAGACAGTATTGTTTTGAGTATTCTGAAAAATGAATGGTTTGCCGGCGTTAAAGAAAATTTGCAGAAGAAAATTTATCCCTGATCAATTCTTCTGTTTTACCGGACTTTAAAAATTATGCGCATGCCTTTGTCATATAATTGTGACAAAGGCATGCGCATTTTTACAGCTTGCTGTTTCAAATCAGCTTTTTCTGACTGATTTAAATCATTATTTTATTACGCATTGGTCTAACATGATCTCTTCCATCAGGTCATTATAGGTAGTAAGACGACCTTGAACTTTCAATACCTGGCCAATACTTACCTTACTGATTTTGCTGATATCTGTTGAGTCAATATTGCAGATAATATTACCGAAAGAAATATGGGTTCCCTCTACGGCAGAAACAGGTCCTTCAAGAAGTAATGTCTTATCAACATATTTGCTGAAAGCCGCGGTATCATTCTTAATTTCATCAGTCAGCTTCTGAGAAGCAAGAGAATAAGCTGCTTTTTCTGTGCCGATATTACGGTGTGGTTTGAAGAAAACATACCATACTGCCCAGCTGCCTGTTACCAGTCCAACTAAGACAATTACTATCAGGATTCTACTGACTTTTTTACTGATTTTCATTTTATAAAGTGTTATTGATGTTTATTATTAATCAGCTTCAAAATTGAAATCATATTTCAATTTGTGGTATGACAAAAATCATTAAACCAACCCCTTTTTGTCATGTTTCAGTCAGACACTCCCGGTTAGTTTTGTGACAATTATCACTCTAATGTGGTGAAACTTCTGAAACAACAGCCGATTAATTTAAACTATTAATTATGTCAATTAAAAAAACACAAAAAACGATTCTGCTTATTCTGGGTGCCTTTTTTGTAATGTTTACTATTATAAGGTGTACAAAAGATGGAGCAAATGCTTCTAAGATTGCGAGGGCTCTTGTTGAAAAACCTGATTCCACAGTATTTGCTTCCTTTTACGATTCTATTGCAATTGCGGAAGCAGATGTAATTCCTGATGTGAATGATGTTATAAGAACCACTGGCGTGTTAAGTATTGTAAACAGTAACTGTGCTTCTGCAAACTGTCATGGTGGTTCTATTGCTCCAAAACTTACTACTTATGCAGAAATTAAATCCCTGGTTGTTCCCGGTAACCCCGAACAAAGCAAATTGTTTGATCTCATGACCACCAGTGATGTGAATAAAGCAATGCCCCCAATCAATTATGGAGTTGATTTATCCATAACTGAAAAAACAAAAATCTACAACTGGATCAAAAACGGTGCAAAAGAAACTCCAGGTTTAGATGATTTCAGACCGGCCGCTATTTCATTACTTACAAATGGTTGCGGTTCAGCAAACTGTCATAATCAGGCAACAGTTGGTGGCCAGTGGGCAAGAAGTGGATTCTTGGGTGTTAACCCCGATACAGTTTCCTATACATATATCAACCCGGGCAGCGGAAGTATTAATATTTATGCTCAGTTAAGAGAGCCAAGTTTAACTCAGGTATGGACTGCTTATAAGGACAGTGTAAAGAAATTTTTTGCAGATACTTTAGCGAATGCAGATTTCAGACCTTATAAAACTTTTGGAACTCCTGTAGTTGCTTCCAGCCGGCGTGGGCCATTAAATTCATATGATGATATCATTATGGATATTATGTATCCGAAATCCATCAGGTCTAATTCAAGTGTTCAGTACACACACCCTACAAGGGGACAAAAATATTACGTGAAAGGAAATCCTTTGACAAGTACAGATTGCTTTATAAGACGTATGGATTCAACTATCATTTACAGAAACCCCATTACCCTTGTTGCTACAACTAAAAATGGAAGCATGGCCTGGGACGATGGTGGATTTTCACCTTCTGAAGTTGCACTTTTTAAAGCATGGTATTTTGCTGATCCTAATATTCCTGATGTGTGGAAATATGGTCTCAATAACCAGGGTATTTTCTCTTACAGAAAGACCGGCAATTTCATTACAAAATAAATATGAACCCTATTAATTGCATAAAAATGAAAAAAACGATTTTAATAACACTGGTGGCAGTAATAACTATAGCTCTCCCTTCCTGCTATAAAAATTATTACGACATTTCAGAAGCAACTCTGGGATCGATCAACTCTGTTTCTTTCCGTAATGATGTTGTTCCTATTATGACCAGCGGAGCATGCGGATGTCATAACAATGGATTAACCGGACAAATTGCCTTTTCGCATAAAGACACAATATTCTATTCAGCCATTCTTACAAGATCAACTCTTTTAAATAATATGGCTAAAGGTGGTCCTCACCCAGGTGAAGGCAGTATTTATTTTACACCATCACAGGCAGCTATTGTTAAAGCATGGGTGGCACAGGGTGCAAAAGATGATTATGTTCCACAACCAATTACCGGTGATGTTACTTATTCATTGCACATTGTTCCAATTTACAAAACAGATTGTAAAGGCAGTTCCTGCCATGGTGGAGTTGCTGTAGCACTTGACTATACAAGTTTGAAAGCAAAAGAAACAGAAATTAAATCAATGATGAACAGTCTGGGTGCATCAGGGCATCAGGGAGGAGCAATAAGTATTGCGCCTTCTACTTCAGCAACCTTCCTTGCATGGATTGCACAGGGATTTAAACCATAACAATAACCCCCATTATTAATTTAACAACTTAAAAAAATGAAAAAATTATTATTATCAGTCTTTATACTTCTTGCAGCTTCGTTGCTCACAAACGCCCAAACGTATAAAACAAGAGACGGAAACATTTATTTCAATCCCAACAAAAACCAGGGAAACAAAGAGTATTCAGCATTAAGTAAAGAAGCAACTGCCATTTTTAAAGTAGAAACAATGGAAGTAGCCTTACTTGTTCCAATGAAAACCTTCCATTTTAATAATGCGTTACTGGAAGAACACTTCAATGAAAATTACCTGCATACCAATAAATTCCCCAATGCTACTTATAAAGGCAAGCTCATTGGTTTTGATAAAGCAATGCTTGCAAAAGATGGTGAATACAAATTTTCATCAGAAGGAAAAGTAGAACTGCATGGAGTAACTCAGCCTTTTAAGGGAGCAGTTACAATGACTGTTAAAGGCGGCACTGCAACATTTAATTGTGTATTTAATGTGAAAGCAGCCGATTACAACATTGAAATCCCTGCGCTGGTTAAATCTAAATTAGCAGAAGCCACTCCGATTAATGCAACGATTACATTCAAATTGAATTAGTATTCACTCAAACTAATCAGACAGTTTATGAAAAAATTATTAGCACTATTTACAACCGGCATTCTCCTCTCTGCGGGTGCTTTTGCCCAAGACGACCTGTTGGGAGAATTAAAGCTTGAAGATTCTGCCCAGGTAAAACAAAATTTAACGATTGCCACCTTTAAGGCAACACGTATCATTAATATGCACAGTACCGAAATGACCGGTGCAGGTAATCTCCAGTTTATGGTCATTCACCATTTCGGTCAGTTATGGGATAAGAGCGAAGGAGTTAACAATATGGCCCGTTTATTAGGCTTCAACGGAAACTTTGCCAGCACGTATATTTCATTCGATTATTCCCCAACTCATTGGTTGAATTTAGGTGCTGCATTTGCAGGCAACTCAAATATAGAAGGAATTGCAAAGTTTAAACTGATGCGTCAGCAAACAGGCATACATAATTATCCTGTAAGTATCGCATGGCTTTCAAATGTTCATTTTAATGCAGCAAAATCGGTAGTCGCTCCTAACGGTTTAGAATGGAATAAGTTTGCTTATCTGCACCAGTTAATGATTGCCAGGAAGTTTTCTGATAAATTCTCTCTTCAGTTAACTCCATCCATGGTTCACTACAACATAATTTCCTACGGCTATGGTAACAAACATGATGTGTTTTCTATTGGTTTGGGAGGCCGGTATAAAATCAAAGACAAAACAGCCCTGACCTTTGAGTATGCAAGGCAGTTAACTATGTATAAAAATGTAATTGATAAAACCGGTGAAATTGTCAATTACTCTCCTAACTTAATTTCAATAGGCTATGACTGGGATACAGGCGGACACATTTTCCAGTTCTTTATTTCTAACAGCTCTAATGCAAGTAACCTGTTTCAATTATCCACCAATCCTGTAAAAGACAACTTTGGCCAATTTTCCTTAGGGTTTAACTTAAACAGAAGTTACAGTGTAAAGAAGACTGTAAAAACAACACATTAGATTTTCGCTCAGTATAAAAAAGTATACCCAATTTTTTTTGAAGCAACGGTTTAACAGCCGTTGCTTTTTTATGTGCTTTACATTTTCACAGCTAAAACAAACTGCAAACAGGTACAGCAAACGTTTGCAGTAATAATATCCGTAAGAAATCACTTTTTATTTGAATAAAAATCAGTTGTTCTCCCTGTAAAATATTGACCTTTATAAAAATTGTACTTATGCGATTCTGCATCTGCCTGCTTGCTCTCACATTTCTTTGCTTTAGTAGCGCTTCTGTGTTTGTTCAAAAAAATATTTCTGTTAATTCTCCCGACAAAGCAATTTCAGTAAAGATTCAACATACGGCCGATGGGGCACTGTTGTATAGTTTTACATACAAAGGAAAAAAAGTAATTCAACCCTCAACACTTAGTTTTGCATTAAGCAGCCCCAAAGCATTGCTCAATAAGTTTACAATGGTTGCTGTAGATTCCTCAGCAGTTGATGAAACATGGAAACCTGTTTGGGGTGAAGTAAGCATCATAAGGAATAACTATAAAGAGCTTACCGTAAAACTGAAAGACAAATCCGGTTCTGGCATTTTATTGAATATCATCTTCCGTGTGTTTAATGATGGTGTGGGTTTCCGTTATGAATTTTCCAAACAGCCATCACTCACTTATTTCATTATTGCAGAAGAGCAAACAGAGTTTGCTTTAACCGGCAATCATAAAACGTTTTGGATACCCGGCGACTTTGATACCAATGAACAGCTGTACACTACTTCCAAGCTGAGTGAAGTGGATGCATGGAAATCTGACATGGTATCTGTTGGCGATAAAAAACTAAATGTGCCCGATCATTATGCTGTACAAACGCCATTGATGATGAAAACGACTGATGGATTATACATCAACATTCATGAAGCAGCGTTGATCAATTATCCCGCCATGCAACTGCATGTAAACAGATCAACATTCAGTTTAACTTCTAACCTGGTTCCTGATGCCGCAGGTAATAAAGCCTACTTACGTACACCCGCTGTTACACCGTGGCGCACTATCATCGTAAGTGATAAAGCAACAGAGATTCTCAGTTCAAAAATGATTTTGAATTTGAATGAACCATCAGCAATAGAAAACACATCGTGGATAAAGCCCATGAAGTTTATGGGTGTGTGGTGGGAAATGCAGACAAATCTCGGCAGCTGGAATTATACCGATAAACCCGATGCACCTGGAGCAAATGGTCTGCCTCTTCCTAACGGAAGGCACAGTGCAAACACAGCGAATGTAAAACGCTATATCGACTTTGCTTCAAAGAATGGTATTGAAGGTTTGCTTGTTGAAGGATGGAACACCGGATGGGAAGCATGGTATGGCAACTGGCAGGGAAAGCATTTTGATTTTGTTACTCCCTATCCTGATTTTAATGTGACAGAAATACAGCAGTATGCCAAACAGAAACAAGTGCAGATAATTATGCACAATGAAACAAGTGCTGATGCAGCTACATACGATCAGCAGATGGATACTGCTTTTCAATTCATGAACCGCTTTGGTTATGGTTCTGTAAAAACAGGATATGTTGGACAGATCATTCCACGTGGTGAACATCATGACGGACAATGGATGGTGAATCATTATATCCGCTCTGCACAAAAAGCAGCGAAGTATCATGTAATGATTGATATGCATGAACCTGTTCGTCCAACAGGTTTGCACAGAACATGGCCCAACTTTATTGCCAGCGAAGCAGGAAGGGGAAATGAATTCAATGCATTTGCAGAAGGAAGTCCGCCGGAACATGAAACCATTTTACCTTTTACACGTTTAATGGGCGGACCGATGGATTATACCCCGGGCATTTTTAAAATGCGTGGTTATGCAGCTGCTGCACCCAACAGGCAGATGCATTCAACCTTAACCAAACAGCTTGCATTATATATTACCATGTACAGTCCCTTGCAGATGGCTGCAGATCTTCCTGAAAATTATGATGCGCATATGGATGCCTTTCAGTTTATTAAAGATGTTGCTACGGATTGGGATGATACAAAGATCTTAGAAGCAGAACCGGGTGATTACTTAACGATTGCACGGAAAGAAAAAGGAAAAGAGAATTGGTTTGTTGGTGCCATCACTGATGAACAAAGTAGAACGGTTGCTTTGTCGTTTGACTTTTTAACAGCAGGTGCAACATACGAAGCGACGATTTACCGTGATGCAGATAATGCAGACTGGAAAACAAACCCGGAAGCTTATACAATTGAAAAAATTGTTGTGACGAATAAAACAAAGCTGAACATAAAACTGGCAAAAGGTGGTGGGTTTGCAGTGAGTGTGATGAAGAAATGAGTTCGTTATTGATTTGAGTTCGTGAAGAAACGAAGCCTGTTATAGTGTTGTATGCATCCGCCTCAGTTCTTTGTACATAAAAAGAAATGCAGTGCAATCATAAAATGTTTTAATTAGCTTTAATAATCTTTTCTTATGGGTTGATCCCACCAACCGATAAGAAAAAAGTAAATGAAAGAATTCAAATTTTTCCTACTACTTATATTGACAATTACCATTTTTGGGTGCGACTTTAAAGTGCCTCAAATTGTAAATGATCCGCCAAGTTCAGAATTCAGCTTTGGATTTAAAGGCAGACTTGAAAAACTCGAAGATGCTTTTTATAGTTCAAATTTTAACTACAAAGAAATTAACTACTCAACAAATTGGCAGAAAGACCCACAGTATGAGTTTACCTTAACCCGTTCAGACACAATTTTAAATTATGTAATAACTCTTCAAGATTGTCAAAGCATATATTATCTGGTGAAATGGAATGATAATTGGAACTGCGATTCAAGCTATATCCATATTGACAAATACTCATCGAACAGGGATTCCATTTCTAAAAGCATTGCTAAATCAATCTTCAATGAAGAAATCATTAAGCCACTGAATCAGAAGTTTGCCTCTATAACCAACAAATATCATTGGACAATCGAAAAAACAAAAGACACGACTTATGTTAAAATTCTAAATCAGAATAACTCACTTAGAAAACTTTACATTTTTTCAATAGATACAATTGGAAACAGTATAGAAGAAAAGGAGATACTCAACTATCTAGGCGACTCTACAATCCATTACAAAAAAAGTCAAAGCCAGGGATTTATGTATTTAGAAAGCAAAACCATAATTAGAAATAACAGCCGCTAACATGAACTGTGTAAAAGACCACAGCTTCGCAAAGTCTTGATCTTTATAAGCTCCCCTGCAACTACACGGCAAAAAATCAATTCCTAGCTTTCACCCAGCTTTTCTTCTCCTTATCCGGCCATCAATAATTTACCCATAAAAAATAAATATTTATTGTTTATCAATAATATTTTATTACTTTTGGCATATCAAATTTAATTTCACAATTATGTCAAAAACAAACAAATTCGTCTTTTGGGGCTTATATATTGTGGCCTGGCTCATTTTTGTCGGCTTATCCATTGAAGCAGGAGGCTTACTGGTAAATTTCTTTTTCAGTCTGTATAACCCTGAATTTGTCCAACATCTTTATCAAAAGCTGGACTTATCTGAAATGTATAAAGAGAGCAGATTAGCTTTTTTCGGCATCTACAGCTTTATTCTGATTATTTCAATTTTAAAAGCTTTCCTGTTTTACATAGTTATCAGACTAATGCACAAAATGGATTTATCAAACCCGTTCAATAGTTTTGTTGCGAGACAAATTTCACAAATCAGTTATTACACCCTTTCAATTGGACTGTTAAGTTACATTGCCAGACAGTTAGCTAAAAGTTTAATGCATTACGGTTTTGTTACCGACAGCTTAAACCAATTTTGGGCAGACAGTCAAGCCTTTATTTTAATGGGAGCTATAGTTTATATTATTGCGACTATTTTCAAAAAGGGAGTAGACATTCAAAACGAAAATGATTTAACTGTATAAGCTATGGCAATCATTGTAAATTTAGACGTAATGATGGCAAAACGGAAGATGTCACTGAATGAACTTTCTGAGAAAGTGGATTTAACGCTGTCCAATCTTTCTATACTCAAAACGGGAAAAGCAAAAGCCATCCGGTTCAGCACACTTGAATCAATTTGTAAAGTACTGAACTGCCAGCCGGGAGATATTCTGGAATTTGTTGATTAATTTGTTACTGTTATTTCCAGTTCTCAACAATCAATCATCAGTTATGAATGAAACAACCCAACCGGTTTTCGCTCCTCAGCTTTATATACAAAGCGGAGTTGCAACAATGGATTTTTACATCAAAGCATTAGGTGCCGTTGAGCTTAGGCGATTTAGCAATGATGATGGCAGTATCCATGTTTCTGAACTTTCGGTTAACGGGGCTATTTTTCATGTGCATGAAGAAAAGGAATCAGCCGGTCAGTTCAGCCCGCTGAGATGCGGCGGCTCAACTGTACTGATTGGATTGTTTGTAAACGATGTTGATGCATACATGAACAGGGCCATTGCTGCAGGTGCAACAGTGGTTACTCCGGCACAGGATTATGATTACGGATACCGGCAGGGCGAAGTAAAAGACCCTTTTGGGCATATCTGGATGTTTGAAAAGAAGCTGTAAGAACTGTTTTTGACTGGCGTTGACTAAGAATAAAAATTCATCTTAATACGTTCTGCCCACTGTATCGCAAACTGCTTTCAGCAATGAATTGTTATCATGTGCATCGTGGCTTTTTTCCCAAAGCATAATTCCATTGCCACTTTGTTTGGCAAGCATTGCTTTCTTTTTTACCGTTGCAAGTCCGTTATAATAAATAGTGTAATTAGTAAATGCACCGTTGCTTACAACTGCTGAATCGGATTGAGGATTGCCGCCTTTGAGCAGTATATCATTATAGCTGAGTACGGTTCCGGTTTGTGTTATGCCGCTTGCCCGCCCATAACCTGCAATACCCAGCACCACTTTTGATGCAGGTATTCCACGGGTGCCTGTCCAGTAATTCATGCTTACAGTTGCGAGTGTATAATCGCAATGATGTTTGTAAGGAACGGTGCTGCTGAAATCATCATAGCTCATAATATTAAACCAGTCTACATAATTGCCGAGCCACAATTCACTTTTAATGGCATCACGCACAGCACCTGCATATTTGCCGGCAGTGATGGCTGCGGTTAAATAATATTTCGCTGAAGTGTGGCAGCTGTCGCTTAACTGCTTCATTAATGCAGTGTAGGTAATATCAGTACCATCATCTGTACGGGGAAATTCCCAGTCCATATCCACGCCATCGAGGCCGTAAGTTCTTACCATGTTCATTACTTCACTGATGAACAAAGTGCGGCTGCCAGAGGCAGCTGCCATTGTTTTAAAATCAGCAGCCAGTCCGCTGATGCTGATGAATATTTTAGCTCCGTTTGCTTTGGCTTTTGTTTTTACTTCCATTAAATGAGTACTGTTGCCCAAGGTTAAACTGCCGCTGCTGTTAATATTGGCAAAGGCATAATTAATAACATTACACATTTTGAATTTCACATCAGGCACTGAAGAGACGGTTCTGTAAGAAGGGAAATATCCCACCACATAAAAACCAAAGGCTGGCGGTGCTGCAATAATAACAGGAGGAGCCGGAGGAGTTGGGGTGTTGCCCGATTTTTTACAGGAGTAAATAAGTGAAAGGAACAGGCTTCCCACTAAAAGATACCGCAGTTGTTTCAGCATGGTTTCAGAATATAAGATGAAGGTAATAAAAGAATATCCTGCTTTCACTTAGTGAATTGTATCGGCCGCAAGGCTAAATAATGTCTTTACAGGCTCTTACGCTGATTTATTACAGCATATAAAAAGGAAATGCCAATATTGCTGTTTTCGCCCTATTTAACCGTATTTAGTCCTTGCCATCCGGCTAAAACCACCGATCTTTGTCCCCAATATTCTAAACTCAAGCCACATTTAAGTTACTTGCCGCATTCCAAACACGAAATAGATTTAGCCCGTATCCCCAGCAAACATGTTGTTACGTTTATTCACGACAACAGTCTTTACCGTTTAAAAGACTTTGCCGATCTGGAATCTTTTTCACGCAGTCACCCGGATATTGAAGACTTTCATCACCATTCAAAAACATTTCATATTCAGAAGCCGATTGAAGAAGTGTGGGCGGCGTATAAAAATATTCCTCCAAAAAGTGCCTGGTGCGGAAATATGCTGCAGTTTGGTTTGCAGTACTGCCGCAAAGGAAACAGTCTTTCGTATGTAGATGATGAATACAAAGGAGCTGTTGTAGGACAGATTGTTTTGATTCGTGTGAAAGTATTGGGCGGATTGGCAAAGATTGCGGTTGGTCATGAAATTACTGCGGTTAATGATGAAGAACATATGCTTGAAACCTGTTATCTGCTCAAAGGCAAATCGATGGGCAGCCAGCGCATAAGGTTAAAAGCAACAAAAGATGGTTTTACAGAAATTACCCATCACACTATTTATAAAAGCGGTTCACACTTCAGGGATAAATACCTGTACCCCTTTCTGCATACAAAAGCCATTAATGAGTTTCACGAGAATGTGAAGAATCATTTGAATGAGCGATGATTGATTATTACCGGGAAGAAAAGAAGAAGTGGTTGCACGCAGAGGTGCGGGGTTCGCAGAGAAAAATTATTTTTATTTATTGAAGATTTCTGACCTCATCTTCTTCCTTTATTCTTTGAACCGCATAAAGCCTTTCTGTCCTCGTGGCGAATAATATTCTTTCTGCAACGGGTTAATCTATATTTTTGAGGCCTTATTTATGGAACAAACAGCAAACAAACTGCTCATCATTACCGCACCTTCCGGCGCAGGAAAAACATCGATCACCAAACATTTAATGAAGCGCTTTCCGCAGCTGGCTTTTTCAGTGTCGGCAGCAACAAGGCCGCCAAGGGCACATGAACAGAACGGGGTAGATTATCATTTTATGAGTGTGGACGATTTTCAGCACAAGATTCAGGCTGATGAATTTGTAGAATGGGAAATGGTGTATGAAGGGAAGTATTACGGTACCCTGAAAAGTGAAATGCAGCGTATCTGGAACAATCATCAAACGCCTGTGCTGGACATTGATGTAAAAGGCGCTATTCATGTGCAGGGTTTGTACCCAAAGCAAACACTGTCTATTTTTATAGAACCGCCGAGCATTGAAGAATTGAAACGCCGGTTAGAAAGCCGGGGTACAGAAACAGCTGAAACCCTGCAGGCGAGGTTGAGTAAGGCATCGTACGAAATTTCGTTTAAGCAATCCTTTCATAAAGTGGTCATTAACGCCCATTTGCCCGAGGCCTGTGCCGAAGCAGAGCAGATTGTGGCTGCTTTTCTTGCCGAACAGGAATAACCCCATTTGCAATTCCTTACAAAAACACTATTTTTAAAGATGAACTGGTATTTACTTATAGGCATAGGCATCAGTATTCTGTTTGTAGGTTTTTTTGCCGGGCTGCAAACAGCCTTCGGTTCGCTCAACCGGTTTTCGGTAGAGCTGAAGAAAAAACAGGGGCTTGCCAGTGGCCGTATTCTCAGTGGTTTTATTGAAGAGCAGAGCCGTTTTATTGGAGCCATACTCGTTGGCATTAATCTGTCGCTGGTGATTTTTGTATTACTGGCCACCCGTTTTTTTGATCCCCTCTGGAAAAAAATGCCGCTTGTGATTCAAAATTCATCGTTGCGGATTATTCTTGAAATAATTGTTACAGCCATCATCATCTTACTTGTTCAGATTATTTTCAAAGCCATCTTCCGTGCAAGAAGCAATTCACTGCTTTCTTTTTTGGCAAGGATCACCAGTTTTTTCAATAGTTTTCTGTCGCCCGTTTCTTCTATGTTTGTAAACATAGCAGAATGGATTTTGAAATACCTGTTTGATGTCAGGATTAATGAAAAGAAAGAAGCCTTCAGCCGTGTTGACCTGGAACATTTTATTCAGCAGAGCAAAGACAACAATGAAGAATCGCAGGATCTGAATACGGAACTGTTTGAAAACGCATTATCCCTGCCCGGTGTAAAAGTGCGTGAATGTTTAATTCCACGTAAAGAAATTGTTGGAGTGGAAGCAGCTTCCACCATCAATGATCTCACACAAAAATTTATTGAAACAAAGTTGAGCAAGTTGATTGTGTATGATGGCAACATTGATACGATTCTTGGCTACGCACATCATTTAGATCTGTTTCGGAAACCGGCAGATATTAAATCGATCTTATTACCTATTCCTGCAGTACCGGAAAGTATGGGTGTTACCGATCTGATCAATCAGTTTGCCAAAGAACGCAAAAGCATTGCCTGGGTGGTGGATGAATTTGGCGGTACCAGCGGTATTGTTACCATGGAAGATTTGCTGGAAGAAATCTTTGGTGAAATACAGGACGAATATGACATTGAAGAATTTGTAGAAAAAGAGCTGGCCGAAGGTGAATATATTTTCAGTGGCCGACTGGAACTGGATTATCTCTCAGAAAAATACAACCTTGAATTTAAAGATGACAGGGATGTAGAAACACTCTCGGGATATATCGTTGATCATTATGAAACCATCCCCAAGGCAAAAGAGCGGATCATTATTGACAACTACGAATTTGATATCCTTTCTGTAAACGATACCCGGATTGAGACAGTAAAAATGAAAGTGCTGCACTAACAGCAGGGCAGTTTTATCAACCAGTTACAATCTTCTCAGCCCGTTTATAAAAACTCCGGTTACATACGAAATCTTTATTATACCTTCTATTTCCAAAACCAAATCACCATTTATTTATGAAGCAAAAGATTGCATTCGCTTTTACAGCAGCCTGCCTGTTGTTTGGAGCAGAAACATTTGCACAGGCTAAACCTGCAGCAGCACCGGCAGCAGACACCAGCAAGAAAGCGCCACCAAAAGCTACTGTGGCCGACAAAGTAAAAACCAGTAAAAAGCATACGGGCTTGTTTACACTTTACCAGGATACAGTAACAGGAAGTGTACAGATGTATGTGCGTAAAGATCAGCTCAACAAAGATTTTATTTACCAGAGTTTTTCACTGGCAGGTCCTTCCAGTTTATTCCTGCACCAGAGTATGCACCGTGCTAACCTGGTATTTAAAATGAAAAAGCAGTATGATAAGATTGAGTTCTCGATGGAGAACACATCCTTTTATTATGATCCCAAAAATGCAGTAAGCAAAGCAAGTGATTTGCCGGAAGCTGTTTTTTTTATAGACAAATTCAGTGTGGAAGATTCTACCGGATATCTTATTAGTGTTGATGGTTTATTCCTGAGTGATAAACTCGATCCTGTTAAACCAATCATGTCACCAATGCTTCCACCGGGTGCTGTATTTAACTTAGGTGGTTACAATCCAACCAAAAGCAAATACGCCAACATCCGTTCTTATCCCAACAACAGTGATGTGATTGTTGACCTGGCTTATGATAATCCCATGCCATTCAACGGTGGTGGAAAAGATATTACTGATGCCCGTTATGTACGTGTAAAATTGCAGCACTCATTTCTTGAAGTGCCGGTGAATGATTTTAAACCAAGATTGGATGATCCACGTATCGGATATTTTACACAGGAGGTTGATGATCTTACATCAAACGAAATCACCAACTACCGTGATCAGATTAACCGCTGGTATTTAAAGAAGAAAGATCCTTCTGCTGCTTTAAGTGAGCCGGTTGAACCCATTACTTTTTGGGTAGAAAATACAACCCCGGTTGAATACCGCAATATTGTAAAAGCTGCCGGCGAACGCTGGAACGAAGCATTTGAAAAAGCAGGTTTTAAAAATGCAGTGGTGATGAAGATCATGCCCGATGATGCTACATGGGATCCTGCTGATATCCGTTACAATGTGATCCGCTGGATCTCTTCTCCCAATCCGCAATACGGAGCCATCGGGCCAAGTTTTGTAAACCCAAGAACAGGACAGATACTTGGAAGTGATATCTCTATTGAGTGGGCTTCCGGTTCAGAAACACCATTCTTAGATGTTACTGAAGCCGATAATGCAGGTTATTCTGCTAATTACCAGGCAATGCAAATGGTTCCTGCACATATGCGTAAACATTGGGCTGCCTGTACAATCGGCAATGAACTGGCAAAGCAGTACATGGCAGGTTCAACGCTTATTACCACCAGCGCAACAGACGGAGCTGCGGGTGAAGTAAGACTTGCACACGAGCAGTTTATTTATTACCTCATCTTACATGAAATGGGTCATACACTTGGACTGAACCATAACATGAAGGCCAGCCAGATGCTGAGCCCAACTGAAGTACACAACAAAGCCATCACACAAAAATTAGGCTTACAGGGTTCTGTAATGGATTACCCATCAGTTAACATTAACAGCGACAGAAGCAAACAGGGCGATTATTATACAATGAAACCCGGTCCTTATGATTTATGGGCCATTGAATATGGCTATCGTGAATTTCCTGCAGGGCAGGAACAAAGCAGCCTGAATACATTGTTGCGCCGCAGTCATGAACCATACCTTACGTTTGGCAACGACGCAGATGATATGCGCAGCCCTGGTAACGGTATTGATCCCCGTGTAATGATCAACGACATGAGTAATGATATGGTTACTTATGGCGAAGACCGTTTCAAATTTGTAAACAGTGCCATGAGCAAATTGGTTACCAAATATGCGAAAGGCGATAAATCATACCAGGAAATTCAGATCCGTTATGCAGTATTAAATGGTCAGCGTTTTCAAATGGCGAATGCTGTCAGCCGTTATATTGGTGGTGTACAGGTAGACAGAAGTTTCCCCGGACAAAACCCCGGCAGTAAGCCGTTTACAATTACTCCGATTGAATACCAGAAAAAAGCAATGGCTTTTTTAGCAAAGAATGTTTTTGCTCCAACTGCTTTTGATGCAGACTTACAGGTATTGCCTTACCTGCAGGTTCAGCGCCGTGGTTTTAATTTTTTTGGTGCTCCTGAAGATCCTAAGCACACTTCTGTTGTACAGAATTTTCATACAAATATTCTTGCACAACTGTTGAACTCAACAACCCTGCGTCGTATCAACAACAGTGCATTGTATGGTAATACATATACAGTAGCTGATGTTATGAACGATTTAACCACCGCTATTTTTAAAGCAGATATTGGAGGTGCAGTAAATATCTACCGTCAGAATTTGCAAAGTGAATTTGTAAAAGGCGGTATTGCTATTGTTGAATCAAAAACAGGATATGACAATGCATCAAAAAGCGGTGCTTTTAATACATTGAAGAAAATCCGGACCATGCTGGCAGCAGCGGTATCTCCTAACGAAAGTACAAGGGCTCACCGTGGAATGCTCATCTTTATGATTGATAAAGCATTGGCAACAAAATAGTTTTCACCAGATTTAAACAAAAAAGGCTGTCTCAAAATGAGACAGCCTTTTTTGGTAGCAGAGTCTTCTTTTTTTGCTCATTTTTTTCGGGTTACATTTGCAGCTGAAACTAATAACAGTGGCAGAAACAGAATCAGAACGCAGGTCAATTTTTAAACGCATCCGGGGGAAGTCAACCGGTGAGGAAAAAGCGGAAATGACTTTTATTGATCACCTGGAAGAATTGCGCTGGCATGTGATCCGTTCTCTGATTGCCATAATGGTTGGTTCCATTCTCATCTTTTCCAATATTACTTTTTTTGTTGACAAGGTTTTTATGGGTCCGGTGCATAAAGATTTTATTACCTACAAATGGCTTTGTGATATTGGTACATGGATCCATGTGAAAGATCTCTGTATGCAGGATTTCACTATCCACTTTCAGAGTAATGCCATGACGGAACAGTTCCTTATGACCTTTACCATTGCCTTTACCGGTGGGTTTATTCTTGCATTTCCGTATGTATTCTGGGAAATCTGGCGGTTTGTCCGCCCTGCTTTGAGCGATAAAGAAAAGAAGGGAACAACCGGTGCTATTCTGTGGATTTCCATTTTGTTCTTTATGGGTGTTGCATTCGGCTATTATATATTAACGCCCTTCATGGTTTATTTTTATTCTACGTATACCATCAGCCCCTTAATTGAATTTAAACCTACCATCAGTGATTATTTTGAAAACCTGGTTTACTTAACAGTAGGCATTGGTTTGTTGTTTCAGCTTCCGGTGGTGGTAATGCTGCTCACAAGGGTTGGAATCCTTACTCCTCAAACCTTAAAAAAAGTGAGGAAGTTTGCTTTTATCGTAATCATTATTCTGGCAGCCATTATTACACCTTCAACAGACCCTTTCAGCCTGGCATTGGTTACTATTCCGCTTTATGCATTGTATGAGTTCAGTATTTTTATGAGCATGCGTATTAACCGCAGACAGGCAAAAAAGGATGAGGAAGAATGGAGTTAAGAGGGAGTCAGTAGTCTTTAGCCGATAGTTATTAGCCGGTGCCAGTAAGTGAACTATTGTAAGTGGTGTTTTCTTTTTATAATTTAAGGCTGTAAAAAATTGCTATGCCTGGTTATAAAACACTTCTCGCTTATCAAAAAGCAAAACAGGTTGCTGATGAAATCTTTATTGTTTCAAAAACTTTTCCTCCGGAAGAAAAATACAGTCTTACCGATCAGATAAGAAGAAGCTCCAGATCAGTATGTGCCTGTATAAGCGAAGCATACAGAAAAAGAAAGTACGCCGCACATTTTGTAAGTAAGCTCACAGATTCAGATATGGAAAATGGTGAAACTGAAGTATGGCTTGACTTTGCAAAAGATTGTAATTACCTGGCTGTTGATAAGCCTGCCCGGCTCTATTCATTAAACGAAGAGGTAGCTAAGCTTTTGGCTTACATGATTAATCATCCTGAAAAATTTATGTAGGGCTGCTGCCTTTTACTAACAACTTAAGACTACCGGCTATCGGCTATTGACTCGTTATTATATGCTAACTTTGAGCCCTTAACGTTCAACCACTAAACATTCCGTTATGCAAAGTCCTTTTGATATGAGCAAACCCGTTGCTATTGGTTGTGATCATGCAGGGTTTGACTACAAAGAAGATTTGATTTCGTTTTTAGAAGGCAAAGGAATTGCTTTCAAAGATTTTGGCACCTATTCAACTGACTCAGTTGATTATGCCGACTTTGCACATCCTGTTGCCAGTGCTGTTGAAAAAGGCGAAACTTCTTTTGGAATTTTACTTTGCGGCAGTGCGAATGGTGTTGCTATTACTGCTAACAAACACCAGGGTATACGTGCTGCCATTTGCTGGGGCGAAGAACTTGCACAGTTGTCAAGAGCACATAATAATGCCAATGTAATTTGTATCCCTGCCCGCTTTGTTCGTGAAGGTGATGCAGAAAAAATGGTTGATACTTTTATGACTACTGAGTTTGAAGGTGGCCGTCATGACAGAAGAGTTCAGAAAATTGCCTGTTCATAACAGGGACAGATCGACTTTATACCATTTATATAACTATCCCGCTTACGGCGGGATTTTATTTTATATTCGGCACATCAAAAAAATAAATAATGAGGAACTATTTACTACTTGCATTCGGATTGCTTACGCTTTCGGCAACTGCCCAGAAGAAAAACAAAACGGCAGAAAAGTTTTCACAAACCATCACAGCTGCTGATTTAAAAACCCATCTCTACATTCTTGCCGACCCGGCCATGGAAGGAAGGGAAACAGGTACAGCAGGACAACGAAAAGCTGCCGAGTATCTTAAACAGCAGTTTCAGCGTATCGGCATTGCTCCTGCCAACAACGGAAATTATGAGCAATTTTATCCTCTTTACAAAGACACATTGCTGGATGCTTCTGTAAACATTGGCGGTAACAGTTATCTGTTTGGAAAAGATTTTACTGCAATGACCAATAACATCATCACTACAAAACAATTTTTCAGTGAAGTGGTGTACATGAGTAAGATTGATACTACCACAGATATCAGAGGTAAAGCAGTTGTCATCGTTGCAAAAAACGGAACACAGCTTCCTGCTCAAAATGAAATCTTTAAATTATACAGCCGTCAGCCTGCAGCTATTTTGTTTGTGCAGAGCAATATTGACAAACAACCATCGCAACGCAGCGGCAGAGTGTCGCTGAACTTATACAAAGCAAGACAAACCCCTCTTGTTGCACGTATTTCAGAAGCAATGGGCGAAGCGATTCTGAAAGCAGATTATGCCAAAGCAAAAGAACAAAGCTTAGAAACAAAAACAATAGCAACAGAGTTGATGCTCTCGTTCAATAAAGAAAGTCTTGTGTCGTCTGCATCAAATGTGCTGGGCATGATTGAAGGAACAGATAAAAAAGATGAGTGGGTGATTATATCTGCACACTACGACCATATTGGTATTACCAATGGCAAAGTAAATCCAGGTGCTGATGATGATGGCAGCGGTACTGTTGGTGTACTTGAACTTGCAGAAGCATTTGCCAAAGCAAAAGCAGCAGGGAAAGGATCACGCAGAAATATTTTATTCATTCTTGTAAGCGGTGAAGAAAAAGGATTGTGGGGAAGTGAGTATTATGCGAACCATCCGGTTTATCCATTAGAAAAAACATCCATTGATATCAACATTGATATGATTGGAAGGAAAGATGATAATATCAAATCACTCGATACCAACAATCATGTGTATTTAATTGGTGATGATAAACTGAGCAGTGATTTACCGGGGATGGTTGACAGCATTAATAACCTGTACATTAAAATCATTACCGACAGAAAATATAACGATCCGAAAGATCCCAACCGTTTATACTACCGCAGCGATCATTATAATTTTGCTGCAAAGGGAGTTCCTATTTTATTTTTCTTTGATGGTATACATAAAGATTATCACAAACCATCTGATACTCCTGACAAGATCAACTATGATTTGCATGAAAAAAGAACAAGACTTGTTTTCTTTCTTGCATGGGAAGCTGCAAACAGAAATGAAATGATGAAAAGAGATATACCGCTGAATGTATCAACGAGATAAAACTAAAAGCCCCCGATGAAATATCGGGGGGCTTTTTTTATGCAAAGAATAGTATCAGTAATTGTCCCGCTATAATCCTACGCCATGGTTCATGTCTTCACGAACCAATTCAATTTTACCCTATTCCGTTTCGTGAAGACACGAACCGGGGCGTGGCTGTTTCAGATACTGGTGTTTTTTTTCTTTACTTATGCAAGATGTCTGACGTCTTAAGGACGTCCTGACATCGCCTCCGCATTTTGGCGTGCTGGTGCCATTTTTGTTTAAATTGAAATTTTTGATGTTGAATAGATAGTTTATTTAGCTTCGTAAAACGGCGAGTCAGGCAGCCAGCGCACAAAAACCATTGCCGAAACTCACTTGGGAAACACGCATATTTAAGTGTTGGCAGCAATTATTAAATGACATTCCATGCAATTTTAATAGCGACGTTTTGTTTGTCCTTTCCTTTCTTGTCTGTACAGACAAGGGACAAATTTGTTATTGCTGAAACAATTGATAAAGGTGCGTACTATTACATACCTAATGCGGCTTTGGCTGACACCGTTCAAGGAATTTATTATCAGCTTAAAAATGACAAGAAGGTAAATGCCAATAAACGACCAATCAAGTTCTATTGGACTTCAACTTGCAACGATGGCTCTTATAATTTGACGATAACCCCTGAGCAAATATTCTTTTCCTCTTCACACGACAATCCTAATCCAAATTTCCTTTTTTGGGTTATTGAAATTGACAGTTCACAATACAGGCAAATTAGAATAGGACTTCAAAAGAACCCACCACAAGGTTTTGAAAACCTTTCAAAATATTACAGGCAGTCATTGACTGTTTTCTATGACAGTAAGTTTAAAGACACTTTCTTTATTTCTGATGAATGGACTGATAGCATCATGCAACAGCACGACATGTACTGCCAATCTCAAATTAAAAAGCAACTTGAAAAGTATTTTTCAGTTATCAATTCATATATCAATGCCCCAACGAAAAAAATTTCGCTTTTACAAACCAGAATGAAACCAAAATACTTCGGTTATTCAAAAACTGAAATTCGAGATTGGTTACCAGTCAAGTTTGACCCGCCAAAACTTAAAGATGAATAGCAGTTCGACTTACTCTTTGGTTCGTGTCGTCTTAACGATCCAATTTAGTTTTACCCTATTCCGTTTCGTGAAGACACGAACCTGGGCGTGTGTCATAGAATGCTGAGAAAAGATATATACGTACAAGGGTGCGACGCAACGGAAGCTTAATAGCAGTACAGGCTTCTGTAACAAAAAATATTCGAGCCGTTTTACAAAACAAGCTGTATAAAAAAAGCCCCGATGTTTCAATCGGGGCTTTTTGTTTTATGCGAAGAATAGTATGAGTAATTGTCCCGCTATAATTCTCAGAATCATTGTGAGCGGATAAACGGTTGCGTAATTAATAGAAGCAACTTCGTTTTTTGCCAGCTGTGATGAAAAGGCAAGTGCAGGAGGATCGGTACTTGCACCGGAAAGAATACCGCATATTTCGAAATAGGTTTTCCTGAAGCCGTAGTGAGCAATTAAGCCTACCACTAGTAAAGGAACCATTGTAATGGTAAGACCCATTCCAATCCAAATCCATGCATTACCTCCTTCAAATGCAGTGTGCAGGTTGGCACCGCTGCTTAAACCAACACTGGCCAGGAAGAGGGTGATCCCTAATTCACGCAGCATTAAGTTGGCACTGTAGGTTGTAAACTGGTTGAGATAAAGTTTGTTTCCATAACGGCTGAGAAGTAAAGCAATAATTAACGGTCCGCCTGCCAGACCGATTTTAACCGGTACGGGCATGTTAAAGAAAAACATAGGGATGCTTCCGAGAACAACACCCAGGATAATTCCAAAAAAGATGGGAGCAAGATCAGGAACATCGAGACGCTTCATTTCATTACCCACTGCTTTGGTAACAGCTTCAATTCCATCTTTTGTACCAACCACTTTCAGGTTATCGCCCAGCTGTAAAATAATATCGCCATGAGGCACCATTTCCACACCGGCCCTGTTGAGCCTTGTTAATGTAAAATCGTGCTGATGAAGAGCAGAAAGATCGCCCAATCTTTTGTGTGTTACGTCGGCTTGTGTAACAGTAATAATCCTGGAAATCAATTCACTTTGAGGAGCTTCTTTGAGATCCATCTTGCTTTCTTCACCAATAATCAGTTTCAGCATTTGAACCTGTTCCTTATGTGCAACAATTAAGAGCACATCGCCTTCATGCAAAACTGTTTGCGGTGTTGGTGTACTGATTTCGCCCGACTGAAAAATTCTTGAAACCACAATGGGATCTTTCAGCAGTTCAAATACTTCACGAAGTTGCTTACCAAACAGCTGCTTGTTTTCGAGTTTAAGATGAACGGAAACAGGACGGTTTGATTTAATTGCATCGAGCTTGCGGTGAAGTTCTCTTTCTTTATCAAGATTAACCCTGAAGATAAGTTTGAGTAAAAGAATTGATCCGATAATACCAAACACGCCGAAAGGATATACTAATGCGTAAGCAAGTGTAATCATAGATGAAGTGTCGCCGGGTAACTGCAGATCTTTTGCTGCGGCCTGTGCAGCACCCATTCCCGGAGTATTTGTAACAGCACCGCTCATGATACCTGTTAAAGTAGGCATGGGTGTACCGGAAAAATAGAAGAATAGAATAACAATTGATACCCCAAGAAGTACAACAGATGCAGCAAGTCCGTTAGTAACAATTGCATTTTTTTTGAGCGATGCAAAAAAACCGGGACCAACCTGTAAGCCAATTGTATACACAAACAGGATCAATCCAAACTCCCGCAGAAAATGTTCTGTTTCTTTATTTACATGGATGCCTGCATAAGAAATTGCAAGACCCATAAAGAGAACCCAGGTAACGCCGAGTGAAATTCCAAAAAACTTTAACCGTCCAAGCCATACCCCAATTGCTATCACCAATCCAAAGATGATGACTGTTTGAGGGATGCTTTCTTCGGTAATAAGTTTGATTAGCCAGTCTATATTCATATGTTGAAAATAAAGTGCAAAAGTAGAATCCGGTACTGAATTACCGGCTAACGAAAATCATCCTTTCAACTTTCATTGAACAGGAATTCGAAAATTTCAGCCTGTGGCCTATTTATCTTTCACTACCATTGTCCTTGTCCATTGGTCGTGCCACATTGTTGTTCCGGAAAAGCCGCTGAGAAATTCCAAAGGCACAAAACGAATGATCGTTCGCATGAATGCCTGCTTATAAGTGATTGGCTGACCATCTTCTGTAACAACTTTTGTTTTAGTGATTAGCTTGCCTAATGCTTTTCCTTTTGCACTTTCCAGCAAAGTATAGTACAAAAGCATTATAACAAAAGTTGCAGCGTAAATGATTGTCGTAAATCCAAGGAAACTATCCATATCAGGGTTTTCATTACGGGATGCAAATACCATTCCTGCAATAAATCCGAATAAAACAATAAGAATATAAAAAGCAATAAAATCAATGAAATAATTCAAAAACCGTTGCCAGGCACTTGCGTATTCAAACGATGGTTCTGTAAATTCATTCAGCAGGTTGCTTTGTGTCTCCATAAAATGTGAGTTTGTTTAATAAAGCTTTAAAATAATAAACAATTTCCGTATTAAATTTTCTGTTCAATAAAAAACCGCTGCTGATGCAACGGTTGATATTTATTGATTCTTTTTTTTATTACCATCCAAGTATCCATGCAAAGATGAGCGGCGCAACAATTGTTGCATCACTTTCAACAATGAACTTGGGTGTATTGATATCTAATTTACCCCAGGTGATTTTTTCATTCGGCACTGCACCGCTGTATGAACCATAAGAAGTAGTTGAATCAGAGATCTGACAGAAATAACTCCAGAAAGGAACATCATGCCATTCAAGATCCTGGTACATCATCGGCACTACACAGATTGGAAAATCGCCTGCAATACCACCGCCAATCTGGAAAAAACCAACACCTTTACCGGCACTGTTTGCCCTGTACCATTCTGTAAGCCACACCATATATTCAATACCGCTTTTAACGGTACTTGCTTTTAGTTCGCCTTTAATAACATAGCTGGCAAAGATGTTACCGGTTGTACTGTCTTCCCAGCCCGGAACAACAATGGGAATATTTTTTTCTGCAGCTGCAATAATCCAGCTGTTCTTTGGATCAATTTCATAATACTGTTCCAGCTCACCGCTTAATACTGTTTTATATAAAAATTCATGCGGGAAATAACGTTCGCCTTTTGCTTCTGCTTCATTCCATTGCTTTACTAAATGTTTCTGTAAACGACGAAAGGCTTCCTCTTCAGGAATGCAGGTATCAGTTACACGGTTGTAATGATTTTCCAGCAAATCCCACTCATCCTGTGGAGTAAGATCACGGTAGTTGGGTACACGTTTGTAATGACTGTGTGCTACAAGGTTCATGACATCTTCTTCCAGATTGGCACCTGTACAACTGATGATTTGCACCTTATCCTGGCGGATCATTTCTGCAAGGCTTAATCCCAGCTCGGCCGTACTCATGGCGCCACCAAGTGTGATCATCATTTTACCACCTTCATTCAAATGTGTTTCATATCCTTTTGCGGCGTCAACCAGTGCCGCTGCATTAAAGTGGCGGTAATGATGCTGTACAAACTGTGAAACCGGACCTTTACTCATGTTCTTTCGATTTTAATATTGAGCAGCAAAAGTAAATATTTAAACCATGCCGATTGAGCTGTTTTTAGATATCCCGCTCAGGCATTCCTATTCTGTTAATAACAATAAACCCCGTTTCAACGGGGCTTATAAGAAAACAAACTGATTATTTTTTTCTCTTTTTTTCAATCCTGCTTAAAGTCCCCTCCGGAGTCAGCTTATACAGGTTTTCAAATTTATCATTCTCAGATTTAACCAGGTAATACATATCCGTTTCCTTAGTAATTTCTGCAATACTCAGAATAGTCTGTTCCTTTTCAAGTTTACCTATTGCTTTAGAAGAGAGATAGGTCATCTGTGCCCTTTTTACATTTCGCTGAATGGCATCTATTTCTCCTTCTGAAGTAAACCATGCCCGCATTCTTTCATTATTGAAAACAAAGGAAGCAATAGAGACATCAGCATTTCCTGCCCATTGAACATTTGTTGCCCCGGCAAATTCTTTTTCAAATGCTGCTGTTACTTTGGCATTTTCACCCGGAAAGGGCGAAGCCCATGTGCTTGCAGCGATGACAACTGCAGCGAATAATACAAACATCTTTTTCATAAATAAATTTTTAAGGTTTAATAAATCATGATTTTCAACAACTGAAAACCGAATGATGCAGTAAAACTATTTTTTCAGAAACTGCCGTGCAAGTGAATCATGACAAAAGGCTGTTAACACTTTGGTCATATTGATGAACGGATGCAACATTTGTAACAGCCTGCTGCAAAAAAATAAAAACTCAATCAGGAAAAGGGTTTCAGCCTCTCTTAAGAAAATGATAAAAGTCGATTGACTAAATGAGTGGCAAAACAAGTAGTGACAAGCGGAGAAGTGTAAAGCCTCAATCTGCTGTTTTACAGTTCTGCAGCCAGTCTTTTATCCCAAGTACAATTTTATCTGCCAACTGTTTTCTGTATTCCGGGATAAGTACATTCATTTCATCTTCGGGGTTGCTGACGAACAATGCTTCAACCAGTACGTTTGGGCATTCGGTTATTCCATTTAAGATAAAATTGAAATTACCCACATTGCCGAACTCCTTTAATCCCATGCCCAGCATTTGTGTAAGGATTGTTTGTGTGAGCGGACGATAACCAATGTATTTATAATAAGTACTTACCCCTTTTATACGGATGGGATCGGCTGCACTGTTTAAATGAATGCTCACAAGAAGATCAGGATTTTTTTCTTTGTAGAAACTAAGCCTATCATGATTATCATAAGTGGTATCTTTTGTTCTTGTCATAATTACAGTAGCACCTTCTGCTTCCAGTGCCTGCTGTAATTCTTTTGCAATAAGCAGGGTCATATCCTTTTCCATTACACCCGTTAACCCAAATGCTCCTTTGTTGGTACCGCCATGACCTGCATCAACTCCAATTACAAGCTTACTTAATGAAAGCTCCTGCGGTTGACGTTTTACCCGAATGACCAAATTGTTCCCATTATAATAGATGCTGTAACCCCAATGCTGTGCATGATTTAGTTCAATGGTGATACGAAACACATCTTCATCAATTTGTGTGGAGTAAATATGTTTGATTTCTTTTATCGAGCTCATCTGTGTTAACCAGTTGCTGTTGGAGGTTGCACCAAATACATCTATAATAATTTTTGATGGATTGATTTCCTGAATTGCCTGGTAAGGCAAACGATCATACATAATCAGTGATACATAATCAAAAGTACTGTCGCCCCACACACGCATGCTGCCGGTAAGCGATGCAGGAGAAAAACTTCTATTCAGTAATGTATCAACATACTCTTCTTCAATATATGCCTGCCTGTTCTTACTGAGCTGCACGCAATATTTATTCCCCACTTTGCTTACAGCATAGAGTTTCACCAATGAATCGAGGTATCCCATTTTTGCTCCACCTAACCGATCTTCACCGAGGCCCAGCAGCAAATATGGAAGCTTGCCTTTTGTTTGCAGGATCAAAGGCTGTGGCATCAGTGCAAATACATTTTTGGTTGATGCTTCTATCAGCTGCTCATCCTTTGTTTGAATAACTGCTTTCAGTTTTGCATTTGTTTCTGTAAACAAAGCATCTTTTTCTTTTACAACATATTCAGCTTTATAAATTCCCCTGATGCCGGTTGAATCTTTTACAGGAACTTCCATCAGTTCAAACCCATTTTCCAGTTTTACAAGAGAGCCCGGCAGAGTTTTGATGGTCATTTTTAAACGGTCACCCGCTTTCAGCAGCAAATCGCCCTGCGGTTCAATGCGCCAGTACTCAACATTACTTGTTGTTACTTCTTTTTCTTTTGCGGCAAGCTGGTAATTATAAAACAGTTTCTGTGTTACTTTAAATCCTTTTGGATCAACTGCGGTTATTTGAAAGGCTGTATCGCCAATGCTTACATTGACTTCTGCTGCAAATGCACCGGTGCCCCATACTTTTACTTCTGCATTGTTAATGGTTAAGCTGCATTCTTTACAGGTTGTTCCTGTAATAAACTGCCGTGAAGCTGTAACACTATTCTGCGTTTTAGCAGGGCTAACCAGTTTGAGGAATACAGACTGGGCATTTGTATAACCAATCATCAGTAAACCGGAGAAAAAAAAGATCAGTTTCATCATGCATTTATTTAAATAAAAAATCCTTTGCAAATTATGCAAAGGATTTTCAAATCAGCTATTTCAATGTTAAAGTGGATATTTTCCGTCGCTGCGAAGTTTGGCTGTAATTCTTCTTCTTGCTTCTTTACTGTTGAACGGTTCTACTTTTGTAAAACGTTTCAATCCAAGCAGCATCATTCTGTGTTCGTCACCATCTGCAAACGCATTGATTGCATCTTTCCCAAACTTGTTGATCCGATCAGCTGCATCATACAAATAGGTGCGCATGATGTCGAGCTCAAACTGGCAGGCAGCTTCACCTTTCTGTTCAACTATTTTTGCTGCACGTAATAAAGCACTTTCTGCATTAAATGTATTAATGGCCATATCGGCAATGTTCATCAGTATTTCCTGCTCCTGCTCAATCTTCATCATCAGTTTCTGTACAGCAGCACCAGCAGTCATCATGATTGCTTTTTTGAAATTGGCAACTGCTTTGAATTCTTTTGCAAATGGAGTTTCATCATCATTACCAAAATCAGGAATACTCATCAGTTCTTTCTGAACAGCCATTGCAGGACCCATAATATCCAAACGTCCTTTCATTGCACGCTTCAATACCATATCAACAGTTAACAAACGGTTGATTTCATTTGTTCCTTCATAAATACGGTTGATGCGGCTGTCCCTGTATGCTCTTGAAATATCATACTCATCGCTATATCCATTACCACCATGAATTTGCACACCTTCATCTACTACATAATCCAGCACTTCACTTCCATCTACTTTCAGCATGGCACATTCAATAGCAAATTCTTCTGCAGCACCAAGCAAAGCTTCGTTGAATGGTTTTCCTGCTGCCAGTAATTCATGCTCTTTTTCATCGATCCATTTGGCAGTTCTGTACAAAGCGCTTTCATCAACCCAGATTCGGGTTGCCATTTCAGCAAGCTTATACTGAATTGCTCCGAAGTTGATGATGGCCGTTTTGAATTGTTCACGTGTCATTGCATAAGTCAATGCAATATTCAAAGAACGTTTAGAACCGCCTAATGCAGCAGCAGCTAATTTTAATCGGCCGATATTTAAAATGTTGAAAGCGATGATATGACCTTTCCCTTTTTCACCCAGCAAATTTTCAACAGGTACTTTACAATCCTGGAAATACAATTGAACAGTAGATGAACCTTTGATGCCCATCTTATGTTCCTCGGGTCCCTGTGTAAAACCTTCCATACCACGCTCAATGATAAAGCCGGTAAATTCTTTGCCATCAATTTTGGCGAACACGGTATATACATCAGCAAAACCACCGTTGGTGATCCAGCATTTCTGTCCATTTAATATATAATGTTTGCCATCTGCACTCAACACAGCAGCTGTTTTTGCACCCAATGCATCGCTGCCGCTGTTTGGTTCGGTTAAACCATAAGCACCTTTCCATTCGCCTGTTGCAAGTTTGGGAATGTATTTTGTTTTTTGTTCAGGCGTACCGAAATATAAAATGGGTAACAAACCAATGCCCGAGTGTGCTGCAGCTGCAACTGAAAAAGAATAACCTCCACCCACTCCTTCGCTGATAAGAGTAGAAGTGACGAAATCTTTTCCCAGTCCACCCAAATCTTCAGGTGTTGAGCTTCCCAGCAAACCCAACTCTCCTGCTTTTTCCAGTAAAGAAGGCATCAAATCTTTTTCTTCCATTTTATCCAGGCGGGGAACAACCGGTAATACTTCAGTTTCAAGAAAGGTTGCACACATTTCTTTTACCATGTGCTGTTCTTCATTAAAATCTTCAGGAATAAAAGTTTCCTGTGGCGTGTTTGCTTTAATCAACCACTCGCCGCCTTTAAGTGTTGCAATCGTTGCGGTGCTCATAATAAGAGGTTTAAAAGTTATTGTTGTTTGTTGTTATGTATAAATCGGGAGTTTCTATTTCAGGTTATCATACACCACCTGCAATACTTCTTTACAGATATCAATTCTGTCGGCGGGAACTCCAATCAATGCTTCATTCAATGTTGTGTTAGCCACAGTCATTGTTTCTTCTTCTAATTGTTTACCCTGTTCGGTAAGAAAAACCTGGTTAATGCGGCGATCATTTTTACTGGCTACACGTTTTACGAGTTTCAATTTTTCAAGATTATCAACCAATCTTGTAATACTCGGTTTATCTCTGAATGTGGCATTACACAAATCCTGCTGACTTTGCCCATCGTTCTTCCATAAGTGATACAATACACTCCATTGCTCAACGGTGATTTCAATACCACTGTGTTTGAGATTTTTCTGCAAACGCCGTGCTATAGCCGTGCTGGCCTTGCCCGTCATGAAGCTGTATAACTCTCCCCTTTTAAATTGGTTGTTTGGCATATAGTTGTTTATGCAACTAAACAAATCTAAGGTTATTTTTTTAAAAGCTATTATTTGTGAGAAGAAATTTTTGTTAAGGGATGCCCTTAAACTCATTTGCGTTGCTGAAGCTTTGGAGTTTATCTTTGATGCCCGATGGCTCAATTACACCGAAGCGATATACTCAACCTTTTTTCAAAACTAACCCCCCGGAGAGCCTGGAATTTCGGGAAGGTTTGGAGCAGTTACCAGTTAAGCCGCCTGTTGAACAAACCCATTCAGTGGGGCTACCCGGTTTCCATTTCATTTGAACCAACCACCAGCTGCAACCTTCGTTGCCCTGAATGCCCAAGCGGCTTACGTGAGTTTACAAGACCAACAGGCATGCTGCAGAAGAGTTTTTTTGAACAGACCATTGATGATATTCATAAAGACCTGCTGTATCTCATTTTCTATTTCCAGGGCGAGCCTTACCTGAATCCCGATTTTTTAACGATGGTGAATTATGCCTCAAAGAAAAAAATTTATACCGCCACTTCAACCAATGCTCATTATTTGACTGATGAAAAAGCAAAGCAGACTGTTGAAAGCGGGTTGGACCGTTTGATCATTTCCATTGATGGAACTACACAGGATGTGTACCAGCAATACCGTGTTGGCGGACACTTAAATAAAGTAATGGAAGGTGCCAAAAATATTGTGAAGTGGAAAAAAGAACTGAAAAGTAAAACACCGATGGTTGTCTTTCAGTTTTTAGTGGTAAAGCCGAATGAACATCAGCTGGAAGAGGTAAAACAACTGGCCAAAGAAATTGGTGTTGATGATGTTTGGTTTAAAACTGCACAGATCTATGATTATGAAAATGATCCCAATCAACTTATTCCAACACTGAACAAATACAGCCGTTATAAAAAGAATGCAGATGGGTTGTACGCACTCAAGAACAAACTGCAGAATCATTGCTGGAAATTATGGCATGCAAATGTTATTACCTGGGATGGACTGGTTGTTCCCTGTTGCTTTGACAAAGATGCCATGCACCAGCTCGGTAATTTGAAAATGCAGTCCTTTAAACAGGTTTGGGATAACGACAACTATAAACAATTCCGCAAAGAACTCATGACAAGCCGCAGGAATATTGACATCTGTGCTAACTGCAGCGAAGGATTGAAAGTGTGGGAAGACTGATATTTGTACGATGTTTGATGTAAGAAGTACGATGTAACAATCTTTAGAAAATTCATTGCTTCGTTTAATCATTCACCATTCAGTTTTTGTAATTTCAACCTATGGCATCCTTCAGCAACCGTTTACGTCAGGTCATTTTATTAGCCGTATTAATTGCACTTGGCTTTTTACTGGTAAAGGAATTATATATTTTTCTGCCGGGCTTTTTGGGCGCAGTTACCCTGTACATTCTCAGCCGTAAAAATTATATCTATCTCACACGTCAGAAGAAATGGAATAAAAGCTTAACTGCAACAGCTTTTCTGCTGGGGTTCCTGGTGATCGTTGGATTTCCTGTTTACTACATTATTACATTACTGTCACCAAAAATTACTGCTGTATTCAGTCATACAGACGAAGTGGTACAGGGATTGAAATCGGTTTCTGCACAGGTAAGAGAATGGACCGGCCAGGAATTATTTTCTGACAGCAATGTTGCTGAACTGCAAAAAAGAGTCGCCAATTTTTTCCCGGCTTTTTTAAACAGTACCGCCATGATTGTTTCCAATCTCTTCATGCTGCTGTTTGTTTATTTCTTTATGCTTACGAATGGAAAAGAAATGGAAGAGTCAATGGAATACTTCCTGCCCCTTCATGAAAAAAACATTGATATCCTTGGTAAAGAAACGATCAGTGTTGTAAGAGCCAATGCCATTGGTATTCCACTCATCTCGTTTATACAGGGAATATTTGCCATCATCGGTTACTGGATTTTCGGCATCAATGAATTTGTGCTGTGGGGATTTATTACCGGTGTATTCGCTTTCTTTCCAATTGTTGGAACAACCCTTATCTGGGCGCCTCTTGTTGTATTTCTTTTTTCACAGGGCCATACCGGGCAGGGAATCGGATTGCTGATTTACAGTTTACTGGTTACAGGTAATGTTGATTACCTCGCCAGAATTACGCTCATGAAAAAATTGGGTGATGTGCATCCGCTGGTAACTGTGCTGGGTGTAATTGTTGGGTTAAGTCTGTTTGGTTTCTGGGGGTTCATCTTCGGGCCGCTCTTAATCAGTTATTTCATGCTCATGTTTAAAATTTACTCCAGCGAGTTTGGGCCAATTTCTGCTGAAGAAAATCCGCACAGGCAAGGTTCCTGATCTATTACCTGCTCTTTTTGATCATTGTTTTAATAACAGTTCGTTTCAGTTTTCTTCTGGAATGATGAAAAGTGAGTATATGAATCATACTCCTGTTTACAAATCTGTAGATTATTCTGTAATTGCCTTCAATAATTTCTCTGACTGATTTGAGATTGAGTTCAGGAACAATTCTTCCGATCAGTGGAAAATTTTCAAGAATATCTGTGCTGTTAATTAATTTCTGAATCTGCAGTTCAGCATAAAAGACGGAATCGTTGCTGATATATTCTGCAATATCATTCGGATCTTCAATGGACTGATCTGTGAATTTTACTTCAGCCATTTTTTAAGCTTGCGTTTTGCTTCGTCTTTCGAAACAACTTTTCCATTCTTTGACTGCTCCATTCCGATTCTGATCTTTTCAAGCAATACAATCTTTTCAATTGCATCTTCTGCCTGAAATTTCCCCGGCAATGATTGTAATGATTTCAGCACTTCAGCTTTTGTAAGCATTTGCTTTTTTTTACAAGTTACAAAAAGAAAACAATGTCTCAATTCTTCATCGTCTTAATCCACTTACTGATTAACGCTACGCCTTCTTTATGTATCGTTCCTCTTCCAACTTCGGGCATGGCAAAACCAGGATCTGTTGTATTCATCCGGTAAACAAGAATTGATTTATTGGGAGAACCGGGTACAATATCATACGTAAGATTACCAGCACCTCTTCCTGCTGCAACGGGAGTTTTGAATACACCCAATACCGTTTGATTGGTTTCATGAATATCTAAAAACAAACCCGATGTATTTCCCGGACCTGATTTATTATGACAATGTCCGCAGTTAATATCTAAGTAAGCTCTTGCCCTTTGTTCCAGTGTTCCACTCTGTTCATTATTCCAAATTGCATTAGCGGGAATGTTTGCTGATGGCAGATCAATCATGTTATGCTGCTGCCAGTATTGCAATTGATTTTGTTTGCCTGCATGATAAGTATAATCACCGTTGAGATGTCTTGCTGCAGGACCGATTGGCACAATGGTATCATTCCGATTATGGCATCCTTTACATTGCGGCTGATTGGGAACTACATAATTTAATTTTATAGTTCTCCCATTCGCATCAATATATTCAACTGTCGTTACATCACCAATCGGTTCAAATACAGCTTCTGTTTGTTCTTTGTTCCAGATGTATTGATAGGTATGCCAGCCATCCTTCATATTGGCCAATAATCTTGTTTCAATGATGCGTCTTCCCAACTCAGGTTTACGTACATCGTGGAAATAATAAAAGTTTTTAATTAGTACAGTGCCTAATGGCATATCAAATACAGCAGAATCATTGTAGTCAATTTTTTTACCGGCAGGCAGTTTTATAAATCTTGCCTTGACTGCATAATCCGTAAAGAGCGGTGTGTTGAGATCATACGGTACAATGCCTTCTGCAGGTTGCAGATCAGCCATTTTCCCTGCAAAGAAATTATACTCCGATAAATTTTCGTGAAACTGAAAATAAGGATCTGAATTCGTATTACCGAAAGCAAACGATAGTAAAATGAGTAAACAAGTTGTAAGTATAGTTGATAATTTTCTCATGCCTTATTTCAAGAATGAACGACATTCAAATTGTATTTGCCAGGAACTATCACTAAATCTTGAAACATATTCTGTCATAGCCTTATTATTATAATACAAGCGTAAGGTATCTGCTGGTTCATAAATGTTTAGGCTCTCTTCCCATAGACAACCCATTGTAAACTTCTGAACAAGTGAATAAAATTCAGAGCGGGATTCCTCAACAAATTTGCCGCTAAATTCCCAAATAATCCGAAAACGATGAAGCCGTTCATTTCTGAAGTACGCAAAAATATTCGCTGTAGTGATTCCTGCTTTCGTCTTTTTTATAATCGGGTTTTTTACCCTATAAAATGTATCTTGATTTGCATACACAGGAATTAAATTAAGGAGTTTCTGAATCTGTTTGATTGAGTCTCCAAGCCGGTATAATCTTATTCCCTTTTTACCACTAAAGCTTGAATCAAAACATATATAAGCATTCTCTGGATAAATTGCGTCATCTTTTATATCGCCTTTTGATTTGGATTCATTGGGTGTTTGATTATTACAAGCTACAGATAGGCAAACTAATATTGATAGAAAAGCTCTCATCTTACCTGTTAAATTTTAATTCAACTGCCGGAACAGGTGGCAAGGTACAATCGTGTTTGGAAACATCACGGCTGATACGCTTGAATTTATTTTCTGCATCAAGATTGGCAAAACTTTGATTGGTATTAGTGCGGATACAGATTTTCGCAGGATTTTTCTGATCAATAATTCCATCGTACTGAATATGCGGTACGTCTTTTCCAAACCTCAGTTTAAAACGGTACAGCTTTCCCAATCTTCCTTTGCCGGTTGCTCTTACATGTTCCCGTTCATAACTGTTATTGAAAATGGAAATCTGGTCGGGGTAAGGATAATAGCTGGAATCTTTAATCGGATTTTCCGTCATGTAATAACTTGCAATAACGGTGCTGGCGGTAATATTATTGATGATTTTGTTTTCAAATATATCCACATGGTTGGTGGCAAGGATCATGATGCCGGTTCCCTGCGGAACTTTGGCAACAATATTTCCTTTGGGTGCAAAGTTGAGATGATTGTTATGATGCACATTGTTTTTAAACACCCGTATATATCCTCCTTTCTTCTGGATAAGATCGGGTAGATCAAAAATTAAAATACCTCCGGTATTATTGGTTGCTTCGTTTTCATACACATCTGCATACAGGGAGTTTTCAATTTCTATACCTGCCACATTTTCTGTTGCCAGGCAATTCTTCACTACAATATATTTTGATTGACCCACATAAATTCCTGCATCACTTGCTCCTCTTGCTTCGCAACGGTCGATGGTAACATTGCTGCATTGCACGGGATATAAACCATAGCCGCCATTTTTACTGTTGGCGCCTGCTGTCCATTCAGCTTTTACATTAGTAAACGTCATGCCATCCACATGCTGTGTTTTAATGGCATCGCCTTTGGTATCCTGTACCGTTAGATCCTGTAAGATGATATTTTGTCCGTTGGTGATCTTGATACCTTCGGCTCCGCTCACCTGGTTTTTGAAATTGAGGATGGTTTTATCTTTTCCCTTCCCTTTAATGGTAACATTCTTTTTCCCATCGAGCCAGAGACTGACATTGAGCTGATATGTTCCTTCGGGTAATTCAATAACAGAATTGTCGGTTGCAGTAATAAACTGGCGCTGCATTTGTTTTTGTGCATCTCCCTGTGCATGCAATACAACTGATGAAAACACAAACGATGCAAAAACTGTTAAGCGAATAAATGATTGCTGATAAAAATTCAGGTTGACTATCTCCTCCCTGGAGGCGTTGCAGGGTTTTGCACATGAAACCGGTTGCAGGGGATGGGTTGCTGAATAAAGAACCGAACGTAAAAGTGTGCGACGCAAGCAAAGCATAATCGTAGGTATGAGGCTGGTTAAAAAAACTTCGCCAACAAAGTACAAATCTTTTTCTGTTGTTCAGGAGGCTTTCATTAACTTTCCTCTTATAAAAATAATCATATGTCATTCAAAGGAAAAACTGTTTTTATTACAGGAGCAAGCAGGGGTATTGGTAAGGCAATTGGTTTGAAGTTAGCAAAAGAAGGTGCCAACGTGGTAGTGGCTGCCAAGAGCGTGGAAGAAAATCCGAAACTCGGCGGAACTATTTTTTCTGCAGCCAATGAAATGGAAGAAGCTGGTGGAAAAGGCCTGGCTATTCAACTTGATATCCGTTTTGAAGACCAGATACAGATAGCTGTTGAAAAAACGGTTGAGACATTTGGCGGAATTGATATCCTCATCAATAATGCATCAGCAATTTCTTTAACTCCAACTGAACAGACAGAATCTAAACGGTTCGACCTGATGTTCGACATTAATGTGCGTGGTACTTTTTTAATGACGAAGGCCTGCATTCCCTATTTACGCAAAGGAAACAATCCGCATATACTTACACTGTCGCCACCTGTTACATTGAAATCAAAATGGCTGGCAGGACATGTTGCTTATACAATCAGCAAATACAATATGAGTCTGCTGACTCTTGGCTGGGCATCAGAATTTAAAAAAGATGGTATTGCTGCCAATGCATTGTGGCCACGTACTACGATTGATACTGCTGCTGTACGCAATTTATTAGGTGGCGAAGCATTAGCGAAGATGAGCCGTACCGTTGATATTCTTGCTGATGCTGCACATATCATTCTCAGTAAACCTGCCAACGAATGCACAGGAAATTTATTTGTTGATGAAGATTTGTTTGCTGCTGAAGGCATTACTGATTTGAGTAAATACAGTGTGGTGCCGGGTGCACAGTTGTTCCGGGATTTATTTGTGGACTAAGAGTTCAAAAGAGGGAAAGAGATAAAAGAGTTGAATACAATGAGTCTCTTTTTTAAATGAAATCTATTGCCGGAAAGACGGGAAGGGCGAAAAGAAAAACAATTTCCGTCTTACCGCCTTTCCGGCTAATCTTTATAAAGCTATGTTGAAATACTTTTTAGTGCTGTTGCCTTTTGTGTTCTTTTCCTGCAAAACAAAACCAGCCATGCAAAACGATGAAGTAAAGATTCATGCCTTTCGTTTAAAGCCGGGCCAGGATCTGAAAAAAGAAATTGATGCGTTTGTACAGAAAGAAAAGATTGAAGCGGGATGGATCATGACCTGTGTGGGCAGTTTAACGCAATGGAATCTCCGTTTTGCCAATCAACCCGAAGGAGAAAAAGATAACGGTTATTTTGAAATAGTGAGCCTGGTTGGCACAGTAAGTACGAACGGTTCTCATTTGCACCTCAGCATCAGCGACAGTACTGGCAAAACCATTGGAGGACATTTATTGGATGAAAATATTATTTACACCACTGCTGAAATTGTGATTGGCGAAGGAAAGCAATTGATCTTTACCAGGGAGAAAGATGGAACTACACCTTGGGAAGAGTTGCAGGTGAAGAAGAAAAAGAATTAATTCCCAAATTGGGAACTTTTGTTAACTTTGTAAAAATAGGCAACTTGAGAATAATTGCCAAGAAGACTTTACGGGATTTCTGGTTAAAGCATACCGATTGTGAACAGCAGTTAAAAGCTTGGTATCAGGAAGCTGAGAACGCAAAATGGAAGGGGCCAAAGGATATTAAACTCGAATATCCGAGTGCAAGTTTTTTACAGAACAACCGTGTTGTCTTTAATATAAAAGGAAATCACTACAGGTTAATTGTACGAATCAATTACGCATATCAAATAGCATGGATCCGGTTCATTGGTACACATGCACAATATGATAAAATTGATGCAACAACAATATGATTATAATGAATACTAAACTCATCAAAACAAAAAAAGATTATCAGCAAGCACTTGACCGCCTTGAAATTATTTTTGATGCAAAACCCGGCTCGCCTGAAGGAGATGAACTGGAGTTGCTTGCGCTTTTGATTGACAGTTACGAAAAAGAACTTATTCCGATAGGATATCCTGATCCCGTTGAAGCAATTAAATTCAGGATGGAGCAGATGGGTTATTCCCAGGCCGATCTTGTAAAAGTGGTTGGCTTAAAAAGCAGGGCCAGTGAAATATTGAACCGCAAACGAAAACTCTCTTTGGAGATGATCCGCAAATTGCATGAGACACTAAGTATTCCTACCGATGTGCTGATTCAGGATTATTAAACAACAAATAATCTTTACAAGGGAGAAAGATGGAAGAACGCCTTGGGAAGAGTTGCAGCTGAAGAAGAAATGATTAAAGTGCACTATGATTGAAATTGAAAATACTATTGAACTTCAAACTAATTCGGAAACAGAAAAGCTTCTATTTAAAGCAAGGTATTTAGTTTCTGGTTATTACACTTTTGATCTAAGTGTAAAATCTGCATCCTTTGGCGGCACATCTCATTTTTGCATACAACGTGATGAAATAGAACTGTTTTGTAGTCAACTGTCAAAAACACATGTTACATTAATTGGTTTCACAAAAATAACTGACTACGATTCTGATAGTTTTGTATCATTTCATATCGAAACTAACGGGCACTTATTAATAAATGGGCAAGTTGGCGGCTCACATGAAGATCACTTTATGAAATTTTCGTTTCAAACTGACCAAACTTGTCTAACTAAATTTATAGAAGACTTCAAAGCTTTGCTTAAAAAATAAAAAACCGGGACTCACATCCCGGTTTTCTTTTTATCTCAACACTTCTTTCGGTATTTCTTTTCCCAATAAGTTTTTATAAATAAACATATTGTTTTCATTCGTGCTGTGGAGCTGCTGGTTGCCCGGCCATCCATGACGGCCACCGGGATAAAGCATAAACTCAAAATGCTTTTTCTTTTCTTCCAGTTTTTTAACCAGCTGCATACTGTTCTGCATATGCACATTATCATCCATTGTTCCATGATAGATACGCAGCAAACCTTTGTACCGATCAACATAGGTTAATACAGAAGATGTTTTATAGCCTTCAGGGTTTTCTGCAGGTGTATCCATAAAACGTTCGGTGTAATGACTGTCGTACAAACTCCAGTCGGTAACACTTCCGCCAGCCAAACCATATTTGAAATATTCGGCACCATAAGTTAATGCATAGCAGGTCATGTAACCGCCGTAACTGAAACCACTGATGGCAACTTTTTCTTTATCAACTCCTGCATTATCAATCAGCCATTTTACAATAGTGATCCAGTCTTTCATTTCCCAGTAACCAAGATTGCGGTGCATATTACTTACCCCTTCTTTACCAAAATGACCGCTTGCACGGTGATCCATTGCCACCTGTATCAATCCTTCTTTGGCAAACCACTGCTGCTGCATATTCAATTGCCAGCCATCATACACTGTTCCTGCATTGGGACCTCCGTAGATGCTGATCATGACAGGATACTTTTTGTTTTTATCAAAATTGGCCGGCCATACAATCCGTAACGGCAGATCATATTTTCCATCTTCACTTTTTACACGCAGCAATTCTGTTTTGGCAATGGTTGTTGTTGCATAGTCTTCGCCAATTGCATTACCCAGTTCTTTAATGACTTTCCCTTTATTATTCACCAATGCCATTGCATCAGGTGTTGACACATTGGAATAAGAAGTGATGAAATAAGATGCATTGGGTGATAACTGAATACCACGGTTGGTAAACTCACCAAAAGTTAAACGCTGCAAAGCGGTTCCGTTGAATTTAACTTTATACAGATCATAACGTGCACTGTTGTCTTTACGGCAGGTGAAATAAACTGTTTGATTTTTTTCATCAATATAATTCACTCCTGTTACTGTATAGTTTCCGCTGCTGATGGCGTTGATGCGTGCACCGGTCATATCATGCAGATATAAATGATTCCATCCGGTAGCATCGCTTTCCAGTATAAAATTCTTTCCGTTCTTTAAAAAAGTAATACGTCCGCCCTGGTCATCAAGATCGATCCATGTTTTTTGTTTTTCATCATAGATTTCTTTTTTGCTGCCATTGGCTAAATTCATTTCATATACTTTCAGGTTATCCTGTGTGCGTGGCATCCATTGAATCCACAAAGCACTTCCATCGGGTTTCCAGTAGGGCATTCCGAAATACTGATCATCTTTTTCATTGAAATCGGCCCAAACAGTTGCGCCGCCATCAGGATTCACAACACCCACTTTTACCTCAGGGTTTTTATCGCCTGCTTTGGGATAACGTGTTTGCTCAATAAATCCATGCTGACCATCTTCATTATAAATCGGGAACATCGGCACTTTGCTTTCATCCATGCGCATGTAAGCAATATGTTTACTGTCGGGGCTCCACCAGAAAGATTTGTAACGTGTCGGGCGACCGAGAATTTCTTCAAAATATACCCAGCTTGCATAACCATTCAGGATTACATCTGTTCCGTCGGTTGTTAACTGAAATTCCTTTTTATCGCTGAGACGAATGGTGAACAGATTGTTGTTTCGGGTAAAAGCAACATAACTGTTATCGGGTGAAAGAACAGGATTCTTCTCAACATCTTTGTTATTGGTGAGTCTTATTTCCCCGTTTCCTTCTTTCAGGTACAGATCATTGTCTTTAACAATCACTTCGGTTTTTACAACCATAATGGTTGCAACCGGTGCTGTGTATTCTGTTTCCTTTCCTGTTTTGCAATCAACCAGCATGCTCTTACCATCACGCTTCAGTACAAAACTGTTATCATCCACCCATTTTACAAACTGCGGCAAAGGTTTGGTTATTTTCTGCGGAGCTCCTTTGAGCATCTGTTCCATTGTAAGCTCTTTTGTTTGTGCAGAAAGAGTAACGGAAGCAATAACAAATAAAACAAGTAATCCTGCTTTTCTCATGTTTCTGATTTTAATGGGGATGAAGATAATTTTTTTACCAAATACAGGGCAATGATTTGTATGAACGGAATAAAAAAAACCGCAGTTCAATGAACTGCGGCTCGTATTATTCTGAATAGTACTCTTTATTCTGATCAGTCATCTGTTTTTTCCGGCCTCATCATCGGGAACAGCAGCACATCCTGTATACTTGGCTGATTCGTCATCAGCATACACAAACGATCAATACCGATACCGATGCCTGATGTTGGCGGCATACCATATTCCAGTGCACGTAAGAAATCATAATCAATAAACATGGCTTCATCATCACCTCTTTCTTTCAGTTTCACCTGGTCTTCAAAACGGTCACGCTGTTCAATGGGATCATTCAATTCACTGTATGCATTTGCCACTTCTTTACCATTGATCATCAATTCAAAACGCTCCACTAATCCTGGTTTACTACGGTGCTTCTTGGTAAGCGGACTCATTTCAACCGGGTAATCAATAATAAATGTTGGCTGAATACATTTTGCTTCGCTTGTTTCGCTGAACAGTTCATCAATCAATTTTCCTTTGCCCATGGTTCCGTCAACAGAAATTTTCTGCTGTTTACAAACTTCTCTTAACTGATCTTCATCCATGGCACTTACATCAATCCCTGTATTTTCTTTGATGGCATCAAAAATAGAAAGACGTTTGAATGGAGCTCTAAAACTGATGATCTTATCACCTACCTGTACTTCTGTATCACCATGTAATGCAATGGCAATACGCTCAAGTAAATTCTCTGTTACATTCATCATCCAGTAATAATCCTTGTAAGCAGTGTACCATTCCAAAATGGTAAACTCAGGATTATGTGTTCTGTCCATTCCTTCGTTACGGAAGTTGCGGCTGAATTCATATACCCAGTCAAAACCACCAACAATCAAACGTTTTAAATATAATTCATTGGCAATACGTAAGTACATCGGCACATCCAGTGCATTGTGATGTGTAGAAAACGGACGGGCCGTTGCACCACCGGGGATGTTTTGCAGTACAGGTGTATCCACTTCCAATGCTCCATGTTCATTCAAATATTCACGGATGGTATTGATCATCACCGTACGCTTCACAAAAGTTTCTTTTACCTGCGGATTAATGATCAGATCAGCATAACGCTGACGGTATTTAAATTCAGGATCAGTAACTGCATCAAAGGTTTGTCCTTCTGCTTCCTTCACCACCGGTAATGGCTTCAATGATTTAGTAAGCACTGTGAGCTCTTTCACATGCAAACTTGTTTCACCTGTTTTGGTAATGAATACATATCCTTTTACACCAATGATATCGCCAATATCTAACAACTTCTTAAATACAACATCATACAATGTCTTATCCTCACCGGGACAGATCTCGTCTCTTTTCACATAAATCTGCAGGCGGCCATGACTGTCCTGCAATACGGCAAAGCAGGCTTTCCCCATATCACGGATCATCATAATGCGGCCGGCAACACATACATCCTGGTAGTGCTCTTTGGTTTCTTCGTTATATCCTGCCTTGATGGCTGTTGAATAATGTGAAACGGGATAGAGCGGAGCAGGATAGGCGTCAATACCTAATTTGTTCAGCTCGGCTAACTTTTCTCTGCGGATAATTTCCTGTTCGGACAAATTTGTACTCATATTAAAATCGGTGATTGGCTGAAGCTGGACCGTCATCTGATCTTTTTGCTTCAATTTAACAGGTCGCAAAATTACCGTAACTGAAGCAGATGAACAAAGGCAGTATCTTCGGCATGATGTATGCAACCTTTCAGGCTGAAAATCCGTTTAATCATTTAAAACCCCAATTATGTTGAAACGTTTCCTCATTTTATTAACCGTTCCCCTGTTTTTCACTTCATGTGAAGTACTAAGTCAGTTACCATCAACTACAAATACAGGCTCCGTAACCCCCACAGAAGCTGAGGCCGGGCAGGGAATTAAAGAAGCTTTGGCTCAGGGTTTATCCCGTGCCGTGTTGAACCTGAATAAATCTGATGGCTTTTTCGGCAATCAGCTGTACAAAGTATTACTTCCGCCCGATGCACAGAAAGTAGAAGCTACCATGCGGCGTATTGGTTTAGGCAAAACAGTTGACAAAGCTATTCTGCAGATTAACCGTGGTGCTGAAGATGCAGTAGGTTATGCAACGCCGATTTTTGTGAATGCCATTAAGCAGATGAGTATTAGAGATGCCATCAATATCATCCGTGGACCAAAAGATGGTGCCACCAATTATTTCAAGGAAAAAACAACAGCTGCTTTGATTGAAGCATTTTCACCGGTTGTGAAAAGTTCTTTAGATAAAGTAGATGCAACAAAATATTATGGTGATTTAATTAACAGTTATAACAGTTTCCCGACAACAAGGAATAAGATCAATCCTGATCTGACTTCTTATGTAGTAGGTAAAACAGTTGATGCTTTGTTTGACCAGATCGCAAAAGAAGAATTAGAGATCAGGGAAAACCCGATCAAGCGAGGCACAGAAATACTTAAGAAAGTATTTGGTGCTGTCTGGAATTAAGCTAAGAGTTCAAAGAAGTGAAAAGAAAAAAGGAGAAGAGAGCGTGTTATCGCTTCTTCTCCTTTTTTCTTTTCTATCACACTATTATTGAAAAACCCCGATTCAACTCTTTACGCCATCTCTTTCATCTCCTTTCCCTCCTTTGGTCTCTTAGCTAAACTCTTGGTTCTGCGTTTCACTTCATCATACTGTTCCTCATAATCACTTCTCACAGTTCCCAGCAACCTGTCCCAGAACAAAAAATACAATCCATAATTGCCTTTGAAGAATTGATGATGCTGGTTGTGGTTGACTGAGGTATTGACCCACCTGCCAATCCATGTGCGATGAAAATTCTTTGGAAATAATTCCCAGCCTAAATGACCGTATGCATTGTACAGCATCAAAAACAAAAAGAAAAAGAAGAGATGAAATTTGGTAATGGGTATGGTGTAAATAAAAACAACCAAAATACCAATCTCTGCCAATGCTTCCAGTGGATGAAACGCAAAAGCCGCCCATGGAGATGGGTTGGTACTTTTATGATGAACCAAATGAATAACCCTGAACAGTTTTGGATGATGCATGAGCCGGTGAATCCAGTAAAAATAAGTATCGTGAATCAGCAGCATTAACGGGAAAGCCGCCCAGAAATAAAACCGCCCATGCTGATCAATATCCCTGTACCAGGTGGTATGTTTCCTGATAGATTCATGTCCTAAAAAGAACCAGGGTACAAACGCAAAAATAAACATAGTAGAAAGGGAGAACAGGATTTCACGCTGATAATCTTTTCCTTCAGGAAAGCACAGCTGAATTTTAGAAAAAGAAATTCGTTTTCTCAACAGTATATACCATACAAGAAAGACCAGCCCGGCAATCACAAAATACCGGAGAGCAATTACCAGGAAAAAACTGATCCATGAACCATCGGGGTGAAGCATTTGATAAAGTTATAATTCCTGCCAATAAGATTACATTAAGAGTGAAGAGTTTAACAGCAGAAATTAAACAGATCCCGGTGGAAGTAAATAATCTCAGTGGAAGTTATTCCGACCTGCTGCCAAATAGTTACTAAAGTTTAAAATATCAGATTGTTGATTTTTACAATAGCAATAAAGTTCTATTTCTTTTGTGCTTTGGGTGAGTGTAAATAAAGTAACAATCATGCACAGGTCGGGAGGTCTGTGCATGAAGCATTATTTTTTTATTTAAACATCACTTCGTTTCAGTTTTTTCATCTGGTATTGCTGAAGCATATTTTTTACAGTGGATGGAACCACATAATCAAGCATTCTAAAAAACTTATTGAGCTTACCGGGAATAATTACTTCTTTTTTATTCAGCATTCCGCTGATGGCAATGGCAGCAACCACATCGGGCTCCATGGCTGAGTTACGGACAAACCATGTTCCGCTTTGGTTTACCTGGGTTACAACTGCATTTGTATTCATTCCGCCCGGGCAAATAACACTTACCGAAACACCCAACGGATTTAATTCTTTGTGCAATGTTCTTGATAAATAGTAAATGTATGTTTTGGTACTGCCGTAAACAGATTTTCTTGGAAGATGAAAAAAGCAGGACAAACTGCTGACATTCAAAATATACGATTGATGATGTGCCTGCAATAGCGGGAGAAACAGGCGGGTTAACAAAGTTGTACCCAGAACATTCAGCTTAACCTGTTTTTCAAAAAAATCAATTCCGCCTTCATAAAAATAAAATGTGCTGCCGATCCCTGCATTGTTGATGAGAATATTTACCTGCAGATTCTGTTTGCTTATTTCATCGTACAACGAATAACATCCTCCCTCTGTTGAAAGATCTTTTTCAACAGAGACAACTCTAACAGCATATTTCAGTTTAATATGATCAGCAAGTTCTCCTAACTCCGGACCGGGCAATGCAACAAGAATTAAATTCATTTTCCGTGAAGCACATTCCAGTGCAAGCGATTTGCCAAAACCGGAACTTGCTCCTGTAATCAACGTGTATGTTTCGTTTTTCATATGCAGTTGTTATATCGCTGAAATCATCCTCATTACCTTACAATTATTTCATATCAGGTTTTTCCTGGTACATTGAATGGTTTGATCTATACCCTCACAGAACGGATTAATAACATAACCAACTTCCACTAAGACCACCAAAGCTCTCGCTGGCAGGTTTCTCCATCTGTTGCCAAACATTGATTAAAGTTATAAAGATCAGGTTGCTCCTTAGCTGATTTTGGTTTTCCGAAAAAGTTTAATCAAGAAAAAACTGATTTTATCAACAACAGCCCTATTACTTTTTCAGCTGTAAGCGGAATTTCTCATACCTGCTTTTGCTGCCATTGATTACAAAACGTTTTCGTTTCAGCATTTGCCAGACGGAGCCCCCTACAAAAACCGGGGAGAACCAGATCAGGAAATTAGCTTCGCCAAGACCGTTGTCAAAAACCGGAATAGCACCGGTAATAATAAGATAAAGTCCAAACAATCCAACAAGACCAATCCCCATTAATAATATCCAGGTATGAGACTTTTTGCGTATTGAAATAACGTCTTTATAAGACAAAACAAGCTGTTTATAAAAAAGACCTCTTTTTGCATCTTTCATGGTACCTGGAAGAATGTAAATGGAGTCCTCAGTAGCATACTGCAATTGCCCGATGATGATTTGCCGATCTATGGTGATGACTTTTACCATGGGTATTGAATCATTTTGTGCATTGCTGATTTTGATGGTTGCAAAACAGCTTACCGCAATTACGGTAAAGAATCCTGTGATCAGTAACGTTTTCATTCGTTTAAATTTAAAAGATGAAAAACGGCAACCCTGCAGCTTACAATAACAATTACCGGATTGCTTACTGCTAAACTAATATCAATAGAGAATTAATGGAAATTGAATTTTGCAGTAACAAAAGAATTCTTTGCAGAATTCGCAAATCGGTTCCGTTTCAAGAAGAGTTGATACCGAAAACCAGGAAACTCCTTTACAGCAATACCGGCATCAGCATTTCCTGCAAAATAAATCTTACCTGCAGGAGGGCAATTCAATTGATGTCATCTGGAATTAAACTGCTTCATTTTTAACACTAAGCATCTGCAAGCAAAATCTGCCAGGCTTCATTTACTTGACCTGCATCCAAAAGTTCTTTCGCATAGCGATGTAATTCTACATCCATTTCATCGGGGTTAATTGAGAAGTACTGAATGATATTCTTTAGCCGCTCGTCGTAAAATGCTGCATCTACTACCGGATAGTCGTGCACATTGGCTAACTGACCGAGATTATTCCCCGTTAATACTTTACTGTTGCGGATCGTTTCGGGCAAGGCGTCAATACCAATGCCCATTTGTACATTTGGTTTAGCTACAGCAAATAAATTCGTTTCATCCACTTTGCAATACCAATCACCACCAAGCCTTGCAATATGATGCAGTTTGCGCTGATCGATCATTGTTTTTTCTTCGTTCAGTATGCTTTCATCAACATGCATGCGCAACACTTCACAGATAACAAGATTACCTGCACCGCCTTCTGTTCCCAGTGGTTTTACTTCAAGCACTTTACATTCCATCTTCACTTTACTTTCTTTTACCATGGGAGGTTTTACCAATGTAGCAGCTTCTTCTGTAAATCCTGCTTTGATAAATTCATTCGTTCCTTTTGGAAATTCACAGCTGCTTAAACTTACCTGCTGCACCATATCATAATCAACAATGTTGATGACAACTTCCGGCCATTGCAGCACATTATCAAGCGTATCTTTTGTTGTATTGTCTCTTACACGGCGTGCAGGTGAAAACACAACGACGGGTGGATTGGATGAAAACAGGTTAAAAAAACTGAACGGACTTAGGTTCACGTTTCCTTCTTTGTCAATGGTTGATGCAAAAGCAACAGGTCTTGGTGCAATAGCATGCTGTAGCCATTGTTGTTTTTGCATGACGGGTAAATCTTTTAAATCAACTATCATAAAATGCTCTTAGTAATTATACATTTTTCTTTCTTGCAAGAATAGAAAAGTCATCGTCTTCTCTTACAATCGTATTACTCAATTTTCCTAATCCATCAATTTCCAATTCCACCACATCGCCTTCCTGCAACCATTGTTCATTATAGTTTGGATCGTTGAGCCTTTCTGTTCA